>DATJPD010000184.1:0-134635 GCA_035506575.1 Alphaproteobacteria bacterium
CGGTTCGAGAACGTCGAGCGGATAGTTGTGCGGCACGTAGGCGGCGAGCGCCACGTCGCCGAACGTCTTCGAGCGGTCGGTGCCGGCGACGGTGAACTTGCCGTCCTTGAACTCGATATCGGAATCCGACGCCTCGAGCAGATGGGCCGCGATCTTCTTGCCCTTGGCGATGATCTTGTCCATCGCCTTCACCAGCGCCGAGCCGCCGACGGCCAGCGAGCGCGAGCCGTAGGTGCCCATGCCGAACGGAACGCGGGCGGTGTCGCCATGCACGACGTCGACCTGCTCGAACGGCACCCCCAGGGTCTCGGCCACCACCTGCGCGAACGTCGTCTCATGACCTTGGCCGTGGGCGTGCGTGCCGGTCAGAATGGTGATCGAGCCCGTCGGGTTGACGCGCACGTTGGCGACCTCGTAGAGGCCGGCGCGGGCGCCGAGCGCTCCTGCGATGTTCGAGGGCGCCACGCCGCACGCCTCGATATAGGTCGAGATGCCGATGCCGCGCAGCTTGCCGCGCTTCTTGGCCTCGGCCTTGCGGGCGGCGATGCCGGCCCAGTCCGCACCCTTGAGCGCCTGGTCGAGGGTGGCATTATAGTCGCCGCTGTCGTACTGCACCGCGACCGGGGTCTGGTACGGGAAGGCGCTGTTCGGGATGAAGTTGCGGCGGCGGATCTCCACCCGGTCCATCTTCATCTCGCTCGCCGCCGTGTCGACCAGCCGCTCGAGCAGATAGGACGCCTCGGGCCGTCCGGCGCCGCGATAGGCGTCGACCGGCACGGTGTTGGTGAAGACCGACTTAACCTCGCAATAGATCGCGGGCGTGGTGTAGACGCCGGCGAGCAGGGTTGCGTAGAGATAGGTCGGCACCGCCGGCGCGAAGGTCGAGAGATACGCGCCGAGATTGGCGACGGTCGAGATGCGCAAGCCCAGGAACTTGCCGTCCTTGTCCAGCGCCAGCTCGGCGTGCGTCGCGTGGTCGCGGCCGTGCGCATCCGACATGAAGGATTCGCTGCGGTCGGCCGTCCACTTGACCGGCCGCTTCACCTTGCTGGCCGCCCAGGTGACGATCGCTTCCTCGGCGTAGTGATAGATCTTCGAGCCGAAGCCGCCGCCGACGTCGGGGGCGACCACGCGCAGCTTGTGCTCGGGCACGTGCAGCACGTAGGCGCCCATGAGCAGGCGGATGACGTGCGGGTTCTGGCTCGTTGTGTAGAGCGTGTAGTCGCCGGTCCCCGGATCGAAATCGCCGAGTGCCGCGCGCGGCTCCATCGCGTTCGGGATGAGGCGGTTGTTGGTGAGGTCGAGCTTGGCGATCTTGTGCGCCTTGGCGAAGGCGGCCTCGACCGCGTCCTTGTCGCCGATGTGCCAGTCGTAGCAGACGTTGCCCGCGGCGTCGTCCCAGACGAGGGGGGCACCCTTCTTGGTCGCCTCGGCGGAGGAGGCGACGGCGGGCAGCTCCGTGTAGTCGACCTCGATCAGCTCGGCGGCGTCGCGCGCGGCCGCCCGGCTCTCGCCGATGACGACCGCCACCGGGTCGCCGACGTGGCGCACCCTGTCGGTGGCCAGCACCGGGTGCGGCGGCTCCTTCATGGGGCTGCCATCCTTGTTCTTGATGCCCCAGCCGCAGGGAAGGGTGCCGATCTGGTCGGCCGCCATGTCGGCCGCGGTGAACACCGCGATGACGCCGGCGGCCTTCTTGGCCTTCGCCGTATCGATCTTCCTGATCTGCGCGTGCGGGTGCGGGGAGCGCAGGATGTGGGCGTAGACCTGGCCCGGGCGGTTGATATCGTCGACGTAGTTGCCGCGGCCGGTCAGGAAGCGGAGATCTTCCTTGCGGCGCACCGAAGCGCCGATACCGTTCTGGGCCATGGGATCACCTCCCTGAGCGCATGGCAGCCGCACCGGCCTCGATTGATTTGACGATGTTGTGATAGCCCGTGCAGCGGCAGAGATTGCCTTCGAGATACTCGCGGATTTCGCGCTCGCTCGGCGAGCCGTTGTTCTTCACGAGATCGAGCGCGCTCATCACCATGCCCGGCGTGCAGAATCCGCACTGCAGGCCGTGGTTTTCGCGGAACGCCTCCTGCATCGGGTGCAGTTTGCCGTCCTTGGCGAGGCCCTCGATGGTCGTGACCTGGGCGCCCTGGCACTGGACCGCGAGGATGGTGCAGCTCTTGATCGCGGCACCGTTGACGTGAACGACGCACGCGCCGCATTGGCTGGTGTCGCAGCCGACATGCGTGCCGGTCAGGCCGAGCTTCTCGCGCAGGAGCTGCACGAGAAGCGTGCGGTTTTCGACCTCGGCGCTCGCGGGCTTGCCGTTCACGGTCAAGGAAACTTGCGGCATGGCTCTCTCCCTCTAAGGCCGAGCGCCCTCTGGACCCAGGGGCGCGATTTGAAAACGGAGTGTCGGCGCGCGGACTTCTCCCGTCAAGGGAGTCAGCGCGAAAACCACCACAGCAGGGCTGCGATCACGATCACCAGGACCGGGATCCACACGGTCGGCTTGATGCGGCCGGACTCAGGCGCCGCGGCCGCCGGCGCTTTCCCCGGAGTAACCGCCGCCCCGCTTGCCGCTTCCGGCACTTCTTCCGGCGACGGCGTGGCACCGCCTGAGGCGGATGCGGTCGCGACGGCCGGGCTCACGACCTGCGCGAACTTGCCAAAGAACTCGTCGGCTAGTTTCTTGGTCGTAGAGTCGATCAGCCGGGCGCCGAGCTGCGCCATCTTGCCGCCGACCTGCGCTGCGGCCTTGTACCGCATCACCGTGGCGTTGCCCTCGCTCACGAGTTGCACGTCGGCGGTGCCCTTGCCGAAGCCGGCAACGCCGCCCTGGCCCTCGCCGGTGATCGTGTAGCCGTTGGGCGGATCGAGATTGGACAACGTCCCCTTGCCGCTGAACTTGGCGCTCATCGGGCCGATCTTGAGCACGACCTTGGCCGTGAACTCGGTGTCGGAGAGCTTCTCGACGCTTTCGCAGCCGGGAATGCACTGCTTGAGGATGTTCGGGTCGTTGAGCGCCCGCCAGACATCGTCGCGTGGCGCCGGGATCCGGTATTCGCCGGTGAGATCCATAAGCCTAGTCCGTGGTTGGGATAAGACGACCCTACTTCAGATAGTTGCTTCGGAGCAACCGGGTAGGTGCCAAAAGGCGACCCGGCGAGATTGCTGTTCGATGACACTGCGTGGGCTCCTTCCGCTATAGTGGGCCTCAGTCCATGTCGCCACGTCACCCGCCTTCGCTCGCCAACCTTCCCACCCGCGCCAACGCCGATCGCAAGGCCGACTGGCGCACCATCCGGCGGTTGCTCCCTTACCTGTGGCCGCGCGGGTCCGTAGCCCTGCGCGCCCGGGTGGTCATCGCCGTGCTGCTGATCGCCGCCGCCAAGGCCACGACCGTCTACGTGCCGCTGCTCTACAAGCACGCGGTCGATGCGCTGTCGCATCCGGCCGGCCTCGCCGTCGCGGTGCCGGTCGGCTTCGTGGTCGCCTATGGCGTGGCACGCATGCTGCAGGCCGCCCTGGGCGAGCTGCGCGAGATCGTGTTCACGCGCGTGGCACAGAAGGCGATGCACGCGGTCGCGCTGCAGACCTTCCAGCACCTGCACCGCCTGTCCTTGCGCTTCCATCTCGAGCGCCAGACCGGCGGCCTGTCGCGCGCCATCGAGCGCGGCACGACCGGGATCGACAATCTCCTACACTACATGCTGTTCCAGATCATCCCGACGATCGTCGAGATGGGGCTGGTGTGCGCCATCCTGTGGCGGCTCTACGACGTGCGCTTTGCCGCGGTCACGCTCGGGACGATCCTCGCCTATGTCGGCTTCACCCTCGGCCTGACGAGCTGGCGGCTCAAGTTCCGCAACCGCATGCTGGAGGCCGAGGGCGAGGCCAACACCAAGGCGATCGACAGCCTGATCAACTACGAGACGGTGAAATATTTCGGCAACGAGGCGCACGAGGCGCGGCGCTTCGACCGGTCCTTGATGCGGTATGAGACCGCCGCGGTGATCAGCGCCAACACCTTGTCGCTGCTCAACTGGGGGCAGGGGACGATCATCGCCGCGGGACTGACCGCGGTCATGACCATGGCGGCGTTCGGCGTCTACGACAAGGCGATGACGGTCGGCGATTTCGTGCTGGTGAACGCGTACCTCATCCAGCTTTATCAGCCGCTCAACTTCCTCGGCATGGTCTATCGCAATCTGCGCCAGTCGCTGCTCGACATGCGCGCGATGTTCCGGCTGCTTGAGGTTCACGCCGAAGTGCAGGACGCACCGGATGCGAAACCCCTCGTGGTCGAAGGCGGCCGCCTCGAATTCGATCACGTCGAGTTCGGCTACGACGTGCGGCGCCCGATCCTCAAGGGCATCTCGTTCACGGTGCCGGCCGGCAAAACCGTGGCGATCGTGGGGCCCAGCGGGGCGGGCAAGTCGACGATCTCGCGCCTCCTGTTCCGCTTCTACGATATCGACGGCGGGGCGATCCGCATCGACGGACAGGACTTGCGGCAGGTCACGCAGGCCAGCCTGCGCGCCGCGATCGGCATCGTTCCGCAGGACACGGTCCTGTTCAACGACACGATCTATTACAACATCGCGTACGGCCGGCCCGATGCGCCGCCGTCGGAAGTCGAGGCCGCGGCGCGGCTGGCCCGCATCCACGACTTCATCATGCGCCTGCCGGACGGCTACCAGACCAAGGTCGGCGAGCGGGGCTTGAAGCTCTCGGGCGGGGAGCGCCAGCGGGTGGCGATCGCGCGCACGATCCTGAAGCGGCCGCGCCTGCTGCTGTTCGACGAGGCGACCTCGGCGCTCGACACCCAGACCGAGAAGGAGATCCAGGACAGCCTGCGCCAGATCTCCCACGACGTGACGACCCTGGTGATCGCGCACCGGCTGTCGACCGTGGTCGATGCCGACGAGATCCTGGTGCTCGACCACGGGCGCGTGGTCGAGCGCGGCCATCATCTCGATCTCCTGGCGCAGGGCGGCGTCTATGCCGCGATGTGGGCGCGCCAGCTCGAAAGCCGCAAGGAAACCGGCGGCGGCGTGACCGAAGCGGCGACGGTGTAGCGCTTAAACGTCATGCCCCGCGTCATGCGGGGCGTCTGGCGTCGACAAAGAGGGATGCTCGGAACAGGTCCGGGCACCACGGAAACGGCTCAGGCGTTGGCGGTGAGGCGCGCCTCGAGTTCGGCCAGCGCGTCGCCGTCGCGCCCGTCCGCGTCCTTGATGCGGACCAGGAGCGGCTTGCGGGCGGACCCGCCGAGCTCGCGATCGAAGGTCTCTTGGATGATCCTGACACCCTTGATCTGCGGGCGGGCGTACAGGCGCTGGGCGAATTTCAGGGCGTCGTCCTTCTGGTTCATCGAGAACGAGCTGTCGAGCGACCACTCCCGGCCATCGAATGAGAACACATCGAAGCTGAACTGGAGCAGGTCGCCTTTGATCATCGCTGGATCTCCCGCAAATCTGCGCGCCGTCGCGCCTACCGTCGCAGGTGAAAAACTATAAACCAAGGCTGCGAAAAGTCTAGTTAAGCTTTTGAAACGAAACACAATTTATAGAAAATTTATTGCAAAACCGGGGCGAGTTCGGGACCGGGAAAATCAGGCGCCCGTCATAGGCTTGCGGCAACGGCGTGAACCCGCACCGGCTGTTTGAACCCCTTGAGCGGCCGCTCGCCCAGATCGACGAACGCCATCCCCAGCGGCGCGCACAGGGCGCGCACCGGCTCGGTGATGACGACCTGGTCGGTTTGGGCCTCGGCGCAGACCCGGGCGGCGAGCTGCACGGTGGACCCGAACAGGTCGTTGCCGGCCTTGATCGGTTCGCCAGCCGCGAGCCCGATGCGCAACGCCATGCCGATGTCGGGGCTGACCTCGCGGTGCGCCTTGATCTCGCGCTGCACGCGCTGGGCCGCGCGGACGCCGAGGGTCGCGTCGTCGAAGGCCGCCATGATCCCGTCGCCGGTGTGCTTGATCTCGCGGCCCGAGAATTCCTGCAGGGCCGCGCGCACGATGCGGTCATGGGCCTGCACCATCTCATAGTGCTTCGCGTCCCCATGCGTCTGGGTGAACTGGGTCGAGCCGATGATGTCGGTGAACATCACCGCCACGTGCCCGGTCTCGGGGCCTGCCTCGGATTTCTGGTTCCAGTCGGCCAGGGCCTGCTGCAACGCCGCCTTGGCCTGGCTGTCGCCGCCGGCGCGGGCGCGGGCCGCGGCACCGCCGCGCCCGAACATCGTGAGCGACCGCGGCTCCGTCAGGTAGTCCTCGTAGCGCGCGGCGAAGCGCCCGGCGGCCTTGGCATCGCCGAGGGCCGCGGTCATGGCCGTGGCGATCACCTGGCGGGTGACCGGCGCCGGCCAGGAATGGCGGCGCGCCTCTTCATCGCACAGGCCAGCGAAGAACAGGTGGCAGCCGAACCAGTTGAACGCGTCGAGCTTGCCATCCCTCATGTGCGGGCCCTCGCGCGGCAAGGCGAGCAGCGCGTCATGGAAGAACGCGACCAGGCGCACCGCTTCAGCCGGCAGACTGGCCGGAGGTCCCTGGGCGTCGGCCGGTGGGTCGTCGTCCTCGATCTCGATCACCGGAAACACCGGCCGGGAGGCGGGCGACCCCGGCGTCGGCAGCGGCAGCTCGTCGTAGACCTCGTAGAACATGCCCGGGAGCATGCCGCGCTGACCTGCCGCATCGAAGAGGATGACGCCGGCCCCGGCGACGCCCGCGCCAAGCAGGACGACCGAGACGGCAAACAGGTTATGCGCGCCAAGCGCGGTCGGGAGGATGGCCGGCGCTTCGCCCGTGGACTGCAGGAGCAGGAGGGCCGACCCGGCAACGACGGCACTTCCGGCCGCGGTGAGGCTGGTGGCGCGGCCCTGGGAGGTGCGCGTCCAGGTTTCGGCCTTGGCCCCGGCTTTGGTCGCGGCGGCAGCCGGTGCGGACCGGGGCTGAGGGATGCCGGCGACCGGCTTGCTGGCTACGGGCCACGCGGCCTTTTTCTTGGGGGCCGGCTTCGCCGGCTCCGGGGCCTTGGCGATCTCTTTCTTCAGGCTCTTCGGGACGTCGTCCGACTTCGTGCGCGAGAGGACGGTCTTCTCGTCGCTCTCGCCGCTCTCCGGATCGTAGGTCTCCTGGATGACCCGCACGCCCTTGATGTGGGGCTGTCCATACAGCTCCTGCGCCGTGGCCGTCGCGGCCTCGCGCTGCGCCGCAGCGAAGGTCTGCTGCAGGATCCAGCGCCGGCCGTCGAATGCGTAGAGTTCGAATGTGATCTGAGCCATGCCGCCCCGTCCGGCACCCGGAAGGAGAATTCTCTCCGTCCCGCATCATAAACCAATGTGGCAGGCTCCTGCAGCTAACTCGGTGATTACACTCGCAATTCAACTTAAATTGAAGCTGCCTAACTGCTTCAATTATCGCTGTTATCGGCGCATGCCATGAGGCCGCCGCAATCCTGCGGCGTGCTGGCGGGAAGGGCTGGCCGTGATAGGGTCCGCCGCCTTGATTTCTGGAGTTCGCCTCGCATGCTTCGATCGACCCGCCGCGCCACCCTGGTGGTCTCGCTTCTGCTGCTATGGGCCTGCGGTCTGCTGGCCATGTCGGCCGTCCTGGTATCCGGAAGCTGGGCCCAGTCGTCCGGCAATGTCAGCTTCCAGCACGCCGAACTCGCGATCGAAAGCGGCGGCAAGCGTATCCCGTTCAAGGTCGAGATCGCCGACACCGACGAGCGGCGGGCGCTCGGCCTGATGTACCGGACCTCGCTGCCGGCGGACGCCGGCATGCTGTTCGATTTCAAGCACGACCAGGACGTCGCGATGTGGATGCGCAACACGCGCATTCCGCTCGACATGCTGTTCATCGACCGTACCGGGCGCATCGTGAACATCGCCGAGCGCGCCGTGCCGTTCTCGGAAGCCACGATCTCCTCGGCCGCCCCGGTGCTCGCCGTGCTCGAGCTCAACGGCGGGACCGCGGCGCGCCTCGGCCTCAAGCCCGGCGACCGGGTGATCTACCCGCTGTTCAGCGACGCCGGGAAATGAGGCTTTAGCGGCGTTTCAACGCGATGGTCAGGCCATCGCCGATCGGCAGCAGGCTGAGGCTGATCCGCGAATCCTCGTGGAGCTTGCGGTTCAGTTTCTTGAGCGCCAGCGTGTCGCGGTCGCGCTTGCCGGGATCGGCGACCCAGCCGCCCCACAGCACGTTATCGACGGTGATGAGGCCGCCCGGCCGCACGAGCTTGAGCGCGCGCTCGTAATAGCCGTCGTAGTTCTCCTTGTCGGCATCGATGAAAGCGAAGTCGAACGTGCCGGCCTGGCCGTCGGCGAGCAGTTGGTCCAGGGTTTCGATGGCGGGCGCCAGGCGGAGATCGATCTTGTGCGCGACCCCGGCCTCCGCCCAGTAGCGCCGGCCGATCGCCGTCCACGCCTCGTTGATGTCGCAGGCGACCAGCTTACCGTCGGACGGCAGCGCAAGCGCGATGGCCAGCGCGCTGTAGCCCGTGAAGGTGCCGACTTCCAGGCAGCGGCGGGCACCGACCGTTTCGGCCAGGAGCGCCATGAACTGCCCCTGGAGCGGGGAGATCTGCATGCCGGCCTTGGGATGCGTCCGGGTCTCGGCGCGCAACCGCGCCAGGATTTCGGGCTCGCGCACCGAGACTTCGTCGATATAGGCCGCGACCGCCTTGGTCGCCGGGATGTTGTGGCGGGGCATCGGCCCTCCGTCTGTTGGCGTTCGTCGGACAGGCGCGTATCCTGACCGGAGCCCCTTGAAACGCAAGCCGGCGGCCCGGCCGGCGGCTGTGCTGGCGTCGTGTGAGGCCGGAATGCTCTACATCATCTATCAGCTCGACAAGCCCGACGCGCGGGAGGCGGGAGAGATCCGCGAGCGCACCCGCGCCGCCCATCTGGCCTATCTCGACCGCCACAAGGACATCCTCGTGCTCGGGGGCGCCCTGCTGGCCGACGAGGGCCACGGGCGGCTGGGGAGCGTGCTCATCATCAACGTGCCCTCACGCGCCGCCGCCGATGCGTTCTCGGCCGACGAACCGTTCCGCAAGGCCGGCCTGTTCCACTCGGTGTCGATCACACGCATGCGGCGCGGGCAGTGGAACCCGGCCGCGGCCCCGGCCACGGCCGAAGGAAATTAGGCCGGCTCGTCAGAGGTTTGGCGGGTGTCCCAGGCGCTCTTGGCTTGGCGCGCGGCGGCACTTGATGTATATGAGCGCGCAACTCGGACGAGGGTGCAGCGGAGCGTAGCTCAGCCTGGTAGAGCGCCAGCTTTGGGAGCTGGATGTCGCGAGTTCGAATCCCGCCGCTCCGACCATCGGCGACCGACGACAGGAAGGCGGCAGGCCTTCGACGATTTTGGGGAATGCCGGACATGGCCGTACGCATCTACAAGCCCGCGAAAACCGCGATGCAGTCGGGTTTGGCCAAGACGCATGACTGGGTGGTGAATTTCGATCCCGGCGACGCGCAACGCCCCGACGCGCTCATGGGCTGGTGCGGATCGTCCGATACCCGGCGCCAGATCACCCTGCGCTTCAAGACCCAGGACGAGGCGGTGGCGTACTGCAAGGCCAAGGGCCTCGACTACGCCATCTGTGCCCCGCACGCGCCGACCGTCCGCCCGAAAAGCTACGCCGACAATTTCCGCCCCGACCGGGTGAGATGATCGCTTCCGTTCCGATGCGCGTTCGGCATCCGAGCCCTTAGCTCAGCTGGATAGAGCAACAGCCTTCTAAGCTGTAGGTCACTGGTTCGAATCCAGTAGGGCTCGCCATCGGCACCGGTCAGATTTCGCTCAGCCGAGCAACCCCAGCGCTGCACCGGTCACGGTTGCGCGCCGGGACGGCATGACCGCGCTTTGATTTTCATATATGATTCGGCCTGAAAGACGAGGGGGCGAATAGGGTCGGAGGCCGCCCTGGAAGGGCGTTTGGAGACATACAAATGACAAATTCCCGGGGCTATCTCTTATCCGTTTTTCACACCGACGCTCACCCACACAACTCAAAACAGAAGGATGGTGTCATGCTCGTAAGAACTTTGATCGCCAGCGCAGCACTGGTCGGCCTCGTGGCGACCGGTGCCGTGACCACGACCGCATTCGCCCAGGACAGCCAGCCGGCCAAGAAGGCGATGCCGATGAAGAAGGGCTCCGCGATGCATTCGGAGATGCACAAGGGCGGCATGGCCAAGGAAGGCCACAAGATGGACCACGTCGCCGACAAGCTGAACGCCTGCCAGGCCAAGCCCGCGGCCGAGCGGCAGAGCTGCATGGACTCGGCGACCAAGATGTAATCGCCTGTCCAGGCACGTGGCGGTGGCGGCGCCGATCGCGGTCGGCGCCGTTGCTGTTTTCAGGGGCCGTTATCCCGGATACCAGCTGCCGTCGCCGCGGCATTGCAGCGGCGCCGAGTTGGGCGGATAGACCATCGCACCCGGTGAATAGGGCTGGCCCGCATACACGCAGGCCGGGACCATGGGGGCCGCGGGCCCCACAGGCACAGGCTGGTGCGAGGACGAATACGAAATGCACCCCGACAGCAGGAATGCCATCGCCAACAGCAACGTGGCCGGTGTCGCCCTCATCCGCAGATCCTTCATGTGGTGTTCGCCTGCTGCAAACGTGCGGGTGCCCCGGCCTGTTCCCGCTGTAGGTCCTGCATGAGCTTTGGCGCCACGCGGTAGCGTTGTGCCGCACCTCGGGGCCGCCGCGGAACGAACCGGCCCGACCTGGGTTACCCGCGCCAAACTGTGCGAGGAGGTGTCCCATGACTCGTCTGACAGTGATTTCGCTCGCCGTGGCAGCGGCGCTCGCCTTGAGCGCCTGCGGCACCCGCACGTCGGACCGCGCCGTCTCGGGCGGCGCGATCGGGGCCGGCGCCGGTGCGCTCGGCGGTGCGGCGATCGGACATCCGCTGGCGGGTGCTGCGGTCGGCGGGGCGGCTGGTGCCGCCACCGGGGCTGCCACAAGCCCGAACCAGGTCGATCTCGGCCGGCCCGCCTGGCGCTGAAGGCGGCGGCGCCACCATTGTATCTCTGCAGGCCCATGCTCATGTGAGTCGGCCTCGCGGGCTCCGGGAAGAGCCGACTCGGCCCGCATGTCGCCGCGACATCGTCACGGGCGTGAAAAAAAGCGGTGCTATTTCACGTCCCTGACGATGGCGCTTGAGAAGCGCGCGGCGACTCAATAGACGGGACGAACCCCCCGTTCGGAGACGTAGTTCGGAGACGAGGGCCCTGGGGGTTTCGACCATCGGCTTGCAGGAGCAATGCGATGCAGTCTGAGCCCGGCTCCTCTCGGCGCGTGGCGCTGATCGGAGCACCCTTCGATCTGGGGTCCGGCGGGAAAGGATCCGCCGCCGGTCCCGCAGCGCTTCGCGAGGCAGGCCTGGCGGACACCTTGCGCCGGCGGGGCCTGCGGGTCGTCGACCGCGGCGACGCGCGAGGCGTCGTCAATGCGCCAGGCGCCACCATCGACGGGTGCCATCATCTGCGCGAGGTCGTGGCGAGCTGCCGCGCCGTGCGGGATGAGGTCGGCCGGGCTTTGGCTGCCGGCGAGATCCCGCTTCTTCTGGGCGGCGACCACTCGCTGGCCATGGGGTCGATGGCCGCGGTCGCAGCTTATTGTGCGGCCGAGCGGCGCCCTTTGTTCGTGCTGTGGCTCGACGCGCACGCGGATTTCAACACGCCCGCCTCATCGCCGACGGGCTACGTTTACGGCATGCCCGTGGCGGTGGCGACAGGCGACGGCCACCCGGACCTTCTGGCGCTCGGCACTGGCAGGCCCATGCTGGACCTCCGGCGGGTCACGCAGATCGGCGTGCGGTCGGTCGATCCGCTCGAGGAGGAGCGGATTCGCGACAAGCGCCTGCGCGTCTACCGCATGATGGACGTGCGCCGGCGCGGCATGGCGTCGGTGACCGCCGAGGCGTTGGAGCCGGTGCGGCGGGCCGGCGGACATCTTCATGTGAGCCTCGATATCGACTTCCTGGATCCGGCGGTGGCTCCGGGCGTGGGCCTGGCCGAGCCCGACGGTCCCGACTTCGGCGAGGCCGCACTCTGCCTGTCGTCGGTGCAAGCGACGGGGCTGCTGGGCTCGTTCGACCTGCTCGAGCTCAGCCCCTCGCACGATCCCACAGGCGGCACCACCGCGCGGGTCATCGACCTTGCCGCGCGGGCGTTTGCCGCGACCGAGCCCGCCGCGCAGGTTGCCTAACGCCGTCTGCGGCCGATATCCTGCCGGGATGAGAATGACGGCAGGGAGGAACGGATGCGCGGCTGGATGGTGCTGGCGGCGATGCTGGCGGTTGGATCGATGAGCGTTGACGCCATGGCGCAAACCGACCGCCATCGCGAAGTCATCCGCTACGCCAATGTCAGCCTCGACGTCATCGCCGAGGGGCAGGGGCCGCTCATCGTGCTGCTGCCCTCGCGCGGCCGCGATTCCGAGGACTACGACGAGGTCGCGGCCGGCATCGCGCGAGCAGGCTTCCGCGTGCTCCGCCCGCAGCCGCGCGGCGTTGCGGGCAGCACGGGGCCGATGGACGGCATCACCTTGCACGACCTCGCGAACGACGTTGCCGCGGTCATCGAGCAGGAGGGGCACGGCGCGCCGGCCGTCGTCGTCGGCCACGCGTACGGCAATTGGGTTGCGCGCATGACCGCGGTCGACCACCCGAAGCTCGTGCGGGGGGTGATCATCGCCGCGGCCGCGGCCAAGCATTATCCGCCCGAGCTCAGTGCCGCGGTCGGCAAGTCGGGCGATCCGTCGCTGCCCGACGAGGAGCGGCTCCAATATCTGCGCTATGCGTTTTTCGCCCCGGGGCACGATGCGCGGATCTGGCTCGCCGGCTGGTGGCCGGAGGCCAACCGCAGCCAGGACCGCGCCGCCAAGGCGACAAAGCAGAGCGAGTGGTGGTCGGCCGGTTCGGCGCCGCTGTTCGACCTCCAGGCCGAGCTCGATCCGTTCAAGCCGCAAGCGAGCCGCAACGAGCTCAAGGACGAGTTCGGCGACCGCGTCACGATCGCGGTGATCCCAGGGGCCAGCCACGCGTTGATCCCCGAGCAGCCGCACGCGGTGGTCGAGGCCATCGTCGGCTGGGTGCGCAAGCTGCCGTAACTGCAAGTCAGACGCGCTCGCCGCCAGTTCAATTGAAGGGCGAAGCCGTTTCAGCTACTCATGAGCGCATGAATACGCTGCAGGGCCCACGGGCCCTCGAGCCCGGTGATATCGCGCCGAATTTCGCGCTGCTCGACCAGGCCGGGCAGCGGGTCGAGCTCGACAGCGACCAGGTGGCCGGGCATTTCACGGTGCTCGTGTTCCTCGGCGGCTGCACCCGCGACCAGGTGCTGCGTCCCCTCCAGGGCTTCGCCGCCGCGGCCGGTACGCTGACGGCGCGCGCGACGAATGTGTTTGCCGTCGGCGCGCCGATCGGCGGCCTGCCCGCCGGCGCATGGTCCTGGCCGGTGCTGGCCGATGGCGACGGGCGATGCCGCGCCGCCTTTCTCGGCAGCCCGGCGGGCGAGATGACGACGGTGGTCGTGGCACCCAACCGCCACGTGATCGCGGCCATCAGCGGTGGCGACGACCAGGCCACGCGCGCCACGGCTGCGATCGAGGCCGTAGCGGCGCTGCGCCGCGCGGCCACCGTGAGTGCCGCGCATCCGCCGGTGCTGATCGTCCCGGATGTCCTGAGCCGCACCGACTGCCAGCATTTGATCACGGTCTTTGCGCTCCAGGGCCACGTGTTCGTGCAGCCGGCGCACGGTGCGGCCATGCCGCCGCACGATTACAAGGTGCGCGTGCCGGAATACGGCCGGCGGGACCGCATCGATCATTTCATCGTCAACCGCGACACCAACGAGCTGATCCACAGCCGCTTCCACGCGCGCCTGTTCCCCGAGATCAAGAAGGCGTTCCAGTACGAGATCACGCGCTACGAGCCGTACCGCATCGCCTGTTACGAGGGCGAGCGGGGCGGCGAGCTGCACGGCCACCGCGACAACACGCTGCCCGTCGTGGCGCACCGGCGGTTTGCCGTCTCGGTCAATCTCAACACCGAGGAGTTCGAGGGCGGCGAGCTGCGCTATCCCGAGTTCGGCGACGAGGCGTATCGGCCGCCGACGGGTGCGGCGATCGCCTTCTCCTGCTCGATGCTGCACGAGGCCATGCACGTGACCAAAGGGCGGCGTTACGTGCTGCTGGCGTTCCTCGGCGGGGAGCACTAGCCATGTCCCGCTTGGGCCTAATCGGCTGCCTCCTTGTCCTGCTTGCCGTGCTCGTGGCGTGCGAGGACCGGCCGCCCATCGACGTGTACGGCCACAAGGACAGCACCTACAAACGGCTGGTCATCGGCATTCCGATCTGAGAGGCGCCATGCGCGGCAAAAAGGTGGCGCTCCTCGAGACCCGGCTCGGGCCGCAGATGGCGGACCTGATCGCACGGCGCGACGGCGTGCCGGTGCAGGCGCCGGCGCTGGCCGAACTGCCGGATCTCGACCCGGATCGGATCGCCGCTTTGGTTGCGAGCTTTGCGACAACCCCGCCCAGGCTCGTCATCTTCCAGACCGGCGTCGGTACGCAGGCCCTGTTCGCGGCGACCGACCTGCTCGGCATCACCAATGCGCTTCGCGCGGCCCTTGCCCAGGCCGTGGTCGCGGTGCGCGGCCCCAAGCCCACCGGTGCTCTGCGCGGCCGCGGCGTGCGCATAGATCTCAGTGCTGCCGAGCCGTTCACCACGGCCGAGCTCATGACCGCGGTGGCGGCGGTGCCGCTCGCGGGCACCCGCGTCGTCGTCCAGCGCTACGGCGTGACCAACGCCGAGCTCGACGCAGCACTCAAGGCCAAAGGCGCCGAGATCGTCGAGATCCCGACCTACCGGTGGTCTCTGCCGGCGGACACCGGGCCGCTGATCGCGTTCATGGATGCGCTTGACCGGCGCGAGATCGACGCGGTCGCGGTCACGAACGCGGCCCAGGTCTACAATCTCTTTACGCTCGCCGAGAAGAACCGTCGCGAGGCGGCGCTGCGCTCCGGCCTCAACCGGACCTTGGTGGCATCCGTGGGCCCGGTCGTCTCGGCGACCTTGCGCAAGTTCGGGGTCGCGATCGGCCTCGAGGCGAGTCCGCCCAAGATGGGGCCGCTGATCGCCGCCCTCGACGAGGCGCTCTCGCGGTCATGAAGCCAGTGGACGCCTGACCCAGCCCTCGATCAGGGTTTCGAGCGCCCGCACCGGTGTGGCGTCGCGATACACGCGGTCCCGCCGCCGGGCGACCTCGAGTGCGAGCGTTTTGCGCCACTCCACCTCGCGTCCGAGGCGTATGGCGAGGGCCACGTAGTCGTCCTTGTCGCGGGCGATGGTCTGTTCGAGCCCCAGCATGGCGAGGATCGCGGCGGTGTGGCGGCCGCGCATGAGCCGGCCGGGGAGGGTGACGATCGGCAACCCCGCGGTCAGCGCCTCCAAGGTGGTATTGCCGCCTGACCATTCCAGGCTGTCGAGGTAGACGTCGCTCGCCGCGTTCAGCCCGGCATAATGTGAGCCATCGAGCGAGGGCACGAACACGACATGGCGGGCGGCGTCGAGGCCGTGCGCCGCGAACGCCGCCGCGAGGCGGCGCTGCGTCAGCGCGGTCACCTCGGGGGCCGCGTGGTGGCGGATGAACAGGAATTGCGCGTCAGGAACGCCGGCGGCGATCTTCGGGAAGACGTCGTCGTTGCGCGGCAGGTATTTGTAGAGCGACTGGCAGCAGAGATATTTGACCGCCGCCGGCCGCACGCCCAGGCCTGCGAGATCGGGTGCTGCGGGCGTCACATCAGGCGGCGCATAGTGGATCGAGAGGTGAGGCAGGCGCACCAGCCTCTCCGTGTAGAACGCCTCGGCCCCTTGCGGCTCCATCAAGTCGCTCGAGAGGAAATAATCGATGGTCGGGAGCCCTGATGTCTCAGGGTGGCCCCACGAGGCAGCCTGGATCGGCGCCAGGCGCAGCGCCGCCAGGCGGGCGGTCGCCTGGTCCATGCCGATCTCGGGGTACAGCAGCACGTGCAGTTGGTGGGCGCGGATGGTACCGGCCAGCGCCTCGAAGCTGTGCGCCGTTTCGACGAAGACGTCGAAGGCCGCTTTCGCGCGCGAGGTCTCGGGATCGCGGCGCAGCGAGGTCGAGTAGCCGTGGAGCTTGAAGCGGCTGCGATCCATCTCGCGCACCCAGCCGCCGAAGAGCTTCCAGACCGTGTGGCTGCGGAAAAAGCCGGATACCACGCCGACGCGGATCGGCTCGCCGGCACCGGCCGGCGGCATCGGCGGGCGCCCCGCGAATTCCGGATACCCGGCCGCCATCGTGCGCGCGAACACGGCGCCGAAGCGCTCCTGCAGCGGGCGGTCGTCTTCGCCCTGGTAGGCGAGGTAGAAGGGCAGATGCTGCCCGGCAACTTGCGCCGCAGCGGCGAGCTCGGACGCGGGAGCCGCGGCATAATGCGCATCGAGGGCCGCGAGCTCCCGCGCGTAGGCCGCGCGGCTCTCGGCGATCTCGGCTTCACGCGCGTAGCTGATGGGGATGAACGACAGGCAATAGCCGAACCGGGCATCCGGCAACTCGGGCGCCAGCTCGCGGGCGCGGGCATAGAGATCGCGCGCCGCATCGGGATCGCCGTGATCCATCAGCGCGCCGGCGAGATTGATCAGCCCCACGACGTAGTTCGGAAAGACCTCGAGCGCCCGGCGGAAATACGCGATCGCCTCGGCCAGCCGCCCGCGGTTTTTCAGGACCGCGCCGAGATCGTTGAGCGCCGGCGCATAGTGCGGGTCGATCGCCAGGACGCGCTGATAGATGACGATCGCCGCGTCGACGTCGCCTTTTTCGCGCAACAAGGTCGCAAGCTGGAAATGCGCGTCGGCCATGTTGGGCGCAAGCTCGGTGGCCTTGCGGAAGCAGGCGATCGCCTGGCCGGGCTGCCCGAGCTCCTGCAGCACCATGCCGAGGTTCTTGTGGGCCTCGGCGTAAGCTGGCACGGCGGCCACCGTGGCGCCGAGCAGCTGCACCGCTTCGGCGAGGCGTCCGGTCTTCCAGGCTACGATGCCGAGGACATGCACGGCATCCGGCTGGCCGGGCCGCAGCTGCAGGGCCGCCTGTGCGGCTGCCGCCGCCTCGGCCCACCGGGCGCCGCGCAGATGGTCGAGCGCCGTCGCGACGTGCTGGTCGGCTAGATCGGCTGGCATCGGTCAGACTCGGGCATGTCCGAACGATGATGACAGGAGCTAGTCGCGGTACAAGCTCTTGGGGTCGATCGCGACCTCGGCGATCGTCTCAAGCTGTCCATGACGAACCGCGCGGAAAAAGCAGGTGCGGCGGCCGGTATGACAAGCAACGCCTGTCTGGTCGACCAGCAAGAGGAGCGTGTCGCCGTCGCAGTCCACGCGAAGCTCGATGAGGCGCTGCACCTGGCCCGAGGTCTCGCCCTTGCGCCACAGCTTCATGCGCGAGCGCGACCAGTAGTGCACGTCGCCGGTCTCGATCGTGCGCTCGACCGCGAGCCGGTTCATCCAGGCCACCATCAGGACCTCACCCGTGTCGTGCTGCTGCGCCACCGCGACCACGAGCCCGTCGCGGTCGAACGCGATATTGGCGAACAGGTCGGCGGGGACAGGGGCGCTCATGGCCGCATCGCCGCCTGCCGCAGACGCAAGAAGCCTGCTTCGAGGTCCGCGATCAGATCCTGCGGGTCTTCGAGCCCCGCATGGATCCGGATGAGCGGCCCCGGCGCTTTCCAAGGGACAGCGGTCCGGTAGTGGCTGGGGTCGGTCGGCAGGATCAGGCTTTCGAACCCGCCCCAGCTGTAGCCCATCCCGAACAGGTCGAGGCCGTCCAGCATGGCCGCGACCGCGGGCTCGGGGACAGGCTTCAGCTCGATCGCGAACAGGCCGGAAGCGCCCGTGAAGTCGCGCCGCCACAGCGCGTGATCGGGGGACTCCGGTAACGCCGGATGCAGGACCCGCGCGACCTCGGGCCGCTGCGCCAGCCACTGTGCAAGCTTCAGCCCGTTTTCATAGTGGCGTGCGAGGCGCACGCCCAATGTGCGATAGCCGCGCAGGGCGAGATAGCAGTCGTCCGGGGCCGCACTGCCGCCGAAATCCTCGACGGCACGGCGGACCGGCTGGTAGGCGGCCTCGGTGGTGGTGATGAGGCCCATCATCAGGTCGGAATGGCCGCCGATGTACTTCGTGGCCGAGAGGACCGACACGTCGACGCCGTGCGCCAGCGGCTTGAAGTAGAGAGGGGTGGCCCAGGTGTTGTCCATGGCCGTGACGATGCCCGCTTTGCGTGCCACGGCTGCAATCGTGGGCACGTCCTGGACCTCGAAGGTCAGCGAACCGGGTGATTCCAGGAAGATCAGCCTCGTGGTGGGACGGATCAGCTCGCCGATGGAAGCGCCGATGCGCGGATCGTAATAGGTGGTCGCCACCCCGAAGCGCTTCAGCACCGTGTCGCAGAACCGGCGCGTCGGCCCGTAGGCCGTATCGACCATCAACAGGTGGTCGCCGGTCTTCACGAAGGCGGTCAGGACCGCGGTGATCGCGGCGACGCCCGAGCCCATCGCGATGGCCTCCGCACCGCCTTCGAGCAAGGCGATGGCCTCTTCGAGCGCGAAGGTCGTGGGCGTGCCGTGGCGGCCGTAGCGGGTCTTCCGCGGGTCCTTCTTCTTCTGGGACGCGTGGAGCTCGGCCACGGTCGGAAAGACGATGGTCGACGCATGGTAGACCGGCGGGTTGACGACCCCGTGGTTGGCGTCCGGGTTGCGGCCGGCGGAGACGAGCAGCGTGTCGGGTCTGGGCTTCTTCCGCATAATGTGCATCGCAGGGCCGTCTTGCGCACCGTGGCATTCAAGGCTACGGTTCGGTCACAAGACCTACACGTTTGGCCCTGAAATTGCGAGACCAGTCCGCAATGCCCGGGCCGGCGACAAGCGACAAGCAACTGTCGGTAGGGACAGGCCGTCGACGGGGACGGTTTCACGAGGAGGGGAATATGAAGCGATTTACGAAATTTGCGGCTCTTGCCGCCGTTGCGCTTGCCGTGGCGGGGAGCCATGCCGCCCGCGCGCAGCAGTCCACGCTGGATGCCGTGAAGGCCAAGGGTTTCGTCCAGTGCGGCGTCAACACCGGTCTCGCCGGCTTTGCCGCTCCGGACGCGCAGGGCGTGTGGAAGGGCATCGACGTCGATGTCTGCCGCGCCGTCGCGGCCGCGGTCCTCGGCGACGCCAGCAAGGTGAAATACACGGGCCTGACCGCGCAGCAGCGCTTCACCGCGATCCAGTCCGGCGAGGTCGACATCCTCGCCCGCAACACGACCTGGACGTCGTCGCGCGATTCCTCGCTGGGCCTCGATTTCACGACGGTCGACTACTATGACGGCCAGGGCTTCATGGTGAAGAAGGCGTCGGGCGTGAAGAGCGCGAAGGAGCTCGATGGCGCCACCGTCTGCGTGCAGTCCGGCACCACCACCGAGCTCAACCTCGCCGATTACTTCCGCGCCAACAACCTGAAGCTGACCCCGGTCGTCTTCGAGAAGCTCGACGACGCGGTGGGCGCCTACCTGTCGGGCCGCTGCGACGCATATACGACCGACCGGTCGGGGCTCGCCTCCACCCGCTTCAGCCAGGGGGCCCAGGCGGGCGACCACGTCATTCTGCCCGAGGTGATCTCGAAGGAGCCGCTGGCGCCGGCCGTCCGGCAGGGCGACAGCAAATGGGCCGACATCGTGCGCTGGTCCCAGTTCGCGATGGTGAATGCGGAGGAGTTCGGCATCACTTCGGCGAATGTCGACAGCATGATGAACAGCCCGAATCCCGATATCCAGCGCTTCCTGGGCAAGAACGGCGAGATGGGCCAGCAACTCGGGGTCGACAACAAGTGGGCCTATAACATCATCAAGCAGGTCGGCAATTACGGCGAGAGCTACGACCGCAACATCAAGCCGCTGGGCCTCGACCGCGGCATCAACGCGCTGTGGACGAAGGGCGGCATCATGTACGCGCCGCCGGTCCGGTGATCCGGGCGAGGCAGCAGAGCTAGCGTTCAGCGGGACCGCACGCGATGGCGTCGATCCCTGCCAGTGAGAGAAGGCCGGCCGCGCCGAAGATGCGGCTATCCCTGAGCGATCCGATCTTCCGGTCGGTCGTCTACCAGGTGGTCGTCGTCGGCGCGGTCGGGTCTCTGGTCTGGTACCTGGTCAGCAATCTCGAAGCCAACATGGAGACGCGAAAGATCGCGTCCGGCTTCGGCTTCCTCACCCGGGAAGCCGGCTTCGCCATCCTGCAGAAGCTGATCGATTACGCGCCGACCGACACGTATCTGCGGGCCCTGATCGTGGGCGTGCTGAACACGGTGCTGGTGGCCGTGATCGGGATCGTGCTGGCGACCATCCTCGGCACCTTGCTCGGCATCGGCCGGCTGTCGCGCAACTGGCTGGTGGCGCGGCTCTGCACCGGCTACGTCGAGACGCTGCGGAACATCCCGCTCGCGGTGCAGCTGTTCTTCTGGTACGTGGTGATCAAGGACAATCTGCCGGCCGTCCGCCAGGCGCTGCACCCGTTGCCCGGGTTCTTCCTCTCGCAGCGCGGCCTTGCGATGGCGGTGCCGGCGGACAATCCCGCCAACCCCTGGATTCTCGCCGCGTTCGCGGTCGGCGTCGCCGCCACGGTGGCCCTCAGCCGCTGGGCCAGGCGGCGGCAGGCCGCGACGGGCCAGCCGTTCCCGACTTTGTGGGTCGGCGCCGCGCTGATGGTCGCACTGCCGATCCTGACGTGGCTTGCCGCCGGGGCGCCGACGGCGTTCGACGTCCCCGAGCTGCGCGGGTTCAACTTCCGCGGCGGCATCGTCCTGATCCCCGAATTCGTGA
This sequence comes from Alphaproteobacteria bacterium, assembly GCA_035506575.1. Classification (GTDB taxonomy): domain Bacteria; phylum Pseudomonadota; class Alphaproteobacteria; order CACIAM-22H2; family CACIAM-22H2; genus DATJPD01. The sequence continues at coordinate 20,904 of DATJPD010000184.1, forward strand.
CGCTTCTCGTCGGGCTCACCACGTACACGGCGGCGTTCATCGCCGAAATCGTGCGCAGCGGCATCCTCGCGGTCAGCCATGGCCAGACCGAGGCGGCGCTGGCGCTTGGTCTTCCCCGCGGCCTGACGTTGCGGCTGGTCGTCCTGCCGCAGGCGCTGCGTGTCATCGTCCCGCCGATGATCAGCCAGTATCTCAACCTGACCAAGAACAGCTCGCTGGCTCTCCTGGTCGGCTATCCCGATATCGTGTCGGTCGCCAACACCACGCTCAACCAGACCGGCCAGGCCATCGAAGGCATCGCCATCATCATGGCGGTGTTCCTCGCCATCAGCCTTTCGATCTCGGGAATCATGAACTGGTACAACAAGAAGATCGCGCTGGTGGAGCGGTAGATGAGCGACGCGGCCGCTTCCATGAACAACCGGACGGCGCTTGGCGGCGTGCTCGGCACGCGCGCCGCACAATGGGTGCGCGCCAATCTCTTCTCGGGCTGGCTGAACACGGCGGTGACGCTCGTGATCGCCTATCTGCTGGCCAAAGCGCTGTACGCGGTCGTCTCGTGGGCGCTGTTCAACGCGGTCTGGGACGTGCCGGGCAACCAGACGCAGGTCTGCCGGGATCTGCACGGGATCGGCGCCTGCTGGGCTTTGATCACGCACAATTACCGCTTCATCTTCTTCGGGACCTATCCGTATGAGGAACAGTGGCGGCCGGCGATCGTGGTGCTCATCTTCCTCGGGCTCTACGGTGCCAGCGCGATGCGCCGCTTCTGGAGCATCAAGCTCCTTTACGCCTGGGTCATCGGTCTCGCCGCCATCGGCGTGCTGATGTGGGGCGGGGTGTTCGGGATGCCGCTGATCGAGACCGATCGCTGGGGCGGCCTTCCCATCACCCTCATCCTCGCGACCTTCGGCGCGGTGATCGCGTTTCCCTTCGGCGTGTTTCTGGCGCTCGGCCGCCGTTCCAACCTGCCGGCGATCAAAACCTTATGCGTTGTCTACATCGAGCTGATCCGCGGCGTGCCCCTGGTCAGCATGCTGTTCATGGCCTCGGTGATGCTGCCGCTGTTCCTGCCGCAAGACCTTACGATCAACAAGCTGCTGCGCGCCCAGGTGGCGGTGATCATGTTCGCCGCGGCCTACCTCGCGGAAGTCGTACGCGGCGGGCTGCAGGCCATCCCCAAGGGACAATACGAGGCGGCGAACGCGCTGGGCCTGACATACTGGCAGGGCACCGCGTTCATCATCCTTCCGCAGGCGCTGCGTATCGTGATCCCGCCGCTGGTCAACACCTTCATCGCGATGTTCAAGGACACTTCGCTGGTCTCGATCATCGCGATCTATGACCTGCTGAACGCGGCATCGGCGACGATCAACACCGAACCGGCGTGGCGCGGCTTCGGGATCGAGGCCTATCTTTTCGTCGCCCTGATCTATTGGGTGTTCTGCTTCTCCATGTCGAAATACAGCCAGCACGTCGAGGCCGACCTGGCCCGCGCGCAGAAACGTTGAGTCCGAGGTGACCATGGCAGCGACCGCCGCATCCGCCAGACCCGCCGCTGGCGCCAGTGGGCGCCCGATGATCGAGCTGCAGCATGTCAACAAGTGGTACGGGCAGTTCCACGTGTTGCGCGACGTCAACCTGACGGTCGAGACGGGGCAGAAGATCGTCATCTGCGGCCCGTCCGGATCGGGCAAGTCGACCATGATCCGCTGCATCAACCGGCTCGAGGAGCACCAGCAGGGCAAGATCGTCGTCGACGGTGTCGAGCTGACCGCCGATCTGCGCAACATCGACACCATCCGCCGCGAGGTCGGGATGGTGTTTCAGCACTTCAATCTGTTTCCGCATCTGACGGTGCTCGAGAATCTCACCTTGGCGCCGATCTGGGTGCGCAAGACCCCGCGCAAGGAGGCCGAGGATACGGCGATGCACTTCCTCCGCCGGGTGCGCATCCCCGAGCAGGCCAGCAAATATCCGGGCCAGCTTTCCGGCGGTCAGCAGCAGCGCGTGGCGATCGCCCGCAGCCTGTGCATGCGGCCCAAGGTCATGCTCTTCGACGAGCCGACCTCCGCCCTCGATCCCGAGATGGTCAAAGAGGTGCTCGATGTGATGGTCGAGCTGGCCAAGGAAGGCATGACCATGATGTGCGTGACCCACGAGATGGGCTTCGCGCGTGCCGTCGCCGACAAGGTCATCTTCATGGACAAGGGCGAGATCGTGGAGAGCAACGCGCCCACCGAGTTCTTCGCCCATCCGAAGAGCGACCGGACCAAGCTCTTCCTGTCGCAGATCCTCGGGCACTGAACCGGCAGATCGCCGGTCGTCACTACAGGTTCAGCGGCAGCGGCCGTGGATCGCGGATGCGGCGGACGACCCGGTCGTAGATCTTGAACCCGGCGCGCTCGTAGCAGCCCAGCGCCTTCGGGTGATCGAGCGAGCAGGTGTGGACCCACAGCCGGCGCGGTGCCCGCTGCCACGCCGCTTCGACGGCCGTGTGCAGCAGGGTGGGGCCCAGACCCTTGCCGATGAATTTCGGCACGATGCCGAAATAGGCGAGCTCGATATCGGGCCGGCTGGCGCCGGTCAACTCGGCGTAGCCGGCGGGCTCGCCCTCCGCATAGGCCACCAGCAGCGACAGGGCGGGGTCGTCGAGGATTCCGGCGAGGACCGCGTCGCCGATCTTGCGCCGCTCGTGCCACAGCCACGGCTCGCCGACCACGTTGTAGAGGTAGCGGTAGAACTGGACCGATGGCTTATCAAGTCTCTCGATGCGGTAAGAGACCGCGGGCGCCGGCGGTTGGGGAAGCTTCGGGTGCTTGGTCATCTCGAGGTAGGTGACCGTCACCTCGAGCACGTGAGGGGCGACGAATTTTACGATCGGGCCGAGCCGCGAGGCGCTCATCCGGTCTCGACCGGCGTATCGCCGGCGGCTCCCCATTCGGCCCACGAGCCGTCGTAGACTGCGACCTGTGGCGACCCCACGAGGTGCATGCCGAACGCCAGCACGCAGGCCGTAACGCCCGAGCCGCAGCTGGTCACGGTTTGCCGGCCCAGATCGACACGGGCTGCGGCGAACTGCGCGCGCAGCGCGTCCATCGGCAGGACGGTCTGGGTCTTCGGATCAAGAAGGGCGCCATAGGGGAGGCTGAGGCTGCCCGGGATGTGTCCGCTGCGCAGGCCCGCGCGCGGCTCGGGGTCCGTTCCCTTGAAGCGGCCGGATGAGCGCGCGTCCACGACCTGTTCCGCCTTCGTCTTCAGGTTCTCGAGCATGTCGCCCTTGCGGCGCAAGACGCGCGGCCGGAACCTCGGCGTAAACGTGCGCGGTGGCGGCACCGTCGGCCGGTTGTCCACCGGCCTGCCTTCGGCCTTCCACTTGGGGAAGCCGCCGTCGAGCACGGCGACCTTGTCGAAGCCATAGGCGCGGAACATCCACCACGCACGCGCGGCACTCATCAGTCCATAGGTGTCGTAGACCACCACGAATGTGGTGTCGCCGACGCCGAGGGCGCCGGCCGCCGCCGCAAACTCGCCGGGCGGCGGCAGCATGTGGGGCAGGGAGGTCTTCTTGTCGGCGATCGCGTCGATGTCAAAGAACACGGCACCCGGGATATGCGCGGCGGCATATTCGGCGCGCGCATCGCGCTTCAGATGCGGCAGATGGTAGGTGGCATCGAAGACCCTGAGATCGGGATGCTCGAGCCGGCCGGCCAGCCACTCGGTCGAGACCAACGATTCCGGATGCACGTAGTCCGCCATGGTCACGCACTCACAAGCGGCGTGGGCACCTTCACGGCCTCCTTGCCCTCCAGCCATCCCGGCACCGGGAGGTTCTTGGAGCGCAGGAATTCCGGATTGAACAGCTTCGTCGCGTACCGATAGCCGCTGTCGCACAGGATGGTCACGATCGTGTGGCCCGGGCCCATCTGCCTGGCGAGCCGGATGGCGCCCGCGACATTGATGCCGGTCGAGCCGCCGAGCATGAGCCCTTCGTCCTTCACCAGGTCGAACACGATGGGGATTCCCTCGCTGTCGGGAATTTGGAACGCCTCGTCGATCGGTGCGTCCTCCATGTTCTTCGTGATGCGCCCCTGGCCGATGCCCTCGGTGATCGAGCTGCCTTCCGCCTTGAGCACGCCATTCTTGTACCAGCTGTAGAGGGCAGCCCCCATCGGATCGGCGAGGGCGATACGGATCTTGGGATTGCGCTGCTTGAGCCCGATTGCCGTGCCCGCGAGCGTGCCGCCGGTACCGACCGCAGCGACGAAGCCGTCGACCTTGCCGTTCGTCTGCTCCCAGATCTCCGGTGCGGTCGTCTCGATATGGGCGCGGCGGTTGGCGACGTTGTCGAACTGGTTGGCCCAGACGGCGCCGGCCGGCTCGGCCTTCGCGATGGCCTCGGCGAGGCGCCCCGACACCTTCACGTAGTTGTTGGGATTGGCGTAGGGGACCGCCGGAACCTCGCGCAGGTCGGCGCCGCAGAGCCGCAGCGCGTCCTTCTTCTCCTGGCTCTGGGTGTTCGGCATCACGATCACGGTGCGATACCCGCGTGCGTTGGCGACCAGCGCCAGGCCGATCCCGGTGTTGCCCGCGGTCCCTTCCACGATGACGCCGCCGGGTCGCAGCAGCCCGCGCTCCTCGGCATCCTTGATGATGAACAAGGCCGCGCGATCCTTGACCGAGCCGCCGGGATTCATGAACTCGGCCTTGCCGAGAATTTCGCAGCCGGTCGCCTCGGACGCGCGATGGAGGCGGATGAGCGGGGTTCGGCCGATGCTGTCGATGACGTCTTTGCGAATGTCCATGCTCGCCAGATTAGGCGGTATGGATGCCTGCTTCAACCCGGCGCGGACGGTTTCGGCGGCACCGGCCAGCGTTGCCGCAGTTCGTCCCGGTGCAGCTTGAGCCACAGCATGCCGACGATCGTGATCGAGTTGGCAAGCCGTCCTTGCTCGAGATCGATCCACGCCTCGGCGAACGGCTTGACGACCACGCGGATGTCTTCGCCTTCTTCCGACAGACCGTGATGGCCGCCGAGCCCGTCCGCATCGATGCGGCCGCAGAACAGGTTCACGGTCTCATCCATGCATCCGGGGCTGACGAGGTAATCGTACACCGGCACGAGGTCCAGCACGTCGCAGCCGGCCTCCTCGCGCACCTCGCGGCGCGCCACGTCGGCCGGATCCTCGCCCGCGCCGACCATGCCGGCGACGATCTCCATGATCCAGGGCGGCCGGCCGTTCACATACGCGCCGATGCGGAATTGCTCGATCAATAGGACGGCGTCGCGGCCGGGATCATACAGCATGACCGCGACGGCGGCGCCGCGCCGCAGGACTTCGCGCCGGATCTCGGGCATCCAATCTCCGTCGAACCGGCGATGCGTGAGGTGATACGCCTCGACCTTGAGATAGCCCTGATAGGTCGTGTCGTTCTGGCGGATGCGGACGTCATCTTTGTCCATGCGGGACCGGCTCATCGACTCGGAAGGAAGGAGCCGAAGTTAATTCACGCCGCGCCGCGCCGCTACCCGAACCTTGTGAATTTCGCTACGCTTTGCGGATGAATGGGGCGCGGCTGGTTTTCGTACTGCTCGCGGCATTGGCGGCGATCCCGCCGGCATTCGGTCAATCGCGCATCAAGGACATCGCGACGATCGGCGGCGTGCGCGAGAACGGTCTCGTCGGCACCGGCATCGTCGCCGGCCTGGCTGGGACCGGCGACAGCCCGGCATTTCCGGCGACGGGGCAGAGCCTGCGCGGCATGTTGCAGCGGCAGGGCGTGGCGAGCCCGGATCAGACGATCCGCAGCCGGGCGGCGGCGCTGGTGTCGGTCAGCGCTGCGCTGCCGGCGTTTGCCCAGCCGGGCACGCGCATCGACGTGGCCATCGGCGTGCTCGGCGACGCGATGTCGCTGCAGGGCGGCATTTTGCAGCCGACGCCGCTCGTAGGTCCCGACGGCGAGGTCTATGCGGTGGCGCAAGGGCCGATATCGATCGGCGGGTTCTCGGCCGCCGGCGGTGCTCAGTCGGTGACGCAGGGCGTGGTGGCGACGGCGCATATCGCAGGCGGCGCGGTCGTCGAGCGCGCGCCGAAATTCAACCTCAGCCGCCAGTCGACCGTGACCGTGTCGCTTCTCAACCCCGACTTCTCCCTGGCACGCCAAGTCGCCCGCGCGATCAACGCGGGCCTCGGTGCCGAGGTCGCGCGCATGCAGGACAACACGAATATCGAAGTGACCGTCCCGCCGTCCTACGGCGGGCGCGCGGCCGAGCTGGTTGCCGACATCGAAAATCTGCCGGTCCAGCCGAGCCAGTCGCCGGCTGCCGCGCGCGTGGTGATCGACGACCGCACGGGCACGATCGTGTTCGGCGACCAGGTGCGGCTTTCCACGGTCGCGATCAGCCACGGGGGCCTCACCGTGCGTGTAACCGAGGCGCCGCAAGTCTCCCAGCCGCCGCCGTTCTCATCCGGCCGCACGGTGGTGGTACCGCGCACGAATGTCGAGGTCTCCGAAAGCGGCAACGGCCGTGTCGTCGTCCTGCCTGCCGGCAGCACGATCGGCGAACTGGTGAATTCGCTGAACGCTCTGCACCTCGGCGTGCGCGATCAGATCGAGATCCTCCAGGCGATCAAGCAGGCCGGCGCGATGCAGGCCGAATTGGTGGTCGGCCACTGAACCCTAGTAGCGCTTGTACGGCAGGAACTTCCCGGACATGGTGATCTTCACGCGGTCGCCCTTGGGGTCCGCCTTGCGGTCCATCTCCATCTCGAAATCGATGGCGCTCATGATTCCGTCGCCGAACTCTTCCTGGATCAGCTCCTTCCAGGTCGTGCCGTAGACCTGGACCAGCTCGTAGAAGCGGTAGATCAACGGATCGGTCGGCACCGCCGTCGGCAACGAGCCGCGATAGGGGATGTCGATGAGCGTCTGCATCTCATCAGCAGACAGCCCGAACATCTCGGCCGCGATCTTGGCCTGCGGTTCGAGCATGGACATCTGCCCCAGCAGGGCGGCGGTGGTCCATACGGGCGACATGCCGATGCGTTCGGCAATCTGCGCCCAGGTCCATTTCTTCTTCTTTTTGAGCGCGATGATCTTGTCGGCGAGTTGGGTCTTGGCGTCGTTCATGTGGGCCTCCTGGTTAATTCCTGTTCAGCAAGGCTTGTGCCAGGGGGCAAGCCGGCGCGTTTTTGATGCATCTACGGTACTTTGGTGTGGACCCCCACAGCGCGCGCGCAAAACCTGGGCAGATTTCTGTCGAATGCGGCAGAAAAATGGTTTTTAATCTGCGGTATGCGTCGCAGATTGGGGGTTCCCGTGGTTCGATCCATCGCGGTGTGGGCGGTTGCGTGGGGCGTTGCCGTCGGCCCGGGGATGCAAGCGCGCGCTGCGGATTGCTATACCCCTGCGGAGACGGCGGCCGTCCACGTCCGGATGCTCCAGTCGGAGCTGATGGTCGCGGCTTTGGCGTGCCGGGACAGCAATCCCGAGCTTGGCATGATCGCCGGCTATAACGAGTTCGTGCACCGGCTGAGCCCGTCGCTGGTCCGCAACTCGAAGCTTCTGCAGTCGCATTTCAAGAAGACCTACGGATCCGCGGGCGAGCACCGGTTCGAGGCGTTCGAGACCGCCCTTGCCAACGCCGCGTCCAAGCAGAGCATGGCGTCCAGCACCTATTGCGAGAACGCGGCCACACTTTTCCAGCAGGTTTCGGTGCTGCAGCCGCGCGATCTCGAGCAGTTTTCCTCGAGCCGCGCGGCGAACCTGGGCATGGCGCTCCAAGCGTGCACGACGGACCGGGTGAGGGGGCTGCGCCTCAGCGCGCGCCAAGAGGCGGATCGCTGAAGCCGTCACGCCGCCAAAGCCAGCGCTCCTGAAACGAGAACGGGGCGCTCCATCAGGAGCGCCCCGTTTGTTTTTGCGGCGTTGAGCGCCGTTACTGGAGCAGGATCTCCACGCGGCGGTTCTGCGGCTCGCGGACACCGTCCGGTGTCGGCACGAGCGGCTGGGTCTCGCCCTTGCCGATGACGACGATCTCGTTCTCGGGGATTCCCTGCCGCACGAGGGCCGCCTTCACGGCATTCGCGCGCCGGATCGACAGGGCCATGTTGTAAGTCTCCGTGCCGGCGCGGTCCGTATGACCGGTCGCCTGGATCCGGCTGACGCTGCCCTGCTTGGCATTCGCCGCCGCCTGCTGGATCACCCGCTGCGCCTCCGGGGTGATATCCGACTTGTCGAAGTCGAAGAACACCAGGTACGAGCGCTGGATCTGCGGCGCGGGCGGGGCCGGCGGGGGCGGCGTGACGGCCGCGGGCTGCATGGGCGCCGCCGGCGGAGGCGGCGGTGCACCGAATTCCCAACGCAGCGCAACCAAGAGGGTGTGGTCGCGATACTCGCTGCCGACAGTGCCGACGCTGGATTTAAAATGCGGATTGGTCGTGGCGAAATAGCGGTAGCCGACGTCGAGTTTCAGGTTCTGGTTGATCGCATACGCGACTCCGGCGAGGCCCTGATAGGCGAACTGGCTGTCCGTGTCGTCGATGCGGCCGCCGGGCGGGGTTGGGATCCCGACGCCATCGAAATTGACCCTGGCAAAGCCGATGCCGCCGCCGACATAGGGCGTGACCGGCCAGCCCATGTGGAAATCGTAGAGGGCGTTCCCCATGAAGTCCAAGGCCTTGGCCGAGCCGGATCCGCTCTTGACGCTGCTGTCCCGATAGCCGATCTCGCCTTCGACGCGGAACCCGTTGCCGAGGCCGTAACCGAGAGCGCCGATGACCGCCGGGCCGACATCGAATTTGTATTTGGTGTTGAGCGCCGCGTTGCGCGTCTTGGCATCTTCCAGCCACTGCGCGCCGGCGCCGAGGCTGACGTAAGGCCCAGTGGTCGGGCTGTCGGACATTTGAGCGAACGCGGGTTGCGCCAATGCGCAAAGCGCGCAGCCGACAAACGCCGCGCTCGCGAGAATGGACGCCGTTCGAATCATGAGAACCCCACCATCGTTAATGCGCCCGCGCGATTGCCCGTCGCGCGACGCCCTGAATCATTAATACTTTTCCACACCATAATACAGGGGGTGCCCCGCTTTTCGAGCACAGTGTTGCCCTTTTGCATCATGCCTGCAGTGGCCTATCCACTTTGCCGGTGGACAGCTAGCTGCTATCTGAAGTGCTTGGTTCACTTGGGATCCGGGCTATGACAATCCCCTCGGCGTCCGCTGCTCTGTCGCGATTTACCGTGATCGATCTGACGCGAGTGCGCTCCGGGCCTACGGCCGTGCGCCAGCTGGCCGACTGGGGCGCCAACGTCATCAAGATCGAAATGCCCCCCGGCCTCGACGAGGGCGAAGGAATGGGGGGGCCGCGCGAGGATTCCGATTTCCAGAATCTGCAGCGCAACAAGCGCGGCATCACGCTCAATCTCAAGCATCCCGAGGGGGTCGCGATCCTGAAGCGGCTCGTTGGGAAAGCCGACGTGCTCATCGAGAATTTCCGCCCCGACGTGAAGGAACGGCTGGGCATCGGCTATGACGCCCTGTCGGCGGTCAATCCGCGGCTCGTCTATGCGAGCATTTCCGGTTTCGGTCAGGACGGTCCGTACAGCGGCCGGCCCGGGTTCGACCAGATCGCGCAGGGCATGGGCGGACTGATGTCGATCACCGGCTTGCCGGGACAAGGGCCGGTTCGTGTCGGCATTCCGATCGCCGATCTGTGCGCGGGGATCTTCTGCGCCTATGGAATCCTCGTGGCGCTGCTCGAGCGCGAAGTCTCGGGTCGCGGTCAGTGGCTCCATACGTCGCTGCTCCAGGCGCAGATCTTCATGCTCGACTTCCAGGCGTCGCGCTGGCTGATGAAGCACGATGTGGCCAAGCAGGCGGGCAATGATCACCCCACCAGCATCCCCACGGGCGTGTTCAAGACCAAGGACGGCCACATTAACCTCGCGGTGACGGGCGGAAAGATCTGGGAGCGCTTCTGCCGCGTCGTGGGCGGCGAGGAGTGGATGAAGGATCCGAATTTCGCGACATCCGCCGCGCGGTCCAAGAATCGCGCCGCGATGAACGAGGCCATCAACGCGCGCACGGCGACCGAAACCAGCGCCACCTGGATCGCGCGTTTCAACGAAGCCGGCGTGCCGTGCGGCCCGATCTACTCGATCGACCAGGTGTTCGCCGATCCGCAAGTGCGCCATCTCGGGATCGCGCAGGCGCTCGACAAGGTGGGCAAGGGGCCGGTCGAATATGTCGGTCAGCCGGTCGTGCTGACGCGCACGCCGAGCCACGTGGCGGCGCACCCGCCGGCTCTCGGCCAGCACACCGACGAGGTGCTGCACGAGCTTGGCCTCGATGCGGCGACCGTCGAGAAGCTGCGCGCGCAAAAGGTTGTCTAGCGAGCCGGGGAGGGGGCGATGCCAAGCGACAAGATGATCGCGAGGAAAGAGGGCGGCGTCGGCTGGATGATCTTCAACAATCCGGAGCGCCACAACGCGGTGTCGCTCGAGATGTGGGGGACAGTGGTCGAAATCCTGAACGATTTCGCGTCGGATCCTGCGATCCGGGTGGTGATCGTGACCGGAGCCGGCGGGAAGGCCTTCGTGTCGGGTGCTGACATCTCGCGGTTCGAGAAGGAGCGCTCGTCGGAGGCAGGGTTCAAGCGCTACGGCGACGTGACGAATGCCGCGTTCGAGACGATGGCGAATTTGCCCAAACCGTCGATCGCCATGATCCGCGGTTATTGCATCGGAGGCGGGCTCGCCTTCGCCATCTGCTGCGATCTGCGCATCTGCACCGAGGGATCCAAGTTCGGGATCCCGGCGGCAAAGCTCGGGCTGGGCTACGGCTACTCCGGCGTGAAGCGGCTGGTGGATCTCGTCGGCCCGTCCTTCGCGCAGGAGATCTTTTTCACCGCCCGCCAGTTCGAGGCGCGGGAGGCGAAGGAGATGGGGCTCGTCAACCGGATCGTCGCCGACGGCGAGTTGGACACGTTTGTGGCGAATTACGCCGCGACGATCGCAGCCAACGCGCCGCTGACGGTGGGCTCGATCAAGCAGATCGTGGTGGAGGCGCTGAAGGATCCCGAAGCCCGCGATCCCGATCTCTGCGAGCGCCTGGTGAAACAATGCAACGCCAGCCAGGACTACGTGGAGGGGCGGCGCGCGTTCATGGAAAAGCGCAAGCCGGTCTTCTCCGGCCGCTGACCCGATCCCTCAAAACGCCCACGACAGCTCGAGCGAGCCGAAATAGTCATAGCCGTTCTGGCCGTAGAATTCCTTACTGCGCGCGGTCAGCGTGTAGGCGAGCCGCGCGTTGTCGTACATGAGGGCCACGCCGCCGTGGAGGTCGGCGACCAGCGGGCGCTTGCGCACCGACTGGCTGTCGGAGAACGTATTCCCGTCGAGCGTGATGTTGCGAACGACGGCGCGGCCCCCGGCGCCGGCAAAAACGTACCAGCCGAAGCCCTGGCGCGGGTGGAAGGAGTCCGAACCGGGCACGGCCGGGCTGATCCGCGGCGGGCCGAAATCGGCCTGCAGGTCGTTGCCGAAGCGGAGCGTGATCCCGCCGCCGCCGTAGGTGAAGACGTTCCCGAGGCTCGCGACCGCATTCGGAACCAGGTCGACGCCTGGCTCGCCGCTGTCGTCGGCACCGGCCGTCAGCGGCACGCGCCATAACCGCTCCAGCATCAGGTCGAGCCCCGGCTCATTCTTGATCTGATGCGACCAGCCGTTCGCACCCGAGACCCCGATCAGCTGGTGCCAGTCGTCCTGTACCTGCTGGCCCAGTGCGGCCGGGCCCACCATGCCCACGTCGAGCTCGACGGTGTCGAGGCGATCCGACCGTTCCGTCTGCAGCTTGACGCCGCCATAGAGCCACGCGGCGTAGGGACGGTCGTTCAGGACCGGGGCCGACGCTGCCTTGTTCTGCGGCGTGAACATCGATTGTGCAAGCGTCCACCCGATCCGATGGGGAGCGCTCGGATCGAGAAGCGGCAGGTCGTCGGCCAGCGACCGCGCCCATCGCGGGAGATCGCCGTCGGCCGACATCCAGGCAAAGCGCAGGCCATTGGTGTAGTGCCGGTCCCGATTGTCGGGGCCATAGAGATCGTTGTCGGTGATGCCCGTGATGACCGCGGGGGCCGGCGTTGTGGGGGCGCTCTGCGCTGCGGCGGTGCGTACCGGCAGCCCCGCGAGGATGGCGATCAGGCAGGCATGGGCAAACCGGGACATCACGCGAGCTCGTCGGCATATCTTTTCGCGTCTTACATATGCGGCTGACGTACGGCGAAAAGAGGGCGGGCGGATTGGGGCGGAAAAAAAGAGGCCCGGACGGAAACCGTCCGGGCCTTGATCAGAGTCCCGTCGTCGACGGGACGTTGCCGCTCGTTGTCGCGGTCGGCCCCGCGGCCGAACTACCGAAACAACGACAGCAGTATCTGCGGCCTCGCGTTCGCGATGCTGAGCGCCTGCACGCCGAGCTGCTGCTGGACTTGTTGGGCCTGGAGTTGTGCGCTGGCCTGCGCCAGGTTCGCATCCACCAGCGAGCCCAAGCCCTGCGTCACTGCGTTCGACAGGGTCTGGGTGAACGTCGTGAGGAAGTTGATCGAGTTCTGCGACGCACCCAGTGTGCCGAGTGCGGTTCCGACCACCAGTTGCTGGGCGGTGATCGTACTGATCAACGACAGTGCTGCGGCCGTCGTCGCCACCCCGCTTGAAATCGCCGCCGACACGCCGGCGAGGCTCGAGGCATTGGTGATCGTCAGCTGTCCGCCCGAGATCGTCTGGGTGATGGTGACACTCGCCGCCCCCGCCGACAGCAGGTTCAACCCGTTGTAGACCGAGTTGGAGATGAACGTGTTGAGCTGCGCCAGTTGGGCGTTGAAGTTGGCCGCCAGGATCGATTGCTGGCTTGCCGTATTCGAGGGGTTGGATGCCTGAATGGCCGTGCTGTTGATCGAGGCCAGCAGATTGGACACCGACGTGGCCCCCGCGATTGCAACCGACAGGACGCCGGTGGCACTCGACAGGCTTTGCTGGACCGAGGTGTAGGCGGTGATGTTCGAGCGCAGCCCTTGCGCGATCGCAAAGTCGGCTGCGTCGTCGATCGGGTTGCTGATGCGCAATCCGGTCGAGACTTGGTTTTGCGTTTTGTTGAGGTTGAACTGGGTGTTGTTGAGATTTTGGAGCGCAACAAGCGCACCAACATTGGTGTTGACCGAAGTCATTCGGGTCTCCTGTTTCTAGGTTCTAGGTGACCTTCTGGCCACCCATTTGGTCGGACTTAATGCCCGGCTTCCTCGCCGAGGTATTCCTCGTGCGATTAACGAAAAATTATCCGAATTCTATGGGGAGGTCAATCGAGCTGCTGTCGCAACAGGTTCAAAAAAGAGTTGCGACGCAAGGACTTGGTTAACGGGTTAATTCCAAATCCTGCAGCAGATTCAATGACCGGGGGGCCGATAAAAAAAGGCCTGGGTCGAGACCCAGGCCTTGAGGCGAATGACTTCGATACGAAGCGGTGGCGGCGGCCCGGCGGCCGCCGCTCCCGCGGACCCGACGACTAACGGAAGAGTGACAGCAGGATCTGCGGGCGGGCGTTGGCGATGCCGAGCGCCTGAACGCCGAGCTGCTGCTGCACCTGCAGCGACTGCAGCTTGGCACTTTCCTGCGCCAGGTTCGCATCGACCAGCGAGCCCAGGCCTTGCGTCACCGAGTTTGACAGAGCCTGGGTGAACGTCGACAGGAAGTTCACCGAGTTCTGCGAGGCGCCCAGGGTGCCGAGGCCCGTGCCTACGACCAGCTCCTGCGCGGTGATGGTGCTCAACAGCGCCAGTGCCGCGGCCGTGGTGCCAACACCGCTGGACAGCGCGGCCGACACGCCCGACAGGCTCGAGGCGTTGGTCAGCACGAGCTGGCCGCCCGAGATCGTCGAGGTGATGGTGACGCTGGCCGAATTTGCCGAGAGCAAATTCAAACCATTGTACACCGCGTTGTTGATGAAGGTGTTCAGCTGTGACAGCTGGGCGTTGAAGTTGTTCTGCAGGATCGACTGCTGGCTGGCGGTATTCGAGGGGTTGGACGCCTGAATCGCCGTGCTGTTGATGGACGACAAGAGGTTCGAGACCGACGTCGCGCCCGCGATGGCCACCGACAGAACGCCGGTTGCGGACGAGAGGCTCTGCTGAACCGCCGAGAAGGCGTTGATGTTCGAGCGGAGGCCCTGAGCGATTGCGAAGTCAGCCGCGTCGTCGACCGGACCCGTGACTTTGAGGCCGGTGGAGATGCGGTTCTGCGTGGTGTTGAGGTTGAACTGAGTGGTCGAGAGATTGACCAGCGCCACTTGGGCGCCAACGTTGGTGTTAATAGAAGCCATAACGAGTTCTCCTAATTCTAGGGGAAGGTTGCAGGCCTTTTCTGGCCTGAGGCCGCGCCGCCATAGAGGAATCGGCACGATCTGCGGACGACCGTAGCGGTCAAAACTTAAAGAAGTGTTAGCGCAGCGAAACTAAAATATTGATTAAATTGTATTTATTGTCGCCGCATCTAAAAGAAAACCCGTCCCAAGAGGGACGGGTTCAAGAAAGCTGGCTCCCCGGGAGGGATTCGAACCCCCGACCAACCGGTTAACAGCCGGTTGCTCTACCGCTGAGCTACCGGGGATCAAATTCGGCGCGTTATAGCCCAGTCCGGTTCGCACATGCCAGCCCGACACGCCGGGAACCGTGAAAATTTCTCCGCGAGACCGTCAAGGCACGCACGACTCGCGTGAGAATCGTGAGAATGGAGGCCGGGGCCGGAATCGAACCGGCGCGTGCGGGATTTGCAGTCCCGAGCATTACCACTTTGCTACCCGGCCGCTCCCGGCCCCTATTTAGCGTCGCTCACGGGGCCGTCCGCGCGGACGCGCCCGACATATAGAAGCTGGCGGGCGTGCGGGTCAACGCCGGCCGACTCGCGGCCGGCGCAACTGATGCGGTGTGATTGTCATTCCCGAGGTAATTCCTTATAACCGCGCAGACCTGATTGCGACTTTCGTTCAGAGGTTTTGGTCTTGATGCCAGACTACGCCGCCGCCCGCCTGAACATGGTCGAAAGCCAGGTCCGTCCCAACAAGGTTACCGACCCGCGACTGCTCGAAGCGCTGCTCGAGGTCCCGCGCGAGGGCTTCGTTTCGGACCAGTTGCGCGGCGTCGCCTACGTCGATGAGGACGTTCCTCTCGGCGGCGGCCGCTTTCTGATGGAGCCGATGGTGTTCGCCCGGCTCGTCCAGACGGCGGCGGTCAAGCCGGGCGACACGGTTCTGGAGGTGGGCTGCGGCACCGGCTATGGCGCCGCCGTCCTGGCGCGCCTGGCGGCGCGCGTCGTGACGCTCGAGAGCGATCCTGAGCTTGGACGCCAGGCCGAGGCCAACCTGCGCCGCCTCGGCGTCTCGAATGCAAAAGTGGTTGTCGGACCGCTGGCCGGCGGCTTTGCCGCCGCGGCGCCGTACGCCGTGATCCTCTTCGCGGGCGCCGTCGAGCGCGTTCCGCCCAGTATCACCGAGCAATTGGCCGAAGGCGGGCGCCTCGTCGCGGTGATTGCACCGGCGGGCGAACCGGGCCGGGCGACCCTCATCACGCGGGTGGGCGGCGCCTTGTCGCGCCGCGTCGTATTCGATGCCGGCACCCCGGTCCTGCCGGGCCTTCAACTCGAACCGGGATTTGTATTTTGACGACGCGTCTCACGCCGCGTCTGCCAGAACTCGCGCTCGCGATCGGCGCTGTTCTGTTGGCGTTGGCGATGGGCGATCGTGCCA
Source organism: Alphaproteobacteria bacterium (assembly GCA_035506575.1). GTDB lineage: Bacteria > Pseudomonadota > Alphaproteobacteria > CACIAM-22H2 > CACIAM-22H2 > DATJPD01. Next base: position 36,694 of record DATJPD010000184.1, read on the forward strand.
CGGCCCAGACCATCGACGATGCGCTGTCCGCCGCCTACCGCTCGAACCCGCAACTGCTGTCAGCCCGGGCGCAGCTCAGGGCGCTCGATGAAGGCGTGCCGGCAGCACTCTCCGGCTGGCGCCCGACCGTCACGCTCAACGGCTCGCTGGGGAAGGCGTTCGACACCAGCCGGTCGCGCAGCAATTCCACGCCGGGCCCGGGCTACACCACGACGATTCTCGATCGCTATCGCACGCCCGATTCGGCGAGCCTGCAGCTCACTCAGCCTCTCTACCGCGGCGGCCAGACCGTCGCAGCCGTCAGTCAGGCAGAGAACAATGTCGAGGCTGGACGCGCATCTCTGACGAGCACCGAGCAGCAGGTTCTGCTGCAGGCCGCGACGGTGTATGCCAACCTGCTGCGCGATCAGGCGACGTTGGATCTCAGCATCAACAACGAACAGGTGTTGCGCGCGCAGCTCGACCAGACACAGAACCAGTTCGAGGTCGGGCAGGTCACGCGGACCGACGTCGCCCAGGCCGAGGCGCGGCTCGAACAGGGCGTCGCCGCTCGCATCCAGGCGGAGGGCAATCTCGCGTCTTCTCGCGCCGCGTACGAGCAGGTGATCGGCGAGCCGGCGCCCCGTCGCGTCAGTCCGCCGCACCTCCCGCCGTCGCTGCCGACCACGGAGGCGCAGGTGCGGAAAGAGATTGCAAACAATCCCGACATCATCACCGCGCGTTACAACGAGAAAGCGGCTGCCGACGCAGTCGACACGTTCCTCGGGCAGAAACTGCCGCAGGTGAACCTGACGGGCATCGTCCAACGGAACACGGAGACTGGCGGCGGCGTTGGCCGCGGCGTGCAGCAGGACGACGCGAGCGTGGCGGTCACGGTCACGCTGCCGCTGTACCAGGCTGGTCTCGTGGATGCGCAGGCGCGGCAGGCCAAGCAGACGGCAGGCCAGCGGCGCATCGACATTCAGACGCAGCAGCGTTCGACCGAAACGGGCGCGATCCAGAACTGGGACCAGCTGAGCTCGGCGCGCGCGCAGATCCAGTCGTTCCAGGCACAGGTGCACGCCGCCGAAATCGCACTCGAGGGCATCCAGCAGGAGCAGCGCGTCGGGTTGCGCACGGTCATCGAGGTGCTGAACGCCGAACAGGATCTCTTCTCGGCCCGGGTGAACCTCGTCGGCTCGCAACGCGACGAGGTTGTCTTCGCCTACCAGCTGGCGGCATCGGTCGGCACGTTGCTGGCGCGCAACCTCAACCTGCCGGTCGACATCTACGACCCCGTGGCGCATTACAACGACACCCGCGGGCGCTGGTTCGGCACCAACATCGACGACCCGCAGGCCCGCGGAAAGACCCTGGAGCCGGGCTCGCGATAAGCTGAGCGCCCCGGGCCGGGCCCGAGTCGGCTCCGGTAGGGCGATGCCGCGCAATTGTGCTGGCGTTCCGCCGCGCTCTCGAATAGCTTGAAAGACAAACCGGATTCGATTCATGGCCGATCCAAAGGCAGCGTCCGCCGAACCTTCGATGGAGGAAATTCTCGCCTCCATCCGGCGAATTATTTCCGAAGACGGCGGCGAAGCAGGCAAGGCGCCCCCGGCGGCGCCCGAGCCGGCAGCCGCGCCGGCGCCGGCAGCTGCGCCGCCGAAGGCTGCAGCCCCGCCGCCGCCTCCACCGCCGCCGCCCGAGCCGGAGCCCGAACCGGAACCGGTGGCAGCAGCACCCGAGCCCGAGCCTGAGCCGCCCCCGCCGCCGCCCGAACCCGAGCCGGAGCCCGAACCGGAACCTGAGCCCGAGCCGGAGCCCGAACCGGTACTCGAATTGACGGAGCTGGCGCCCGAGGAGGCGCCGCCGATGCCCATGGCCCCGCGTTCGGCCATGTCGGAACTGGACGCGCTGGTATCCGAGTCGACTGCCGCCGCCTCGGCCCATGCGCTGGCGAGCCTAAATCGCATCAGCGCCGGCGGCCGCACGCTCGAGGACGTGGTGCGGGATTGCCTGCGGCCGCTGCTCAAGGACTGGCTCGATCGCAACCTGACCTCGCTCACCGAGCGGCTGGTCCAGAAGGAAATCCGGCGCATCACCGGCCAGATCGACTAGCGAGCTGGCCGGCATGAGCGATCTCCGGCCAAGCGGTGCCGGCGGGCCTGCGCCTCGGTCTTCTTCTCCAATGCCCGGGCGGCTCTAGCCATGCCAACCGATCTTTCGCCCGCCGATCTCGAGCTTGTCGAGGCTGCACGGCGCGTCATCACCGACCGCTACAAGGAAAACCGCCATCACATCGGCGCGGCATTGCGCACGCGGTCGGGCCGCATCTACACGGCGGTGCACCTCGACACTTATGTCGGGCGCGCATCCGTGTGCGCCGAAGCGATCGCGGTCGGGCAGGCGATGTCGGCGGGCGACGCCGAGATCGAGACCATCGTGTCGGTGCGCCACCCGCGTCCGCGCGAAACCTATCGCGAGATCCAGATCGTCTCGCCGTGCGGCATCTGCCGCGAGATGCTGGCCGATTTCGCGCCGAACTGCACGGTGATCGTGCCGGACAACGGCGACGTGGCACGCGTTCCGGTTACGGCGCTGCTGCCGAACAAGTACCTGCGCAAGACATGACGGCCGACGATCCGCGCCACGTGTTCATGCGCCGCGCGATCGAGCTCAGTCGCGTCAAGATGCGCGCCGGCGAGGGCGGGCCGTTTGGCGCCGTCGTGGTGCACGGGGGCCGCATCGTCGGCGAGGGATGGAACCGCGTGCTCGCCACCCGCGATCCGACCGCGCATGCGGAGATCGTCGCCATCCGCGAAGCTTGTCAGCGCCTTGGCCGGTTCAGCCTGGACGGCGCGCAGATCTACGCGACCGCCGAGCCGTGTCCCATGTGCCTGGGCGCGATCCTCTGGGCGCGCATCGGGCATCTCTACTACGGCAACACGCGGGTCGAGGCCGCCGCGATCGGGTTCGACGACGCGGCGTTCTACGACGAGGTGGGACGGCCGCCAGACCAGCGCGCGCTGCCCAGCGAACGATTGCTGGCCGACGAAGCCAAGTTTGTGTTCGCCGAATGGGACGCCAAGCCCGACAAGGTGCGATATTGATCCTCTCTGGCCGGAGGAGGACCGATGGATCGCGACGAATTGCGGAAGAAGGCCGAGACGCTGCGGCAGCTCCACCACGGGCCGGACATCCTGGTCCTGCCCAATGCGTGGGACATCGCGAGCGCGCGCATCGTGGAAGAGGCGGGCTATCCCGCGATCGCCACCACCAGCGCCGGGGTTGCGTTTGCGTTGGGCTACCCGGACGGTGAAAAGATCAGCCGCGACGAGATGCTCGATGCGGTGAGCCGGATCGCGCGGCGGATGCGCGTGCCGGTGACGGCGGATCTGGAGGCTGGATACGGGCCGGAGCCGGGGGACACGGAGGAGACGATCCGCCGGGCCATCGAGGGCGGCGTCGTCGGCGCCAACATCGAAGACGGCACGCATCGGCGCGAGCAGCCTCTGTGCTCGATGAACCTGGCTGTGGCGCGGATCCACGCCGCACGCCGTGCCGCCGAGGCGGCCGGCATTCCGTTCGTGATCAACGCGCGAACCGATTCCTATCTCGCGGCGCGGATCTTCAACCAGCCGCAAGATGCCAAGTCCTTCGAGGAGACGGTCCACCGCGGCCGCGCCTATCTCGAAGCCGGGGCGGACTGCATTTTCATTCCGGGGCTTGCCGACCCCGATACGATCGGCCGGCTGGTGGCTGCCATCAACGGGCCGATCAACATCCTGGCCGGCCCGGGCAGTCCGTCGGTGCCCGAGCTCAAGGCGCTCGGCGTGGCACGGGTGAGCGTCGGCGGCGCGATTATGCGGGCGACGCTCGGGCTCGTGCAGCGCGCCGCGGCGGAGTTACGCAGCGGCGGAACCTTCGGCTTCGCCGACGGCGCCGTCACGCAGGCCGAGATGAATCAAAAGCTCGCCCGGTGACGTGGCGGTATGCCCGGCAGGAGGTCGAAGCCTTGTAGCGGTCACTTACATCTGGCTTACACAGCCGCGGCTCCCGTGCTCTCCCCCCGTTCTGCGGTAAAAATATTTTGGCGTGCGACCGTTCCCGTGGGCGCCAGAACGCGGTAGAAAGACGACCAGGGGCGACTAAAAAACAATTAATAAATTTGCGCTACAACGTCGCGTGGCGCGGGATGGGGGCAACTTGGCTGTCGACAAGCAAAAGCGCGTGCTGGTGGTGGACGACTCGAAGGCGGTCTGTCTGAACCTGCGCTCCTTTCTCAAGGAGCTCGGTTTTCCGAACGTCGATATGGCCGAGGACGGCCTCATCGCGCTTGAGAAGCTGCGGGCCGATATCACGGCGTACGGTCTCATCATCTCCGACTGGAACATGGAGCGGATGAACGGCTATGACCTGCTCAAGGCGGTGAAGCAGGACATCAAAACCAAGCACATTCCGTTCATCATGATCACCGCACAGAATGCGCCGGAAAACGTGGTGCTCGCGAAGAAGGCGGGCGTGAACAATTACATCATCAAGCCGTTCACCGTCGCCACGCTCAAGCAGCGGGTGGAAGCTGTCCTGGGCCCCTTGAGCTGACGGCGTACCGGCGCCGACAGTGAAGAGGCTTACCAATTGTTCACCAATTTCGGGTTGAATCCCGGCCTGGTTTCGTAGGTCGGGGTTCTCTGCACATGGCGGCCGACAAGCACATCCACATTCTGGTCGTGGATGACTTCGAAAATATCGCCCGAACTCTTAGGAGCCAGCTGAGGGGCCTCGGGTTCACCAAAGTCGATGTCGCCGTTGGCGGTCTGCAGGCGCTCGAGAAGCTGAAAGAGGCCAAGGATTACGGCCTCATCCTCGCCGACTGGACCATGCCGGACCTCAACGGCCTGCAGCTCCTGCAGAAGGTGCGCGAGGACAAGGAGATGAAAGACATCCGCTTCCTCATGGTCACGGGCAATACCAATCCCGGAGACGTCGCGGCCGCGAAGAAACTTGGTGTCAACGGCTACGTGATCAAGCCCTACAACCTCGCCACGCTCAAACAGCGCCTCGAAGGCCTGCTCGGCCCGCTGAACTAGCCACTCTAATCGCGATAGGACGGATCGATCCGGTCGAGCTTCTTCAAGAGCGCCGGCCATTCGAGCACGCCGAATTTCCGCCGCACCCCAGGTTGATAGAGCCGGTACGATTCCGCCACGACGTTGTCGGGCGGCACCTGAAGTTCGACGTTGCAGGAGAGCGCAGCGACCTGCACCTGGCAGGCACGTTCGAGCCGGAACATCGCGTTAAACGCCTCGGGGATGCTGGCGCACGCGACCAGGAGACCGTGATTGCGCAGGATCAGGCCGTCGCCCTCGCCGAGATTCTTCAGGAGGCGGTCCTGCTCGTCGAGGTTCAGCACGATGCCTTCGTAGTCGTGGTAAGCGATCTTCGCAAAGCGCATCGAGGTCTGGGCGAGCGGCAGGAGGCCGCATTTCATCGCCGAGACCGCCATGCCGGCGATCGTATGACTGTGGATGACGCAGTCGACGTCGTGGCGGGCGCGGTGGATGGCGCTGTGGATCACATAGCCGGCGCGGTTGATGCCGAACTCGGTCGGGTTGAACAGGACGTTCCCGTCGAGATCGATCTTGACGAAGCACGACGCCGTCATCTGGTCGTAGAGCATGCCGTACGGGTTGATGAGGAATGCGCCATCCTCGTCGGGCACCCGTGTGGTGATGTGGTTGGCGGTCATCTCGGTCATGCCGTACAGGTCCATCAGCCGGTAGCAGGCGGCGAGATCGACCCGCTTCTGCCATTCCTCGGCGCTGACCTGCTCGCGCACGGTCTTGGCATTTTTCTTCAAGGGTGCGACCGACATGAGGCGTCCTCCAAACGCGGCGATGGGGCCCTATTTTAAGGGGGGCAGCCGTGCGTTGCACGCCCCTGTTCAACGTGGGCGGGTCTTTGTATGTTCCGCCAAAGAGAACCACGAGGACGCCATGGCTTCGACGACCTTCGACAAATCCAAGCTTCCCAGCCGCCACACCACCGTGGGCCCGACGAGCGCTCCGCACCGCGCGATGCTCTACGCGATGGGCCTGACCGAGAAGGAGGTGGCGCAGCCTCTGGTGGGCGTCGTCACTACATGGAACGAGGCCGCACCCTGCAACATCACCTTGTCGCGCCAGGCGCAGGCGGTGAAGAAGGGGGTGAAGGCCGCCGGCGGCACGCCGCGCGAGTTCACCACCATCACGGTCACCGACGGCATCGCCATGGGCCATGCCGGCATGAAGACCTCGCTGGTCAGCCGCGAGGTGATCGCCGATTCCGTCGAGCTCACGGTGCGCGGCCATTGCTACGACGCACTGGTCGGGCTCGCCGGCTGCGACAAATCGCTGCCCGGCCTGATGATGGCGATGGTGCGCCTCAACATCCCGTCGATCTTCATCTATGGCGGTACGATCCTGCCCGGCAGGTTCCACGGCAAGGACGTCACGATCGTCGACGTTTTCGAGGGCGTCGGCGCGCACGCGGCCAAGAAGATGTCGGACGCCGACCTCAAGGAGCTCGAGCTCGCGGCGCTGCCGACCGGCGGGTCGTGCGGCGGCCAGTACACCGCCAACACGATGGCGTGCGTGTCCGAAGCGCTCGGCCTGGCGCTAACCGGCTCGGCCGGCACGCCGGCCCCCTACGAGAGCCGCGACCGCTTCTGCGAGCAGTCGGGCGAGCAGATCATGAGCCTAATCAAGTCGCGCCTGCGGCCGCGCGACGTCGTGACGCGCAAGTCGCTGGAGAATGCGGCCGTCGTCGTGGCCGCGACCGGCGGGTCGACCAATGCGGGCCTGCATCTGCCGGCGATCGCGAACGAGGCGGGTATCGATTTCGGGCTCGAGGAGGTGTGCCGCATCTTCCGCAAGACGCCCTACATCGCCGACCTGATGCCCGGCGGCAAGTACACGGCGACCGACCTCTATCAGGTGGGCGGCATCCCCGTTGTCATGAAGGAGCTGCTCGATGCCGGCCTCCTGCACGGCGACTGCATCACCGTCAGCGGCAAGACCCTGGCGGAGAACCTGCGCGAGGTGAAATTCCCCGAGAACCAGAAGGTGATCTATCGCGTGAAGAACGCGATCTCGACCACAGGCGGCGTGGTGGGCTTGAAGGGCAACCTGGCGCCCGAAGGGGCGATCGTGAAGATCGCCGGCATGAAGAACCTCAAGTTCAGCGGCCCGGCGCGCGTCTTCGATCGCGAGGAGGATGCGCTCACCGCCGTGCTCACCCAGAAGGTGAAGATGGGCGACGTGCTCGTTCTGCGCTACGAGGGCCCGAAGGGGGGGCCCGGCATGCGCGAGATGCTGTCGACCACCTCGGCGATCTACGGCCAGGGTTGGGGCGACAAGGTGGCGCTGATCACCGACGGCCGCTTCTCCGGCGGCACACGCGGCTTCTGCATCGGCCATGTGGGCCCCGAGGCGGCGGTGGGCGGGCCGATCGGTCTGCTCAAGGACGGCGACGTGATCGACATCGACGCCGAGAAGGGCACGCTCGACGTGCGGCTGTCGGCGGCGGAACTTGAGGAGCGGCGCAAGGCATGGAAGCCACGCACGCATGAGTTCCAGTCGGGGACGTTGTGGAAGTACGCCCAGACCGTCGGCCCGGCGCAGAAAGGTGCGGTCACGCACCCCGGTGCCGCGTCGGAGACGCACGTATACGCGGACATCTAGGCCGAAGGGTTTATGGACAGGGTGGTCGGCATCGGTTAGCGGTCGCTGCGTCAGCAACGAGGGAGGTCAGAGATGATCAAGGTCAGCGTCCTGTATCCGAGCGGCGACGGCAAAACCTTCAACATGGACTATTACTGCAAGTCTCACATGCCGATGGTCCAGGAGAAGCTGGGGCCGGCGTGCAAGAAGATTGCGGTCGAGCAGGGAATGAGCGGCGGTGAGCCCGGCTCGAAGCCCGCCTACATGGCTATGGGGCACCTGTATTTGGACTCGGTGGAAGCGTTTCAGAAGGCCTTCGGCCCGCACGCCAAGGCCATCATGGCGGACATTCCGAACTACACGAACATCCAGCCGGTCATCCAGATCAGCGACGTGAAGCTCGGATAGGTCCTTAAGACGGCGCTATGGCAGTCATCGCGGTTGCAGGCTTCCACCACGAGACCAACACCTTCGCGCCGTCGAAGGCGACCTATGCGGACTTCGAGAGCGGCGGCGGCTGGCCCGCGCTGACGCGCGGCGCCCGCGCCGTCGAAGTCGTCGGCGGCATGAACATCCCGCTCGACGGCTTTGCCGCCGCGGCGCGTGCCGCGGGCCATCGGCTGATCCCGCTGATCTGGGCCAACGCTACGCCGTCCGCGCACGTCACGCGCGATGCCTACGAGCGCATCAGCGGGGCCTTGCTCGAAGAACTCGGCAGGGCGGAAAAGCCGGACGCCGTCTATCTCGACCTGCACGGCGCCATGGTCACCGAGCACCTGGACGATGGCGAGGGCGAGCTCCTGGCGCGCGTCCGCGCTCTGGTCGGGCCGCGGACACCCCTCGTGGTCACGCTCGACTATCATGCGAACGTGACCCGCGCGATGATCGACGCGGCCGACACCTTGATCGGGTACCGGACCTATCCGCACATCGACATGGCCGAAACCGGCCGGCGCGCGGCGGCGTGGCTCGACCGCATCCTCAAGCGCGGCGATGCACCAATCAAGGCGTTTCGCCAGCTGGGATTCCTCATCCCGCTGTCCGCGCAATGCACCTTGATCGAACCGTCGATCAAGCTGTTCGACCGCCTGGCGGCCCTCGAGACCGAGCACGATGCGATCCTGACCTTCGCCGGCGGATTCCCGGCCGCGGACATCGCCGATTGCGGGCCTTCCGTGGCCGGATTCGGATTCGATGCGCGCGCCACCGACGCCGTCGAGCGGCTGGCGCAGGCGATCGCGGACGCTGAGAGCGAATTTCAGGCCGAGTTCCTGCCGCCCGATGAGGGCGTAGCGCGCGCGGTCGCGCGCTCGCGGCCGGGCGGGCCGCCGGTCATCCTCGCTGACACGCAGGACAATCCTGGCGCGGGTGCCAACGGCGATACCGTCGGCATCCTGGAGGCGTTGCTGCGCCGGGGCGCCCAAGGTGCCGTGGTCGGCCTGCTGATCGATCCGCCGTCGGCACGCCGCGCCCACGAGGCGGGTGTTGGTGTGGCGCGCGAGTTCGCGCTCGGTGCCATCTCGGGGCTGGCGGGTCATGCGCCATGCGTCGGCCGTTTCAAGGTCGAGCGGCTCGGCGACGGCCAGTTCGTCGGATCGGGTCCCTTCTACCGGGGCAGCAAGATGCGGCTCGGCCCGATGGCTCTTCTGAGCCGGGATGGGGTCTCGGTCGTGCTCGCCTCGAAGAAAGTCCAGGCGGCCGACCAGGCAATGTTCCGATGCCTTGGCGTGGAGCCGCAGCTGCAGTCGATCCTGTCGCTCAAGAGCTCGGTTCATTTCCGCGCCGACTTTGGGCCGATTGCGTCCGAAGTCCTGGTGGTAGCCGCGCCGGGCCCGATGGCCGCCGACCCGGCCGCACTTCCGTGGACCAAGCTCAGGCGGGGTGTAAGATTGCGCCCGAACGGACCGGAGTTCCGCGGCACCCCATGAGTCTGACAGCGGTCGACCACGTGCAGCTTGCCATACCTGCGGGCGGCGAGGAGACGGCGCGGCCGTTCTATGTGGATGTCCTTGGGCTCACGGAACTGCCGAAACCGCCGGAACTCGCGGCTCGCGGCGGCGCATGGTTCACCTCGGGCACGGTCCAGGTCCATCTCGGCGTCGATCCCGAATTCCGGCCGGCCACCAAAGCGCACGCGGCCTTCCGTGTCAGCGATCTGCATGAGATCGAGCAGCGTGCCCGCCAGTGCGGATACCGGATCGGCGAGGACGACCCGCTTCCGGGATTCGCGCGCATTTTCGTATATGATCCGTTCGGCAACCGGATCGAACTGATGCAGAAGCTGGACTAGCTGAACGAGGGGGGCGTGGGATGCGGCGGATGTGGGGTGTGGCGGCGCTGGCCGTCGTGGTGGGGATGGGCCTGTGGGCGGGCGGAATCGAGCCCGCCGCGGCGCAGTCGAGCGACCGGCTCGAAGGCTACTATTATCCGAAGGTCACCAGCCACGAGACGTATGTCTCGCGTGCGCGTACCTTGCAGGACAGCACGCGGGCGCGCCGGCTCGGGTTCGTGAGCGGGCTGACCCAGCAGCTTTCAGACATGCCGTACGCGCCGAGCTATGCCATCTTCGCCAAAGGAGACCAGTCGACGCGGCTGATCATCGTCGGCTTCGGCGACGGGCAGCTCGACACGATCTATCGCGCGCGGGCGCTGTTCGCCACGTTGACGAGCCTGTCCCGGCTCACGCCCTTGTTCCAGGAACTGCAGGTCGAGGAACTGTTCACGTTCTTCGACTTGGCCAAGCTCTTGGGCTTCACCACCATCACGGTCAGCGACGGCCGCAAGTTCGCCCACCAGATCACGATCAAGTAGGGGCTACTGCTCCTTCCGACTACTGCAACGTGCACCACACCGGCGTGTGGTCCGATGCCTTCTCGCGCGCCCGCGGCCCGCGGTCGATGCCGCATTCCGTCAGGCGGTCGGCGGCGCGCGGCGACAACAGCAGATGGTCGATGCGCAGGCCGTGGTCGCGCGCGAAGCGGTTCTGGAAATAGTCCCAGTAGGTATAGCGGCGGCCATGCGGGTGCAGGGCTCGGATGGCGTCGGTCCAGCCGAGATAGAGGACCTTGCGGAAGGCGGCGCGCGTCTCCGGCTGGACGAGCGCGTCGCGCGCCATCGCCTTCACGTCCCACACGTCCTCGTCGGTCGGACAGACGTTGAAGTCGCCGCCCAGCACCGTCGGGCGCTCGGTGGCCAGAAGCTCCTGCGTGTGTCGGTACAGGCGCTCGAGGAAATCGAGCTTGTACCGGAACTTGGGCGTGTCGATCGGGTTGCCGTTGGGGAGGTAGATCGAGGCCACCCGCAGATCGCCGACGGTCGCCTCGAGATAGCGCGCGTGGTCGTCCTCATCGCCGCCGGGCAGGGCGTTCACTAGATCGGTGATCTTCTCCTTCGCGACGATGGCGACGCCGTTGTAGGATTTCTGGCCGACCGCAGCACAGCAATAGCCCGCCGCCTCGATCTCGAGGCGCGGAAAGTCCTCGGTCGTGCACTTGATCTCCTGCAGCAGCACGATGTCGGGATCGGCGCTCTTCAGCCAGTCCACGAGATGGACCAGCCGTGCCTTGACCGAATTGACGTTCCAGGTGGCGATCTTGACCATGCGGGGACTGATAGCAAAAAGCTCCCGGGCGCGGAAGCGGCGTCAGATCGCCTTGCGCTCGGTCACCGGCGGTCCACCGGCAAAGCGCAGCAGGAACTGCCGCGCCCGTTCCGTGCGCGGACGGGTGAAGAACATGTCGGGGGCCGCCGTCTCGACGATCCGCCCCCGGTCGAGGAAGATGACGCGGTCGGCGGCCTCGCGCGCAAAGCCCATCTCATGGGTGACCACGACCATGGTCATCCCGTCCGCGGCAAGAGCGCGCATCACCGCCAGGACCTCGCCCACCAGTTCGGGGTCGAGCGCGCTGGTGGGTTCATCGAAGAGCAACAGCCGGGGCTTGGTGGCGAGCGCCCGCGCAATTCCGACCCGCTGTTTCTGTCCGCCCGACAGTCGTGCGGGATAGGCATCCTTCTTGTCGAGGAGCCCGACCTTGGCCAGCAGGGCCTCGGCTTCGGCGCGGACTTCGGCGCGCGCGCGCCGCTGCACGTGCAGCGGGGCGGCCATGACGTTGTCGATCACCGTCAGGTGCGGCCACAGCGCAAAGTGCTGGAAGACCATGCCGATCCGGGACCGGCAGCGCGCGAGCTCGGAATCCGACATCGGCCCGCCGCCTGCACCGGGACGCACCCCGATCCGCTCGCCGGCGACGTATACGGCGCCGCTGTCGGGCACTTCCAGCCAGTTGATGCAGCGGAGCAGGGTCGATTTCCCCGAGCCCGAGGGGCCCAGGATGCACAAGGTCTCACCCTCGGCGACCGCCAAGTCTACTCCGTCCAGCACCTGATGGTCCTTGAACGCCTTGCACAGCCCAACGGCGCGCAGGACCGGCGCGGGTTCGCTGCCGGCGGCGCCTTCCGCCGTCACCGGCCGGCCGCCTGTTTCACGACTTCGCCGTCGCGATACTGCCCCCAGGCGGCGCGCATGGCCGCGTAGGCGATGGGATCGAGGTCGTAGCGCGGCAATGGATCGGGATCCCAGTGGCCGAAGCGGTCGGTGCCGCGCACCAGGGTCGCCGTGCGCCGGCCGATCGTCGAGCGCACGTGCGTGGGGATGTAGAAAAACGCGAAGCCGATGCGGCGCTTGCCGGTCTTGTTGGTCTTCGAGCCGTGTGCCGTGCGCTCGTGGTGCAGGGAGAACTCGCCCGGCTCGAGCTCCATCGTCACGGCCGTGCTTTCGTCCGCGATCTCGAGCGTCTGGCCGCGCGCCAGCATGTTGTCGGGTGCATAGGTCTCGACGTGACGAAGATCGGGCCCGCGGTGGGTGCGCGGCAGAACCTGCAGAGCGCCCATCTCCGCGTTGCTTGGCGTGAACGCGACCCAGGCTGTTACTTCCTCGTGCGGGTCGAGACCGAAATAGGCGCTGTCCTGGTGCCAGGAGACGTAGGCGCGATCGTTGCCCTCCTTGGCGAAGATGGAGGCGCCGAACAGGAGGATGTCGGGCCCGATCAGGTCCTCGACCGCATCCAGAATGCGGGGATTGCGGCCGAGCTCGACCACCCACGGCATCGCGAGGTGACCCTTGATCTTCAGGCTGCGGTTGGCGTCCTCGCCGACGCGCGCCTCGTAGGCCTCGATGCGGCGGGCACAGTCGGCAGCCTCGTCCGCGCTCATGGCGCGGAAGGGACAAACCCAGCCCTCGGATTTGAACTGTGCGATCTGCGCGTCGGTCAGAAGTCGGCCCATGGGGTGACGTCCTCGGCTGTTGCAACTATATCAGCGCCGCAGCTCGGCGACACGTACGACCGCCCGGACCCCGCCCTCGATGAGGAGGCACAGCAGCCAATAAAGGATCACGGCGCAGACGAAGCTCGCGAACGGCACGTAATAAGTCGCCTGGATCTCGTTGGCCGCGTAGGTCAGCTCCTGCACGGCGATGATGACCAGGAACGCGCTGTCCTTGATGATCTGGACCATCTGGTTGCCGAGCATCGGTACGGAATCCATCACCACGGGCGGAAGGATGATGCGCAGCACGAGCCGCCAGCCGTGAAAGCCGAACGCGTGGCCGGCCTCGAGGGTCTCGGCCGGGAGGGTCTTCCAGGTGCCGTGCAGGAGCTCGGCAATGTAGGCGGCGTTGTACAGCGTCAAGGCCAGGACGCCGGCTTCGATGTTGTCGATCAGCACGCCGAAGGCTGGCAGCGCGAAATAGATCATGTAGCAGAAGAGCATGAACGGGACGCAGCGCATCAGGTCGATGAGCCCGGACACCAGCCCGGTCACGGCCCGCCGGCGCGAGATGAGGAGGCCGAACAGGCCGACGCCAACAAGGCCCGACAGCACGGCGGAGACCACAGCGATCGCCAAGGTCGCGAGCAGGCCGTCGACCATGAGCTCGCGCTGTTCCCACACCACCTCGATGCCGTGGAACCCCATCACGACCCCGCGAGCTTGTGCCGCCGTTCCAGCATCCGTTGCAGTGCCACGAAGCCGCCGATCACGACGACGTACATGACGAGCGCCACCAGAAACGGCGGGATTGGCGTATAGGTGCGCGCGCCGATGCGGAATGCCGCGCGCGTGGTCTCGACCACGCCGATCACCGCCACGGCGGGGCTGACCTTGATCAGGAGCGTCATTTCATTGACCAGGGCGGGCAGGGCGGCGCGCACGATCTGCGGCAGGATCACGAGCCGGAAGCGCAACGCCGCAGGCATGCCGAAGGCGAGGGCGGCGTCGAGCTGCTCCTTGGGGAACGCGAGAAGAGCGCCGCGCCATATCTCGCAGTTATACGCCATCGATCCGAGCGCCAGGGTCGCGACCGCGGCGGCAAAGCTCGGAATCTCCCAGCCGATGGTGGGCAGCGCGTAATAGACGAGAAGGACCAGGGTCACCGCGGGTGTGGCGCGCAGGATGCTGACCACGGCCGCCACGGCCGGGTCGAGACCACGCACCGCCGCCCAGCGGATGAGCGCCAGCCCCAGACCCAGCGGCGTGCCGATGGCGATCGCCAGGAGCGAAATCGCGATCGTGCTGCCGGCGCCCTGAACGATCGTCAGGACGTCGTAAAGACCCATCGGGAGGGGATGCTTTTACGCAACCGGCGCCTCGGGCATCGATTCGAAGGTGACACCGAACCATTTCTTCTGGAGCGCGTACATCGAGCCGTCCTTGCGCGCGCCGAGGAGGAAGTCGTTGCACATCTTCAACAACTCCTTGTTGTCCTTCTTCAGCGCCCACGCGATATAGGTTGGCTTCGCGACCGCCTGGCCGATTTCGAACACGTCGGGCTTCTCCTTGACGATCTGAAGCAGGCTCAGCTGCACGTTCACGACGTAGTCGATGCGGCCCAGCGCCAGGTCCTGATAGGCCTCGGGGTACCCTTGGTAGGGATTGATCTTGCCCAGGCTGCCGCCGGTCTTCTTCAGCATCTCATCGAGCTGCGGCAGCATCGACATCATGGCGCTGCCGGCTTCGACGCCCAGCGGCTTGCCGCTCAGATCCCTGATCTCCTTGATCTTCGGATCGCCCTTGCGCTTCAGATAGTAGTCGACCGATTCCGCGGTTGGACTGCAGAAATCGAGCGTCTTCATGCGTTCGGCCGTGACCAGCACGGCGGTGACCGCAGCATCGTACTTTCCGGTGCTAACGCCGGGGAGGATGCCGGTCCACGGCACGATGTCCTGCTTCACCTCGAACCCGGCCTTCTTCTTGAAGGCCTCGAGCAGCTCCTGGTCGTAGCCGGTCGGCTTGCCGTTTTCGGTGAACTCGAACGGACGATAGTCGTCCTCGGTCGCCACGGTCATGTAGCCCCGCTTCTTGATCTCCTCGAGCGTTGCGGCGCTGCCGCTGCGCGGTAGACCCACCAGGGCGGTGGCAGACGCGTAAGCAGCGGTCTTGATGACCTGCCTGCGGGTTAAGCAAAGCGTGCTGGGGTTGCGCATATATTGGCCCTCCCTCGTTTGGCCTCCCGTTCAGTGAGCAAATAATATGCCATTACCGCAGCGCCAGCCACCGCGTGGTTCAGGACTCGAGGTGCGGTTGCCCCCAGCTCGCGAGCGGACCGGTCAGCGACAGTGGCAGCTGCGCGAACGGATCGCGCTTGGCCGAGATGTAGACGGCGATGCGCGTTGGCCCCGACGCGCTCCCAATCCGGATGGCCAGCTTGCGGATACCGGTGTTCGGAGCTTGCGGCGGGGGCACGTCGGTCGACTGCAGCTCGAAAACGGCGTTGGCAGGTTCGAGCAGGTGCAGATACAGCTCCTTGGTCGGGTTCGGCTTGTCCTCGTGGTGCAGCCGCGCGGTTCGGCCTTCGAGGCTTACGCCGGCACGTGTGTGCCATTGCCAGGCGACCGGCATGGCGCCGCGGGTGGTGATCTCGTCGACGATAAGAACGTGCTGCAGATCGATCAGCGCAAATCCGCGCTTGGCTGACAGACAATCGGGGTATGCGGGCGTGAGATCGACCAATGTCCGCGTCAGCTTGGGCGGGACGGACTGAAACGCGATGACTTTCGCGTCGACCTCCATCGCCTGGTTGCGGCCGTTCACCAGCAGCGTGTTATGCCCGGCCGTGCTCGTGCGGTAGTACGTAAAGCGCTGACCGCTTTTCAGGTCGAAATAGCCCGGGAGATCGTAGTCAGCCACGCAGGGCGGCTTGGCCTCGTCCACGGGCGGGATATCGACCGCCCAGCGCACGCCGTTGGAATCGAGCACGAAGCTGCCGAGGTCGAGATGGCCGTGATGGTTCTCCTCGGTGTTGCGTCCGGCGCGAATGCCGACATAGGTGACGCCGAGATCCTCGGTCGTGGTGGCGGCGGCCCAGGGCAGCCACTTCGCGTCCTTCGCATCCCAATCGCCGCGCATCGTCACGAGGTCGGCGATGCCATCGAGGTGAGCATCGGGCGGGATGCCGTCGGGCGGCGGTCCCACGGGCGAGAACCACAAGAGGTCCATCGCCTCGGGCTTCTTGCGGTGGTTTGCGACCCAGGTGAAGACCGGCTTGTTGTAGCGCAGGTCCAGCCAGCGCATGACCCACGAGCCGCTGTGCGTCTCCGGTGAGTCGGAGTAGTTGAACAACAGCCCGGCGAGGCTTCCGGTGCTGACCGGCGGTCCTTCGGCATGGAGCCGGTAGATCCCGGTATTCGCGAGGCCCGGCGCGTCACCGAGGCCGAACTCGTCGTCGAGCGCGGTGCGCATCGCCGAGAGCATGTAGGCGAGATATTCGGTCGCGTAGGTCCAGTAGCCAGGGCCTTCGTCCCACGTCCCATCCGGAGCGTAGCCTCTGATTCCGGTCGGCACCGATTGGCGGCCGAGCTCGAACACCTTGCGGGTGAGGGCGGGGTCGGTCTCGCCCTTGCCGCCGCGCTCGGCGATCCCGAGGCAACCAATAAGGAGCCCGCCGTTGCAGACCAGGTTCCAGTTCGTGACGCGCCGCGGCCAGTCGGGATCGGCGGGGCCGATCAGCTGCGCCAGTCCGGGCTTCAGGCCCTTGTCGACGATCGCCTGTGCGATGGTGCGCCGCTCATCCGGGGTCAACTGGTCGAAAAACCAGTCATAGCCGATCGCCGCGGCATGAGTCATTTCGGCCGTGTCGAGGAAGTGGTCGGGCGCCTGCCAGACCGGGAACTCGCAAATCGTCCTCAGCTCGTTTCGCGCACGCGTCACATAGCGCGGGTTGCCGGTCATGAACCAGGCCATGCCGAGCGTCTGCAGCCGGTAGAGGGCGAGGCGCGCGGCAGCCAGGTCGTTGAGACGCAGCCGGATCCATGCCTTGAAATTCGGCTCGACATAGGGCGCGTACTCGATGGCGTTCGCCTGCTCGATGATCTTGTCGCGCATCTTCTCGCCCGCCGGGTTGCCGGCGATGGCGGCCTTGACGCGTGCGATGGCAGCCGCGTTCGCCATGAGGCGCGGCCGCGCCTCCGCGATGTTGCGGAACGGGTCTCGTTCGTCCATGGTCCCCCCCTCTGAGAGCCGGTCTAGCCGGCCAGCATTACGTGACGTATGCGCTCCTCGAGCACGGCGCGCTTGACGGGTTTGACGATGTAAGCATCGACGCCGAGCTGGCGCGCGCGCTTGACGAACTCGGGCGTCGAATGCGCGGTCAGATAGATGGTCGGGATGCGTTTGCCGGCCTTTTGCAACTCGCCCACGAACTGGAAGCCGTCCATCGGCTGCATGCCGATGTCGCACACGATCAGGTCCGGCAGGTCGTCCAAGACCATCTGCATCGCCGACCGGCCTTCCGCGGCGGCCCGGATCGACGCACAGCCCAACGCGCGCAGGATGGCCACGGTGATCTCGCGGGTCATCTCCTGGTCCTCGACGACGAGGACGTTCAGCCGCTGGAATTCAGTCTGCGCCATGGCGTGCTACACCTTCGCCACGAAATCGCGGGCCCGCTGTAGCGCCGGCACGAGTTCGGCGAGCTGCGCCTCGGCCGTCGGCCAGTCCTCATCGGTGGCGCTGCGTTCGACGGCGGCGAACAGTTCGGCCAGCTCGAGCGCCATCACCGAGCGCGCGGCCCCTTTGGCCGTGTGGCCCGTCCGTTGCGCCTCATGGCGGTCGCGCGCCGCCACGGCCTGGCGGATGCGGTCGATGAGGGGCGGCGTCGAATCGACGAACTGCCGCATGAAGGCATGCGTGCGCTCATCGAACGTGCCGAGGACCTCGCGCAGCTCGTTGAGATCGAACGCCGGCGGCCGGGTCGAGACGGGGCTCGAGTCCGGAACACTGCCCGGCACAGGAACGGCCTCGCCGTGGATCCAACGCCGCAGCGTTTCGTCCAACTGGGCCAGCTTGACCGGCTTCGGCAGGTAATCGTCCATGCCGGCCGCGAAGCAGCGCTCGGCCTCGCCGCGCAACGTGGCTGCCGTGAGCGCCACGATGGGCATGCGGGTGCTGGCATTGACCCGCTCGCGCTCGCGCACCGCCTGGGCAAGTTCGTAACCGTCCATCTCGGGCATGGAGCAGTCGGTGAGGACCAGGTCGTACCGTGTTCCGTTGCCAAGCGCGTCGAGCGCAGCGCGGCCGTCGCCCACAACGTCCACCTGGTAGCCGAGGCTGGCGAGCTGGCGGGTGATCACGATGCGGTTGGTTTCGTGATCTTCGGCGACCAGGATGCGGCCGCGAGCACCCGCCGCCGCCGCATCGGGACGCGCCGAGGCGGCCGGTTTGCGCTCGACCGTTCCGGGTGCTGCCGCGCGCCCCGCCGCGACCGCGACGGCGTGTATCAGCGTTGCCTTGCGCACCGGCTTGGTGAGGTAGGCGGTGAAGTTGGCGGCGAGCGCCCTGCGGCGATGGGCCGGATCGTTGTAGGCAGTGAGGAGGATCGCCTTTACGTTCTTGAGCCGTGGATCTTCCATCAACTCGAGGTGAAACTCGAAGCCGTCGCGGCCCGGCAGCTTGAGGTCGACGACCGCCACGTCGACATCCAGCGGCCGCGCATCGAGGCGGCGCAGCGCAGCCTCGGCTGACGGCGAGGTGTCGACCACGGCGCCGGCGGACGTCATGTACCGGGTGAGAAGCCAGCTGGTGACCGGGTCGTCCTCGACGATCAGGATGCGCAGCCCCGTGAGATCCTCGAGCAACGGTGCCGCGGGAGTTTCGGACGGCTCGAGCGGCAACTGCACCCAGAAGGTCGAGCCGCGTCCCGGCACGCTGTCGACGCCGATCGTCCCGCCCATCAATTCGACGAGCCGGCGGCAGATCGAGAGGCCGAGGCCGGTGCCGCCGAATCGGCGCGTCGTCGTGCTGTCGGCCTGCGAGAACGGCTTGAACAGACGCGTGCGGGCGTCCTCGTCGAGCCCGATGCCGGTATCCGTCACGTTGAGGCGAAGTTGGCCGGGGCCCTCGGTCGTGAGCTGCACCGAGACCGAGCCGTGCTCGGTGAACTTGATCGCGTTGCCGATGAGGTTGAACAGGATCTGCCGCAGCCGCACGGGGTCGCCGACGATCGCCGGCGGCACGGTGGGGTCGACGTAGGTGTTGAACGACAGCTTTTTGCGGTGCGCGTGTGGAGCGAGCGTGTCCGCGACGCCCTCGATCAGCGGCAGCGGAGCCAGCGGCAGGCGTTCGATCTCCATCTTGCCGGCCTCGATCTTCGAGAGATCGAGGATGTCGTCGATGATCTTCAGCAGCGCCTCGGCGGACCCGCCGATCACGTCGATGAGCTCGCGCTGCTCGGCATCGAGGTCGGTCTGATGCAGCAGTTCCAGTATGCCCAGGACGCCGTTCATCGGCGTGCGCAGCTCGTGCGTCATGGTCGCGAGGAACGACGACTTGGCGCTGTTCGCGGCCTCCGCGGCATCCTTGGCTATGCGGATCTCGTCCTGCGCCTGCCGCTGCTCGGTGACGTCGGTGTAGGTGAACACGTATCCGCCGTCGATGAGCGGCACGCCGCGGATCTCGATCACGAGGCCGCTGGCCAGGCGCGTCTCGGCCTGCACCTGGCCGCCTCGGCCGACTGCCGACACACGTTCCATGACCACGTCCTGCGGAGCCGCAGACCCGAAATCGCCGCGCTCGGCCGCGTAGCGGAGCAGGGCCGGCATCGTCGGATGGGCCTTGATGGTCTCGGGCGTCAGCTTCCACAGCTCGAGATACCTTTGATTGTGGACGAGGATGCGCAGCTCGCGGTCCACCATCAGGATGCCCTGCGTCATGTTGTCGAAGGTCGCATCGAGCATGGCGCCGCGCTGCTTGAGCTGCGCGGTACGCTCCTCGACCAGCCGCTCGAGCCTTGCCGCGGCATCGGCCCGTTCGCGCAGCAGCCCATCGCGCTCGGTGGCATGGCTGCGGAAGACCTCGATCGCGCTCGCCATTTCTCCGATCTCGTCATGGCGCTCGCGTCCCGGGATGCGGGCGTCGAGCCGGCCTTCGGCCAGGGTGGTCATGGTCGAGGCGATGCGAGTGACCGGCCGGGCGATCGTGAAGATCAGCAGATACCAGGTGGCGCCGAGCACGCACAGGCCGATCGCCAGTGCCAGCCCCTCGGCGATGCCGATATTCCGGCTCAGCGCGCTCGCGCTGAGGCGCTCGCTCTCGCCTTTTTCGACGATGCGCGCCCGTACCTCGTTGATGAGCCGCAACAGCGGATCCTGCAGGTCGTGCCAGTCTTCCTGCAGCCGTTCGAGCGCCGGACGGTCGGGGTGCTGCAGGACGTCGGTAAATTCGGTCGAGAACGCCGCCAGGTGGTCGATCGAATCCTGCGCGCGCAGCGCGGTGAAGGGATCGACGAACGTGCCGAGCCGGGTCTTGGTCGTCGGCCACTCGCGCGCGATCGCGGCGGGGCGTTCGACCACGAACTCGCTGACATCGGCCGGGCTCAACAGGCCTGCCATTACCGCGACGATGCTTCCGTTGACCGTGGCAAGGTCGGCGGCGAGCCCGTCGACGGCACCCGTGGCGCGGTTCGTGCTGGCCAGGATCTCGGTCAGGATGCCGAAGCCGCGGTCGAGGCCGTAGACGAGCAGCCCCGCCTGCAGGCCGAGCACCATCAGCGAGGCGACCGCAATGATCTGCGCCCGGCCGCCGATCCGTCCGAGCCAGGTCAGGAACTTGCCGCGCGGCACACGCATGTCGATCAGCCCATCCCCCGAGGACTGTTCTGGCGGTGTCATCCTAAGGTTGGCGCGCATGGACACAAAGCCTTATCGACGGAATGCGCAGCTCGGGCGCGCGTGTTGCCGTGGCCGGGAGGGCCTGATAGCGTCGCCGGGACAGGGGATCAGCGTGCGCAGAATGCGAGGCGCGCGCCCCAGAAGCGGGACGGGGAGGACGATGTTTCGTCGCGCTGCACTGCGCATAGCCGGGGTGATCGGTCTTGTGACGCTGCTCGCACCTTGTGCTGCCGGCGCGCAGGCTTATCCGCAAAAGCCCGTGCAGCTCTACATTGGCTACGCGCTCGAGGGTGCCAGCGGCCAGATCGCGCGGATCATGGCCGACGCTCTGTCGCCCGGGCTGGGTCAGCCGGTCGAAGTCGTGCCGCTGCTCGGCAACGACGGTATCAAGGCGGCCGCTCAGGTCGCCCAAGCGCCCGCCGACGGGTACACGTTGCTGTTGACGACGACCGGCATGGTGACGTTCCACCCCTTCGTCCACAAGGACCTGCCCTACAACCCGCAGCGCGATTTCGCGGCCGTGTCGCTCATCGCCGACATGGACAACGTGCTGATGACCCGGCCGGACTTCCCGGCCGAGACTGTACCCGCGCTGATCGAGCGCGCGAAGTCGGGACCGCCGCCGACCTTCGCGCGGGTGGATTTCGCCAGCACCAATTCGCTCGCCATCCTGCTGTTCGACAATCTCGCGCAGATCCAGGTGTCCATGCAGACGCAGTGGAATACGTTCGGCAGCTCCATGGACGCGCTGGCCCAGGGGAAGGTCGATCTGTCGATGCAGAACCTGTCGGCGGCTCTGCCCTGGATCAGGCAGGCCAAGGTCAGGGCGCTGGCGACGACCGGCCGTACGCGGTCGCACTCGTTGCCGGGCATTCCGACGATCGGCGAGACGATCCCGGACTACCGCGCGAACGCGTGGTTCGGGATCGTGGCGCCCCGTGCCACGCCGCGTGACGTCGTGCGGGTGTTGAACGGCCATATTTCCCGCGTCCTCGTACAGCCGGAGACGCGGGCGCGCTTCGAGGCCATCGATGCCGTTCCGATCGGCGGCTCCGCCGAGGAGTTCGAGACCTTCATCCAATCGGAGCGGACCAAGTGGCGGCGCGTCACCGCGGGCGCGAAAATAGAACCCCAGTAGCGGCGTAGTACCGGCCGGAGAGATGCATTGCCGAGCGTCGGGCGCGGGCGAACAGATGCCCGGCCGTGCCGCGGATGGCGAGCCGGATGACGCAGGATGTGAGCCCCACCATGACGCCGAGGGGCAGAGCGCGCGGCTGCCGCATCTAATTTCTCGCCGGCTTTGCGGCAGGCTCGGCACTGCCGAGGCCATCGATCGCGGGCCTGAGGCTGAAAATCTCGTAAGCGGACCGCGCTGGCTCCTCGGAGTGCCGCAGGTTGGCGAAATCGGCGCGGACGTAGCGCGCCTCGCTTGGCGCCGGCAAATCGCCGAACGGGGTCTTGCGGAGCCGGGGTTGATGATACGCCTGCATGATGCCCTCCCTCGCGTCACATCGCGGATGGTGCAGCATCGCAAGCGTTCGCGAACCGGATATGAAAGGGCCGTAAATCGTATGTAAAAATTGGCACCCCGTCCGAGGGGCAGCCTGGCGATCGCGCGCATCCGGCCGCGCAGTCCCGCTTGAGCGTCAGTCCGGGTGCCTGGACGCCGGAAGCCGGCCTCCGGCGCGCGCGATCTCGGCACGCGCCCGGCGCAAATCCTCGCAGGAATGAATCGGTGCGCCCTGGATGAGGGTGAGGCCTGTCGTATCGTCATCGAGCAGGATCTGGAAGAGAGCGTCTCGTTGCCGGCTGTGGTCCATGTGGTCCCCCGTCCCAACAATGCGGTGGCGATCAGAGCGCCGGCGCGTAAACCGCGTGTGTCGGGCGTGTAAACAGAATGTAAAAACAGCGCGTGGCGGGCCCCCCTCAGAATGTTAAAGTCGGGCCGCGACGTCGCGGCCTAAGGCAAGACTCCAGGGGAAGATGGCAGAGCAGACGCGAATCCTGATCGTCGAGGACGAAGCGGTCACGCGCGACCTGATCGCGACCTTGCTGCGCAAGGAATACGCCGTGACCCCGGTGGCGGACGCGGCGACGGCCGTCAAGCAGCTGAAAAGCGGCAGTTTCGATCTCCTGGTGCTCGATCTGAACCTGCCCGACGGCGACGGCCTGACGCTCGCGCGCGAGCTGGGGCCGCGGCCGGGACCGGCGGTCATCATCGTCACGGCGCGCAGCGACGACGTCGATCGCATCATCGGGCTCGAGCTCGGAGCCGACGATTACATCACCAAGCCGTTCAATCCGCGCGAGCTGATGGCGCGGGTCAAGGCGGTGCTGCGTCGCATGCAGGCGCCACCGCCTGCGGCCGCCGCGGCGGGCGGGTCCCCGGCCGCGGTCACCTTCGAGGGCTGGGCCCTCGATATGGCCAGCCGGTCGCTCACGGATCCGAAGGGCAACGACGTTCACCTGACGCGCGCCGAATTCGACCTGTTGGCCGTTCTGGCCATGCGCGCCGGCCGGGCGCAGACACGCGATCAGCTTCTCGACGCGATCGTCGGGCGGGAATCGGCACCGTTCGACCGTACGATCGACGTACTGATCGCGCGGCTGCGGCGAAAGATCGAGGTCGACCCGAAATCGCCGAAGCTGATCCTGACCATGCCGGGGTTCGGCTACAAGTTCGCCGAGCCGCCGCCGGCGGCGAAAAGGCCCTAGCTTCCGGCAGCCGCGCTCGCCCGCCAGCGATGCAGCGCATCGATCGTCGGCGGCACGAGGCGCAGGACGCGGTCCAGTAACGCAGGGATGCGCGCCTCGGTGCCTGTCTCGAGGGACCGCGCGGCCAGGACCAGCGCCTTGCAGCCGATGCTGCCCGCGAGCCCGACCAGGGTATGAGCCGTGCGGCGGGTTTCCACCACGTCCTGCCGCCGCCAGGCGCCTTGAAGGGCGGCGATCACGTTCGTGAGCTGGGCTTCGCCGCGCTCGAGCAGGCCGCCGAGCTCGGCCGGGGTGAGGATGTCGTTGAGCGACGTCACGTGGTCCACGTCGAGGACCATCTTCGGCGACAGGGCGCCGGCCGGGCGGCGGGCGGGCTGCGGCCGCTTAGGCTTCGCCGGCCGCTTTGCTTTCGCTCTCAGACGGAGAACGAGTTGCCGCAGCCACAGGTGCTCTTGGCTTGCGGGTTCTTGATCTGGAACGACGCGCCGATCATGTCCTCGACATAATCGATCTCGGAGCCCTTGAGCAGGTCGAGGGAGGTCTCATCGATAAGGACCGTCGCTCCGTCGCGCTCGATGACGAAATCGGTGTCACCCTTGGCGTCGTCGAAGGTGAAATTGTACTGGAAGCCAGAGCAGCCGCCACCCGAAACCGCGATGCGCAGCATCAGGCCCTTGTGCTCTTCCTGGCTCAGCACCCAGGCGATGCGCTTGGCCGCAGCCTCGGTGACCCCGAACGGGGGGCTATCGGTGGTGG
Source organism: Alphaproteobacteria bacterium (assembly GCA_035506575.1). GTDB lineage: Bacteria > Pseudomonadota > Alphaproteobacteria > CACIAM-22H2 > CACIAM-22H2 > DATJPD01. The sequence continues at coordinate 61,001 of DATJPD010000184.1, forward strand.
TATCAGCCATGCGTCGCCGTTTCGAATACCTGACTCGTTATGTAGGCATTTAGGTAGTGATGTCAATCGGGACGTAAATGCCCTTTGCTAGAGCCATATAATAGCGCGGGAAATGCGCGCCCAGGCACAACCTGCTAAAATTTTAAGACATGGCTTCGATTCTCAGGCGCGTCCTGCGCCCCGTCTCAACCAGCTCTGGGCCGAGCGACCGGCTGGCGCCGTATGCCTCGCATCCGGGGGCGAGCCGCGGCCGGCTGCACCGCGAGCCCGAGAGCGAGATGCGGAGTGCGTTTCAGCGCGACCGCGACCGGGTGATCCACTCGACCGCGTTTCGCCGCCTCAAGCACAAGACGCAAGTGTTCGTGGCGCCCGAGGGCGACCACTATCGCACCCGGCTCACGCATTCGCTCGAGGTGGCGCAGATCGCGCGGACGTTGAGCCGCACGCTCGGGCTGGATGAGGATTTGGCCGAGGCGCTCGCACTCGCGCACGATCTCGGTCACACGCCCTTCGGCCATGCAGGCGAGGAGGCGCTGGATGCGGCGATGCGGCCGTGGGGCGGCTTCGACCATAACGCGCAGACCTTGCGTCTCTTGACCAAGCTCGAGCAGCGTTACGCCGAGTTCGACGGACTCAACCTGACCTGGGAAACGCTCGAGGGCGTGGTCAAGCACAATGGACCGTTGACTGGTCCGCTGGCGGATCCATCGCGCTACGGGACGCTTCCGGCCGCGATCACCGAGTACGTGGGCATTCACGACCTCGAGCTTGCTACCTTCGCCGGACTGGAAGCACAGGTGGCCTCGCTCTCCGACGACATCGCCTACGACAACCACGACATCGACGACGGGCTGCGCGCGGGCTTGTTCCGCATCGAGGACCTGCGCGACGTGCCGCTGGTCGGTCCGGTGTTCGCCGAGGTCGCGGGGCGCTACCCCGGCCTTGCCACGGCGCGGCTCATCGGTGAATCCATCCGCCGGCTGATCGGCCTCATGGTCGAGGACGTGCTCGCCGAGACGCGGCGCCGCCTGTCCGTCGCACATCCGGGCTCCGCCGACGCTGTGCGCCAGGCGGGCCGTCCCCTGGTCGCGTTTTCCGAGCCGCTCCGCCAGCAGGAGCGCGTCTTGCGCGCTTTCCTCCACGAGCACATGTATCGTCACAGCCGCGTCACCGCGATGACCGACCACGCACGCGCCGTCGTCACCGCCCTGTTCGGCTGGTTCATGGACGATCCGGCCCGCCTGCCGCAGCAATGGCAGGGCCGGACCGACGGCAAAGGCACCGCCAAGACCGCGCGTGTGATCGCCGACTACATAGCCGGCATGACCGACCGGTTTGCGCTCGACGAGCACCGCCGCATTTTCGACGCCCGATAAGATGAACCTCTACAGCTACTTCCGCGATGAAATCGCGTCATCGCTGGCCGCGCTCGCCGCATCCGGGAAGCTTCCGGGCCCGGTGGATACGGCGCGTCTGACGGTCGAGCCTCCGCGCGACGCGGCGCATGGAGATGTCTCGACCAACGCGGCCCTGGTGATGGCCAAGGATGCCGGGATGAAGCCGCGCGAGTTCGCGGCCCTCCTGGCCGGGGAGCTCGCCCGCCGCGACGATGTCGTCGCGGCCGACATCGCGGGGCCAGGCTTCATCAACCTCAAGCTCAAGCCGGGGTTCTGGCACGAGCGCCTGCGCGACATGGTCAAGGAGGGCGAGCGCTACGGTGCCTCGGCCGCGGGGCAGGGGCGCCCGGTCAATGTCGAATACGTGTCCGCCAACCCGACGGGGCCGATGCATGTCGGCCATGGGCGCGGTGCGGTGGTCGGCGACGTGCTCGCGGCCCTGCTCGAGCGCGTCGGCTACAAGGTGACGCGCGAATATTACATCAACGACGCAGGGGCGCAGGTCGACGTGCTGGCCCGTTCGGCGTATTTGCGTTACCGCGAGGCGCTGGGCGAACAAATAGGTGCCATTCCGGAAGGCCTCTATCCCGGCGACTATCTGAAGCCGGTCGGCGAGGCGCTTGCCAAGCGCGACGGTGACAAATGGCGCGGCAAGCCGGAGGCCGAGTGGCTGGAGCCGGTGCGCGAGTTCGCCACGTCGGCGATGATGGAGCTGATCCGCAATGACCTTGCGGCGCTGGGCGTGCGGCATGCGACGTTCACCTCCGAGCGCCACGAGATCGTCGAGAAGCAGCGCGTCGCCCGGGTGGTCGAGTTCCTCAAGGCGCGCGACCTGGTCTACACGGGGATCCTCGAGCCGCCCAAGGGCATGAAGCCCGACGACTGGGAGCCGCGGCCGCAGCTCCTGTTCCGCGCGACCAAGTTCGGCGACGACGTCGACCGGCCGCTGCAGAAATCGGACGGGTCCTGGACCTATTTCGCCTCCGACATCGCGTACCACCTCGACAAGATCGAGCGCGGCTTTTCCCATCTCATCGATGTGTGGGGGGCCGACCACGGCGGCTACGTCAAGCGCATGCAGGCCGCGGTCAAGGCGGTCAGCGACGGCAAGGCCGTGCTCGACGTGAGATTGTGCCAGCTGGTGAACCTGCTCGACCGCGGCGAGCCGGTGAAGATGTCCAAGCGCGCCGGCACGTTCGTGACCTTGCGCGACGTGATCGACCGGCTGGGCGAGGGATCGTGGGCAGGGGCGGGGGCGGGCGTGGTCCGCTTCATCATGCTGACCCGCAAGCACGATCAGCATCTCGATTTCGACTTCGCGAAGGCGACCGAGCAGTCGAAGGACAATCCGTTGTTCTACGTGCAGTACGCGCACGCCCGCACGCGCTCGGCGTTCCGCCAGGCCAGGGAGATGCTGCCGGATGTTGATACGTCCGATGCGGCGCTGGCGCGCGCCGATTTCGCGCGGCTGGGCCACGCGGAGGAGTTGGGCTTGATCAAGACGCTGGCCGGCTGGCCGCGTCTGCTCGAAGGAGCCGCCGAGACGGGCGAGCCGCACCGCGTGGCGTTTTTCCTGTATGACCTCGCATCGACCTTTCACGCGCTGTGGACGCACGGCAAGGAAGATGCGGGTCTGCGGTTCGTTGTGCCCGAGGACCGGGCGCTCTCGTCGGCGCGGCTGGCCCTGGTGCGCGCGGTCGGTGTCGTGATTGCCTCGGGCTTGCGCCTCATCGGCGTCGACCCGGTCGAGGAGATGCGTTGAATGCCGTCAGACGATCTGCAGCAATCGCCCGTGGTTGATCCGGAAGACCGTCCGGTTGCGAGCCGGTCGCGCGTGCCACGCCGCCGTTCGCTGCTGGCCCGCCTGCTGCCTGTCATGATCGTGGTGGTCGCACTCGGCGGGTTTGCGGGCCTGGTCGGTTATTACTACATGGCCGACGGGCCGAACGGTGCGGCACCGCTGATCAAGGCCGATCTGCAGCCGTTCAAGGTGAAGCCCGACAATCCGGGGGGCATGGACGTGCCCGATCAGGACAAAGCGATCTTCGACCGCATGGGCCGCGTCGATCAGAGCAGCGTGCCGCCGCCGAACACCGAGCGCTTGCTGCCGCCGCCGGAGACCCCGGTGCCGCGCCCAACGCTTGCTCAGAACACGGCCGCCGCCGTGACGCCTCCGCCTCCGCCTGCGGCCCCAGCTGCAACGCCGGCCGTCGCACCACCACCACCAGCGGGCCCAGCCCCGGCAAGCACCCCCAGCCCGGCCACGTCGAGCGCGGCCAATCCGAATGTCGGCAGCCCCGTGCTCGGCGTGCCGCAGACGCCGCGCTCTCCGACATTGGCGGCCGCACCGCCCGGCGCTCCCGCCGGCACCACTGCGCCACCCGCAGCCGCGCCGACGCCGGCGAAGCCCGCGACGACCACGGCGCCTGCCGTCAAGCCGGCGGCTTCTGTGCCGACGCAAACCGCGGCCGTGGCCCCGCGACCCGAGCCCGCTTCAGCCGCCGGCGGTCCCCTGTTGCGCGCCGCGATCGCCTCGCTGCGCACGGAGCCCGAGGCGAAGCGCGAATGGGAGCGCCAGCGCCGCCTCTATCCCGACGCGCTCTCCGGCGTGAGTCCGTCCTACGCGTCGGTCGATCTGGGCGGAAAGGGCGTCTACTGGCGGATCTATATCGGTCCGCCGGAATCGAGCGCCGAGGCGCGGGCCCGCTGCGCGGCGCTGAAAGAGAAGAAGGTCGATTGCTTCGTCGCACGTCCATGAGTGCCGCACCGCGTCCCGTCATCTTCGGTTGCGCCGGTCTCGCTTTGACCGCGGCGGAGCGCGCGTTTCTCCGCGACGCGGACCCGCTTGGCTTCATCCTGTTCGGGCGCAACATCCAGGATCCGGATCAGGTGCGGGGGCTGGTCGCGGAGCTGCGCGCCGCGGTGGCGCGCGCCGATGCCCCCGTCCTGATCGACCAGGAGGGTGGGCGCGTGGCGCGGCTGAAGCCGCCGCACTGGCGCGAAGCTCCGCCCGCTGGCCGGATCGGAGCACTCGTCGCGGCACGCGGAGTCGATGCGGCGTGCGAAGCCGCACGCCTCAACAGCCGACTCCTTGCTTCCGAACTGGCGGATCTCGGCATCGACGTCGACTGCGCGCCGGTGGCCGACGTGCCGGTTCCCGATGCGCACGGGATCATCGGCGATCGCGCGTTCGCAGCCGATCCGGTTCTGGTCGGCAAGCTCGCGCATGCCGCGGCAATCGGCCTTCTCGAAGGGGGGGTGATCCCGATCGTCAAGCACATCCCGGGACACGGCCGGGCGCGCGCCGACAGCCACGTGGCGCTTCCGGTCGTCGACGAGCCGGAGGCGGACCTCGAGCGGAGCGATTTTCTGCCCTTCCGCACCCTCGCACATCTGCCATGGGCGATGACCGCGCACGTGCTCTACCGCGCCATAGATCCCGACCGCCCGGCGACCACGTCCTCGCGCGTGATCGACCAGGTGATCCGCGGCTGGATGGGGTTCGACGGCGTGCTGGTCTCCGACGACCTGTCGATGGAGGCCCTCAAGGGCGACCTCGCGAGCCGGGCGCGCGCGGCGATGGGGGCGGGGTGCGACCTCGTGCTCCACTGCACGGGCGTGCTCGCTGAGATGGAGGAGATCGCATCGGTACTCCCGCCGCTTTCGGAGGCGACGGCGCTGCGTCTGCGCCGCGGCCGCGAGATGGTCCTTCCGGCGCAAGGATGGGACCCGGCGGCCACCCGGGCGCGCCTCGACGAACTGATGGGCGCGCGGCAGGTGGGGGCTTAACCGGTGCTCGCGGAAACCGTCCAGCGCTTCTCGGTCATGGCCATCCCGATCCTGCTGGGCGTCACGCTCCACGAGGCGGCCCATGGATATGTGGCGGAGCTGTTCGGCGACGACACCGCGCGCCGGCTGGGAAGGATCTCCCTCAACCCTTTTCGCCACGTCGACCTGTTCGGGACGATCCTGCTGCCGGCGGTCTTGATCCTGTCCGGGACCGGACTCCTGTTCGGCTATGCCAAGCCGGTGCCGGTGAATTTCCGCCGGCTGCGCAACCCCAGGCGCGACATGATCTGGGTCGCCGGGGCCGGCCCGGCAATGAATGCCGCCCTGGCAGTGATCGCGGGGTTGCTGTATCACGGCATTGCTTTTCTGCCGCATGGAGTCGCGGAGTGGGCCGAAGGCAATCTCGTAAACATGATTGTTCTCAACGTGATGCTCGGCCTTTTTAATATGATCCCGATACCGCCTCTGGACGGCGGCCGCGTCGCCGTCGGCGTCCTGCCGGATCGCCTCGCGATGCCGCTGGCGCGGCTCGAGCGGATCGGCATCGTGCTCGTCCTGGGCATCCTCTTTCTGCTGCCGATGCTGGGCGACCACCTGCACCTCAACCTCGACATTTCGCGCTGGCTGGTCGATGCGACCGGCTGGGTCAGCGAGACGATCTGGACCTTGACCGGCAATGGCTGAGAGCGAAGCCGAACCGGCCTTCGAGGCCGACCTCGCAGCACCGGCCGACGAGGAGTCGGCTCTCGTCGTCGATCTCGACGTCTACGAAGGGCCGATCGACGTCCTCTTGACCTTGGCGCGCGATCAGAAGGTCGACCTCAAGCAGATCTCGATCCTCAAGCTAGCGGACCAATATCTCGCTTTCATCGAGCGGGCGCGCGAGCGCGCGGAGCGCTTCCGCATCGAGATCGCCGCCGACTATCTCGTGATGGCGGCCTGGCTGGCCTTCCTCAAGTCGCGCCTGCTGCTGCCGCCGCCGCCCGAGGCGGCCGCCGTCGAGCCGTCACCGGCGGAGATGGCGGCGGCACTGTCGTTCCAGCTGCGGCGGCTGCAGGCGATGCAGGAAGCCGGGACGCGGCTCCTCGCCCGCGCCCAGCTCGGCCGCGACGTGTTTCCGCGCGGAGCGCCCGAAGGGCTCAAGGTCGTTGCCAAGCCGGTCTATGACGTGTCGCTCTACGACATGCTGAAAGCCTATGGCGACTATAAGAACCGGGTGACCCGCCATGGCCGCCTGGAGATTGCGGCGAGCGAGCTCTATTCGATGGAGATGGCGATCGAGCGCCTGTCGGGGATGCTTGGCCGTATCCCCGACTGGGCGACGTTGCAGACGTTCCTGCCGGCGGGCCTCAGCGGACTTGTCGGCCGGTCGGCACTCGCGGCGACATTCGCCGCCGGCCTCGAGCTGGTGCGCACCGGCCGGCTGCAGATCCGGCAGGATCGTCTCTTCGGCCCTATCTATGTGCGCAAGGCGCCCGAAAACCAGGTGACCGAGCTGCCGGTCGGAGACCGCAGCGGCGAGCCGCCGCGCCAATAACAGGAAGCGACCATGGAAGCAGACCCACATATGGAGCCAACCCTGCAGGAGGACAGCGACGTCGCCGAGGCGGCGGAAGCGGCGCCCGACACCGCGGAAGCCCCGGAGTCCGAGCTTGGGGAGCACACGCCCCCGCGCGAGATGGACCAGGCGCAACTCCTGCGTCTCGTCGAGGCGATCCTGTTCGCTTCGTCCGAACCCCTGACCCTGGACGCGATCAAGGCGCGCCTGCCGAAGGACGTCGACCCCAAGCCGCTGCTTGCCGAGCTCGAGGGCCTGTATGCCGACCGCGGCGTCAACATCGTGCGCGTCGCCGGCAAGTTCATGCTGCGGACGGCTCCGGACCTCGTGGACGCGCTGAAGATCGAGCGCGTGGTCAAGCGCAAGATGTCGCGCGCCTCGGTCGAGACCCTGGCCATCATCGCGTATCACCAGCCGGTGACGCGGGCCGAGGTGGAGGAGATCCGCGGCGTCGAACTGTCACGCGGCACGCTGGACCTCCTCATGGAGGCCGGCTGGATCAAGCCGCGCGGCCACCGCGAGACGCCCGGCCGTCCGGCCCTGTGGGTGACGACCGAGCAGTTCCTCCTGCATTTCGGCCTCGACAAGCTCGACGACCTGCCCGGCGTGGAAGATCTCAAGGCGGCAGGCCTGCTCGACGCGCGCCCGGCCGTGAGCGCCTACAGCGAAGAGGCCGGGTTGACCTTCGCCGATGCGCCGGGGGAGAGCGAAGAGGAAGGAGAGGGGGCGGTCGAGCCCGAGGCGGACGAGCCGCCCGGCTCAGGCGGAGAGAGCCCCGCGTCGGCGTAGCGCCGAAAGAAAAACGCCTCGTCCTGGGACGAGGCGTTTTAAGTCTCTGGAGAGAGTCGTCGTGTTGATGGGTTGCGGTGCGCTCAGTCGCCGGCGGCGGCGCGGGGCATGGCGGCGACGTTGGTGGCCTGCTCGGTGGCGCGGCGTGCTGCCGTCGTCACCATCTCCATGTCGATGTCGCAAAGCTTGAGCCACTGCGCGGCGAGGCCCTTGCTGTCCGCGAGGATCGCGTCGCGACGCGCGTTCGCCCAGTCCTTCCAGGCCGACATGGCTTCGTTCGGATCGGTGCACTGGATGAGCCGCGTGGCGAGTTCGAAATTGCCGTCGACGTTCTGCGACACGCTGCTGAGGATCGAGCGGCTGAGCTCGGCCGCTTTCTTCACCGTGCGGTCGCAGTAGTCGCGAATGGCTTCCGGCGGCACGAGCGGGGTGGTCGGAAACATGGATTCGAATGCCGAGGCCTTGGCCATAATCTTCTCCTTGGGTTGACTGATCTGGGGTGGGGTTTTTGGGCCTGCGGACGTTCCGCGGGCCCGTGATTTACCGGCAGAACGCCGATTGGATGGACGCGACAAGGTCTACGATCTCCTGCCGCTCGACGCCGTCCTGGGCCATGACGGCCTGGATCACTGGATCGTCGAGCATTTCATCGAGGCTTGGCTCGCCGTCGAATTCGAGAACCCGACCCCGACTCATCACCCGCGCGTCGTCACTCTGTATCGTCGCGTGGCGTGCCATGGTTGTCCCTCCCGATGAGTTTCAGGCGTGGGTGGCGGTCTTTCGAGCTCGGTCCCGTCCTGGTCCCGTTGCCATCGCTGGATACCGCCTCTTGTTCATCGAGCGAGCGGTCGACCAGCGTCGTGAGAACCCGAATCAATCCCGCCGGCGAAAAGACAGCCATGCCACTCAGCTGTCCTTTGATGCCGGGACGAGAAATGCAGTGCGCACGGGCGTATGCCCCACCAGTCGCCGCGCCTCGTAGGCGGCTTCCGGCGGCAGATCGACCGTGCGCGCGAACTCTTGCAGCGTAGTTTCGTCCGTAATGAGAAAGTCGAGGATCGCCGTCAGATACCGCGGATTGGCTGGCTTGCGATTGAGCTCCGCGGACGACAAACCGGTCCGCGAGAGGAAACGGCCTAATTCATTGCTGCGGCTGGCGATAAATCCCAGCGCGCGGATCGCGACGGCTTCCGGATTGTCGAGGATCGCGTTCCGCTGCACGTCAACTGCCTCCTCTGCCTCTCAACCTACGCCACTTTTGTGAGAATTCTGTGGCTGTCACGGTTGCAGGCATGATCCTAACAGGCCTACTACGATCGACTTATTGGGGGGAGTCCCTAGGCCCGCTCCGGATTCCACCTAGACGCCAAAGAGTCACAGCGGTGTTCATATGCCGCACGCGCCGGGCGGCAGATCGCCGAGGCGAAATGGCGCCGCTGCGAGCAGAGGGGAACCGCCGACGGAGCGCTCGCGTTGGCTTCTGTGCCTGGCACTCATGAGCTACGTCGAGCACGTCATCCAACCCGGCGAAACGCTGGTCTATCGCGCCCCGCTGCACTGGATCGTCTACGCCCAGGGCCTCGTGCTGGCGGCCGTCGGCGTGGCGATTCTGGGCTACGGGCTGGGCATGCCGGCCGCGGATCCGGGCGGCTGGCAAGCCGTTCTGCGCATCGCCCTGCTGGCGGTCGGGGCCTTGGTTCTACTTGTCGCGGTCATCAGCCTGACCGCCGCGTTCATCCGCCGGCACACGACTGAGATCGCGGTCACCTCGCGCCGCGCGATTTACAAGACGGGCGTGGTGCGGCGGATCACCAGCGAAATCAGCGTCGACAAGATCGAGACCGTGCTCGTCGACCAGGGCGTCCTCGGGCGCATCCTGAATTTCGGCACGATCGTGATCCGCGGCACCGGCGGCGGGCTCGAACCCGTGCGCAACATCGGCGATCCGCTCACCTTTCGCAGCAAGCTGACGGCGCGGCCCTAGCGGGCGCGGGCGAGCCGCAGGGGCCCGCACCGGCTGCGCGGGGCGCGACCGCGTCGCAATTTCAGCTTGACGCGAAAGATATCATCTTTAATATCTTTCCCATGGCAACGGTTCATCCGCTGTTCAAGGACGAGAAGTGGCGGCCGCCCGCCTCCAGCGGGGCCGCGACCTTGTCGGCGCAGATCGTGGCTTCGGTGCGCGAAGCGCTGTTCGAGGGCACGCTCAAGCCGAGCGATTTTCTCGGCACGGAGAAGGAAATCGCGGCCCGCTTCGGCGTGAGCCGGATCGTGGCGCGCGATGCGTTCCGCACGCTCCAGGCGCTGGGCGTCATCGAGATCAAGGTCGGGGCCAAGGGCGGGGCGCGCGTAGCGCGCGGCGATCCGCGCCTGTTCGCCGACGCCCTGGCCATTCAGCTGGGCCTGGCCGGGATCAGCGTGCGCGAGATCCTCGACGCCCAGCGGGCGGTCGAGTGCCTCGCCGCCGAACTGGCCGCCGAGCACGCGACCACGGCGGACCTGTCGAAGCTGCGCGGTCTGCTTGCCCAGGCCGCATCCACGCTCGGCGACAGCGCCGCGTTCACCCGGTCGTCGCTCGAATTCCATCTCGCCGTCGCCGAAGCGTCCGGCAATCGCGTGCTGGTGGCGCAGCTGCAGTCGCTGCAATACGTCTCTTGGCCGCAGCGCAACCGCACCCTGACGCGGACGGTGGCCAAGCACATTCTCGACGTCCATGGTGAGCTCGTGGATCTGATCGAGGCGCGCGATGCGAAGGCGGCGCGCCAGCTCATGGACGATCACGTCAAGATGATCCGTGCCCGCCGTGTTGCGGAACGCGGCGAGCGCGGTCACGACGAAGCCTGTTGCTGATTTAAACCCGATACGGTGAGGAGGAGACCAGATGTCTAAGTTCGTCATTGCCCCGCATTTCCGGTTGCACGAGTGGGTGGCCGAGGAGAAGGGCTACTTCAAGGATGAGGGGCTCGATTACGTGTTCCAGGAGACCATGGGCTCCAAGGACGCGAAAATGCACAACCTCGGCGACAAGGTCGGGGCCTACCAGACCATCGAGAAAGGCCGGACCTGCGACATCAGCGGCGCCTGCCATTGGACCGTGAACGTCGCCGCCTCCGCCGGCCACGCCAAGCTCTATGCCGACGCCTACTCGGTCTCGCCCGCGGGCGTGTTCGTGGCGCCGGAATCGCCGGTGAAGACGCCGGCCGACCTCAAGGGCGTGCCGATCTCGGTCGGCTACCAATCGGGCAGCCACTACTCGACCATCCAGGCGCTCGAGCAGTACATGCCGATCAAGGACATCAATCTCGTGTTCGCCAACGGCTTGTTGTTCAGCCGCATGGCGGACCTCATCGACCGCAAGGCGCCGGCCGTCGCGGTGTTCAGCGGCCCGTACTATTTCCTCGAGCAGCTCGGCTATCGCAAGATCATCGACACCACCTTCATGATGGCGTCGAGCGTCAGCGGCAATCCCGACCTGAACGACGTCCGCAAGTACTTCCAGGCGCTGCGGCGCGCCCAGCGCGACATCGACCTGCGTCCCGAGCTCTACACGCATTACTACAAGAAAGAGTTCCCGGTGCGCTTCCACGAGCAGATGGATACGCGCCGCTGGGGCCCGGGCGAGCGGATCGTGTTCGAGCCGTATACGAAGCAGGTGTTCGAAGAGTCGTTCCGCTGGGTGAAGGAACGCGGCATCTTTGCCGAAGGCACCATGGGTGCGGGCAAATACGAGGACGCCGTCATTTCCGTCGCAGCGGAGTGAGCCTCGCCATTTCCGTCACGGCCGGGCTTGGCCTGGCCGTGACGGGACTGCCGTCTATCGCGATCTTTTCCGCCACTCCCAAGGCGGATCGAACTTGCCGGCCCACAGGCCGCGCCCGGCGCGTTCAGCAGTCTGCTGTTCGGCGGCGTAGACCGCCGCGTCGGGATCGGCCAACGCCCAGCCCTGGACGACCATCCACGCGTTGACGTCGATCTGCCGTCCCTCCAGATAGCAGACCGCCGGCACCGCATCCGATGCATCGGGGTCGGGCGCGCCCGCCCGGGTCTCGCACAGCACCCAATGGCGTTCGAGGCGTTCGGCCAGGGCCCAGCCCGCGTCCTGGCCGCACCGCCAGGCCGCACCCCGGCGCTCGCACATCTGGTCCTCGTCCGGCGCGTCGATGCCGTACAGCCGGACCACGTTCGCGCCGATGGTGATGCGGTTGCCGTCGACGACGTGCGCCGGGCCTTTCAGTTCGGCCGCCCCCGCGTCCAGCACATGAACCGGGAATGGCGCGACGAGAGCCCCGGTCAGCACAATCGCGGCCCAGCGTGCCAGCCGGCGCGGTGCCGGAAGGCGCCGGTCGTCGAAATGGCACCGTGTCATCGCAGGCCTTAGTCCTTTCGCTTCAGACCTCTAGAGCCTATATCAAGTTCGTCATCCAAATCGTTGCGACATCGGCGTGAATTTGTCACACTCCCGCCGAGACTGCCCGTCGGGTTGGGGCGCACGGGTGTAACCAGACGGGTGGAAAAGAAGGAGCGGGTATCATGGGTTCGATGAGCATCTGGCACTGGCTGATCCTGCTGGTGATCGTCATGCTCCTGTTCGGCGCCGGCAAAGTTCCCAAGCTGATGGGAGACATGGCAAAGGGCGTCAAAGCCTTCAAGGAAGGGCTCAAGGAAGCAAATGAAGACTCGGCCAAGCCGCAGCAACCGGCACCCGCCGCTCAGGTCACGCCGCCGGAAAGCAAGCGCGATACGGCCAGCGTCTGACAGTCCGACCGCGACAACGGGCGGCGTGCCCGTTGAGGAACCATGTTCGATCTGAGCTGGAGCGAAATCCTCGTCATCGGTACGGCGGCGATCATCTTCATCGGCCCGAAGGAGCTGCCCGGGGCGCTGCGGACGGCTGGCCAATGGATGGCCAAGGCACGATCGCTGGCGCGCGAATTCCAGAGCAGCGTCGACGACATGATCCGCGAGTCCGAGCTGGAAAAGATCAAGAGCGAGGTCGACAAGCTCGGCAGCGCCGATCTGCAGAAGCATATCGAGAGCACGGTCGATCCCGAGGGCGAGATCAACAAGGCGCTGACGGCGCCCGCGATCTCGCTCGACGAGCCCGCAGCTGCGGCTCCGCCCGGGACGCCCGCCGCACCGCCGCCGGCCGAGCCGGCACCGGCTGTCGACGCCGGCGCGCCGCACAAGCCTGCCGCCTGACGTCCGCCGCGTCGATCCCCCCCTGTGAGCTGTCGTGAGCGCGCCTGACGTCACCGACCCGGTCGAAGACAACAAGATGCCGCTCATGGCGCATCTCATCGAGCTGCGCCAGCGCCTCATCTATTCGATCGCCGCGTTCCTCGTCTGCTTCTGCGGCGCCTATTATTTCGCCGGTCCCATCTTCGAGTTTCTGGTCCAGCCGCTGCAGCACGTCTTCGCCGACAAGCCCGAGGCGCATCGGCTGATCTTCACGGCCCCGACCGAGGCGTTCTTCACCTACGTGAAGGTCGCGTTCTTCACCGCTGCGTTCGTGTCGTTTCCGATCATCGCGAGCCAGGTCTGGGCGTTCGTGGCGCCCGGCCTCTACAAGCACGAGCGCTCCGCCTTCCTGCCGTTCCTGGTGGCAACGCCGGTCATGTTCCTGATCGGCGCCTCGCTTCTCTACTTCCTGATCCTGCCGATGGCCTTGAAGTTCTTCACCAGCTTCGAGATCCCGGCCGGCGAGGGCGTGCTGCCGATCCAGCTCGAAGCCAAGATGAGCGAGTACCTGTCGCTCGTCATGACCCTTGTGCTGGCGTTCGGCATCAGCTTCGAGCTGCCGGTGCTGCTGACCTTGCTGGTCAAGGTCGGCATCCTGTCGGCGGACGCTCTGTCGTCGAAGCGGCGCTATGCGATCGTCGGCATCGTGGCATTCGCCGGTCTCGTGACGCCGCCCGACGTGTTCAGCCAGCTCAGCCTCGCCGTGCCGATGTATCTGCTCTACGAGAGCACGATCTTCATCTCGCGGCGCATCGAGCGCAACCGGGCCCGGCGCGAAGCGGAGGCCGAGGCGGCGGAGAAGGCCGCCGAGGCGGCCGCGGCGACGGCGGCAGCGGCCGCAGGCCCTGCCGCGGCCGAGGCGTCGCCGCCGCCCGGACCGGATTCGACCCCGACATCTTAAGGCCTCTTGGCCACGACGCCGGAAGGCGGCGCCATGATAGATGTGAGCCTGTTCAAGACCGCGGTCGTCCGGCAGGTTTACGAGTACTGGCTCGGCAAATGCGTACGCGGACGCTTGCCCGCTCGCGCGGACCTGCATCCGGAAGAGATGCGCGGCTTTCTGCCGTACGTGTTCCTGGTCGACGTGACGCCGACGCCGCGGGCTTTTCGCTTTCGGCTGGTCGGTACGAAGATCGCCGAATGGGCGGGGAAGGAATACACCGGCCTTGCCGTCGACGAGGACGCCTATGGTCCGCAGTGGCGACGAGTCTTCGATGCTTATGCGGCAGTGGCCGACAGCCGCCGGCCGCGGCTCGACGTCTGGGATGCGCCCTGGGTGTCGCGCGAATTCGTGCGCTACGAGCGCCTGGTGGCACCCTTGTCGAGCGACGGCGGGGCGATCGACATTCTGTTCGGAGCCCTCTACGCCTTCACGGCCACGACCGACACCTAGCGGGCTGTCTCAGCTGGCAAGCGCCGGCTGTTCCACGGCCACGGCTGGCGTGCGCGCGACACCGCCGGATTCGATCTTCAGGAGATGCAGCCCGCTCTGCGAGCGCTTGGCTGCTTTCTTCCCGTCGGCGATCAGGCCGCTGAGGTCGTCCACCGACATCAGCGGGCGCCCGGGGTGGAGCTCGAGCACCACGGCACTGACGCGCATCAGCGGGAAGTGGCGGTTGACGCCGTCGCGATCCAGGGCGGTGATGCCGCCGGCCGCGCGCGAAGCCGCGTCATAGAAGCTTTCGATGTCGGCGCGGAACTTGTCGAGGATCGCGCGCACCTGGCCGCGGAATTGCTCGAAGCCGCCCTCGCGCGTGCCGGCAAAGAAGTCGTCCCCGCCGATATGGCCGACAAACCGGTGCTCGCCGATGAAGCCCTTGCCGAGCATCTCGGAGAACAGGATGAGCGCGCGGTCACCCTGGCGGAAGCCGAACTTGTCGTTGAACGGCTTGAAATGATCGAAATCGAAATACACCAGGGCGTAAGGCGTGTCGCCCTCGCTCAGCGCGTGCGAGACGAACTCGTAGATGCGCCGGTTGCCGGGCAGGCGGGTGAGCGGGTTCTGGTCGCGCGCCGCCGCGAGGTTGCGTTCCGAAATGATGTTGAGCAGCGTGCGGCTGTCGAGAAAGCCGGCATACTTCATGTCGCGCAGCACGATCACGCCTTCGTCGCCCTGGTCGCGGACGTAGCTTTCCACGAGCCGTTCGATCGGCGCGTAGATGTCGACCACGGGGCACCGCGACACCACCGTGAGCACTGATTTTCGGTAGGAGGCGTTGGACAGCAGGTCGCGGCCGTAGGGATTGTAGAGGTAGCCCTTCACGTCCTGCTCGCGCAGCAAGCCCAGCGGGCGCTGGTTCGGATCGAGCACGATGATGAAGGTGCAGCTTGGATTGCGACCGAAAATCGCCAGCGCCTCGGACAGCGAGGCGGTGGCGCTGACGGTGGGAGCCGCGATGAGCTGGCCTGCGATTGCATCGGGTGCCGCCTCGCGCCCGCGGCGGTCGCGGGCCACGATATTCTCGACGACTTCGTAGCGCTCCTGAAGGTGCACGATCTCGAGCGTGGGGCGCTGAATGAGGTAGCCTTGGACGAGATCGCATCCGAGCTCGCGGCACACCGCGAACTCCGCGTCGGTCTCGACACCTTCGGCCACGACAAAGCGGCCGAGCAGGTGGGCGAGCTTGACCATCGTCTCGGCGAGCACCCGCTTCTGGCGGTCGCGCTCGATTCCGGCGATGAAGAAGCGATCGATCTTCACGAAGTCGGACGGACAGCTATAGAGAAGCTCCAATCCGGAAAACCCGCGCCCGAAATCGTCGATCGCCAGGCGCAGCCCTTCGCGGCCGAGCTCGTCCGGTACGACCGCGGCCGCCGCCTGCCCGTTGAGATTATGGCGCTCGGAGATCTCGAGGCACAGGCTCGAGCTCGACAGGCCGAGATCGGTCAGGAGCTGCACCGTCGCGGCCCGATGCTCGGCGTGGGTGAGAGCGCCGCGGTTATCCGCATTGCAGAACAGCTTCACGTTGCGGTGATGCGGCAAGGCGGTGAACTTGGCGATGGCACGCGCCCACAGGACGCTCTCGACGAGCGGCAGCAGGCCGTCGTCATAGGCGGTGTCGAACACGGCCTGGATGGAGGGAAAGCCCGCCCGGTCGGCGTGGCGCAGCAGCGCCTCGTAGCCGTAACACAGGCCCGTGTGCACGTTGACGATCGGCTGGAATGCGTGATCGAGCTGCTCGATCCGTGCTCTCCAATCTTCGGGCAGAGCAATCGTTTGCAGCGAAGGCGCAGTCGTCATGGGGTCCCCTTGCGTCGCATTCTGCGGCGACCTCGAAATGTACCGCGCGCTCCATGACAGGCGTGTGAAATTTGCTGGTTAAGACCCGGAAGCTTTTGATAAAATTTGTTTCGAACGGTGAGCGAAGCACGCGCGGCGCGTTGCGGCCTGCGATGGCTCGCCTTAAGGGGAGGAACACATGCGAGGCCACACGCGCTGGGCAGCGGCCATCGTCTTTATTCTGGCTGCGGGCGTGGCGATCCCGGTGGCTCGCGCCGACGACGCCTATCCGGCCAAACCCGTCCACGTTCTTGTGGGCTTTCCCGCCGGGAGCGTGGCCGACATCGTGATCCGCCTGCTCGGCCAGAAAGCGAGTGCAGAGCTGGGCCAGCCCTTTGTGGTCGAGAATCGCCCGGGGGCATCCAGCAATATCGCCGCCGAGCTGGTCGCGCGCGCGCCGAAGGACGGCTATACGCTTCTGATGGCGACGATCGCGAACACGATCAACGCCAGCCTCTATCACAACCTGTCCTTCAGTTTTGGGAGCGACCTCGCGCCGGTCATGATGGTGGCAAGCGTGCCGACCGTGCTCGCGGTGAATCCGCAGCTTCCGGCGCACAACGTCGCGGAGCTGATCGGGCTCGCCAAGGAGAAGCCCGGCCAGCTGTTCTTCGCCTCATCGGGCAACGGCACGTTCACGCACCTGTTGGGCGAGCTGTTCAACATGACGGCGGACGTCAAGCTTGCGCATGTTCCGTATAAGGGCAGCCCCGAGGTGCTGGCGGACCTCATCGCGGGGCGAGTGATGGTGACCTTCATTCCGGCGTCGGCCGTCTTGCAGCACGGCAAGGAGGGCTCCGTGCGGCTCCTCGCCACCACCGGCCCCAGGCGGACCGCTGCCGCACCGGGCCTGCCGACGGTCGCCGAGGCGGGATTGCCCGGGTTCGAAGGGTCGCTGTGGATGGGCGTGCTGGCGCCCGCCGGGACGCCGCGCGCGGTGGTCGACCGGCTTGCCAAGGCGCTCGCCAGCGCACTCGCCGCACCCGACGTGAAAGCAACTCTGGCCGGACAGGGCATCGACCAAGTCGGCCTGGGCCCGGCGGAATTTGCAGCCTACATCCGCCAGGACACTGACAAATGGGGCAAGGTGGTAAAGGCGATCGGGTTGAAGATCGAGTAGGCCCGCACCGCAGGGGCCGCCCAAAAACGCGTCAAACCGCCATCTTTTGCATCGCCGCGCTTGACTAGTGCTGCGCCGCAGGCGAGGAAGTATGCGTGGGACCGCCGGCACGCGCTGGGTAGACGGAACCAATTCAACTGTCAGGAGGACAATAAAGATGCCCGTCGTCACGCTGAAGCACATCACCGCGAGCATCGCGGAGGATAAGGAACTGCCGAAGAAGCAGGTCCAGGAGCTTCTGGAGGGCTTTGTCGACGCGTTGACCAAGAATCTGAAGAAGGGCGAAAAGATCCGCATCCCGGGCTTCGGGATCTTCGTCGTGGCCAAGCGGGCCGCGCGCATGGGTCGCAACCCCGCCACCGGCGAACCGATCAAGATCAAGGCCAGCAAGAAGGTTCGCTTCCGGCCGGCCAAGGAACTCAAGGAATCCGTCTAAGCCCGGCCTTCGGCCGGGCTCGCCGACTGGCGAAGGGAAGGGTCGCGAACGCGCGCGAGACGCGCCGTCGCGACCCTTTTCTTTTGCGCCCTTATTCTTCGTGGATATCGGCCGCAGCAATGACCTGGCGCCATTTCTCCGTATCGGTCCGGATGCGGGCTGCGAACGCGGCCGGCGTACCGGCCGCAGGCTCGAAGCCCTGCGCGATGAGCGCCTCCTTGAGCTCCGGGGCCGCGAGTGCCGCCACGATCTCGCGGTTGAGACGTTCGACGATCGCGGGTGAGGTGCGGGCCGGCGCCAGCACGCCAAGCCACAGCGAAGCCTCGTAGCCCGGCAGCGCCGCCTCGGCGATCGTCGGAATGTCGGGGAGGGTGGTTACGCGCGCTGCACTGGTGACGCCGAGTGCCCGCAGCCGTCCGTCGCGGATATAGGGCAGCGTCGGCGCGATCGTGGCGAACTGCAGCTGGATCCGCCCGGCAACGATGTCGACCACCGACTGCGCCGAGCTCTTGTACGGCACGTGCGTGAGGACGACACCGGCCGTGCTGGCGAAGAGCTGGCCGGCGAGATGCGCGAGGCTGGCCGGGCCGGCCGACCCGTAATTGAGGCCGCCCGGATTCGCCTTTGCGAGCGCGATCAGCTCACCGGTCGTCGTCGCCGGGACCGCCGGCGCCACGACCAGCACATAGGGCGCTTCGGCGACGAGGGATACGGGTGCGAAGTCGGTGACTGGGTCGTAGTCGAGATGCGGGTTGAGGCTGGGCGCGAGGGTCTGCGTACTCGCGGTGCCCAGCACGAGCGTGTAGCCGTCCGCTGCGGCGTGTGCCACGACGCCGACGCCGATATTGCCGCTGGCACCCGCGCGATCGTCGATCACGATGGTCTTGCCGAGCGATGCCGACAGCGAATTGCCGAGCAGGCGCGCGACCGTGTCCGAGGCGCTGCCCGCCGGGAAGGGGACGATCATGCGGATGGGCCTGGCCGGCCAGCCGTCCGGCAGCGCCTGGGCCACGGCCGTGCCCGTGGCGGCGAGTCCGACGACGACCGCGAGCCCGGCGAGGCGGATGATCATGCTCCACCTTCTCACGTTTTCGCTACGCGAGATAGCCGGGCACAAGTAACATCATGCGAGGATGACGATCAGCACGCGCCATTTCCTGGTTCACGATGGCGAAATCCGGCCGCTGACGCAGAACGTCCTGCACCGCCTGCGGCGCGGCGACGTGCGGCTGCCGGGCTACGCGGGACAGGATTTGCATGTGGTCGACGTCAGCGTCGAGATGAAAGAGCGGACGCCCATCAAGGTTCGCGGAGTTACGACCACGGTTCTGTCGCTCGACGACAAGGGTGGCCTGCGGTCGCGTCTGCTCGAGGATCTGCGGGCTTCCTTGTCTGCCTCGCGGACCGGGCGCGCACCGGGACGGGAGCGCTGGTCGCCCTCGCCAGCACAGCTCGACCGCATCACGGAGCTCGCTTTGGCCCGCCGGCCGTCGAAGCTCAAATCGCCGCGCGCGATCCCTGACGCCACGCCGGGTCGTGGCCGGTCGCGGAGACCGCGACGGGTTGACGGTCAAGGCCGGAGAGTAGTTTGATTTTCGCCGGACAGTTCGAGTCAGCGCGAGTTGAACGCAGGGGAGCCGGATGAACGTGGCCAATCTCTCCGGTCGCCGGATCCTCGTCGTCGAGGACGATCTGATGATCGCCATGCTGATCGACGACGTCCTGAAGGAGGCCGGCTGCGACGTGGTCGGCCCGTTGCCCCGGCTTGCCCCGGCGCTGCAGGCGGCCAGCTCCGAGCGCCTGGATGGAGCATTGCTCGACATCAATCTCGCCGGCGAGCTCGTGTCCCCGGTGGCCGATCGTCTGATCGAGCGCGGCGTGCCGTTCCTCTTCCTCACCGGCTATGGCTGGCACATGCTGCCCGAGCGCTTCCACACCCGGCCCCTGGTGACCAAGCCGTGCCGCCAGGACATCTTGCTCAGCGCGCTCGCGCGGGCGGTGGCGGCGCACTGAGCCTACATCTTCTCATCGCGCTCGATCTGCAGCGCCTCGAGCACGCGGCTGTGCATGTTGTAGGTGCCGATCAGCGCCGTAAGCTCGACGATCTGACGCTCGCTGAAATGCCGGCGCAGCGGCTCGAACACGGCGTCGGGGGCCCTGATCTCCTTCGTCACGGCGTCGACATAGGCCAGAACGGCCTGCTCGCGTGCATCGAACAGGGGTGAGCCGCGCCAGTCTGCCATCAGCGCATCGCACTGCGCCAGCGTGACACCTTCGTCGAGCGCCATCTTCGGCACGTGCGCCTTCAGCACGTACTCGGCGCGGTTCAAGGCGCCGATGCGGATGATCGCGATCTCGCGGATCTTGCCGTCGATCTGGGTCTCCCAGCGGATGGCGTTGTTCTGGTCGAACCATTTTTCGGCCACCGGCGGGCTGTGCAGGAGCATCCGGTAGAGGTTCAGCAGCAGCCCGCGCCGCCGTCCCTTGATGCGCGCAATCAGTGGTGCGAGCTCCGGATGGTCTTCTTCCTCGATCAGGCTGACGCGGGCCATGGGGGTCCTTTCGGTAAGCTGCTCTGCTTTCAGCTATGATAAGCGCGAGATACTTGATGTCTGTACCGAACACTCAACCGATCGTCGACTGGCTGATCGACGGGGCCCGTTCCGGCGCGACTGCGGCGGCTGTCCTGGCGCAGCTCTGCGGCCGTCTGACCGACGCCGGCATACCGCTGTGGCGGGTCGCGGTGTTCGTGCAGACCCTGCATCCGAACGTGATGGGGCGGCGCTTGCTGTGGCGGCCCGGCGCCGATGTCGAAATCAGCGAAGCATCCTTCGACCTGAGGGACGCCGAGACCTACAGGGGGAGCCCGGTCGTGCGCGTCTACGAGACGGCGCAGCCCTTCCGGCGCCATCTCGCGGACCCGTCCTGCCCGCGTGACTTCGAGACGGTTGAGGAACTGCGCGCGGAAGGAGCTACGGATTACGTGATCTGGCCGCTGATCTTCTCCAACGGGGAGGTGCATGCGGTGTCCTGCACGACGCGGCAGGAAGGCGGCTTCACCGAGGCGCAGATCGCCGGCCTCGATGCGATCATGAAGCCGCTCGCGCGCGTTGCCGAAAGCCACGCCCTGCGCCGCACCGCCGTCAATCTTCTCGACACCTATGTCGGGATCCACGCCGGCGAGCGTATCCTGGCCGGCAAGATCCGCCGCGGCTATACGGAACGGATCCGCGCGGTGATCTGGCTGTCCGACATGCGCGGGTTCACGGCGCTGTCCGACCGGATTCCGCCGGCGGAGCTCGTCGATCTCCTCAACCGCTACTTCGATTGCCAGGTGCCGGCGATTGTCGAGCACGGCGGGGAGGTCCTCAAATTCATCGGTGACGGCCTTCTGGCGATCTTTCCCGTGGCCGACGACGAGTCCGATGCCGAGTGGGCGTGCAACGACGTGCTCGTCGCGGCGCGTAAGGCGCGCTCGAACGTCGCGGCGTTGAACGCGGCTGTCGGCGATCAAGCGCGTGAGCTGCGTTTCGGACTTGCCCTTCATGTCGGGGAAGTGTTGTACGGCAATATCGGCGGCGGCAACCGGCTCGACTTCACCTGCATCGGGCCTGCGGTCAATCTCGCCGCGCGGCTCGAGCGGCTGACCGCGCCGCTCCGGCGGACGGTTCTGGCATCCGATCGCTTCGCGCGCCATTGCCAGCCGCCGCTGGTTTCGCTGGGTGAATACACGCTTCCGGGCTTTGGCGCGGCCCAGGCGGCGTACGGCTTGGCGGACGAAGGCGAATAGGTGGCTTGTTTGGGACGCTTTACAGCGCCGGGGCGCTTTAGTAGGGTGCGCGCCATGCTTCGTTCGACGACCAAGCGCGTGAAGACTCTCAAGACGCCCACCGGTGGGGCGCCTGGGGTTGTTGCGTGCTGAGTTCGAGCGACTGACGCAAATCCCCGAGGCCCCGCCGGAAACGGACGGGGCCTTGGTGTTTCTGGGCCTCGTCTCCGCCGGCACAACGATGGAGACGATCATGGCTGTCACCGACATTCTGCCCTCACGACCCGCCGCGGGAGCCCGCGCTGCACCCAGTGTCGCGGTGGTCGGCGCCACCGGCGCGGTGGGACGCGAGTTCCTGCAGGTCTTCGAAAAGCGCGGCTTCCCGCGCTCGGGCCTGCGGCTGCTCGCGTCACCGCGCTCGGCCGGTCGGCGCTTGGTGTGTGGCGATGCCTCCATCGCGGTCGAGGCGCTGGCCGAGGACAGCTTCGCCGGAATCGACGTGGCGTTGTTCTCGGCGGGAAGCGCCATCGCCAAGGAATTCGCGCCGCGCGCCGTCGCCGCCGGTGCCGTCGTGATCGACAATTCCTCGGCGTTCCGTATGGATCCGGCGGTCCCGTTGGTGATTCCCGAGATCAATCCGGAGGCGATCGGCCGCCATCGCGGGATCATCGCCAACCCGAACTGTGTGGCCATCATCGCCGGGATGGCGCTGTGGCCGATCCATTGCCGCAATCCGATCCGCCGGGTGATCATGAGCACCTATCAGTCGGCCTCGGGCGGCGGGGCGGCGGCCATGGCCGAGCTCACGGATTCGACCGCGGCGTTCCTCGCCGGCCAGGCGCATGCGCCGCGCGTGTTGCCGCATCCCTACGCATTCAACCTGTTCAGCCACAACACACCGGTCGATCCGGCAAGCGGGTTCAACGGCGAAGAGATCAAGGTGATGAACGAGACGCGAAAGATCTTTTCCGCACCCGACCTGCGTATCTCGGTCACGTGCGTCCGCGTCCCCGTCTTGCGCGCTCACTCGATCGCGCTGACGCTCGAATGCGAGCAGCCGATCGCGCCCGAGGCGGCACGCGCGTGGCTGGCCGCCGCACCCGGCGTGCGCATCGTCGACGATGCGGCGGAGAACCACTTCCCGATGCCGGCCGAGGCCTCCGGCCAAGACGAGGTTCTGGTCGGGCGCATCCGCCGCGACGTGAGCGATCCCACCGGGCACTCCGTCGCGCTGTTCGTGGCGGGCGACCAGCTCCTGAAGGGAGCCGCGCTCAACGCCGTCCAGATCGCCGAGCGGCTGCTGCCCTGAGCCGCAGAGCGAGCCGTCAGCGGTCCGTCGACCGCTGACGGCGGACGGCTTTCGGATTATTTCGGCAGCTGGCCTTCGATTCCCTGGGCCAGCCAGTTCATGCCGGAGATCGCCTTGTCGTCGAGCGTTTGACCGGCCGCGACCTTGATGGCGCCGCTCTGGTCCTTGATCGGTCCCTTGAAGATGACGATCTTGCCGACCGCGATGTCGTTCTCGGTCTGCTTGGCGAGGCCGACGACGTCGCCCGGCATGTTGGCGTACGGCGCCATGCGCAGCATGTCGGCGGCGAGGCCGCCCCACACGTCGGTGCTCGTCCACTTTCCGTCCATCACCAGCTTCACGCGGTCGATGTAATAGGGACCCCAGTTGTCGATGGAGGCCGTGAGCTGCGCCTTGGGCGCCAGCTTCATCATGTCGCTCGCCTGGCCGAAGCCGAGCTTGCCGCGCTGCTCGGCCACCTGCAAAGGAGCCGCGGAATCGGTGTGCTGCGCCAGAATATCCGCGCCCTGGTCGAGCAGCGCCTTCGCCGCGTCGCCTTCCTTGCCCGGGTTGTACCACTCGTTGATCCACACCATCTTGATCCGCGCCTGCGGATTGACGCTGTGCATGCCCTGGATGAACGCGTTGAGGCCCATGACCACTTCGGGGATCGGAACCGAGCAGATGTATCCGACCGTGCCGGTCTTCGAGAGCTTGCCCGCGATCACCCCCTGGATGTAGCGGCCTTCGTAGAAGCGGATGTTATAGGTCGCGAGGTTCTTCGCCCGCTTGTAGCCGGTCGCGTGCTCGAAATAGATCTTCGGAAACTTCTGCGCCACCTGCACGGTCGGGTTCATGAAGCCGAACGAGGTGGCGAAGATGAGATTGTTGCCCTTGTTGGCGAGCTCGGTCAGCACGCGCCCGCAATCCGGGCCTTCCGGCACGTTCTCGACGAAGGTCGTCTTGACCTTGTCGCCATACGCCGCCTCGACGGCCTTGCGGCCCTGGTCGTGCTGGTAGCTGTAGCCGAAATCGGACACCGGCCCCACGTAGATGAACGCCGCGTTCAGCGGGCCGGCCGCCTGGGCCTGCCGCAGGATCGCGGGTGCGGCGCCGGCGACGACGCCCGCGCCGAGCAGTTTCGTGAAGGTCCTTCGCTTCATGGCTCCCCCTGTTTCAAATCGGTGACTCTGATTATCACAGCTTGAGGCGGCTGCTAAGGGGGCGTGGGCGGATTGGCGCCAAAACCGGCCCGATGCTACAAGGCAAGGATGGTCGATCTGCTAGCGCCTGCGGCCTATACATACGCGTCGGCCGGGCACTGAATGGCGACGCGCTATTTCGGCGCGCCGGTGACGCGCAATGAAGACGGCAGGCTCCTGACCGGCCGCGCGCTGTTCGTCGACGACATCGATCTGCCGAACATGCTGCATGCCGCCCTCGTGCGCAGCCCGCACGCGCATGCCCGCATCCGCGCCGTCGATACGACGGCGGCACTCCGCCGGCCCGGGGTGGTGGCGGTCTATACGGCGGCCGATCTCGGCGAGGTTGGCCGGCCTGGGCCGCTGCTGGTGCCGCCACCGCCGATCAAGGACATCGTCTTTCACGAGCGCACGCAAGTGCCGCTGGCCAAGGATAAGGTCAAGCACGTGGGAGAGCCGGTGGCCTTCGTGGTGGCCGAGAGCCGCTACGTCGCCGAGGACGCCGCGGCCGACGTCGCCGTGGATTACGACCCGCTGCCGGCGGTCGTCGACCTGGAGGCGGCGCTGCGGCCGAAGGCGCCGCTGGTGCACGACGATCTCCACAGCAACATGGCGGCGCGCGCCCGACAGGCACGGGGCGATTACGCCTCCGCCGCGGCCCGCGCGCACAAGGTGATCCGCCGGCGTTTGACCTACGACCGCGGCGCCTCGCACCCGATCGAAACGCGCGGCGTCGTCGCGCAGTGGGACGACAAGGCCGACCGGCTGACGGTCTGGGACACCACGCAGGCTCCGGTGTTCCTGCGCGGCGGCCTCGCGGCCCTGTTTGGGCTGAGCGAGCACCAGGTGCGGGTCGTCGCCCCCTTCATCGGCGGCGGCTTCGGTCCGAAGATCATGCTCTTCTATCCCGAAGAGGTGTTGGTGCCGTGGGCGGCGCGCCGGCTCGACCGCCCGGTGAAGTGGATCGAGGATCGGCACGAGCATTTTTTCGCCACGACCCAGGAGCGCGGCCAGACGCACGATGCCGAGATGGCGGTCGACAAAGACGGCCGGATCCTCGGAATCAAGGACGTGTTCCTGCACGATACGGGCGCCTATGACCCGTACGGCCTCACCGTCCCGATCAACAGCCAGTGCACGCTGCTTGGACCGTATGTCGTGCCGGCTTACGACAGCACCTTCACCGCCGTCTTCACCAACAAGCCGATCGTGACCCCGTATCGCGGGGCCGGGCGCCAGCACGGCGTGTTCGTGGTCGAGCGGCTGCTCGACATCGCAGCGCGCGAGCTCGGCATCGACCGCACCGAAATCCGCCGCCGCAATTACATCGCGCCCGACGCGTTCCCGTACAAGAACGAGATCATCTACCAGGATTTCACAGCCCTCGAATACGACAGCGGCAATTACGGCCCGATCCTGGACAAGGCCCTCGATCTCGTCGGCTACGAGCGGTTCTTAAAGGAGGAACAGCCGCGCCTGCGTGCGCAAGGCCGCCATGTCGGCATCGGCGTGGTCTCATATGTCGAAGGCACCGGCATCGGGCCCTATGAGGGCGCGAGGGTGCAGGTGCAGGCGAGCGGCAAGGTGAGTCTCGCCACCGGCGTCGGCACGCAGGGGCAGGGGCATTTCACCAGCTTCGCGCAGATCATCGCCGATCAGGTCGGGGTCGACGTGCGCGACGTCGACGTCGTCACCGGCGACACCGACCAGTTCTATTGGGGGGCGGGGACCTTTGCCAGCCGCGGTGCCGTCGTCGCCGGCAACGCGATCAACGAGGCGGCCAAGGTCGTGCGCCAGAAGATACTGCGGCTTGCCGCCGAGCACTTCGAATGCGCCGAAGCCGACCTCGAGCTCGAGAACGGCGAGGTCTCGGTGACCGGTGTGCCAGGGCGCAGCATCAAGCTCGGCGTGCTCGCCGGCCGGGCCAATCCGATGCGCGGCGCGGTGAAGCCCGGAACGGAACCGGGCCTCGAGGCGACCAGCTATTTCGGCCCGCCGATGGGTGCCACGGCGAGCGGGGTGCACGCGATGATCGTCGAGATCGACCCGGAGACCATGGCCGTCGATATCCGCAAATACGTGGTCGTGCATGACTGCGGCACGGTGATCAATCCGCTGATCCTCGCAGGGCAGATCCAGGGCGGCGTGGCGCAGGGGATCGGCAACGCGTTCTACGAAGAACTGATTTTCGACGAGCAGGGCCAGATCAAGAATGCGTCGCTCGCCGAGTACCTGCTGCCGACGGCTCTCGACGTGCCGGAGGTCACGACCGGCCACACCGTGACGCCATCGCCGCTCAATCCGCTCGGCATCAAGGGTGCCGGGGAGGCGGGCGCGATTCCGGTCGGCGCCCTGTTCGCGCAGGCAGTCGAAGACGCGCTCGACCTCGGACGCCGCGGCCTCGAGGTGCTCGACATCCCGCTCAATCCCAACCGCCTTTGGAAGCTCGCGCGCGGCTGAGGGCGATCGTCTAGACGAAGATCGTTTCCGGAAGCTCGGGCGGGGGCTGCCGCCGCGCACGCGGCGGATCGTCGAGCAGGAGATCGGCGGCGGGGCTGGGCCGCATCGATTCCTGGGGCACCGCATGCGCGACGAGCCAGCTCGCGTGTGCGATCAGCGCGTAGGCATAGTCATACGCATAGAACAGCGGCCTGTGTCCGGCGGTGATGGCGCGTTCCTGGTGGACGACAGGATCCTTTACCGGAAAGCGCACGCCCTTGGGCGTCAGCCAGTATTCGCCGGCCGGGCTTCTCTCGCCTGTCGGCACGCAGCCCAGACGTCGGCGCAAAGCGTTGAACACCCGCGTCGCCGAGACCAGAGGGCGCCTGCGGCGCGGCTTCTCCGGATAAAAGACCTCGATGGGCGGCGGCAGGAGGCGGGGTTGGGCGTCCATGAGCGGTTCTCGCGCGGACTCGATGCCGCAGAGATCTGCTCATGAGGCGACAAAATGAACAGCCCGCGTGTGACCTCGCGGTGAGAACCCTGTGACAGAACTGTGCGCCTGCCTACAGGCGTAGCATGTCCATCGGCGACTTGTCCGGCGGCAAGAGCGGCCGACGCAGCAGGGAGTCGGGACGCTCACCGGACTTGAAGCGCCGCAGGATGTCTTCGGGGTCGTACATCACGCCGATCGGGTTCGACTGGAACGCGTCGGAGCGCATATAGGCCTTGGCCTCGTCCATGCTCGCGAACGCGTCCGCCTGCAGCTCGATGCGGTTGCCCTCGGGGTCGCGATAGTACATCGACATGGTGACGCCGTGATTGATCGGCCAGAACGGCCTGATCCCGGCATCGCGCAGGCGCTCATAGGTCGCGAGCAGATCGCCGACGCTGCCATAGGTGAACGCGATGTGATCCATGCCCGAGCGCATCGTCTGGCCGGCTTCTTCGAGGCCGGGAATGGCGAGGAGTGCGATCCGGTGATGCTCGTCATCGTAGGTGAGGAAGCAGATCTGGTCGGATTCCTGCGTCACGTCGGCCTGCAGCACGGTCTGGTACCAGGCGCGCATGGCGGGCATGTCGCGCACCCGCAGCACCACATGCGCGAGCTTCGCGGGCGAGACGCGCTTCGCTGTCGACCCGGATTGCTGCCCCGCCTGTTGCATGACATTCATGATGTCCTCCTCCCGAGACGTGGGTTTGCAGGCGAACCCGAGCTTAGCAGACCGGGCCGCCGCCTGTAACGTGGCGCAGGATCGCGGCCCAGCTTTTGGGCGCGTCGCCCCGCCAGGCCACGTGCTGATCGGGGCGGATGAGGATGTGCCGTGCTGCGTAGAGCTCCTCGATCCGCCGCGACGGCATGGAGAGGCGCTTGAGCGGAACACCGAGCTCGGCCGCATCGCGGCGCGCGCGGTCGAGATCGAGGTCGTCGGCTCCGCGGTCGCTGAGCAGGGTGAACCCGCGGCCGAAATGATCGTAGAGCGAGGAGCCGTCGTCGAGCCAGGCGTGCGGCGCGAGGCAGCCGGGACGCGCCGAGGGAACATAGTCGCGGAAGTGGAGCGGCGGCGGTGCCGTGCCGTCGGGGACGATCGCCGGGGAGTCCTCGTAGCGATAGCCGAGGATCACGCCCAGCGTATTGAACTCGCGCTCTTTGGCCTGGCGGATCCGCTCGCCGGCGGCGGCCCGGATGCGGGCGCCTGCCGCGGTCGCGTCTTCCAGGCCATCCTGCCAGAGCTGGTTGCTGAGCAGCGCGTGGTTGGCGACCGCTTCGTCCATGACGAAATTGTGCACCGGCTTGCGCTCGCGGGTGTAGCTGTCGAGCAACGCCGGATGTGCCCAGCCCTGCAGCACGCCGGCGACTTTCCAGCCGATGTCGACCGCGTCGGCCACGCCCATGTTCATGCCGTAACCGCCGAACGGTGGATGGAGATGGCAGGCATCGCCGGCGAGGAACACGCGGGCGACCTGGTAGCGGTCGGCGATCAGCCGGCTCGCGATCCATTCATCGGAGCTCAGGATTTCGTAGGGCAGGTCGATGCCCGTCGAGCGCCGGATCAGTTCCGGCATGTCGCGCTCGCTGAGGGTGAGGCCGTCGGGAACGCGCGTCGGTCCGAAGAACCAGCGATCGCCGCGGTCCATCGGGCCGAGGAGGCTCGGAATTTCGTCGTTGATCTGCCAGTACATGATCCCGGGGCCGTGAGGGTGCGCGCGGTCGAGCCCGGGCGCCCGGAAGACCGTGTTGTAGTGCCGGGAGATCTTACGCACGCCCTCCATCGTGGCGCCGATCGCCTGGCGCACCGTGCTGCGCGCGCCATCGGCGCCGATCAGGAACTCGCAGGTCGCCGTGTGCTTGGCGCCGCTCGCGGCGTCGCGCAGCGTGGCGTGGACGCCGCGTTCGTGCTGCTCGAGGGCCGTGAGCTCGACCCCGAAGCGGATCTCGATGGTGGGCAGCGACTGCGCATGCGCGCGCAACACTTCTTCGACGGTGTATTGCGGGATCCATTGTCCGTGCTCGGAGTAGAACGGGTTGCGGCCCGGTGCGCAGTAGTTCGCATTCTCGATGCGGGTCAGGAGATGCCCGGACAGGCGTGTGACGAAGAAGATGTCGGATGGATAATCGATGCCAAGCGGTGAGGCGGCGGCGAGCTTGTCGGCGATACCCCAGCGGCGCAGATGCTCGCGTGTGCGGACGTTCGTCGTCTTGGCGCGCGGGGCGTAGCCGACCCGGTCGTTGCGCTCGATCAGAAGCGTGCGGATGCCACGGTGGCCGAGCTCGATCGCGGCCGCGAGCCCGACCGGTCCCGCCCCCACGACCAGGACCTGGGCGACGAAATCCCGAAGTGCTGCTGCCATGGCGGCGTTACTGCGGCTCGAGCCCGACGGCATCGATCACCGCTTTCCACTGCCGGCGCTGGGTGGCCACGAACGCCGCAAGCTGCTCCGGCGTTCCGGGATTGGGATAGACGCCGAGCACGGCGAAGCGCTCGATGATGTCGGGCATCCGGATCGCCGCGTTGATCGCCGCATTGAGGCGGCCGACGACCTCGGGCGGCGTGCCGGCCGGGGCGAACGTGGCGAACCAGCCGATCGATTCGAAGTCGGGAAACGTTTCGGCGACGGTTGGCACCTGCTCGTAGCCGGGCAGGCGTTGCCGCGAGGTGACGGCCAGGGCGCGCAACGTGCCCGCCTTCACCTGGCCGACCAGCGGCGGCAGCCCGTCGATCGTGCCCGTCGCTTCGCCGCTCAGCGCCGCGGCGACCTCCGCCACCGAGCCGTTGTAGACGACCGGCGTGATCTCGATGCCCGCCGCGCGGTTGAGCATGGCGCCGGTCAGGTCCGGCACCGAGTTCTTCAAGGGATAGCCGAAATTGAGCGCTCCCGGCTGGGCCTTGGCGCGGGCGATGAGCTCCGCCAGCGTCGTGATGCCGCTGTTCGCCCCCACGGCGATCATCATCGGGCTGGTGCCGATGGCCGCGACCGGCATGAGGTCGCGGTCGACGTCGAATTGCGGGTTCTTGAACAGATAGGGCGTGAGCGTGACGGTCGAGGCCGCCACCAGCGCGAACGTGTAGCCGTCCGGCGCCGAACGGACCAGGCGGCTCATGCCCGGGATCCCGCCGGCCCCGGCGTAGTTCTCGACGATGAACTGCTGGCCGAGCGGGGTCGAAATGCGCTCGGCGACCAGGCGAGCGATGATGTCGGGCGCCACGCCGGTCGGTGCTGGCACGATGATCTTGACCGGCCGGCTCGGCCAGGTCTCTGCATGCAGGGTTACGGGAACGGCCACCAGGCCGAGAAGTGCCGCGCCGATCGCAAGGCGCCCGAGGCGCATCATTGTCTCCTCCCTCTGCGGGCGGCCTTGCGGCCGCGTCTCATTGGCAGCTTTTAGCCTCTGGCGGGGGTTGTCGGTAAGATGGCAGTATTGACCGACTGATACCGAATTCTTATCGTTCAAGGTCCGCATGAAGCTCAGTCAGTTCCGCGACGTGGTGGCGGTCGCCGAGCGCGGCAGCCTGCGCGCGGCGGCCCGCCATCTGGGCGCGGCGCAGCCCGCCCTCAGTCGCAGCATCCACGAGCTCGAACGCGAACTTGGCGTTCCGCTGTTCGAGCGCCGGGCGCGCGGCATGGTGCTGACGCCGATGGGCGACGTGTTCGTGCGGCGCGCCGGGGCCGTGCTGGGCGAGGTGCGCCGCGCGCGCGACGAGATCGAGCAATTGCAGGGCGGGGTTCGCGGCAGCGTCGTCGCAGCGCTCTCGTCGGTGCCGCACATGGCGCTGCTCCCGTCCGCCCTGCGGCCGTTCCGCACGCGCTATCCGAACGTGCGCCTGCGCATCGTCGAAGGCGTGTACCCGGCCTTCGAGGCCGGGCTCAAGGACGGCAGCATCGATTGCTATGTCGGACCCAGCCCCGGGGGGTCGCTCGCATCGGAGCTGGTCGAGGATAAGCTGTTCGACAACGCGCGTACGATCATCGGCCGCAGCGGACATCCGCTGGCCAAGGCACGTTCGCTCAAGTCCCTCGTCGCCGCGGAATGGGCATGGGCCGCCACGTCGATCACCCACGACGCCGAGGCGGAGCTCGCCGAGCTGTTCGCGCTGCATCGCCTGCCGACGCCGCGCCTGGCCCTGGCGGCCACGTCGGCGTTGACCTTGATGGTGGCGCTCATGAATAGCGACCTGCTGGCAATGGTCCCGATCCAGTGGACGCGTTTCGCGCTCACCGCGCGCGAGCTGGTGCCGATCCGCGTGACGGAAGCGATCGGCGCCCCGCCCATCGTCGCCATCCGGCGCGCGGGCTTGCCGCTCACGCCGGCCGCGGAGTTCTTCGTCGACCTGATGAGGCGCGCGGCGCCGGTGCAGTAGGACCCTTACTCCGCTGCCTGCCGCATGACCGGCTTCGGCGCTTCGAGTGCCGCCTTCTGGCGCAGCGCTGTGTAGTACTCGGGGAAGGGCGGGCGGTCGATGTAGCGGCCGGCACCCTTGACCGTGCGCAGCTCGCCGTCGCGGTAGACGATCTTGCCTTGGGAGAGCGTGATCGCGTTCACGCCCTCGACCTCGATGCCCTCGAAGATGTTGAAGTCGACCTTCTGGTGGTGCGTCTTGGCCGAGATGCGGCGCGTCTTCTTCGGATCCCACACCACGAGGTCGGCGTCCGATCCCGGTGCGACCGCGCCTTTTCGCGGATAGATGTTGAAGATCTTGGCTGCGTTCGCCGAGGTGAGCGCCACGAACTCGGGGATGGTGATCCGCCCAGCGTTCACGCCGTGATGCCACAGCACGTGCATGCGGTCTTCGACTCCGCCGGTGCCGTTCGGGATTTTGGTGAAGTCGTCGCGGCCCATCGCCTTCTGCGGCGCGCAAAAGCAGCAATGGTCGGTCGCCGTGGTCTGCAGATATCCCGCCTGCAGCGCCCGCCACAGCGCCTGCTGATGCTCCTTCGGTCGGAAGGGCGGGCTCATCACATAGGCCGCCGCGGTCGCGAAGTCCGGATGGCGATAGCCTGAATCGTCGACCAGCAGGTGCCCGGCCAGCACCTCGCCGAACACGCGCTGTCCCTCGCCGCGCGCCCGCGCGATCGCCTCGACCGCCTCGCGGCACGAGTTGTGGACGATGTAGAGCGGCACGTTCAGAACCTGGGCGAGGCGGATCGCGCGGTTGGCCGCTTCGCCTTCCACCGCCGGAGGGCGTGACAGCGGATGTCCCTCAGGCCCCGTGATGCCCTGCTTCAGAAGCTCGCGCTGCAGGTGGAAGACGAGCTCGCCGTTCTCCGCGTGGACCGTGCACAGCGCCCCCAGCTCGCGCGCGCGCAGGAAGCTGTTCACCAGCACCTCGTCGTCGGCCATGATCGCGTTCTTGTAGGCCATGAAGTGCTTGAAGCTGTTGACGCCGTGCTGCGCCACGAGCGCGCCCATCTCGCGGTGCACGCTGTCGTCCCACCACGTCACCGCCACGTGGAAGCTGTAGTCGGCCGCCGCCTTCGCGGCCCAGCCGCGCCACTGCCTGTAGGCCTCGAGCAGGCTCTGTCTCGGGTTCGGGATGACGAAATCGATGATCATCGTCGTGCCGCCCGCGGCTGCGGCCGACGTGCCGGAGAAGAAGTCCTCCGACGCCACCGTGCCCATGAACGGCAGCTCCATGTGCGTGTGCGGATCGATGCCGCCCGGCATCACGTAGGCGCCGCCCGCGTCGATAATGTCCGTATGCGACGGCGCGTCGAGGTCGGGTCCCACCGCCCTGATGAGGTCGCCATCGACGAGGACATCGGCCCGCCTCGTCGCATCGGCGTTCACGACCGTTCCGCCGCGGATCAGGATCGTCATCGCCGCCTCCATCCGTGAGGAGGCGTGAAACCTACTCCCCGCGCGACAGGCCGATCAAGGCAGGACCGCTGGTATGCTGCTTGCAGGACGCTTCGGGCGGTGCGAGCCTAGGCAGCGAAACGTCGGGGCAGGGCCATGGCGACAGTCCAGAACCTCCAGATCGATCGCGAGCGCTTGTGGCGCAGCCTCATGGAGATGGCGCGTATCGGCGCGACACCCAAAGGCGGCTGCAAGCGACTGGCGCTGTCGGATCTCGACAAAGAGGGCCGCGACCTGTTCGTCAAATGGTGCAAGGAGGCCGGTTGCACGGTCACCGTCGACCGCATGGGCAACATCTTCGCGCGGCGGCCGGGCCGGAAGAATGACGAGCCGCCGGTGGTCACCGGCAGCCACCTCGACACCCAGCCGACCGGCGGCAAGTTCGACGGCGTCTATGGCGTGCTCGCCGGGCTCGAGATCATCCGAACCTTGAACGACAGCGGCTATGAGACCGACGTGCCGATCGAGGTCGCGGTGTGGACGAACGAGGAGGGCTCGCGCTTCGCACCCGCGATGACCGCGTCGGGCGTCTTCGGCGGGGTGTTCACCGAGGAGTACGGCCACAGCCGCAAGGACCTCGACGGCAAGACCATCCGAGAGGAACTCGAGCGCATCGGCTATCTCGGCGACCAGCCGGTCGGCGGGCGCAAGTTCCGCGCCTTCTTCGAGGCGCATATCGAGCAGGGGCCGATCCTCGAGGCCGAGCGCAAGACCGTCGGCGTCGTTCTGGGCATCCAGGGCATGAAGTGGTTCGAGGTCACCCTGACCGGGCGCGAAAGCCACGCCGGGACCACGCCGATGAACCGGCGCGCGGACGCGATGCTGGCCTGCGCCCGCGTCGTCGACCGCGTCAACCGCATCGCCCTCGACTTCGCACCCGGCGTGTCGACCGTGGGGCTCGTGCAGGTAAGCCCCAACTCCCGCAACACCATCCCGGGCACGGTATTCTTCACGGTCGACCTTCGCCACCCGCGGGACGAGGTGCTGGCCAAGATGAAGGCGCGCTTCGAGGCCGAACTCGCGGAGGTCTGCGGCGGGCTCGGCGTTGCCGTGGAGTGCAAGGAGATCTGGAATTCGCCCGCCATCCACTACCACGACGACTGCATCGCCGCGGTCCGCAAGGCGGCCCAAGACGCGGGTTACCCTCACATGGACATCGTCTCCGGCGCCGGCCACGACGCGGGCTACGTCAACCGCGTCGCGCCCGCGGGCATGGTCTTCGTGCCGTGCGAGAACGGCATCAGCCACAACGAAATCGAAAGTGCCACACCCGACGACCTCGCGGCCGGCTGCAACGTGTTGATGCGTGCCATGCTTTCGCTGGCCATGGCAGGTTGAGTGCGGCGCCCAGAGACCAGCGTGGAAGGTATGACGAAGCTCGCAAGCGTGCCCGAACCCGGCTTGGCGGCGCGCGCCGCGGCGCCGGTGGTCGAGATCGACCATCTCAATCTCGTCTTCAACGCCGCCGACGCGCCGGTTCAGGCCCTGACCGACGTCAACCTGGCGATCGGCAAGGGCGAGTTCGTGTCGTTCATCGGTCCCTCGGGCTGCGGCAAGACGACCTTGCTGCGGGTGGTCGCCGACCTCGAGCGCGCGACCGGCGGCACGGTCAAGGTGAACGGCGTCAGTCCCGAGGAGGCGCGCCTCGCGCGCGCCTACGGCTATGTCTTCCAGGCCGCGGCTCTTTATCCCTGGCGGTCGGTCCAGCGCAACATCACCCTGCCGCTCGAGATCATGGGGATGGACAGGGCGGAGCGCGAGGCGCGGGCGGCCCGTGTCCTGGACCTCGTGAACCTGTCGGCGTTCGCGCGCAAGTTCCCATGGCAGCTCTCCGGCGGTATGCAGCA
Source organism: Alphaproteobacteria bacterium (assembly GCA_035506575.1). GTDB lineage: Bacteria > Pseudomonadota > Alphaproteobacteria > CACIAM-22H2 > CACIAM-22H2 > DATJPD01. The sequence goes on from DATJPD010000184.1 coordinate 95,511, forward strand.
GCGGGTGTCGATCGCCCGGGCCCTGTCCTTTGATCCGGCACTGCTGCTGATGGACGAGCCGTTCGGAGCGCTCGATGAGATCATCCGCGACCATTTGAACGAGGAGCTGCTGCGCCTGTGGCGGCGTACGCAGAAGACCGTGCTGTTCGTCACCCATTCGATCCCCGAGGCGGTGTTCCTGTCGACGCGGATTGTCGTCATGAGTGCCAGGCCTGGCCGCATCGTCGACGTGATCGACGCCGACCTGCCGGCCGACCGCACGCTCGAGATCCGCGAAAGTGCCGAGTTCGCGGCGATTGCGCACCGCGTGCGCGCGGGTTTGCGGGCCGGCCACAGCTACGATGAGGGCTGAGTGAACACCGTAAGGGGAGCTCGGCAGCGGCTGATGAGCGGCAGCCTGGGGCCGGTTCTCGCAATCCTCGGCGTGCTCGTCGTCATCTGGTACGCCGGTGCGGTAGCGCTGAACGCTCAACGCGTGCTCGACGGCTACGAGAGCGAGGAGACGACCGACTGGACCTGGCGCGACCTGGTCGCGGACACGCTGTCGATGGAGCGGCCGATCCTGCCCGCGCCGCACCAGGTGCTCATCGAGCTGGACAAGACGGTCCTGGACGTGGCGCCGACCTCGCGCCGCAGCCTCGTCTATCACGGATGGGTGACGCTCTCTTCGGCGCTGGTCGGCTTCGTCTTCGGGACGCTGCTCGGGATCGTGCTTGCCGTCGGCATCGTTCATGTGCCCACGTTGGAGCGGGCGCTGATGCCGTGGATCATCGCTTCGCAGACGATCCCCATCCTGGCGATCGCACCCATGATCATCGTCGTGCTCGGCTCGCTCGGCCTCGTCGGTCTGCTGCCCAAGGCCATCATCTCGGCGTATCTGTGCTTCTTCCCCGTGACCATCGGCATGGTGAAGGGGCTGACCTCGCCCGACCGCATCCAGCTCGACCTCATCCGCACGTACAGCGCCAGCGAGACGCAGGTGTTCTGGAAACTGCGCTGGCCGGCGTCGGTCGCCTTCCTCTTCGCGAGCCTCAAGGTGGCGATAGCGCTGGCCGTCGTGGGTGCGATCGTCGGCGAGCTGCCGACAGGTGCCGCAGCCGGGCTCGGGGCGCGGTTGCTGTCCGGCTCCTACTATGGCCAGACGGTGCAGATCTGGGCGGCGCTGGTCGTGGCGTCGGTGATGGCCGGGCTCGCGGTGCTCGCGGTCGATCTCGCCGAGTGCGCGACCGCGCGGCACATGGGCGGCCAGCTATGACGCGCCGGTGGCCGCCCGCGTCGCTCTTCGCGGTGCCGGTGGGCCTCGCCGCCCTGGCATTGCCGCTGGGCTCGGCCGGTCGCTGGACCGATCATGCGGGGGCGCTGGCGCTCTGGGTCGCCGCACTGGCGCTCGCGGCGGCGGCCTTGCGGCTGCAGCGGTCGGCCGCGGCGGGGGCGGCACTCGTGGCGTCGGCGGTCGGCGCCACGGCACTCTATCTTCTGCTCGATGCGGGCGCCGACGGGGCTGCGGCGTCCGGACTGTGGGTCGGTGTGGTGGCGCTCGGCGCCATCGTTTGGACGGCCCTCGAGGGCGGAGCGGCGCTCAGCGCCGAGCGGCGCAACCGCGTGCTGGGGCTCGCGGTACCGGCCTTGTTCGGTGCGTGGCTTCTCTATCTCTGGCAGGTCGGCACGGTCGGCTTCGATGTGCCCTCGGTGCTGCTGCCGCCGCCGAGCCAGATCGCGGTCGCCTTCGCAAGCTCGCTCGGTCTGTTGGCCGAGGATTTCGTCCAGACCTTCGTCAAATCGATGATCCCCGGCTACGTCATCGGGTGCGGGGCGGGGCTCCTGGTCGCGATCGTGGCGGATCGCGTGCCGTTCCTGCGCCGCGGATTGTTGCCGATCGGCAATCTCGTCAGCGCCTTGCCGATCGTCGGCGTGGCGCCGATCATGGTGATGTGGTTCGGATTCGACTGGCAGTCCAAGGCCGCAGTGGTCGTCATCATGACCTTCTTCCCGATGCTGGTGAACGCGCTGGCCGGGCTGAATGCGCTCGACCGGGTCGGGCACGACCTGATGCGCACCTACGCCGCGAGCTATGGCCAGACCATGCGCCTGGCACGGCTGCCCGCGGCCCTGCCGTTCATCTTCAACGCGCTCAAGGTCAACTCGACGCTGGCCCTCATCGGCGCGATCGTCGCCGAGTTCTTCGGCACGCCGATCGTCGGCATGGGCTTCCGCATCTCGGCCGAGGTCGGGCGCATGAACATTGCGATGGTGTGGGCGTCGATCGTGGTCGCGGCCGTGACAGGCTCGCTGAGCTACGGCGCCATCGCCCTCGTTGAACGCAGTCTGACCTTCTGGCATCCATCGATCCGGAAGGCGTCCTAAGCGGGGTTTCATCTCAAGAGGAGAGGGTGCATGCGAAGATTATGTGGTTTGGCCGTAGCCGCCGGTCTGGCGACTGCGACATCGGCGGCCATGGCCGCCGATCAGGTCACGATCCAGCTCAAATGGGTGACGCAAGCCCAGTTCGCCGGGTACTACGTTGCCAAGGACAAGGGCTACTACAAGGCGGCCAACCTCGACGTCACGATCAAGCCGGGCGGCCCCGACATCGCCCCCGAGCAGGTGCTCGCGGCGGGCGGGGCCGACGTCATCGTCGACTGGTTGCCGGCGGCCCTCGCCGCGCGCGAGAAGGGCGTGCCGCTGGTCAACGTGGCGCAGACGTTCCAGCGCTCGGGCCTCGAGCTCACCTGCCTCAAGTCGAGCGGCATCAAGACGCCGCAGGACTTCCGCGGCCACACCCTGGGCGTCTGGTATTTCGGCAACGAGTACCCGTTCCTGGCCTGGATGGCGAAGCTCGGCATCCCGACCGACGGCAGCGCCAAGGGCGTGAAGGTGGTCAAGCAGGGCTTCAACGTCGATCCGCTGCTGCAGAAGCAGGCGCAGTGCATCTCGACGATGACCTACAACGAGTACTGGCAGGTGATCGACGCCGGCATCAAGCCCGCCGACTTGATCGTCTTCAAGTATTCGGACGAGGGCGTGGGCGTGCTCGAGGACGGCCTCTACGCCAACGGCACGAAGCTCGCCGACAAAGCCTATGCCGACAAGCTGGCGCGGTTCGTGGCGGCCTCTGACCGCGGCTGGGCGTGGGCGGCCAAGAACACGGACGCGGCCGCCAAGATCGTGCTCGACAACGACACGACAGGTGCCCAGACCGAGAAGCACCAGAAGCGGATGATGAAGGAGATCGCGAAGCTGATCACCGATTCAAAAAATCCGCTCGGCTATCTGGCGCCGGCCGACTACGACCGCACCGTGGCGGTGCTGCTGGGGGCCAAGAGCGATCCGCCGGTGATCACGAAGAAGCCCGAGGGCGCATGGACGGCGGCCGTCTACGAGGCGTCGAAGAAGTACTGGGATCCCGCCAAGGGGACCGACTGAAGGAAAGCGAACGGTCAAACGCGAAGCGGGGAGGCAAAACCTCCCCGCTTTTTTCCGTGCGTGCGGCGGTCTTTGCCGCAATTTTTAGCTAAGTTCAGCAGAGCTCCAGGCGAGACGCGTGGGCCACGCGGCGCGCGCCATCCCACACTTCGACGGCAACGCAAGAGCCTGTATCCAACTGCGAAATCGCAAAGCCGAGAGCGTCGCTGTCGCAGGCCGCCGAGATCACGCTCGTGTCGTCGATGCGGTTCCCGTGGCCCATGAAGTAACAACAATACGTGGTCATTGGTCGAGGATCCGGGTGCGGTTATTTCGTGGCGCGCACTATGCCGATCCCCGGTGAATCCTCGGTTAATCCGCGAGAAGCCGACGGCTACGTTGGTAAGCGGCTTGCGTGGAGCGATTCCGTGCGGCCGTGCGTCACCGTGGCGAGATCATGGCGATGGCCGGGCTGCGGTGCGTGCGAGTCCTACGCAGATGCCGCATCGATGATCGAGTCAGGCTGGAGTCAGCGGATGGTCAGCGAAACGTCAGTCGTGCGTCAGCGGGCGGTCAGTCACGCGTCAGCGAGGTGGACGATGATGCGAGACGGAGCCGTGTCTCTGCGGCTCACAGCATGGAGGACTCGCCTATGACCAAACTGTCCCTGTACGCATCGGCCGCGGCGCTGGCGGTGTTGGCGGGCGCATGGAGCGTGCAAGCCCATGCCGCCGGGCCAACTCCGTTCTACACGCCGCTGAACCCGTCATCATCCGCGACTTCCCACCCCTATGACATCAAGCCGGGGAAGGCCTCGAAGCCGAGCGCCACTCCCTTCTACACACCCAATGCCCCCACGGCGATGGGTGCGAGCGCGTCGAATCTCGCGCAAGCCCCGCATCTACGGACGGATGCGATGGATCCGAATCACGAGCCGGTCAATCCGTGAGACCATTGCCCCGTCGGGCGCACCGACGGGGCTTTTTTCGATCACGCCGTCGCGTGAAACGGCTGGCCGAGGCACGCGGGCGCGTTCAGCCGGATACGCGTGCGATCGCGCGAGATGAGGACGAGTGCTACGACCGTGGCGAGATAGGGCAAGGCGGAGATCGCCTGCGACGGGATATCGATGCCGAGCCCCTGGATGTAGAAGGAGAGATACATGATGGCGCCGAACAGGTAGGCGCCGACCCACAGCCAGAACGGCCGCCAGCTCGCGAACACCACGAGCGCCAGCGCGATCCAGCCGCGCCCCGCCGTCATGTTCTCGGCCCAGCTCGGGCTGTAGGCGAGGGAGAGGTAGGCGCCGCCCAAGCCCGCCATCGCACCGCCGAAGAGTGCCGCCAGCAGGCGGATGCCGCTCACCGAATATCCCAGAGCATGCGCCGCGTCGTGCGAATCGCCGACCGCGCGCAGGACGAGGCCAGCATGGCTGCGATAGAGGAACCAGGCGACCCCGCCCAGAGCCGCGTAAGAGAGGTAGACGAGCGCGTTCTGCCCGAACAGCACCGGGCCGATCAGCGGCAGCGTGGTCAGGCCGGGAATGTCGAGCGCCGGGAGCGGCGGCACTGCGACGCCGACAAAGGACGCCCCGGCCAGCGCGCTGAGGCCGGCGCCGAAGATGGTCAGGGCGAGGCCGGTTGCGACCTGGTTGGCGAGAAGACCCAGGGTCAGGGCCGCGAACACCAGCGCCAACGCCGCGCCGGCCCCCGCACCCGCAATCACGCCCAGCACCGCGCTTCCGGTGGCCGTCATCGTCGCGAACCCGGCGATGGCGCCGATCAGCATCATCCCTTCGACGCCGAGATTGAGCACGCCGGATTTCTCCGTGACGAGCTCACCCGTCGCCGCCAGCAGGAGCGGCGTCGACGTGGCGATCACGCTCAGGATGAAATTGGTCAGGGCCAGGGTCATGCGGCCCCCGGGATCTTTAGGCTTGGGGCTGCCCCGCGCCGCACGATCCGCACGCGATAGAGGATCAGAACGTCGCAGGCGAGAAGGAAGAACAGGAGCACGCCCTGGAAGATGCCGGTGACCGCGCTCGGCAGCCCGAGATCGATCTGTGCGGCATCTCCGCCGAGGTAGGAGAGACCCAGGACGAGGGCCGCCGGCACCACGCCCAGCGGGTGCAGCCGGCCGAGGAAGGCGACGATGATGGCGGTGAAGCCGTACCCCGGCGACAGCTTCGGCAGCAACTGGCCGATGGGGCCGGCAACTTCAAAAAGCCCGGCGAGGCCGGAGAGGCCGCCGCTGACGAGAAGCGCGAGCCACACCAGCCGCTTTTCCTGGAACCCCGCGAAACGTGCGGCGCGCGGCGCCTGGCCGAGAACGCGCAGCGCGAACCCGGACACCGATCGCTCGAGAACGATCCATCCGCCGACCGCCGCGAGCAAGGCAAACAGGACGCCCAGATGCACGCGCGTGTCCTCGATCAGGATCGGCGCCGTGGCGGAGTCCGAGAACAACGCACTCTGCGGGAACCCGTAGCCCTGCGGATCGCGCAACGGTCCGGTCACGAGATAGATCAGCGCGAACTGCATCACATAGCTGAGCATCAGGCTGGTGAGGATCTCGTTGGCGTTGAAGCGCGTGCGCAGATACGCCGGGATGGCAGCGAGCGCCATGCCGCCCAGCACGCCTGCCACCATCATCGCCGGAAACAGGATGATGGCGGGCGCGTCGGGATAGGCGAGGGCCAGACCGCCGCCGAACACGGCCCCGAGGCTGAACTGGCCTTCGGCGCCGATGTTCCACACGTTGGCGCGGAAGCCGAGTGCCAATCCGACGCCGATCAGGATCAGCGGCGCCGCCTTGACGAACAGCTCGGGCACGCCGGTCGGGCTGAGGAGAGGGGCGATGAGAAAGGTGTAAAGAGCCTCGCCCGGCGCCCGGCCGAGCAGGGCGAAGATGGCACCCGCGCCGACGACCGTCAGCGCGACCGCGAGGAGCGGCGAGGCCGCCGCCCACATCGCCGAGCGCGCCCCGCGTGGTTCAAGCCTAAGCCGCAGCATCGGCACTCCTGGGCCCGACGCCGCCCATCAACAGGCCGATCTCGCCCATGGTCATGTCCGCGGCGGCACGCGGCGGCGACAGCCGTCCGCCGGCGATGATGGCCAGCCGGTCGCACACGCCGAGCAGCTCGTCGAGGTCTTGCGAGATCAGGACGACCGCAGCGCCGCTGTCGGCGAGATCCACGATCGCCTGCTGGATCGCGATCGCAGCCCCGACATCGACACCCCAGGTCGGCTGGTTCACGACCAGCAAGGTCGGCTGCTGCAGGATCTCCCGGCCGACGATGAATTTCTGAAGGTTGCCGCCCGACAAGGTCCGCGCTTCCGATCCCGGGCCGCCGCCGCGCACGTCGAACCTGCCGATGACGTCGACGGCAAAGCGATCCGCGCGCCGCCGGTCGATGAGGCCGAGCTTGGCCAGCGATCGCCGCACATAAGCCGACAGGAACCCGTTCTCCGCCAACGTCATCGCCTCGACGGTGCCATGGCCAAGCCGCTCTTCCGGCACGAAACACGCGCCGAGCGCCCGCCGCGCCGGGACGTCCAGACCACCGATCGCCTTGCCGTCATAACGGATGGCGTCGGGGCGCCCGGCCGCGATCTCGCCCGACAGGGCCTCCATCAGCTCGGTCTGGCCGTTCCCGGCGATGCCGCCGATGCCGAAGATCTCGCCCGCACCGACGGTGAGCGAAATCTCCTTGAGATCGGTGCCGAACTGGCGGTCCGAGCGCACGCTCAGCCTGTCGACCACCAGTCGCGGCGGCGCCGGCGATGCGGCGCGCTTTCGGCGTGCGGGCCGCTTGATCTCGGCGCCGACCATCAGCTCGGCCAGCCGGTGATGCGTCTCGCGACGCGGATCGCACGCCGCCACCACGCGCCCCTGGCGCAGGATCGTCGCCTCCTCGCAGAGTGCTCCGATCTCCTCGAGCTTGTGGCTGATATAAAGAATGCCACAGCCTTCGGCCGCGAGCTGGCGCAACGTCGAGAACAGCCGCTCGACCTCCTGCGGTGTCAGCACGGAGGTGGGCTCGTCCATGATCAGGAGGCGCGGCTTCTGCAGCAGACAGCGGACGATCTCGATGCGCTGCCGTTCACCGACGGACAGGTCGTGTACGACCCGGCGCGCGTCGAGTGGCAGGCCGTAGCGCGCCGAGATTTCGGCCATGCGCGACAAGAGGCCCTTGCGGTCCTCGGGATCGTCGAGGCCGAGGGCGATGTTCTCGGCGACGGTGAGGGCGTCGAACAGGGAAAAGTGTTGGAACACCATCCCGATGCCGAGCCGGCGCGCGTGTGCCGGGTTGGCGATCATCGTCGGCTTGCCGCGCCAGCGGATCTCGCCGGCATCCGGCCGCAGCACGCCGTACATGATCTTGACCAGGGTGCTTTTGCCCGCACCGTTCTCGCCGAGCAGCGCTTGGATGCGGCCGGACGCGAGCTTGAGGTCGATGCGGTCGTTGGCGAGAGAGCCCGGGAAGCGTTTGACGATGCCCCTGAGCTCGAGGAGAGGAGGCTCGGGCAGCGGCGCTGGTTCTTCCGGACCGCTCACGCGGCTTCCTGCAGGCTCTCCGCCACCCGCCACGCGGCGAACGCGCAGCCTACGTAGACCTCGGGCACGGGCAGGTAGTCGACGAGCTCGAAGCCGCGGCTGCCCGCCGCACCATGCGCCACGACCCAGTTGCGCACCTCGTGCCCGCCGTTGCCGGTCGCCGCCAGCCCGCGTTCGAGGATTTCGATGACCTTCGCATCGTGCCCATCGCGGAACGCCTCGATGCAGCCGTGGTCGAACGGCTCGTCGATGTCGCCCATGGTCGGCTCGCCAATCGAATGGCTGAGGCCGCCGGTCGCCATGATCGCCACGCGCAAGTCGCCCGGGTACGACGCGACCGCCTGCGCCAGCAGCCGGCCCCAGGCGAGACAGCGGCGGATGCTCGGCATCGGCGGCTCGAGATCGTTGACGACCATCGGGATCACCCGCGGCAGCCGGGCGAGCCCCATGCGCAGGAGCGGGATGCAGAATCCGTGGTCGAGCGTCAGCCGGTGCGAGATCGACGGCTCGAAATCCTGGGCAAGGGCGGTCTTGACGATATGCATGGCGAGGCCGGGCTCGCCGGGCAGCGTGCGCTGGAAGTCCTTCATGAACGGCTCGGGCGGACCGTCATGTGTCTCGCCGACGCCGATGCACACGCTCGGAAGGTTGTTGATGAAGAAATTCACCCAGTGGTCGGGCGATACCAGGATCAGCACGTCGGGACGCGCGTCGGCGAGGCGCCGGCCGAGCTCGCGAAACGCGGTGTCGAGCCGCTCCTTGGGGGCGGACGGCAGGATATGCCAGTCGCGCGCCATCAGCGGCCCGTGGCTCGCCGCGAACACGCCGACAAGCTTAGCCATGCGCGGCTCCGCTCTTGAGAGCCTCGGTCTTGAGGGACTGGGGTTTGAGCGCGCGCAGGCGGCCGATGAACTCCTTGTCCGGCATGCCGACGACCTGGAAGTAATAGCGCAACAGGTACGGGTTCACGTGCGGCGCCAGCACCTCGACGTCGTCGGCGAGCGCTGCCGCGCGCAGCTCGGGCTTGAGCTCGGGATAGCGCGCCAGGACCTTGGCGCGACCTCCCCGGTATTCGGCGGCATTGGCCGGACTCTGCAGATCGAAGAACAGCTTGCTCAGCCAGTAGTCAGTCATGCGTCGGCGCCAGTCCTGCTCTTCGAAGCGACTACTTTTTCTCCGCCATGTCGGCCAGGCCCTTGCCGGCCTCGATGCGCCGCTTCTCCTTGTCGGCGAACGAGGTCTTCGTGTAGTCGTTCGGGTTGAATCCCTTCTGCTCGCCGGCTCCCCATTCGGCGATGTCCTGACCCTTGTCGAACATCCAGCTATAGCCGCCCTCGGGGTTGCACAGGATCTCCCACCAATTGCTGTCGAGGTCGAGGAAGTAGAAGCTCCGCGTGCCGTGCTGGTCGATGGGCTTCGTGACCTTGGTGATGCCCCACTTGTCCTTGTCGCGCATCACGACCTCGTAGGCCTGGTCGACCTCTTCGCGCGTGCCGACGTCGAGGCCGTTATGGGCGAGCAGAGGCATCTCGCCGCGCTTCTTGCTCTTGACCACGGCGATCGTGTTCTGGCCGCCGAGCTTGATCATGAGCGAGATCGGGCTCGTGCGCACCACGTCCAGGCCCAGGAACTCCTCGTAGAACTGGCGCGTCTTGTCGAGATCGAGGGCTTCGAGGGTTCCGTGCGACAGGAATTTGAGTTTCAGCGCGGCTTCGGCCATGGCGTTTCTCCAGAATTGTGGTTGCCGCCATTCTAGCCGGGCCGGGCCGGTTTCTCAAACCAGCACGGAGCTCACTCCGGTGCCAGGGCGATCTCGCGCACGATCTTTTCCCAGCGGTCGTTCTCGGCGCCGATGAACTCCGCGAGGCCTTGCGGCGTCTCAGCACCGCCCGTGGTCACGCCGATCTCGTCGAGCTTCGCCATCACCTCCGGGGCCTGCACGACTTTGTCGATGCTCTGGTTCATCTGGAGAATCACGTCGTCGGGAGTCCCCGCGGGTGCGACGACCGCGAACCAGCCGCCGAACTCGAATCCCGGATAGGTCTGCTCGACCGTCGCCATCGGCTCGAAGCCGGGAATATTCTCGGGCGCGGTCTTGGCGATCGCGTGCAGCTGCCCGCTCTTCATGAACGCCTGTGCCGCAGCAAAGGCGAGGATCGTCACCTGCGTGCGCCCGGCAATCGTGTCGCGGATACCGACGGGCATGTTCGCGTAAGGGACCTGGAGCATGTGCATGCCGGACACCTTGTTGAGCCATGCGCCGATCATGCCGGAGAAGTTGCGCGGCCCGTCGCTTGCGAAGCTGAGCTCGCCCGAATGCGCTTTCTCGTAGGCGACGAGCTCCGGGATCGTCTTCACCGGCAGCTCCGGCGACACCAGGATCAGGAACGGGTTCTTCCCGACCATCGCGACCGGGGCGAAGTCGCGCTCCGAATAGGGGAGCGACTTGAACGTCAGCTGGTTGGTCACCAGAGGTGCGGTGGTGGCGAAGAAGAACGTGTACCCGTCGGCCGGAGCATGGGCCACGGCTTGCGCCGCGATGATGCTCGAGCCGCCGGGCCGGTTGTCGACGATCACCTGCTCGCCCAGCTCGTGGGTCAGCCGGTCGGCCATCAGGCGGCAGACGATGTCGGGCGCACTCCCGGTGGCAAAGGCGGTGACAAGCCGGATCGGTTTGGTCGGCCAGGTCTGCGCGGTCGCGGCTCCGCTCGCGATCACCGCGCTCAGGAGGATCAGCAGTCGAACCAGTCTCAAAGGCGTCTCCAAGTTTGAGGCGGGAGACTAGCCACGCCGTTGTACGACGCAAGACCGGAAGAAGCCGCGAGTAAGCTTGGAGTAAGCTTGCTGGAAGTCGCCCACGGATCATCCGCGCGCACGTCACGGGGGGCTGCCAGCGGAGCGGTAAAATGAAAGCGCCGTCCGGGGACCTCCGGACGGCGCACCGGGCGACGCGGGGATTTCCGGTCGGCCCACGCATTACGCGTGAATCGCAATGCTGGACGCGCTTTTAACCAATGCGGCTGAATGAAAGCTTAACGATGCCCGGCGGCGGGCATTTATTAAGAATGACTATTACTTGCATAATCGCGCAAAGTCGCATATCACCAAAGGGATGACCTCGCGAGTGAGAGTGAGTCGCGGCGCGTAAGCACCGCGGACGGACACACGCGGGGTCTTGTCCAAGCCAGCCATCCGACGGTGCGCGCTGCGGGCGCGTCCTTCCGAAAGCCAGCCAGGATCGAACAGATGCGCGAGATCGATCGGCTTCGGAGGGAGTCCTATGCCAAAGACGCTGTGGGTGCGGCTGTGCACCCCGACAATTCTTGCGGCCTCGCTGCTCGGCGCGGGCGCGGTCCGCGCGGCGGAGCCGCCGGCGCAGTCTCCTCCGGTGGCGCAGGACGAGATCCTGCGCGAACTGCGCGCGATGGCGGCGCGCATCACCGTCCTCGAGAACGAATTGCGCGCCGAGAAGGCCGCGCATGCCGTGGCACCGGCGAAAGCGCCGGCGGCCGTGACGTCCACCCCTGCATCGGCACCGTTCACGGTGCAGGCGCCCGCGGCATCGCCAACCGCCGCCCAGCCCATCCCGCCTCAGGGGACGCCCGCGCAGACCAAGCAGGCCGAGGACAAAGGCCTGTTCGGTCTGGCGCCGTCGCCGATCGAGGGGCTGACGTTCGGCGCCTATGGCGAGCTCAAATACGGCGGCAAGCAGAACCCGTCGGCGGGTGGGCAGTGGCAGACCGGCTTCGATGCGGCGCGCGTGGTGCTGCTGCCGAGCTATCAGATCACGGACGATATCGTGTTCAACGCCGAGATCGAGTTCGAGCACGCGGGCAGCGGCTTCGACAACGACGACAAGCTGCACGGCACCGCCGAGATCGAGCAGGCCTATATCGATTTCAAGCCGTCGCCTTATCTCAATATCCGCTCGCCCGGCGTCGACTTGGTGCCGGTCGGCTACATCAACCTGCATCACGAGCCGACACTCTTCTACAGCGTCGACCGGCCGGAGCTGGCGAATGGCCTCATTCCCAGCACCTGGGCAGCGCCCGCGACCGGCGTCTACGGCAAGATCGTCGACAACCTCAATTACCAGGTCCAGCTCAGCAAGGGGCTCGAGGATTTCGGCGATTCGTTCGACTCGCGGACCGACGCCAACACGGTGCCCACGGGCTCCTACATGGCGGGCATCGATGGCAAGAACGCGCTCGGCTTCAGCAAGGCGCCGCTCGGCGATTTTCGCCAGCTCAACAACGCCTGGGCGACCACCGTGCAACTCACCTATACGCCGCCCTTCATTCCAGGCCTGGCCGGCAGCACCGCGGTCTACTACACGCCCAACACCACGCCGCGTGGCGCGCATTCGGATGCGGGAACACCTCTCGGCCACTCGAGCCTCACCCTGGTCGACACCGAGTTCCGCTATCGGCCGCCCGACACGCACTGGGAGTTCCGCGGCGAGTTCGTCGGGCTCTCGATCGGCGATCCCGCCAATATGCGCGCCAACAACGACAGCGATTCCTCGAACAATGTCGGCCGCACCATGTACGGGCTTTCGGGCGAGGTTGCCTACCACTATTCGCTCGGCACCGTCATGAAGAGCGATTGGGAGGCGGTGCCGTTCTATCGCTACACGTACGAAAGACTGCAGGCCGGCGGCTTCGCGGGCTCCGATGCCAACGCGCCCACGAGCGCCGGACGGCCCCAGTTCCACACCGTCGGCGTCGCGGTCTTCCCGACGCCCAAGGTCGTGCTCAAGCTGGACTACCAGAAGGTGCTCGGCGTGCACCAGGATTCGGTGCTGGGTGCGGTCGGCTTCTTCTTCTGACGGAGAACCGGCGATGAGCGGCTGGAAGACCTGGGTGGTCCCGCCGGCCATCGTGATGGCGGCCGCGGTGCCGGCGCGCGCGACGCAGTACCTGAGCCTGGCCGACGCGCAACGGCTGGCTTTTCCCGCCGCCACGCAATTCCAACCGGCGAACGTCGTCTACACTCCTCAGCAGGCCGCCGCGATCGAGAAACGATCCGGCCAGCCGGTGCGCACCAGGGGCGAGCAGGTATGGCGCGCGATGGACGGCGACAAGTTCCTCGGCTTCTTCATTCTCGACTACGTGATCGGCAAGCATCTCGTGATCGACTATGCGGTGGCGCTCGAGCCCGACGGCAAGGTGCGGCGGGTCGAGATCCTCGAGTACCGGGAATCCTACGGCTTCGAAATAACGAACGCCGACTGGCTGAAGCAGTTCGAGGGCAAATCCAGCCGCGATCCTGTTCAGGTGGACAAGGATATCCGCAACATCTCCGGTGCCACGTTGTCGGCGCACCACGTGACCGAGGGCATCAAACGGGTGCTGGCCTTCTATGACGTCTGCCTCCATTGAGCTGCGCCGCGCGCGCCCGCTGCTCGGCACCGTGGTCGAGATCGCGGTGACGGCGCAGGACCATGCCCGCGGTCACGCGGCGATCGATGAAGCGTTCGCCGCCGTGGAGCAGGTGCATCGCCTGATGAGCTTCCACGAGCCGCACAGCGACGTGAGCCGCCTCAACCATGGTGCTGCGGACATGGCAATCGCCGTGCATCCATGGACATACCTCGTCCTCGAGGCCGCGGCGGAATTTCGCCGCGCGTCTGCAGGTCTGTTCGATGTGTCCATCGCCCGCCATCTGCAGGCGCAGGGGGTGCTGCCGCTTCCCGTCATTGCGAGCGAAGCGAAGCAATCGAGCGAAACAGCTCTGGATCGCTTCGGCGCTGGTGCCCCTCGCCATGACGCGATGATCGCTCTTCTTCCCGGCAACTGCGTCCGCTTCTCCTCGCCGGAAATCCGCATCGATCTCGGCGGCATCGCCAAGGGATTCGCGGTCGACCGCGCGGTCGAGGTGTTGCGGGCGCACGGCATCGCGCGCGGGCTCGTGAATGCGGGGGGCGACCTGTTTGCGTTCGGTGCCCCTCATGCGGTCGACCTCCGCGATCCGCGCCGTCCCGCGGCACTGCTGGGGCGCCTCGTGATTGCCGATCAGGCCGTCGCGTCGAGCGCTCGCGCAGTTCCCGAAGCTGCCCCCTCGCTGATCGTCCATCCGCACACCGGGCGCACGGCCGCGGCGGCGCTGGGTGCGACCGTGCTGGCGCGCGACGCCACCACGGCCGATGCGCTGACGAAGCTTGTCCTGCTGCTCGGCCGGGAGGCCGCGCAGATCCTGGCCCGCTACGGCGCGCGTGCGCTGTTCGTGGCACCCGACGGCGTCGTGCACGTCACCGACGGCTGGCCGGAGGCCGTCGGCCATGCGGCTTAACCGCACCTTGCGCCTGAGCCTCTATGCAGCGCTCATCGTGCTGCTGGCCACCGGCATCGGGTGGCTCGTGATCGATGCGACCAAGGATCCGTTTCAGCCGGGCGGAAGCGGCGAGGCGGAGCCGCTCCTTCTCGCCGTCCACGGTGGTGCCGCGATGGCGTTCCTGATCCTGCTGGGCGCGCTGGTGCCGCTGCATGTGCAGGGCAACTGGGCGCGCGACCGCAACCGCTGGACGGGCGTGGTCATGCTGGCGATCAATGCCGTGCTGATCTTGACCGCCTATGCGCTCTACTACAGCGGCTCCGACCTTTTGCGGGGCTGGGCGAGCGATCTGCACATCGGCGCCGGATTGTTCCTGCCGCTGTGGCTCGGCGTGCATGTCTGGCTCGGCTGGCGGACCCGGGTGGCCGCTCAGCGCGCGCTCGCCAACGCCGACTGGCAATAGATCCCGACCCCTTGGCGGGGCAGGTTGCCGTGACAATATCGTGAGATAGGGCCTCCCCGCTCATCACAACCAGGCGTGGCGGCGGGGCAACAGTGTGACTGTTCTCACTGCGGTGTGGCCCTGATTAATGTCTGATTAACAAATCCAGCCGAAACTGGACGGGCCCAAACATCGGGAAGGCGTGCGTAACACTATGGATTCGAGGCGGTATTTAGCTCCGCAATCGGCTCAGAACGAGCCTGCGGCCGGCCCGGCACGGCCATAGGCCCGCTATGTCGGACATTCCTCTCAATGCCCTGCACCCGGCGGCCGTCGACCTCGAGCCCACAGCAACCCCGCCGGACATCGCCACCCCGCCGAAAGAGCAGAAGCGGCCGCTCCACATCGCCATCCTTCTGTGGGCGGCGCGGCTTACGGCCCTCGCCATGGCCGCCGGTGCGGTCTATCTCGAGGCGCACACGTCGTTTGTGGAATCGTTTCTCCTCGCGCGTGTCGCCAAGCCCGCCACGTACTCGATCGGCATCGGACCCAGCGAGACGCTGCAGGTCCCGCCGCCAAGTCCGTACGACGACCGCCTCGGCTATTCGCATCTCGGCGCGTATGTCGACGCGCTGACCGCCCGCCATTTCGTCATCGAGCGCCAGGCGCGCCTGTCGCCCGAGCTCGCGAAGCTGTCATCGATCGCCGGCTATCCGATCTATCGCGAGAAATCGCAGGCGGGGGTCAGCCTGCTCGACCGCGCCGGCGCTCCGCTCTATGAGTCGACCTATCCGGAGCAGGCCTATCCGCAGTTCGCCGCGATCCCGCCGATCCTCGTGGATTCCCTGTTGTTCGTGGAGGACCAGAACGTCCTCGACGAGAGTGCTCCGCACCGCAATCCTGCGATCGACTGGAAGCGCTTCCCGGTCGCGGCCGCGGCGCACCTCGCCGGGCATTTCGATCCGCGTATCAAGGACGGGGGCGCCTCCACCCTGGCCACGCAGATCGAGAAGTTCCGCCACTGGCCGGGGGGCCGCACCGGAACCGCCGGGGACAAGCTGCGTCAGATGGCGATGGCGAGCTTGCGCGCCTATTCCGACGGCCCCGACACCATGGCGATGCGCCGCGACATCGTCACCACGTACCTGAACTCGACGCCGCTGAGCTCGCGGGCAGGGTATGGCGAGATCATCGGCGTGCCCGAAGGCCTGCATGCCTGGTACGGCACCGACTACGCGGAGGTGTCGCGGGCGCTTACCTCGCCGGCGCACAGCGAGGCGGAGCTCGCGCGCAAGGCCCAACTCTACAAGCAGGCGCTGAGCCTGATCCTGGCCGAGCGGCGCCCGTCCTATTATCTCGCGACCGACCACGAGGCGTTGCGCAAGCTGACCGACAACTATCTGGGCCTGCTGGCCGCGGCCGGGGTGATCGATCGGCCGCTCGCCGAGGCGGCGCTGCGCGCCGATCTTCCCATCACCCCGCAACCGCCGGCGCCGGCTCCGGTGTCGTTCGTCGCCCGCAAGGCTGCCGACGCGCTGCGCACCGAGCTCCTGACGATGCTGAAGGTGCCCAACCTCTACAGCGTCGATCGCCTCGACCTCACCGCGCAGTCGACCCTCGACGCGGACGCTCAGGGCCGCGTCGCCGGCGTGCTGTCGAAGCTCGGCGACCGCCAGACCGTGCAGGACATGGGGATGGTCGGGAAGTTCCTGCTGGGCGATGCCGATCCCGCCAGGGTCACCTACAGCGTCGTGCTCTACGAGCGCGGCCAGGACCGCAATTTCGTGCGCGTGCACGCCGACAGCGGCGATGAGCCGTTCGACGTCAATTCCGGCGCCAAGCTGATCCTCGGCTCGACCGCCAAGCTGCGCACCATGATCACCTATCTCAACATCATGTCGGGCTTGCGCGACCGCTTCGACGGCCAGTCGCCGGCCCAGCTCGAGCAGGCCGCGGCGTCGGCCCAGGACCCGCTGACCCGCTGGGCCGCGACCTACCTCGCCGGGACCTCGGATCACCGGCTCCAGCCGATGCTGGATGCGGCGATGCGGCGGCAGTATTCCGGCAGCACGCAAGAGGTGTTCTTCACCGGCGGCGGCGACCACGTCTTCCATAATTTCGAGAAGAAAGAGGACTTCCAGGTCTACAGCGTCGAGGACGCGTTCGAGAACTCCGTGAACCTCTCGTTCGTGCGCATCATGCGCGACATCGTGCACTACGAAATGGCGCAGGCGCAGGGAGCTGGGGAGGGCCGGGACCTGCTCGCCGACCGTCACGACGCCGAGCGCGAGGTCTATCTGCGCCGCTTTGCCGATCAGGAAGGCCAGAGCTTCCTCAACCACTTCTACGACGATTATCACGGACGCTCGCCCGACGAGGCATTGGCCTTGCTCGCCGGCCGCACGCGTCCGGTGCCCAAGCGCCTCGCGGTCGTGTTCCGCACGGCCCGCCCGAAGGCCGGCGTGGAGGAGATGCGCGAGTTCATCCATCGCCGGCTGCCCGGCGAATCGTTGAGCACGTCGCTGCTCGAGCAGCTCTACCGCGCCTATGACCCGGCGAAGTTCGGGGTGAACGATCGCGGCTATCTCGCGGGCGTGCATCCGCTCGAGCTGTGGCTGGTCGCCTACCTGCAGGAGCATCCGGACGCGACCCGCGCCGAGATCGCCGACGCTGCGGGGACGGCGCGCCAGGAAGCGTATTCGTGGCTTTACAAGACCCCCAACAAGCGTGCCCAGGACACCCGCATCCGCATCCTGCTCGAAGAGGATGCCTTCGCCCGCATCCTGCAGGATTGGAAGAAGCAGGGCTATCCGTTCGGGCATCTCGTTCCCTCCTATGCGACCGCGATCGGCAGCTCGGGTGACCGGCCGGACGCGCTGGCGGAGCTGATGGGCATCATCGTCAATGACGGGGTGCGCCTGCCGTCCGACGACATCGAGCGCCTGAGCTTCGCCAAAGACACGCCGTACGAAACCGATTTCGCGTTCGCACCCCACGAGCCCGAGCGGGTCATCGCACCCGAGGTCGCGGCCACGGCGCGCCGCGCGCTCATGGGCGTCGTCGCCAACGGCACCGGCAATCGCGTCCGCAACGTCTTCTACACGACCGATGGCAAGCCGCTCGCGATCGGCGGCAAGACGGGCACCGGCGACAACCGGTTCGACAAGTTCGGCCCGGGCGGCGCCGTCATTGAATCGCGCCCCGTGGACCGTACCGCGACCTTCGTGTTCTTCCTGGGCGACAAGTTCTACGGCACGATCACCGCCTATGTGCGCGGGAAGGAGTCTGGCGACTATCACTTCACCAGCGCGCTCGCGGTGCAGCTCCTGAAGTCGTTGTCTCCGGACCTCCGGCCGCTGCTCGGCACGGCGCCGGCTCCGGTCGCGGCACTGCGCACGACACCGGTGCTGCATCCGCCGGCCAGGCCCGCCGCCGACGAAGAGCCCTCCGACGGCAGCGTCACCGTTGACGAAGACGCGCTGCAGTAGCTCATAGAGCGAACTCAGCGCATCCCTCAGCGCAGCGGCACTCCTCGCATCGGACATCGCGCGTCCACAGCCGACGTGCCCGTCAACGCGAGCCCCCGACCACAGGCACTCACGATCCCGGGATTCATGGCCTGTTGGGCACTCGGTTTCCTAGATCAAAAAGGGTTAGATCTTCAGTGGCGCGCTCTTGAACCGGCGGAAAGGTGCGATAAGTCGCGCTTCTGGAGCCCCTCGGCCCTTTTTCCACCTTCTAATCTGCACCAACTGTGTTACTTTGTGCATTGGGCATAGGGGGCCCAACGAGGGAGCCCCGTCATGACGATCAAACGACCCGTAGTCTCGCCTGCGCAGTGCCGCGCGGCCCGCGCCCTACTCAAATGGACGCAAGCGAAGCTCGCGCAGCAGGCCGCTGTGGCGCGCAAGACCGTGGCCGATTTCGAGCTGGGCAATCGTTCGCTGCACCGCCGCACGCGTCTCGACATCACCGTGGCGCTCGAAGCCGCGGGCATCGAATTCATCTGGGGTGCGGATGGCGAGGGCGTGCGCTTCGCGCGCAAAGCCGCCGCTGCGGCTGCGACGACCGCGCCATCGGCCACATCGGGCCTGCGCCTGGCGACGGTCGGCGGAAGCGAGCCTGCCGCCGCGCGTTCGACCTAGCGGGCGGAATCCGCGCGGCCTCATACGGCGGCGCGTGAGGGATACGAGGCGAAGGGGCGAGGACAGGTGGAGGAGGCCGAGGTGTGGGAGGGGAGCCCGTGCCGAGCTATCGCTGCTGTTTCCTGGACCGCGACAGACACACCGTGAAAGTGGAGATCCAGGACTGCCACTTGGCGCAGTACACGTTCGTCGAGCCGTGGCTCGATCGCCGGTTGGTCGAGCGGCGCAAACGCGCGCCGGCGGTGCGTCAGTGACCCGTCTGCCCGACGCCCGCGAGTGCCGGACGCGGGCCTTGGCGTTGCTCAAGCGGGCCGCGGCTTCGACGGACGCCAAGGAAAAGGAGGAGCTCGAGATCGCCGCGCGCGAATACGAGAAGGTCGCCGACGAGATCGAGAAGTTCCGTGACAGTGGACATTAGAGTTCGGCCAGCCCAAACCTGCGGTTAGGCTGGTTCGCAGGCTGTTATCCCTTACTTATCCACAGCCTTATCCACGCTGTCATGGATGTTAATTTGACCGGGCCGCAGTGCCCTCTTACCGTCGGCCGCGCTGTCGGGGCAGCCCAAAGGAATGTCGGCATGCCCACACCGGATCTCACAGGAACGCGCGTGCTGCTGATCGAGGACGAGATGCTCGTCGCGATGCTGCTCGAGGAGTCGCTCGCGGAGCTCGGTTGCACCGTGGTGGGCCCCGTCGCGCGCCTCGAGGCGGCCCGCGAGGCGATCGAACACGAGCGCTTCGACTGCGCGCTCCTCGACATCGATCTGCACGGCCGTCCCGCCTATCCGCTGGCCGACCTGCTCGATGCGCGCGGCGTGCCCTTTGGCTTCGTCACCGGCTATGACACGGGGCGGCTCGGCCCCGGCGTGGGGCGGCATCCGGTCCTGCCCAAGCCGTTCAACGTCCACCAACTGCACAGCCTGCTCGCAGGGCTGGCGCGCGTCCGCGCCCGCCCGCGCGGCGCCCGGAGCCGCAAAACCTAGCGAGCGCAGGGCTCTGCGCGCGTCAGAACCACGCCCGGATGCGGTTCCACATGTCGCGCAATGTCACCCGGTCGGCGATCGAGCGCGTGCGTTTGGCGACACCCTCCGGGGTCATGCTCATCCCGCCGTGATAGTGGCAGTCGCACACGAGGTAGTGCGCCTCGTGGTCCGACAATTCGAAGAAGCGCACGGCTTCGCCCAGCGTGTCGCCGGAGAGGCCTTCTTCGCGCAGCACCGGGTCGCGATACGCGATGGTGAGCGGGGAGTCGTCGCGGCGCGCCAGCATGCGCTCCTGCCGCGGCAGGAACTCGATCCGCATCAGCGGCTTGACCGGCTGCGCCGGCTGGCTCTCCAGCACCGCTGCCCAGCGCAGCAGACGTTCGCGGCGCGACATGCGCCTCGCGTGAAGCCGCGTCACCGTGGCGACGCCTTCGATCTCGCGTATCGTC
The DNA here is from genome assembly GCA_035506575.1 of Alphaproteobacteria bacterium. Taxonomy (GTDB): domain Bacteria; phylum Pseudomonadota; class Alphaproteobacteria; order CACIAM-22H2; family CACIAM-22H2; genus DATJPD01. The sequence goes on from DATJPD010000184.1 coordinate 115,761, forward strand.
CTGTACTCCATGAGGCCCTCCGTGGGTGACATCGGCCCGCGGCCAGTCGGCCCGGCTCGGCGTGGCGCTGCACGATTGTTGGTCTTGTGGCGACAGGCGGCGACAGGCGCGGGACGATCGTGTGCTTAACGTGGGCGCTCCGCCACGGTTCCGCCCGATCGAGGTTTTCCTCAGGTTTTTCGTGCGCTCGCAGCCGGCCGCTCAAAGGCGCGGGTGCGTCTGGCTATCGCCGCGAGCGCTCCGGCGGCGCGGCGGGAAAAAATGCGGCCCAAGAAGGCGACAAATACCCCACGCGAGTACCACCCGACGATTTGCCACTTGCAATTGCATGCCGCAAAGGGTCGAATCGCCGAATGCTAAGCGAAACATCTGAAATCTATTGATGATTTCGCTTTGGCCGCCGATACGACCCCTCTAGCGTCAGAATTTGGAGAAATCCGATGGGATCCATGACCAGCATGTCGATGCTGAACCTGCAGAAGCGCCCTGTGGTGTCGCCGGCGCAGTGCCGTGGCGCCCGCGCGCTGCTGCGCTGGACCCAGGATCGGCTGGCGGAACGGGCCGCGGTGGCCCGCAAGACGGTCGCCGATTTCGAACTCGGGAACCGCTCGCTGCACCGCCGGACCCGGCTCGACATCACGATCGCGCTCGAGGCCGCGGGGATCGAGTTCATCTGGGCAGCCGAAGGGGAGGGGGTCCGCTTCGCGCGCAAGGCCGAGGCGATCGTCGCGGCCGCACAGCCTCATGGCGGGAGTTACGCCGCACCCTGACACCTGGATTTCGCCACTGTCTCATTGCCTCTTGGGCGCGCGCCACGCATGTGACAGGGTGCAAGTCTGCACCATGGGGTGCGAGACGATGAGAGGCGATGGCCGAACGGCGAGGGAAGCCCGGGAAGCGATCTGATCGGACGTCGGGGGCGGCACGCCGGCCCCGGGCGGCGGTCGTGCCCGCGGATGGCGCCGGTGGCGCCCGGCACAAGCTTCCCTTTCTGGTCGTCGGCATCGGCGCCTCGGCTGGCGGCCTCGAAGCGTTCGAAAAGTTCTTCACCCGGACGCCGGTGGACAGCGGTCTTGCCTTCGTGCTGGTGCCCCACCTCGATGCTACGCACAAGAGCTCGATGGTCGAGCTCGTGCAGCGCTTCACCGCGATGAAGGTCGCCGAGATCGTCGACGACACGCGGCCTGCGCCCAACCGCGTTCACGTCATTCCGCCCAACGCCACCCTGACGATGCGCCGTGGCCGCTTGCGGTTGACCACGCCGCGCGACGAGCCCGGCACGGTCGATCCGTTCTTCCGCTCCCTGGCCGAAGACCAGGGGGATAACGCGATCGCGGTGGTGCTCTCGGGCAGCGGCAGCGACGGCGCGATCGGTATTCGGGCGATCAAGGAGCACGGCGGGCTGGCCGTCGCCCAGGCGGCGGAGACCTCGCGCTTCGGCAGCATGCCGCACAGCGCCGTCGCCACGGGACTCGTCGACCTGGTGCTGCCGGTCGAGGAGATGCCCCAGCGCCTCATCGAATACGCCCGGCACCTCGACGGGCATCGCCAAAAGCCTGAGGAGGGGTTCGGCGGCGACCACAGGCGCAGCCACCTGGCCCGGATCTACACGCTGCTCCGCCATCGCACCGGCCACGACTTCAGCCGCTACAAGGACAGCACCTTCATCCGCCGCGTCCAGCGCCGCATGCAGGTCGTGCGGCTCGCCTCGCCCGGCGCCTATATCGAGTTGCTGCGCAACGAGCCGCGCGAAGTCGACCTTCTGTTCCGCGACCTTCTGATCGGCGTGACCCAGTTCTTCCGCGATCCGCAGGCCTTCAAGGCGCTCGTCTCGGAGGTGATCCCGAAGCTCGTCGAGGGCAAGTCGGCCGACGACCAGATCCGCGTCTGGGTCCCCGGCTGCTCCACCGGCGAGGAAGCCTATTCACTGGCGATCGTGATCCGCGAGGCCCTGGCCAAGCGCGAGGTCGTGCCCAAGGTCAGCATTTTCGCGACCGACATCGACGGCGAGGCGCTCGACGTGGCGCGTGCCGCGCGCTACCCGGCCGCCATCGCCGCCGACCTGACCCCGGAGCGGCTGGAGAGGTTCTTCCTGCGCGAGGGCGACCATTATCGCGTCGTCAAGGACATCCGCGAGATGTGCCTCTTCTCCCAGCACAACATCATCAGCGACGCGCCGTTCTCGCGGCTCGATCTCATTTCCTGCCGAAATCTTCTCATCTACCTCGATGCCAGCCTGCAGAACCGCATCATTCCGCTGTTCCATTTCGCGCTGCGCAACGGCGGCTATCTGTTCCTGGGGCCCTCGGAGAACGTCACGCAGCACGCCAAGCTCTTCACCCGCCTCGACGGCAGGCACCGACTGTTCAAGGCCAACCCGGTCCAAGCCCAGGTGTCCGAGCTCCCACTCGGGGCCGGCAGCCCCCGCGGATATGGCCCGCTTCACAAAAGCGTGCCCAACGTCTCCGGCGAGGAAACGGTCAGCCGGCGCGCGGCGCGGCTCATGGAGAGCTATGCGCCCGCCTATGTCGTGCTCGACGAGCAATACGACATCGTTCATTTCGCGGGTCGCACCGGCCGGTATCTGCAACCGTCGCCCGGTGCGGCCAGCCTGCACCTGTTCAACATCCTCGACGCCGAGCTGCGGCCGGAGGTGCGGGCGCTGCTGCATCGCGCCACGACCACCGCCCAGAAGGCGGTGCGCGAAAATGCCGTCCTGAGCATCGACGGCGGCCGCCAGTCGGTCAACCTCATCGCCGAACCGCTCCCCGCTGCCGGCGGCGCGGGACGCCACGTGGTCCTGGCATTCCAGGAGGCGGGCCCGGTCGTGCCTCCTCGGCCGCTCGGCGGGGACACGGGCGATGGAGCGAAGAAGGACGAGACGATCAGCCTTCTCGAAGGAGAGTTGGGCCACGCGCGCGAGCGGCTGCAGGCGACCATCGAGGAGCTCGAGGCGTCGAACGAGGAGATGAAATCCTCGAACGAGGAGTTCCAGTCGGTCAACGAGGAGCTGCAGGCGTCCAACGAGGAGCTCGAGACCTCGAAAGAGGAGCTCCAGTCGGTCAACGAGGAGCTGGAGACGGTCAACGCCGAGCTGAACTCGAAGGTCGAGAGTCTCGAGCGCGCGACCGACGACCGCAAGAATCTGCTCGAGAGCACGCAGATCGCGACCATCTTCCTCGACCGCGAGCTGTGCGTGAAGAGCTTCACCCCGGCCGTCGCCGACATCTTCCACCTGATCGACAGCGATTACGGGCGCCCGATCACGGACATCACCTTGAAGCTCGTATATGACCACCTGGAGCGCGACATCCGCAAGGTCCTGCGCACGCTCGAGCGCGTCGAGGAGGAGGTCGCGACCGCCGGGGGATCCACGACCTACCTGATGCGGATCCTGCCGTATCGCGCCACGGGCAACGTCATCGGCGGCGTGGTCATCACCTTCATCGACATCACCGAGCGCAAGCGGTCGGAAGTAGCGCTGGCGCGGCTGGCCTCGATCGTCGAATCGTCGGTCGACGCCATCATCGCCATGAGTCCCGACGGACTCATCACCACCTGGAACGAAGGCGCTGCCCGCATGTACGGCTATACGCAGGAGGAAGCGATCGGCGGCCCGCTGTCCTTCGTCATGCCGGCGGACAAGCGCGACAAGCTGCAGGCGGTCCTCGACCGCGGCCGCCGGCTCCGCATCGCGACGCCGATCGAGCTCGAGCGCGTCACCAAGGACGGCCGCAAGCTGATCGTGGCGTCGACCGTCTCGCCGATCCGCGATCGCGGCGGCAAGCTCATCGCGGTCTCGGCGATCGAGCGGGACGTCACCCCGCAAAAACAGGCCGAAGAGCGCCAGCGCATGCTGCTGGCGGAGCTCAACCACCGCGTCAAGAACACGCTCGCCACCGTGCTGTCGCTGCTGCGCCAGTCGCTGCGCCACGCCGTCTCGATCAAGGAGTTCAGCCAGGCCTTCGACGGCCGCATCCGCGCCCTCGCCAAATCGCACGATCTGCTGGCCGCCAGCAGCTGGGCAGGGGCCGACCTCGAGGTCCTGGTCGTCACGGCGCTGGCGCCCTATCGCGAGCGCGGCGACCGCGTCATCGTCAGCGGCGACGCGGTGACCCTGAACGCGCCGGCAGCGCTCCTGCTCGGCATGATCCTGCACGAGCTCGCGACCAACGCCGCGAAGTACGGGGCTCTCTCGAACGAGCGCGGCCAGATCGAGGTGTCGTGGACGAAGAGCGCGCGCACGAAGCGGCTGGTCCTGACCTGGGCCGAGAGGAACGGCCCGCGCCCGGCCGAGCCCGGCAAGGACAAAGGCTTCGGGCTGACCCTGATCGAGCGCGGGCTTGCCCACGAGCTCAAGGGTGAAGCCAGTTTCGAGTTCCGGGAGGGAGGGATCCGCTGCTCGCTCGACATGCCGCTCGCCGAGATCGAGGCCGCGGGCAACACCATCGTTCGCCGTCGGCGCCCGTGAAACGCCGACGTCGGTCTCATCCTGCCCGCACTGCAACCGTCACGTATTTAGGATTGATAAATTCGCTTCGATCCGTATCATCGGCGCGGGCGGTAGGGCAACGTTGGCCATGTAGAGGCCGCAATGGGTCAGAGCTCTCCGCCCGAAACCAATGCCGAGCGGTATCTGAAGCGCGCGCGTGCGCTGCGCGAGATGGCGAAGAACGCCAGCTCCGAGGAAGTGCAGCGCGAACTCGTCGTGGTCGCCCAGCAATACGAAAAGCTCGCCGAGGACGTCCGTCGCCTGGATCGCCGGCGCTGAGCGGCCGCGACCTTCGCACGCACCGCCGGACCGGGAACCAATCCCCGGACCCTGAGTTCCGGTTCTGTGGCGACCCCCCTGCATGTGGTAGCTTCTGATGCGCCGGCGGGATGACGCCGGCCGCCGGGGAGGCTCGCGATGACAGTCGCGCCATCGTCACTGGCCGGGAAGCGCATCCTGCTCGTGGAAGACGAGGTGCTCGTCGCCATGATGATCGAGGAGATTCTCCTGGAGTTCGGGTGCGAGGTCGTCGGGCCGGTCTCGCGCATCGACGCGGCGAGGGCGGCCATCGAGGATGACGGCTTCGACTGTGCGCTGCTCGACATCAACCTGCGTGGGCAGCCCGTGTACCCGGTGGCCGAGCTCCTGGCCGAGCACGAGGTGCCGTTCGGCTTCATCACCGGCTACGGCGCCGCCGGCGTCCCGGCAAAATTCGGCACGCATCCGGTCCTGCAAAAGCCGTTCGACAGCCAGGACGTCGCTGCCATGCTCGTGCGTCTGACACGCAAGCGGCGCAAAGCCGCTCCCTCCCCGCAGTAGACGCTGAGGCCGGCGGCGAGCCGCGCTCAAGGCTGGCGGGCGAGCCGGCCTGCGAACCACAGGGCGAAGAGCGGCAGCACCACGGCCCCGGCGATGAACACCACCGGTGCCCCGTGGGCATCGACGATCGGCGCGCTGAGGGCGGCACCGAGGCTCTGGCCGAGATAGAGGGCCGCTGAAAAGATGGCGACCGCCGTGCCGCGGGCGCCCGGCGTCATCTGCGTCGCGTTCGTCTGCAGCGTATTGTGCAGCAGGTAATAGCCGAGGCCCACCATGGCCGTCGCCAGCGGTGCGGCGGTCCAGGTCGGCGTCGTGGCCAGGATCACGAAGGCGGCGGACAGCATGATGCCGCCGCCGATCACCAGGCCGCGCGGCTTGAGCCAGGCCATGAGCTGCTTGACGCCCAGTGCGTAGAGCAGCCCGCCGACCCCGAACGCCGCCACCACCAGGCCGACCGCGGCGAAGCTCAAGCCGAAACGGGCGTGGAGATGCGCCCCCACGAAGGTGAACGGACCGAAGGTGAACATCGCCTCGACCAGCACCGCGCCGATCACGATCCGCGCCCAGGGATTGCCGAGCACCAGCTTGTAGTCGGCGACGAACCCTGACGTGCGGCCGTCGGCGCGCCGGCGCGGCCGCGTGAGCGGGTTCGTGGCGAGCTCGACGAACAGGCCGACTGCCGCGAGCGCGAACAGCCCGGCCAGCAGGAAAAACACCGAGCGCCAGCCCATGAAATCGCCGAGCACGCCGCCCGCCGCCTGGCCGAACAGCAGGCCGGAGATCTGTCCGGAGAGATACCGCCCGAGCACCACCTGCCGCCGCTCGTAGGGCGTCACGTCGCCGATGAACGTCATGGACAGCGGGATGATCCAGGCCGCCGCGGCCCCCGAGGCCAGGCGGGCAAGCGCCAGCGCGCCCAGCGACTGCGCGAACCCACACGCTGCGACGGCGAGCGATCCCAACGCGCATGCGACCGCGACGCTGCGATAGGCGCCGAACCGGTCGCCGATCGGCCCGACCACGAGCTGCATCGAGCCGTGCATGATGGCGTAGGTGGTGACCACGATCGAGGCGGCTCCCACGGTCGTGCCGAGATCGGCTGCGATCTGCGGCAGCAGCGTGTCGGACACGCGCACCATCGACAGCGAGGCGAAGCTCGCAAGCGCGAGCAGCACGATCGCGCGGGTGGGCGTGCCGGAAGGTGGGGGCGGGGATTGGGACAAGAATAATGGACGGGGAACGCGAGAGGTCGCGCCACCTTGTCATTGCGCGCGCAGCGACGCAATCCGGAACATCTTCGGGCGCGTCGCGGCGGGTAAAGCCGTTTGCCGCCACACAACCTTTTGCCTCCTGCCGACATTTCCCCTAAAACTCCCGGGCTTCCTCTCCGAGTCGCCCGGGCATGCACGACATCCGCTTCATCCGCGACAATCCGCAGGCGTTCGACGCCGGCTTGAGCCGCCGCGGCCTGGAGCCGCTGTCGGCCGCGATCCTGGAGCTCGATGCCAGGCGGCGCACCGCGCAGACCCGGGCGCAGGAGATGCTGGCGCGCCGCAACCAGGCGTCCAAGGAGATCGGCCAGCGCAAGGCGAAGAAGGAGGACGCGGCCGACCTGATGGCCGAGGTGCAGCACCTCAAGGACCAGATCACGGCCACGGAGGCGGAGGAGAAGGACCTCGCCGCCGCCCTCGACAAGCGCCTCGCGGAGATTCCGAACCTGCCGGCGTCCGACGTGCCCGATGGCGCCGATGCGGCGGCCAATGTGGAGGTGCGACGCTGGGGCACGCCGCCCAAATTCGAGTTCGCGGCCAAGGACCACTCCGATCTCGGCGAGGCGCTCAAGCTCATGGACTCCGGGCGCGGCGCCAAGCTCTCCGGAGCGCGCTTCACCGTGCTGAGCGGCCAGCTCGCGCGCCTGCATCGCGCCCTCGGCCAGTTCATGCTCGACCTGCACACGCGCGAATTCGGCTACACCGAGATCGATCCGCCGCTCCTGGTCCGCGATCAGGCCATGTACGGCACGGGACAGCTGCCGAAATTCGCCGATGACCTCTTCCACACCACGACGGATTATTGGCTCATCCCCACCGCCGAGGTGTCGCTGACCAACCTGGTGGCCGAGGAGATCCTCGAGGAGTCGAGCCTGCCGCGCCGCTACACGGCACTGACCGCGTGCTTTCGCGCCGAGGCGGGAGCCGCGGGCAAAGATACGCGTGGCATGCTGCGCCAGCATCAGTTCTACAAGGTCGAGCTGGTATCGGTCGCACACCCGGACCAGTCGAACGCCGAGCACGAGCGCATGACCGGGTGCGCCGAGGAGGTGCTGAAGCGCCTCGAGCTGCCCTATCGCACGATGGTCCTTTGCACAGGCGACATGGGGTTCGGCGCACGGAAAACGTACGACATTGAAGTCTGGCTGCCGGGCCAGAATACCTATCGCGAGATCTCGTCGTGCTCGAACTGCGGCGACTTCCAGGCGCGGCGCATGAACGCGCGCTTCCGCAAGGCGGGCGAGAAGGGAACCCAGTTCGTCCACACCTTGAACGGCTCGGGCCTCGCCGTCGGCCGCGCCTTGATCGCGGTGATCGAGAACTACCAGCAAGGGAACGGCAGCATTCGGGTTCCCGAGGCGTTGACACCCTACATGGGCGGCATCGACGTGATCGGCGCGTGAGCTTCGGCGCGCCACTCGATCTGCGGAGCTCCCGCATCCTCGTCACCAACGACGACGGGTACCAGGCGCACGGGATCAAGATCCTGGAGAAGGTGGCGAGGGGGCTGTCGAGCGACGTCTGGGTGGTGGCGCCCGAGACCGAGCAGAGCGCGGTCAGCCACTCGCTCACCATCCGGCGCCCGCTGCGCATCCGCAAGGTCAGGGACAAGTGCTACGCGGTGGACGGGACGCCGACCGACTGCGTCATGCTCGCGGTGCAGCAGATCCTGAAGGATGAGAAGAAGCCCGATCTGTGCCTGTCGGGCATCAACGGCGGCGGCAATCTCGGCGAGGACGTCACTTACTCGGGCACGATTGCGGCCGCCATGGAGGCGACCCTGCTCGGCGTGCCGTCGATGGCGCTGTCGCAGCACATCAACCATCCGCACCCCACGCACTGGGCGACCGCCGAGGCGAACGCGGCCAAGGTGATCCGCCAGCTCGCCCGGATCGGGTGGCCGAAAAACGTGCTGATGAACGTGAACTTCCCGGCCGTGACGGCGCGCGCGGTCAGGGGCGTGCAGGCGGCGCCGCAGGGGCGGCACAAGATCGGCGACGATCTGCACGAGCACCACGACCCGCGCGGCGTCCCTTACTACTGGATCGGCTCGATGCGGCAGGAGGATGCGGAGCAGACCGGCACCGATATTGCCGCGGTGCGGGCCGGCTGGATCTCGGTGACGCCGCTCTTTCTCGATCTGACGCACCAGTCGATGCTCAGGAAACTCCGGAAGAAGCTGACGTAAGTGCCTGACCTCACGCCACCATGCGGCTCCAGGCAGCCGGGTCCATGACCACCGACAACCATCGCATTCGGCTGGTCATGGAGCTGCGTGCCTCGGGCATCACCGACACCCGTGTGCTGGCGGCGATCGAGCGCGTTCCCCGCGAGCTGTTCGCTCCGTCGCAGTTCCGCGACCAGGCCTACGAAAACACGGCGCTGCCCATCGGCCACGGGCAGACCCTGAGCCAGCCGACCGTGGTCGCGCTGATGAGCCAGGCGCTCGACGTGGCGCCGCGCATGAAGGTCCTGGAGATCGGCACCGGCTCGGGCTATCAGACGGCGATCCTCGCCAAGCTGGCGCGGCGCGTCTACTCGATCGAACGCCACAAGCCGCTCCTGGTCGAGGCCGAGGCGCGGCTGCGCAAGCTGCGCATCCACAACCTCACGGCGCGGCTTGGCGACGGCTGGGCGGGCTGGCCCGAGCAGGCGCCGTTCGATCGCATCCTGCTGACCGCGGCTCCGCCCGATATCCCGCAAGCGCTGCTTGGCCAGTTGAGCCCCGACGGCATCATGGTGCTGCCGGTCGGCGGCGAGAAGCGCACGCAGCGCCTGGTGCGGATCACGATGACGCCACAGGGATACGTGAGCGCCGATATCGCGCCGGTGCGGTTTGTGCCTCTCGTCGCCGGGCTGCCGCCCGAATCCGCGACCGAAACGGGCGGCCGGCGGCATTAGGGGGCAGTCGGTCGGAATCGCGCATCGGACGTGAATGGGCTAGACTGAGGCCGTTGCACACCGCAGAAGGCGGGTGGCCACCATGGCATCCAGTGCGCGCCAGCGTCCGAGCCTGACCATCGATCCAGACAATCTGGTGTCGCCGCTTCGCGAGATCCGCGACTACTGGACGTCCAAGTGCGGCGGCCGCGCCATGCCACGCCGCGCCGACGTCGATCCGCTCGAACTGCCGCGGCAGTACATGCCGTACCTGTCGATCATCGAGGTATTGCCGGAAACGAAGGACTTTCGTTTCCGCGTGATCGGCACCGGAATCACCGAGAGGCTGGGCCGCGACAGCACGGGCAGGACCGTGCGCGAGGTCTATGCCGCCGCCGATCGCGAGATCCGGGAGTGGATGCTCGAGGCTTATCAAGCCGTTGTCACGCACAAACGTCCCGTGCTCAAGCGCGGCACGCTGCGCATGGTGCAGAAGGACTTCGTCGACTTCGAGGCGCTCCACCTGCCGCTCTCCGAGGATGGCGAACGCGTATCCATGCTCTTCGGCTACACGCATTTCCTCGATCGCAAGCCGCACAAAGGGTAGGCGCGGTCAGTCGCGCGCCCGCTTCTTGAGGCCGGTTTCGAGATCGGCGAAGCGCTCGAGAAGCTGGCGCGAGCGTTCGATCTGCAGGCGCGAGATGCGCAGCCGGTCGTCGGCGGACCGGAGCAGCGCTTTGGTCCGCTCCACCATCTCCACGGCGCTTTCGATCACCTCGGTGGGAGTTCGCCGTGGCCGGTCCATGTCCGGAACCATACGCTCCCATAACGTGCACCGACAGAAAAAAGACTCGCGCAATGCGAGAATCAAGAACGGACTGGGTCAGGTGGCAGATGCGGTTCCCTTTGTGCCTTTTGCGGTAACACTCCGGGTGCGATAGTCGGCCGATACTGGGGAGGACACGAAATGGCAAAGATCTGGGCTGCGGCGCTGGCGCTGTGCATGGGGGCGGCGGGCCTCGGGTCGGCGAGGGCCGAGACGCGTGAGCTTCACGTGGCCATCCAGCCCGGTCTGACCTATCTGCCGTTCGTGCTGCTGCGGCATGACTCGATGATCGAGCGCGAGGCGGAAAAGGCGGGCCTGCCGGCGCCCAAGCTCACCTGGGTGGTCGTGGCCGGCGGCGACGTCATGAACAACGGCATCCTCGCCGGCGATATCGACATCGCGTGCACGGGAACCCCGCCGTTCTTCACCCTGTGGTCGAAGACGCGGGGCAACCTCAATGCGCGCGCGATTGCGGCCTATAACACGCTGCCGCTCACCCTCAACACGGTCAACCCCAACATCAAGACCATCAAGGATTTCACCGACAAGGACCGCATCGCCGTGCCTGGCGTGAAGGCGTCGACCCAGGCGCTGGCGCTCGAGATGGAGTCCGAGCGGGTGTTCGGGCCCGGCCAGCATGCGCGGCTCGACGGCCTCACCATCTCGCGGGCCCATCCTGACGCGATGGCGGCGATGCTGTCCGGGACCGAGATCACGGCCCATTTTGCGGCACCGCCCTACACCGAGCTCGAGTTGAAGGACCCCCGGGTCCATACCGTGCTCACGACCATTGAGGTGATGGGCGGCCCGTTCACCGTCGGCATCTGCTACACGACGCAGAAGTTCCACGACGCCAATCCAAAGACCTATGGCGCCTATCTGGCGGCGCTGAATGCGGCCACCGCGCGCAGCATGGCCGATCCGCGGCAGGCCGCGACCGAGTATCTCGAGGTGACGAAGGAGCACACCACGGTCGACGAGCTGGTCGCGATCATGAAGGAGCCCGGCTTCGACTTCGGCACCACGCCGCGCAACACGGTGAAGGTGGCGCAATTCATGTACCGGATCGGCGCTATCAAGGAGCAGCCCCGGACCTGGCAAGATCTTTTCTTCCCAGAGATTTACGGGCAGCCGGGAAGTTAAAGCCTGAACATGAAGAACGCGGCCTAAGTGCGCGACCGCACAGGCTCGCGCGAATAAGAGATGTATCGAGCCCGTTGCACCTGACGAAGGAACGCAAGTATCTCTTTGGGGCATGGGCGCTGGTTTCCGAGTCGCTGATGCACGGACTCCGCTGCTGCTGGTCGCAGCGGCGCTGGCCCTGTCGTCCCTGGCTGCCTGCCAGCGCATCGGCGGTCCGGCGCCCGTGGTCGCCTATGGTGCCTCGGGCTCGTCCACCCGGCCCATGCCGCCGCCGCCGCGGGAGTCCTTGGCCGGTGACATCGTGGTCCGCCCGGGCGACACGCTCTACGCCATCTCCCGCCGCAGCAACGCGCCGGTGCGGGCGCTGATCGACGCCAACAACCTGCATCCGCCTTACGCCTTGCAGTCCGGGCAGCACCTGGTCGTGCCGCACGTGCGGAGCTATCAGGTGCAGCCGGGCGACACGCTCTCGTCCGTCGCGCGCCGGTATGGCGTCGGCACGAGCGAGCTCGTGCAGGCGAACGCTTTGACCCCGCCCTTCGGGTTGCGCACGGGACAGGTGCTGGTCCTGCCGGGCAGTGGCGGACCGCCGGCGCCGGCGACCCTGGTTGCGGCGCCGCCCCGCTCGCCAGCGCCGGTCGTGTCGCGGCCGGCAGCCACGGTCGATGCGACGAGCTTGCCGCCGCCGCCGGCCCAGATGCCGGCGTCGACAGGTGCGCCGCCCGTGCCGGCTCCCGCTGCGCCGCCGCCGGCGTCGGTGCCATCGGCCACGTCACTGCCGCAGGCGCCGCCGCCCGCAGCGCCTGCGCCTGCGCCGACGCAGGTCGCTGCCTTGCCGATGCCGCCCGCCTCACCTCCGGTGGCGGCCGAGCCGGCAAGCCTGACCACGATCGAACCGCCGGCCGCGCCCGACGAGGCGGCGCCCGCGCATGGCGGCCGGTTCCTGTGGCCGGTGCACGGCACGGTCGTATCGGATTTCGGCAGTAAGCCGGGGGGTTTGCAGAACGACGGCATCAACATCGCGGCGACGCGCGGTACGGCGATACACGCGGCCGATGCCGGCGTCGTCGTCTATGCCGGGAACGAGCTGCGCGGTTTCGGCAACCTTTTGCTGCTCAAGCACCACGGCGGTTGGGTGACGGCGTACGCGCATGCCGAAGAACTGCTCGTCCACCGCGGCGACGAGGTCCGGCGCGGCCAGGTCGTGGCGCGCGTGGGCAGCACCGGCGGGGTCGCGACGCCGCAGCTGCACTTCGAGGTCCGCAAAGGGTCCCGGCCTCTGAACCCGCGCGATTATCTGGGTCCGCAGACAGCTTCCGCGTCGCCCTGAGGAACCCTCGCGTCGTCGCCGCGTTGTCCTCCGATGGCCAAGGAGGACGTGATGAGCGACGCTTGGACCCGTGAAATTCCGCACCAACTCGCCGGGCATTGGTGGGCCTTTGCGCTCCGCGGCCTGGTCGCGATCGTCTTCGGCATCATCGCCTTCGTGGTGCCCGGCATAACCCTGGCCGTTCTGTTGGGGCTGTTCGCCGCCTACATGGCGATCGACGGCGTGCTGGCGATCATCGCCGCCGTGCGCGGCCTGCGGGCGCATACCCCGTTCTGGCCGCTGCTGCTCGAAGGCATCGCCGATCTCGTGGCGGCCGCGATCGCCCTGGTGTGGCCGGGCATCACCTTGTTGGCGTTGGTCTACCTGGCCGGCGCGTGGGCGGTCGTCAGCGGCATCTTCCTGATCGTCGGCGCGGCGCGGGTGCACGAGGTCGTGCACGGGCGCTGGCTGCTGATCCTGAGCGGCGTGTTCTCGACGATCTGGGGCGTGCTGCTGTTCGCCTGGCCGATCGCCGGGCTGTTGGTGATGACCTGGTGGATCGGCGCTTACGCGATCGTGTTCGGGGTCATGCTGGTGGCGATGGCCTTCCGGCTGCGGCGCATGCTGCCGCCCGGAGCCACGCCCGCCCACGCCTAATCGAGGCGCTTGCCCGCGCGGCCCGCCAGGTCCTGGATGAACTGCCAGGCGACGCGGCCCGAGCGCGAGCCGCGGGTGACCGACCACTCGTTGGCCTCGGCTTCGAGCTGCTCGCGCGGCATGTCGATCCCGTAGCGGCGCGCGTAGCCCTCGATGATCGAGAAATAGGTGTCCTGGTCCACGTTGTGGAAGCCGAGCCAGATGCCGAAGCGGTCGGAGAGCGAGACCTTTTCCTCGACCGCCTCGCTGGGATTGATGGCGGTCGAGCGCTCGTTTTCGATCATGTCGCGCGCCATGAGGTGGCGCCGGTTCGAGGTCGCGTAGAGTACGACGTTGTCGGGCCGGCCTTCGACGCCGCCCTCCAGCACCGCCTTCAGCGATTTATACGACGCATCCTGCCCGTCGAATGAGAGGTCGTCGCAGAACAGGATGAAGCGCCGCGACGCCGCCCGCAGGACGCCCAAGAGGCGCGGCAGGGAGGGGATATCCTCCCGGTGAATCTCGACCAGCGCGGGCTTGTCGCGCGGCATCTCCGCCACGACCGTGCCGTGCACCGCCTTCACCAGCGAGCTTTTGCCGGTCCCCCGCGCGCCCCACAGGAGCGCGTTGTTGGCCGGCAGTCCTTTGGCGAAGCGGCGGGTGTTGTCGAGCAGGGTGTCGCGCTGACGCTCGATGCCTTTGAGCAGCGCGAGGTCGACGCGGTTGATCTTGTGCACGGGCTCGAGCCGGTCGCCCTCGGTGTGCCAGATGAACGCGTCGGCCTTGCTGAGGTCGGTGGGGGGTGTGGCCTTCGGCGCGAGGCGTTCCAGGGCCTCGGCGATGCGCATGAGAAGGGGTTCTAAGTCCATGGCGCAAGCTACACATTTCGCGGGCGGGGGGCTATAGTCCGCCCCGCCCAAGACAGGAGTTAGACATGTCATTGATTTCGCCCGCCTATGCGCAGGCACTTGGCGGCGGAGGCGGGGGATTCGACCTCGTCCAGCTGGCCCCGCTGGCGCTCATCTTCGTCGTCTTCTACTTCCTCATCATCCGGCCGCAGCAGAAGAAGGCCAAGGACCACAAGGCCATGATCGAGGCCGTGCGCCGCGGCGACAAGATCGTCACCTCGGGCGGCCTGATCGGCACGGTGGCGAAGGTGCTGAACGAGCGCGAGGTCGCGGTCGAGATCGCCGACGGCGTGCGGGTGCGCGTGATGCGCGGCATGATCGCCGAGGTGATGGCGCGCACCGAGCCCGCGGGCGAGGGGAAAGCAGACAAGGACAAGGAGAAAGAGAAGGAAGACGAAACCGCCAAGACGGATGCCGGTTGAGAGACGACCCCCATGGCAGGCATGGCGAAGTGGAAGATCTGGACGATCCTGGTGCTCGTGGGGCTGGGGGTGATCTTTGCCGCCCCCAACCTCGTCCCGCCGGAACGCGCGGAGTCGATTCCGGCGTGGCTGCCGCACCGCCAGGTGAGCCTCGGCCTCGACCTCCTGGGCGGCTCCTATCTTCTGCTCCAGGTCGACGTCGACGCGGTGATGAAGGAGCGCCTGAACAACCTGATCGACGGGGTGCGGACGGCGATGCGCAAGGAACGCATCATCGTCAGCAATCTCGGGCCCGACGGCGCGACCGCGGTCTCCTTCAAGGTGCGCGATTCGGCCGAGCTCGAGAAGGCGCGCAATGCCGTGCGCGACCTCGACCCCACGACCCAGGTCACCACGCAGCCCGACGGCACGGTTAAGATCCAGTTCGACCAGCAGCAGATCGCCGACCTCAACCGCAAGACGCTCACGCAATCGGTGGAGATCGTCCGGCGGCGCATGGACGAGACCGGCACCAAGGAGCCCTCGATCCAGACCCAGGGCATCGACCGCATCCTCGTCCAGCTGCCCGGCCTCAAGGATCCCGAGCGCATCAAGGAGCTGCTCGGCAAGACCGCGAAGCTCACGTTCCACCTGCCGGACCTCACCAATTCGGTCGAGGAGGCAAAGGCGGGCCACATCCCGCCCGGCGACGAGCTGCTGCCGTCGGACCAGGTCGGGGCGGACGGCAAGCCCGTCATGTACCTCATCCAGCGCCGCGTGCTGGTGTCGGGTGACCGGCTCACCGACGCGCAGCCGGGGACGAACCCGCAGAGCGGGCAATGGGTCGTCAACTTCACCTTCGACGGCGTGGGCACGCGGCAGTTCGCCGATGTCACCCGCGACAATGTGGGCCGGCCGTTCGCCGTCGTCCTCGACGGGAAGGTGATCACGGCCCCCGTCATCCGCGAGCCGATCCTCGGCGGTCGCGGCCAGATCTCGGGCAGCTTCACCGCCCGCTCGGCGAGCGATCTCGCGGTGTTGCTGCGCGCCGGCGCCTTGCCGGCACCGCTCAAGATCATCGAGGAGCGGTCGATCGGACCGGGCCTGGGTGCGGATTCCATCCGCGCCGGCGTCTATTCGTGCATCGCCGGGTTCGGCCTGGTCGTCGTCTACATGATCGCGGCGTACGGCCTGTTCGGCTTCTTCGCCAACGTGGCGCTGGTGGCGAACCTCGTCCTGATCATCGCCGCGATGTCGATCCTGCAGGCGACGCTCACCCTGCCGGGCATCGCCGGAATCCTGCTGACATTGGGCATGGCGGTCGACGCCAACGTGCTGATCAACGAGCGCATCCGCGAGGAGACGAAGAACGGCAAGACGCCGCTCGCGGCCCTCGATGCCGGCTTCTCGCGCGCGCTGTCGACGATCGTCGATGCCAACCTGACGACCCTGATCAAGATGCTGCTGCTGTACATGTTCGGCTCAGGGCCGGTCAAAGGCTTCGCGGTGACGATCAGCATCGGCATCCTGACCTCGATGGTCACCGCGACCCTGCTGGTCCGCCTGCTGATCCTGACCTGGATCCGCTACCGCCGGCCGAAGCTGCTGCCGGTGTAGGAGAGGCCGATGTATCGCCTACGGTTCGTTCCGGACAAGACCAACATCCAGTTCATGAAGGGCCGCATTGCCGGCCTCGTCGTGTCGGCGGTGCTGAGCACGGCCTCGCTGATCCTGTTCTTCTACCCGGGTCTCAATTACGGCATCGACTTCCACGGCGGCATCCTGATCGAGGCGCGCACGCCGGGCCCCGCCAACTTCGCGGATTTGCGCTCCACCCTCGACGGGCTCGGCTTCAGCGACGTTCAGCTGCAGCAGTTCGGCGGCCCCAACGAGGTCCTGATCCGGCTCGAAGAGCAGAAGGGCGGGGACGCGGCCCAGCAGCAGGCCGCCGACAAGGTGCGCGAGACCCTCAGCCAGAAATTCCCGGGCACCGAGATCGAGCGCACCGAGGCGGTCGGCGCCACGGTGAGCAGCGAATTGTTCTGGAACGGGATGCTGGCGATGGGCCTGGCGCTCGTCGCCATGCTGCTCTACATCGCCTTCCGCTTCCAATGGCCGTTCGGCGTCGGTGCCGTGGCGACCCTCGTGCTCGACGTGACGAAGCTGATCGGCTTCTTCGTCATCGTGCACATGCAGTTCAACCTGACGAGCATCGCCGCGATCCTCACGGTCATGGGCTTTTCGATCAACGACAAGGTCGTGGTCTACGACCGCGTACGCGAGAACCTGCGCAAGTACAAATCGATGCCGCTGCGGCAGCTCATCGATCTCAGCATCAACGAGACCTTGAACCGCACCATCAACACGTCGACGACGACGTTCCTCGCCACCCTGCCGCTGGCGCTGTTCGCCAGCGGCTCGGTGCAGGACTTCGCCTACGTCATCCTGATCGGCATCGTGATCGGCACCTCCTCGTCGATCTTCATCGCGGCACCGATCCTGTTGTTCCTGGGCGAGGGCCGGCTGCGCCGCGGCACCCCGGCGCCGGCGACGGGGGCGACGGCCAAGGCCACGTAGAGCACGGCGCCATGGCCGCGGCCCCGCCTGGCTCGGCAAGCCCGCGCATCATCGATGCGTACGGCAATGGCGGCTTCCGCATCGGCGGCGAAGCGTTCCAGGGATCGATCCTGATCCTGCCCGACGGCACGGTCCGGGGCTGGTCGGCCGACGTCTCGGCGCTTTCGGCGGCCAGCTTCGATGCGGTCATCGCCGTGTCGCCGCCGCCCGAAATCCTTCTGCTCGGTTGCGGGGCACGGGCCGCCTTCGTGCCGGTGCCGGTGCGCCAGCGTCTGCGCGAGGCCGGCATCGTCATCGATGCGATGGGCACGGGGGCGGCGTGCCGCACCTACAACGTCCTGATTTCCGAAGAGCGGCGCGTCGCCGCGGCCCTGATCGCGGTCGACTAGAACGCAATTCACTCGGCTGAATCGGTACCCGTCGTATCTGGCTGAGCCTCTCCCGTAGTGGTCGCGACGGCATCTTGTTCTAAGGCGCCGGCCAGAAATATCAGTCGCTGCATGTAGGGATGCGCCACTCCGAAACACCAACGATCGGGCAGGTCACGTGGAGGGGTAGGGGATCGTGCTACAGGACCTGCCTCAGTTTCGTCAGACATGCATCGCTCCGATGCTAAAAGACCATATTAGAACAAAACAAGAACAATATCAACCCCCAATAATCGATGACCCAGGCAAATCAACTGGTACGCGTGTAGTGCTGGCGCTACCATTCACTCGGGGAAGATCGATGGCCGCTCATAACAATTCATTCGCAATCGACGACCAACTCAACACTCCGGACAATCTCGCTAGATACGCCCAAGTGCTGCAAGCGATGGATGCCTCGCTCGGCGCGGCATTGGCGCCATACCTAGCCTCACTTGCGTCTGGTCAGCGAGTCGACATGGTAGCGATATGGGATGCGCTGTACGTCGCGACCAAACCAACTCCGAATCTCCCTTCCCAAAGCGGCGAGTAGGCGCGCACGAGGCCGTGCATGAGCTGGCTTCTTGAACAAATCTCGATCGAAGGATTTCGCGGCGTCAACAACGCCGGTATGCCCCTGGAACTCAAATTTCACACTGAGAAGGTGAACTCTATCTTTGCGCCCAACGGCGTCGGTAAGAGTTCAATATTTGAAGCGGTCACATATGCGCTGACGGGGGCGATACCAAAGCTCGACGTGCTGCCCGCAGCGGAACGCGGTGGATCTTACTATCTCAATCGCTTTCACCCAGCTGGGGTGGGCACAGTTTCGCTGACGCTTAAGCCGATCGCGGGAGGTGCCAATGTTACTGTTACGGTCACCCGCGATCAGAATGCTGTGCGGACCGTTGCGACAAGTGATGGGCGCGATGGCAATGCGATACTATCGGAACTAAATCGCGAGTTCGTTCTTCTGGATGCGAAGACATTCCAGAGATTTGTCGATGAGACGCCCCTTAATCGCGGCCGCTCATTCTCAGGGTTGCTTGGACTTGGTAGCTATTCCGAGCTGCGCCAAGGGCTACAGGCACTTTCAAATACCCGCGCGTTCAATAATCACTTCGACGTTAACGCCAAGACCGCAAGAAAAAAGCTGATCGAGGGGCAGCTTACGCAAGCTCGCAACAATATTCGCGTCGCGTATTT
>DATJPD010000185.1:0-5128 GCA_035506575.1 Alphaproteobacteria bacterium
GACACGAAGCCCGATGCGGTGTTCGTGTTCGTCCCCGCCGGCATCCAGGCCACCGGCGTGATCAAGGCCTATTCGAGCCTCGGCCTGCCGCAGGCCGGCATCAAGCTGATCGGGCCGGGCGACATCACGCCCGACGAGGAATTGCCGAACATGGGCGACTTCGCCATCGGCACCATCACCATGTTCCACTATTCCGCGGCGGGCGACCGGCCGGCCAACAAGGCGTTCGTCGCGGCCTGGAAGCGCGCGTATGGCGCCGACACCAACCCCAACTTCAACGCAGTCCAGGTCTGGGACGGCATGCAGGCGATCTTCGACGCCATCCGCGCTCAGAAGGGCAAGATGGCCGGCGACAAGACCATGGAGGTCTGGAAGGGCTGGAGATTCGACAGCCCGCGGGGGCCGATCATGATCGACCCGGACACCCGCGACATCGTGCAGGACGAATATCTGCGGCGGCTCGACAAGGTCAACGGCAAGCTCGCCAACGTCGAGCTCGAGGTGTTCGCGCACGCGGTGAAGGATCCCTGGAAGGTCCTCAACAACAAGCGCTAGGCGACGGGCTCGTCGGGCATGTCCGCTCCCAAGGCGAGGGCGGTCCTGCTCGACACCTTGGTCACGATGAGGCGCCAGCCCAGGCTGTGGAATTCGGTGCGGGTGCTGGACTAATATTCCGCGTTCCTGCGAGAACGGACGGGTCTGTCTCATGGCAGACAAACTGCCAAGCCCTCGCGAGATGCGCGCCAAAGCCCGGGAGCACCGCGAAGCGGCGCTGCAAACCAAGGACGTCCAAAGCCGGCGCCTGCAACTGATCGTCGCGGACGAGTACGACCTGCTGGCCGACGCGATCGTGGCCGAACTCGGCCAGGCCAAGCCGATAGCGGGGCCCCTCAACTCGTGACGACCGTCGAAATCGGTTTCCGGCCCTGCTAGCGATGGGCTGATGTTCGGGACGCAGACCCGCTAAAGTCAGGGCATGGTCCTGTTCTACTTCCTCGTCGGCGTCGTCCTATTGGCGCTCCTTTGGCAGGTGCTGCGCTGGTTCGCCGAGGCGAACCCCAGACAGCTCGTCCGCGCCGGGCAGGTGGCGCTGGCGGTCGCGGCGGGTGCCGTGGCCCTGTGGTTCGTGGCGACCGGCAAGGCGGCCGATGCGCTGGTCCTTGCCAGCACGGTGGCGCCGTTCTTCGTCCGCTGGAAGGCGCTGTGGACGCGCATGCGCAACGCGGCCGGCCCCGCGCCCGGCGGGTCGTCCGACGTCGAGACGGGCTGGCTGCGCATGTCGCTCGACCACGCGAGCGGCACGATGGACGGCACCGTGCTGCGCGGCGCCTATCAGGGCCGCCGCCTCGGCCAGCTGTCGCTGGCCGAGCTGCGTAAGCTTGCGGCCGAGTGCCGCGGCGACGCCGACTCGTCCGCCCTGCTGGAAACCTATCTCGACCGGCTGCATCCCGGTTGGCGCGAGGGCGAGGCGGCACAGGAGGCGCCGGCGGCATCGTCCGCCGCGATGTCACCTGAGGAGGCGTGGCGCGTGCTCGGTCTGGCACCCGGCGCCGGCGAGGCCGCCATCCGCGAGGCGCATCGCCGGCTGATGAAGAAGCTCCACCCCGATCAGGGCGGCTCGGACTATCTCGCCGCCAAGATCAACCAGGCCAAGGACCTGCTGCTGGGCGGGTGAGGGCGCGAACGATATTGAAACAAGGGGACCTGCGATGATCGTCAACGGAAGTTGCCTGTGCGGTTCGGTCAAATACGAAGCCCGGTTACCCTTCGCGAGATTCGTGAACTGCTATTGTTCGCGCTGCCGCAAGGCAACGGGAAGCGCCCATGCGACCAACGCCTTCGTGCCGCCGGACTCGTTCCGATGGACGCAGGGCGAGGCCCTGGTCGTGCGCTACGATCTACCCGAGGCGCAGAGCTTCTCGACGTCGTTCTGCAGCAGATGCGGATCACCGCTGCCCCGCCTCACCCGGAGCGGACGGGAGGTCATCATCCCGGCGGGATCGTTCGGCGAGGATCCCGGCGTACGGCCGTCGGTCAATCGTCACTGGACATCGCGCGCCGGCTGGTCGCTGATCACGAGCGAGCTTCCGGTCGAGGAGTAGGTCAGGGCGCTGCGAGCATCACCGCTCCGTATCCCGAGGAGCAGGCGTCCCAGGTCAGCGCCCGATGTGCCGCCACGGCGTAAAGATCGCGCATCAGCCGCTGCATCGGGTTGTCGGCGAACAGGGCGCCGGCACCGGCCGCGTTGAAGAGCCGCTGCGTGGCAGTCAGGCACAGCTGCGCGCCGAACGCAGCACCCAGCCGGGTGCGCTGCCGGTGCTCGCTCGTGAGGCGCTCGCCCCGCTCCAGCACCGCCATGGCGTCGCGGGCGGCCCCGAAGATGAGCCGCTCCGCCGCCATCAGCTCCGCCGCCGAGGCGCCGACGCCGATCTGCGCCCCCTGTTGCTCCGCCACCAGCCCCAAGAGGTTGCGGCGCCCGCGCGCGGAGGCCACGTATTCGGCCAGGAACGTCTCGGCGATTCCGAGGGCGACCGCGGCGAAGCTGGTCCCGGCAACGTCGAACCGCGGCATGCGATAGACGGCGGCCGTGTTGACCGATGTGCCGGGGCCGGTGCCTTCGTCGTAATGCACGCCATCGAGGATCCGGTGCTCCGGCACGAAGACGTCATCGACGACAAAGCTCTTGCTGCCGGTGCCCGCGAGTCCCACCACGTGCCAGTCATCGATGATGGTGATCTCGCGCCGCGGCACCAGGAAGTAGGCGCGCTGCGGCGGCGTTGCCTCAGCGAGGATCATGCCGCCCGCGATCACCCAGTGCGCATGGTCGACGCCGCTCGCAAAGCGTAGCCGCCCGGACAGACGGACGCCGCCGCGCACGCGCTGCGCCTTGGCCTCGGGCGCGATCGAGGCCGAGATGCGCGCCGGCTTGCCGGGCCCCCACACCTCTTCCTGCGCTTCGAGCGGGAAACCGGCCAGAAGCTGGCAATGGTCGTTGTAGATGTTGGCGCACCAGGCCTGCGAGCCGCAGCCGCGCGCGAGCGCCCGGCTCACCTGGCACAGCACGTCCCATGGCTGCTCGTAGCCGCCGAACCGTGCCGGCACGCAGATGTTGAGAAGGCCCGAGTCCGAGAGCTCGGCCGCGGTCTCGTCCGGCAGGCGCCGCTGCGCCTCGGCCTGCTTGCTGCGGGCCTTGAGTGCGGGGACCAGCGCCGCGGCCCGCGCGACGAGGTCATCCGCAATAGCTGGGGCCATTCCCGGGGGCGATGCATCGGCAGCCATGGGCGCCTCGCGTGGAAGAAACGGCGGACACGACAGGATTCATGGGCTTCGTGCGGATGTAAAGCCCGCGATGTGATGCGCATCACTTCCGTGAGGTGACCGGGGTCACTTACGGCTCTGCGGATTACCCGTAGGTTCCCCTCGCCTACGACGCGGGCCCTGGTGATCCGAGAAGATGGAGGGGGCATGTCGCGAAGCCGCACCAGCACCTATCGACGTTTCGAAGAGCGCCACCCGGATCTGTGGGACGAGGTCCAGGTGATCATCGAGAGTGCCGACAGCCAGGCCGGCGAGCGGGCTGAACCGCCGTCCTTCTTCGCCCGGCTGTTCCGGCGTGACGGCCGCATCGGCGCCACCGCCCGTCGCACTCGCCCGGCGCGGGATGAACGATCATGAGCACGGCGCAGCAATGCCGCCTCCTGGCCGCCAAGGCGCGCGTGAAGGCGATGGCGGTTCCTGACGAGAGCGATGCGTACCTTGCCATCGCCCGCGAATACGAAGCGATCGCCGCCGCGATCGAGGCGAAGCAAGGTGACGTGCCGGACCATATCGATCCGAAGCGGACGACGGATCGCCGCTAGTCAGTCGATCAGCGCGCCTTCATCGAAGAACGGGTAAGGGCCGTCGAAGTCGCCGATGGCGGCGGTGTGCGTGACGAGGCCCGTGCCCTGTTCGTAGAGGTGCAGCTGGAATCCGGGCGGCTCCAGCATGAAGGCCGAAGGTCCCTGCGGCCGCAGGTCGAGCGCCACCTGGTGCGCGGTCGAGGGCGCGATCGAGGCCGTCGTGCCGGCGAATGGCGCCTGGATCGCCCGATGAACGTGGCCGCACAGCACCCGCACGACCTGCGGATGGCGCCGCACCAGAGCGGCGAAGCGATCCTCGTCGGCCAGGCGCATCGCATCCATGTGCTCGATGCCGGTCCTGAACGGCGGATGATGCATGAAGAGCAGCGTGGGCCGGTCCGGCGCTTCGGTGAGCCGCGCGTCCAGCCACCCGGCGCGCTTCGGGCACATCTCCCCGCCGGGCTGGCCCGGGATGATCGTGTCGAGGCCGATCAGCCGCAGCTCATGCCCGTCGACAACGTAGTGGAGGAACTCGCCGTCCCGCGGCAGATAGCTGTGGTCGGGAAAGCCTGATGCAAGCGCGCGCCGCTCGTCATGGTTCCCGGGGATCAGGTAGTAGGGCTTCGGCAGATCCTCGAGGATCGAGCGCAGGAGCGCGTACTCCTCGGGATGGCCGGCATCGACGAGGTCGCCGGTGATGAGCACCACATCGGGCCGCGGCTCGAGCCCCGCGACATGTGCCACGGCGCGGCGCAGGCAGGTTTCGGTGTCCACCCGGCGATAGGCCAGGCGGCCGGCCGGCTTGATGTGAGTGTCGGTGAGTTGCGCGATCAGCATGTAATTCTTATAGCGCGAGAAGGAGAGCCGGATCGAGCCGCAATCCGACCGTGGTCCCGTGCGCGAAATCGCCGCGCGAGGTGGTCTCCACCACGATCTCACATGATTTGCCGTCGATCACCACGCGTGTGCGGTCGCCCAGAAAGAAGCTCGCGCGCACGACGCCGGACAGCTGACCGCGGCCGGGAGCACACAGGACCGCATCCTCCGGGCGGAACAGGATTTCGATCGGCCCGTCCGGCCCGGCCCACGACAGGGCGGCGCCGCCATCGATGGACAGCCGGCCATCCGCGACGATCGCGGGGAGGCGGTTCATGGTGCCGATGAACTCGGCCACGAAGCGGTTGGCCGGCTTGAAGTAGATGTCGCGCGCGCGGCCGATCTGCTCGATACGGCCCTTGCTCATCACCACGACGCGGTCGCCCAGGGTCATCGCCTCCGCCTGGTCG
>DATJPD010000186.1:0-58629 GCA_035506575.1 Alphaproteobacteria bacterium
TAGAAGAAGCTTTGGCTCAACCCTTGTCGGCAACATCCTTCGCCGAGAATGTCCGCTGCGGCAGCAGGTCGCCGCAGCCGGCGCGGCGCGCCCAGTATTCCCAGGCGCGCCACGTCTCGGGCGAGTCCGCATTGTAATAGCCGCCCGACGCCGCGCGCGCCGCGATCTCGCCGGGGGCCAGGTACTTGACCTCGCCCATGCGCATCGCCGCCATCTGCACGCGCGCGTTGCGCGGCAGGTAGACCGCGGTGCGGACCACATCGATCAGCGAGCGCGCCGCCGCCGCGAAGCCATGGCCGCGCATCAGCGCCACGTTATGGGTGCCGAGGCTGGCTGCAAGGTCGCGCCCTTGGGCCATGTTCGAGACCAGCAGATTCGTCTCGGCGCCGAACTTGTCCGCGATGTCCCACACCGGCACGCGTGTTCCGATGAAGCTGCCGGAGTGGATCACGGGCCTGAGCGGCACGTCGGTGATGCCGAACGGCAGGGTGTCCTCGGCATGCGCGTGCACCACCGCCAGCACGTCCGGCCGCGCCTCGTAGATGGCGCCGTGGATGAAGCGCTCGCGATAGGGCGGCCGCCCGTCGTCCCCTGCCGGCTTGCCGTCGAGCGTGAACTCGACGATGTCCTCGGGCCCGACGAATTCGGGGCTGCGCGACCAGGACAGCAGGTAGCGCTCGGGGTTGAGCGGATGGCGGATGCTGACATGGCCGTAGGCGTCGATGACGTCCTCGTTGGCGAGGATGCGGTTGGCGATCACCAGCTGGCGGACGGCGGTCTGGAGTTCGGTGTTCATGATCGTTCCTTGGGCGCGATACCGGCGCTAGGAATTGTCCGCTGAAGCTGCAACAGTGTCCAGATCAGGGGAGGAACGATGACGGCGAGATCATTCCGGCGGGTGCTCGGCGCCGCCGCGATTCTTCTGGCGGCGGGTTCGGCAGCGCGAGCCGACAACGACGACGCAAGGACCTATCCCAACCGGCCGATCCATCTCGTGGCGCCGGTCGCGGCGGGCGGCGCCAACGACGTGCTGGCGCGGCTGATCGCCGACAAGCTCGGCTCGCGCCTGGGCCAGCCGGTGGTGACGGAGAACCGGGCCGGTGCTGCGACGATCATCGGCACCGCCTATGTCGCGCACGCGGCGCCCAACGGCTACACGTTGCTCATCGGGCCGATGGCGGCGCTTGCGGTCAACCCCGCGATCTACGAGACCCTGCCCTACAACCCGCGCGACCTCGTCCCGATCTCGCTGATCGCCACCTACCCGCTCATCATGGTCGTCAACAAGGATGCACCGGTCCGCAGCGTGCGCGAGCTGGTCACCTATGCCAAGGCGAACCCGAGCAAGGTCAATTCCGGCGGGGCCGCGGGCACGTTCCAGCTCGCCACCGAATTGTTCAAACAGCGCACCGGCGCGCCGATCGAGTACCTCGCCTATAAGGGCAGCAACGAGACCGTCGCCGCCATTATGTCCGGCGAGCTCACGATGGCGATGGTGGACGCAGGTGCGGTGTCGGCGCAGGTCAAGGCAGACACGGTCCGCGGCCTGGCGGTCACCGCACCGGCACGGATCGCAGCGTTCCCCGACCTGCCGACGATGGCCGAGGCCGGGCTGCCTGACATGGTCGTGCTCAGCTGGAGCGGCATCTTCGCACCCGCCGGCACGCCGCCCACGATCGTCAAGAAGCTCCAGGACGAGATCATCCGCGCCGTCAAATCGCCTGATGTCAGTGCCAAGCTGCGCGCCCTCGACCTCGATCCGGTCGGCAACACCGGGGACGAGTTCCAGCGCATCGTCGATGCCGATATCAGGACGTGGGCGGCGGTCGCGGCCACCGCGCATATCCGGCTCAAGCCATAAGGCTAGGCGCGTTCGGCCGCGCGCTTGCGGGCCGGCACGTCGGCCAACGGCGCCGGCTCAATCTCCTGGAACCGGGTGAAATCGACGACGACCCGCTCGTCGCCGTCCGTGCCGTCGGCGCGCAGCACATCGGCGAAGCAGTAGCCCCACCGGATATCCGCCGCATCGTAGGTGTAGCGCGCATAGACAGTCTGGCTCAGCACCTCGTCCACCCCGGCCAGCAGCACCACGATCTCCATGTCGGCGGCGGCGAACGAGTCCGGCGTCTCGCCCCGCAGCGGACTGTCCTCGTCGATGCGGTGAAAGACGGTCCAGGTGAGGCTGAAAAACGAGCTGTGGCTGCGCACGAGCTTGAGGTCGTGCTGGCGCCACATCGGCATGCCTTCGGGACTGCGCTCGGCCCGCAGCAGCGTCGCCTGGACCTCCGCCTGCAGGATCTGGTTGCGCCGCTCGTTGGCCATCCGGAACATCAGGGTAGGCACGCCCTCGTACTGCGCGATCACGGCGTGACGGGTGAACTGCACGCGGGCACTGGGGCGCGAGAAGCGGGTGAACACGAGCCCGGTGATCAGCGCGAAATACATGAGGCCGGTCACGGTCTCGACGGTGACCAGGGCGTTCGCGTACCCGGTTTCTGGATACATGTTGCCGTAGCCGATCGTCGCCAGGGTCTGGACGCTGAAGAAGAAGGCGTCCGCCAGGCTGCTCGGCCGTGCATTGGCGATCGAGTTCGGTTCGATGAGATACAACAGCGCAAAGAAAAGATTGAGCACCACGTAAAACCCGGCGCAGACCGCGGCCACGGCCGGCAGCGGGAGGGTGAGGAACCAGTGGTAGAGGTCGCGGTGGCGCAGCTCGCGCCAGCCGATGCGCACGACACGGTCCTGCTGCGGCCGCGACCGCTGGACCCGTTGCCGCTTTTTCTTCGTCATGTCTCACCGTACCATGCAGGCCTGCGACAGATCGAGCGGGAGCGGGTCACGACACCATGATCATCTTCGTCACGGCCGACGGGCGGGCCGAGCTGCGCGAGCCCGATGAGTTCCGCAGCTTCAAGATCGTGATCGGCGGGGAATCCGGCCTTGCGGCCCTCGCCGGCATCGCCACGGCGGACGCCGGCGGCAAGACGGCCTGGGTTGCGCGCGAGGCGGTGCGCCGGCTGCGCGGCCCCGAGCCGCCGGCGGAATGGGTCGCCTCGTTCGACAAGATGATCGAGTCCGTGCGCCGCTTCGGCTGGGTCGACGACGAGACGGGCAGCGTCCGCGCCCACATCGAGAGGACGTCCGGCTAGCCGCCGGTCAGAGCTCCCGGCCGAGCCGCCGGTCCAGCGAGTACGGGCCGCCGCCGCCGAGCGCGATCGCGAGTGCGAGCAGGCCCCACATCAACGTGTACTCGTAGCCGCGGTTGAGCCACGAGAAGCCGGCCGGCCAGTAAACCCCGAACGTGATGATGCCCATCTCGACCGCGGCGGCCGCGGCCCAGAAGCGCGTGAACAGCCCGAGGGCCACGCAGACGCCGCCCACGAACTCGATCAACAGGGCGGCCCAGACGAACAGCGGATCGAAACCCATCTGCCCGAAGGCGGGAACGAACGAGGCCGGGCCACGCGTAACCTTGCCCCAGCCATGCACGATGAGGTTCCAGCCGCTGGCCACGCGCACGAGCGCCCAGGCGAGCGGCACGGCCACGTCGTAGAGCGGCTGCAACGCCGGAACAAAGAGCTTGGGCGAGCCCTCATGCTGGTCCATCGAATCCCCCCGTTGCGCCAGTTAATTGGGCGGAGATCGGGCCGCAATCGTGCGGCTGTCCCCCCGCCGGTCGAACGAATGTAACATTTTTACGTAATCTCAACCGGTTTCCGCCAAACCTGCTATGACATGGCGGGGTCCGCGGCCCGCTAGGGGCGGCTGAAGGGGCATGACAGTGGCTGAAGGTCAGGGCTCCGGCACCAGAAAGAAGCCGGAGATTGCGGGCGACCGGCGCCGGCTGCGCCGCACCGAGGGCAGCGAGCTGCAGATGCTCGCCCAGCTCGGAACGCAGGCGCGCGAGATCATCGCCCTCGCCAAGACCGCGGAGCGCGACGAGACGTTCCGCTCCTTCCGGAACTACAGCGAGTTCCGCCGCAAGGTCAGCGAGTTCGAGGCGTTCTGCAACATCATCGAAAACCACCTCAAGGACGTCGTCGGCGACCGCCGCGACGAGCTCGAGGAGCGGTTCTACCGGCTGTGGTCCACCATCTTCCATCCGACCGTCCGGGCGCTCGCCGCGTTCTTCGGCCGGCTCGTGCAGGACGACGTCCTGCCGCTCGGCTGCCGCGACATGCTGGAGAGCGAGCTGCGCGCGCTCGACGCGATGCGCTCGGCCCTGTTGGCCCCGCGCTTCGCGCATGCCGCCGATCAGACCATGGTGACCGAGATCGGCGAGCTGCAGGTGCTGCTGCAGTCGCTCGTCGAAAAGTCGACCAGCCTGCCGGATCTGTCCGTCCCGATGGAAGACGAAGAACCCGCGGGCCCGGAGCCGACCCTCGGCGCACCGGCGGCGCCGGAGCGCCCCGACCCGGCCGGCACGCTGAATGTCGCCAACTCGCCCAACGTCAAGGCCGTGCGCGAGCTGCGGGCGCTCCTCGACACCTATCGCCGCGATTCCGGCTTCGCACCCTATGTCGAGACCGACAGCCGGGCGCTCGAGGAGATCGAGCGCCGCTTCCTCGCCAACCCGATGGACGGCGGCGCCATCGTGTGGCTGCGCCAGATCGGCAACGCCTGGGCCGCCCGCATGGGCGACGACGCCAAGGACATCCGCCGCGTCCTCTCGAACGTCAGGTCGGGCTGAAGAGCGCCCTTTCCTGTCCGTCATTGTGAGCCCACGGGTCCCGCCGAAGGCGGGCCCGAGGACAGGCTCCGCGAAGCAATCCAGCGCGTCCCTGGATTGCTTCGTCGCTGCGCTCCTCGCAATGACGGAAGGCTATTTCAGCGCGTCGGTGTACGGATAGATCATGTCGCCGGACTTGTACTCCGGCGGCCACAGGATCACCTGCTTGCCGAGCGACTTCCATTCGTCGGCGTCGTGCCCGGTCACACCCTGGAACTGGCTCACCAGCACGCGCGCCTTGGTCCATTCGCCGTCCGGCCCGTAGGCGATGTCGCCCACGACCGTGTGCACCGTGTGCGAGTGCAGGTACTCGCCGATCTTGTCCTGGTCGAGGCTCTTGGTGCCCTCCACCGCCTCGGCGATCACCTGCATGGCCGCATAGCCGAACGGCGCGAAATTGAAGCCGAACGGATCGATGCCCTGGCCCTTGGCGCGCTCCTGGTATTTCGTCAGGAGCTCGTCGGTGCCCGGGAACTTGAAGCTCGGCGCCGAGACGAACACGTCCGCGGTGCTGATGATGCCGTTCAAGAGCGGTCCCAGTTGCATGCGGAACGTCGTGGCCAGCAGGCCGATCATGTTGCCGCCGAACATCTTGGTCTTGAGCCCGACCTCGCGCGCGGCGCGCACCATGCCGATCGTGTCGGGCGGATATCCCGCGTTGTAGACGATGTCGGGATTGGTCGCCTGGACCGCCCGGATCACCGGCGCGAAATCGGTGGTGTTGGGCGGGTAGGCCTGGTCGTAAACGATCTTCAATCCCGCTTTCTTGGCGTTCTCGCGTGCCCCGTCCATCGAGATCTGCGCGAACTCGGCGTCGGCCCCGGTGATCGCCACGGTCTGCGGCTTCGGGTTCTGCTGCATCGCGACCGCGAAATAGCCTTCGGAGAACACGAGGCGCGGATTGGGACCGCTCGAGATCATCGCGAAGTATTTCGGGTAGTGGAATTCGCGGTTGGCGCCGATGGCGAGGATGCCGACGGTGGCGCGGTTGTGCTGCATGAGCACCGGCAATGCCGGCACCACCATGTTGGTCGCGTACGGGCCGACCGTGAGGTCGACCTTGTCGACGTCCAGCAGCTTCGTGTAGATGGCCGGGACGGCGGCCGGGCTGCTCTGGTCGTCGTAGTAGACGAGCTCGACCGGACGGCCGAGCAGGCCGCCCTTGGCATTGATGTCGTCCTTCCAGATCTGCATGGCGAGCAGCACCTGCTTGCCATTGGCGGCCACGCCGCCGGTCAGGGACACGCTGAGGCCGATCTTGATCGGGTCCGCCGCACGAGCATCCGATGCTGCGGCCAGCATGAGTGCCGCGAACAGAGCGGCAAGCGTACGTTTCAGAAGCATTTCGTCCCTCCCCTGACCTCGGTGTGTCGGCCCCCTTGCTGATCTTTGGGGCGATCTTCTGGTCAATCCTACGGTCCTCGTGAGAGAAGTAAACATCATTCCCTCTGCACCCGACGCGGTCCCGATGTCTCAGAAGCTCGAGCTGACCCTGGCCTGCGGCGATTACGAGATCACGCGGCCCTTGATCGACGGTGTGGTGCGGCCCGAGGGCATCGAGCTCACGATTCTGACCGACATGGATTCGACGACGCGGCACTGGCGTTTCCTGCGCAACCGCGAATTCGACGTGGCCGAGGTCTCGGCCTCCTCCTACCTGGTCGCCCGCGACCAGGGGCAGCCCTGGCGCGCCATTCCGGTGTTCCCGCACCGGCGCTTCCGGCACGGCTTCGCGTTCGTCAATACGGGCAAGGGTATCGCGACGCCGGCCGACCTCGTCGGCCGCAAGGTCGGCGTCAAATCCTTCCAGGTCACGGCCATCCTGTGGCTGCGCGGCATCCTCGAGCACGAATACGGCGTGCCCCACAAGTCGATCGAGTGGGTCACCGAGTTCGACGAGGACGTGGAGTTCACGCCGCCGCCGGGGCTCAGGCTCACGCGGGTCGCGTACGCGAAATCGCTCGAGGCGATGCTGCTCGAAGGGGAGATCGACGCGCTCTTCGATGCCTACCTGATCCAGTCGTTGACGGCCAAGGACCCGCGGGTCGGAAGGCTGTTCCCGGATTACAAGCAGGAGGAGATCGCCTACGTGCGCAAGACCGGGATCTTCCCGATCATGCACGTGGTGGGCCTGCGCCAGGAGATCGTCGACCGCCATCCGTGGGTGGCGGCAAGCCTCTTCCAGGCCTTCGAGCAGGCAAAGGCGCTCGCCATGAAACGGATGGAGAACCCGCGCATCGCCCCCCTCGCCTGGTATCGCTGCGCCTGGGAGGAGCAGGAGGCGATCCTCGGCCCGGACCCCTGGGCCTATGGCCTGACCGCCCGGAACCGCAAGACGCTCGAGACCCTGGCCGACTATTCGCACGAGCAGGGCCTGATCCGGCGCCGCTCGGCGCTCGAGGAGCTCTTCCTCGACGTGGGGCAGGGCCGCAAGCGCGGCGACGCGCTCCGGGTCTAATCGCGCCGACCCGGAAAGCCCCTCATAGGCCGAGGACTTTCAGCGGGATCGCCAAAGCTTCGGCGATTTTCCGGACTGGCTCGACGATTTCCGCAACATCGGACGCGACCACGCCGGCGGTCTTTAGGCCGTCGAGCACGCGCTTTAAAATCCGCCCGAGCTTCGATTGGTCGGTCGCTTCAGTGCGGACGTTTTCTGCCATCGCCCCCAGATCACGGTTGATCTGCACGCGGATCGCCTGCGGAAGCGCCAGGCCTTCGACGTTCCGCCTGAGCTCTTCGATCGCGCTCTGCGCCTGTGGCAGAGCAATCGACGTGGACACCGTCTTGGTCGATTTGGGTTTGTAGCCCACCGCCAAGACGTCCGCATTCACCGGGCCATAAATTCCATAGTTGGCCGCGCCGTCGGAACCCCCACGAGCTTTTCTCGTATCGCGCTTGGCCATGGTCAACTCGCCGCCTTACGTTGCGCCCGCCCGGTTCGGGTCGACTTCGTCGCCCGTGCGCCTTCGCCAACGGCCAGACTTTCGGCGTTCACGTCACCTCCCTGGACCATGATGCCGCTATTCAAAATAGTTGTCTGACGCTCGCGGATGTCGGTCGTATCGATATTGTGGGATTCGAGAAAGCGGACGATCTCGCTCAATATGCGCCGCTCGATCGTCTTGCCGTAGAAATCCGCGTCGGTCTTCTGGAAATAACGTGCAAACGACCGCCCGCTCAATGACTGACGCAGGCTCGTCGCCGCCCCGTAGTCGAACAACGGATTGCTGTCTATCTGCTTGCGTCTGGCCCTCTCTTCGTCATGAAAAGCGCGATTTATAGCCCCCTGAATCCCGGCAAAGGCCATGAACGGCGCGACCGCACAGAAGATTGGCCCCGCGAACATAGACTCCAGCAGAAGGCCGAGATATGCCCGCCCCCGAACCGGCGGCGTGCTGTCCACCTTCTGATATTGATCCGCGAGCGGTGGAAGGAGGTATCGGTTCATCTCCACGAACAAGCTCCGGCCGCGCAGCGCGCAGCGCAGGAAATGAGACACCACCAGTTCGCCGCCCCAGTCGGTGACGCGAATCCATTTATAGTGGCGAATTCGCTCGTCGCCGCGCGCAATATAGTCCTTCGCCACCTCTGGAGGGAGAATCTGCGTCGGGACTCCATATGGGTCGCTCAAGATTGCCTTGTCGCCGGAAATATCCATCCCGGCGACAAAGTAATAGTCGAGGCATTCCACGTTCGGCAGATTCAGACCGGACAAAGCGGCATCGAGGCCTGAATACAGCTCTTCGACAGTAAATGTCGTCGGCGCTTTGTTCCCCCAATCACCGGCGGGCTGGTCGACGAGCGTCGCAAATGACCATCTGCCCAACTCGATGCCGGCGCCCACGAATGGCACGAAACCCTTGTAGACGACGAGGTTTTGACCCGGCCGAGGCAGCGCTCGCTCGAGCCTCGGCTCGAGCGGCACGTTGCTGTCCCGCGCCAGATTGGCAATATTGAACGTGTCGTGACGGAAAGGCACAAGCAGCCGATTGCGTTCGCCCAGCACCTTGCCGTAGTAGAGACAGATCGCCGCAAGGGCACCCAAGACTAGTCCGACATCAGCTTCTATATTGGCGAAGATCGCGGTGACGATCGCGATTACGGTCGCTGCGCCGACAAAGCCCCACTGTCGATCTTGCGCCTTCAAGCAGGTTTGCATGACGAGCCGGACGTCGATATCGATCTCGGGCGCCACGGCGCCGCCGGATTGCCGGCGGGCATTCAAAACCTGGTCTCGATATTGCGATCCCGCTAGGTAGGCGCTCGCGCATAGCAGCCGTGTCAGCTGATGGGGCTTTGTCATCGTCTCGAACGTCCTCACGGCTCCGGATGCAGCCGGTATCGACGCGAGCATGCTCATCCCCTCTGGGGAGCCGAAGGCGAAAATGAGTCCGACGAGGATCGCGGCGCGCCCGACGATGATGGCGTTTTCCGGAAAGACGGTCAGGTACGCGTACCAGGCGGCTACATCCAAGTCGCCCGCTGTCCCGACAGTGGTGTCGTACGCCCAGTAAAGGATCCCGCCGAGCGCTGTCCCTAGCAGGACAGTCACCGGCAGAATGATCGCCGCTGCTTTGAGATTTCTTGGGAATGCAACACGTGAGATCGCCTCGAACAGAGCCACCCAAACAAGCGCCTCGATGACTATCGAGGGCAAACTGCCTGGCAGTTCGCCGATCGCGCTCGAAATGGTCTCCTGCTGCATGAAGTCCAGGACGAGCGCCGCGGCCCACGTCAAAGCACCACAAACCAGGATGACGCCTCGAACCAACAGAAATTGTGCGAGCATTGGCAGCCCCCAATCGCTTTCAGCTTCGCAGCGCCGCCGCGATGCCGCGACGCCGCTCAAGCTGGTAACCTTGCCTCGAGGTCCGTAGGACGCCCGGCAAAAGCCGCCCTCTAGCGTCCACACTAGGCTTAGGACATTTGCGATGGTTAGGCGTGTGACGTACTTCACAACTGCCAGCGGAAGACGCTCTGCCTCCGGTCGGGGGCCGGAACTTTCCGGGCGGCGGCGCGTTGGGGGTGCGATTCACGTCCACCGGAGGGTCTCCCATGCGCGTCGTCTGGTTGTCCGTCGCTGCTCTCGCCTTGTCGCTGCCCGTTGCCGCCCCCATCTCCGCCTACGCCGTGACGCCGGCCGTCGATGCGCCCCGGTCCGCGGCCATCGAGCAGGTGGCCGTGCATTGCGGCCCGCACGCCCATTACGTCAAAGGCCACCGCAACCACGAGGGCCATTATGTCAAGGGCCATTGCGTCCACGAGCGCGAGCATCACTGAGTTAAAGCCGCACCGTCCCGCGGGACGGAACAAGTAGAGACAGGCCGCGGCTTCTCCGCCGCCGCGACCCGTGTTACTCGTACGCCGTTTATCGTTGGATAACTACGGGTACGGCACATGGGCAATTATGGTGTTGGCCAACCGGTTCCGCGCGAGGAAGACCCCTATCTGCTGCGCGGCGCCGGGCGCTATGTCGATGACGTCCGCCCGGCCGGCCAAGCGCGCGCCTATGTGCTGCGCTCGCCGCATTCGCACGCCAAGATCCGCCGGATCGATGCCAGCCAGGCGCGCTCGGCCCCGGGTGTCCTGCTGGTCCTGACCGGCGTCGATCCGGAGGTGAAAGCGCTCGGCATGCAGGAGCCGGCCATCCCGCGCAAGCGGCGCGACGGCTCGCCCGCCTTTTTCTGCCCCCAGCCGCTCCTGGCACACGACCGCGTGCGCTATATCGGCGACTACGTCGCCTTCATCGTCGCGGAAACGCTGGACCAGGCGAAGGACGCGGCCGAGCTGATCGAGGTCGATTACGAGGAGCTGCCCGCCGTGGTCTCGACGGAGCTCGCGGTCAAGCCGGGGGCCCCCGCGGTCTGGGAGAAATGCCCGGATAACCAGGCGTTCCTGCACGAGGCCGGCAACAAGCAGGCGGTCGAAGCCGCGTTCGCCAAGGCCGACAAGGTCGTGCGGCAGAAATTCGTCATCAACCGCCTGACCACGAACTCGATGGAGCCGCGCGGCTGCCTCGCCGAATATGACGAGCGCGACGACCGCTACACCGTCCGCTGCACCTGCCAGGGGCCACACACGGTGCGGCGCGTCCTCGCCACCAGGCTCCTCAAGGTCCCCGAAACGCAGGTGCGCGTGATCGCCGAGAATGTCGGCGGCGGCTTCGGCATGAAGGGCGGCATCTATCCGGAATACGCGCTCACCGCGTTCGCCGCGAAGCTGACCGGCCGGCCGGTCAAATGGATCGGCGAGCGCAGCGAGAGCATCCTCTCCGACGAGCATTGCCGCGACAACGTGACCGAGGCGGAGCTTGCGCTGAGCAAGGACGGCAGGTTCCTCGGCTTTCGCGCGCGCACCTTGGCCAATATCGGCGCCTACTACAATTCCGACCGCAACCAGGGGCCGCCGACCAACAACATCGGCGTGCTCGCCGGCACCTACACGACACCGGCCTGCCACGTCGAGGTGACGGGCGTGCTCACCAACACGATGATGACCGGCCCCTACCGCGGCGCCGGCCGGCCCGAGGCGGCGTATGTCATCGAGAGCATGGTCGAGCTCGCCGCGGCCGAGCTCGGCATCGATGCGGTGGAGCTGCGCCGGCGCAACACGATTCCGCCGGCTGCCATGCCGTTCAAGACCGGCCTCGTCTACACCTACGACTGCGGCGATTTCGGCAAGAACCTCGATGACTGCCTCAAGCTCGCCGATTACGCCGGCTTTGCCGCCCGCCGCGCCGAATCGGCCAAGCGCGGCAAGCTGCGCGGCTTGGGGTTGTCCAACACGGTCGAGGCGTCGAACGCCGGCCTGATCGAATACGCGCAGATCCGCTTCGACCCGACCGGCACCGTCACCATGCTCATGGGCACGCACGACCACGGCCAGGGCCATGCAACCGCGTACCGGCAGATCCTGGCCGACAAGCTCGGCCTCGATCCCAAGCGCGTGCGCTTCAAGTACGGCGACACCGACGAGGTCGCGATCGGCACCGGCACGTTCGGCTCGCGCTCGATGGCCAACGGCGGCACCGCCCTCGTGAAGGCGAGTCTCAAGATCATCGAGAAGGGCAAGCGCATCGCCGCCCACATGCTCGAGACGTCCGAGGGAGACATCGCCTTCGAGGCCGGCAAGTTCACGATCGCCGGCACCGACCGTTCGGTCTCGCTGATCGATGTGGCGAAGACCGCCTTCCTGCCGGCGAAGTTGCCCAAGGGCTTCGAGCCCGGCTTCGATGAGTCGGCGACCCACGACGGCGGCATGATGACCTTCCCCAACGGCTGCCACATCGCCGAGGTGGAGATCGACCGCGAGACGGGCGTGATCGAGCTGGTGCGCTACTCGGCGGTCGACGATGTCGGCCACATGATCAACCCGCTCCTGGTCGAAGGCCAGCTCCACGGCGGCATCGTCCAGGGCATCGGCCAGGCGCTGATGGAGAACATCGCCTACGATGCGGGCTCCGGGCAGATCCTGTCCGGCTCGTTCATGGATTACGCGATGCCGCGCGCCGACGTCTTCTGCCGCTTCGATGCCGGCGAGAACGAGGTCCCGACCAAGACCAATCCGCTCGGTGTCAAAGGTGCGGGCGAAGGCGGCACCGTCGGAGCGCTCGCGGCGGTGATGATCGCGATCAACCACGCGCTGTCGTCGGTGGGTGCCCCCTACGTGCAGATGCCGTGCACCGCCGAAAAGGTGTGGCGGGCGCTGCAGGCGGCGAGACGGAACTAAGCATCGCTGTCACTAAGCCACGGTGATCGCGACCGGCGGAGGCTCGCATGAGTGTGAAGCAGCGGAATGCATCAAAGCTGGCTTGCGCATTCGCCACCAGCGTCGTTCTGCTCCTTGGCTGCTTCGTTGTAACCGGCAATGCGGGCGCGCAGGGTCAGACGACGAAAGCGCCTTCGCCCTCGAAAGAGGAAGTCGAAAACGCATTCGAGGAAAGGGTGTTCATGCAGACACCCGGATCCCCGTCGGACGAATATATCGTGAAGTGGACGCGCCCGATCCGCATTGCGCTCATATATGACCGCGGCGCGCCCGTAGACATCGTGAGCAAACTTGCCAGCGATGTCGCCGAAATACAGCGGAACACCAGTCACGACATCGGGTTTGCCAATCAGGGCGTCAATTTTCTCATCATCTTCTCAAAGGATTTGGACGCCGATCTTCAGATCCACGGAAATCAAATCACGCCGTTTTTTACCGTAGATGGGGACTATCAGTCGTTTTTCGCCGCGTTCAGGTCCGCTCAGTGGTCATGCGGCAACAAGATTTTGGTCGGCAGCGACAGAGCGATTGCCGGAGTTTTGCTGATCGTCTCTGTTTCTCCGGACCACAATGCGAGCGACGTCTCTGCATGTATGCATGGCGCGCTTATGAGCGGCGTGGGCGTCTCGCGGCAGAAACTCCTCGGTCAGAAGACGTTTCTCTTGGCGGCCGTCGGGACGGATTTTTCTGCACTGGACAAAGCTCTACTCAAAATTTTGTACGACCCAAGCCTGCAGGCGGGCGCATCAGCGGTGACCGTAAAGCGGAAAATTTCTGAAATCTATTCAGGTCAGTAACGGCCGCCGACCCAAAGGGACAGCCTTCACTCCAGGATCGTCACCTCCGCACCCTCCATCGCGTAGGGTGCAAACAGAAAATCGCGGATGCCGATCAGGCCGTCCTGGTTCCATTCGAGCAGGACGAAATAATTCGGCTTGCCGGCCGGATCGTCAGGGTGGCGCACGAGGATGGCCGGCCGCCGGTCGACGAACCCGGGCGTGAAATGCCAATGCGTCGCCTTGTCGTAATTGGTGAAGTAGTTCTGCACCTCGCTGCGGCCTCTGAGGCGCCGCCGATTCACAAGATCGAGCCGCACGTCGTCGGCCAGCATCGCGCGCACCGAATCGAAATCGCGTGCGTTGAAGCGCTCGATATAGGCCGCAAGGCGCGCCCGCTCCGGCTCGGCCAGCCGCGGCGGCGGCCGGTCGTCGGGCTCCTGCGCCAGCTCGCGCAGGCGGGCCCGCCCGCGATGCAGGGCCGCCTTCACCGCCGGGATGCTGCTCTCGGTGACCCGCCCGATCTCCTCCAGCGAATATCCGAGCACGTCCATCAGGATGACGCTGCTGCGCTGCGCCACGGGAAGGCGCATGAACGTATGCAGGCTCGCGGCCGCGATCTGGCGGTCCTGCACGGGGTCTGACGGGTCCACCATCGCCTCCAAATCCTCGGAGGAAAGTGCCGTCGGTGCGCGTGCGCGGCGGCGCAGATGGTCGAGGGCCGCATTGTGCGCGATGCGGAAGAGCCAGCCTTCCGGATTGGCCAGCGGCCCGGCGAGGTCGAACGCTTCCAGCGCCTTGACCAAACTCTCCTGGACCACGTCCTCGCCGTCGATGACCGAGCCGGTCATGCGGGCGCAATAGCGGTGCAGCTTCGGCCGCAGCTCGCTCAGCAGCCGCTCGAAACCCGCGCGAGCAGACTCGTTCATAGGGCCTCCGGCGTCCATCCTTCCAAGACGACCGGGACGGGTCAAAGGATTCGCGGGGGGGGGAGAAATATTTTCGCCGAATCCTTTCAGGGCCCGCTCCCGTCTTGATGGTACGGCGCCCCATTACGGGGACCGGACCACAAGGAGAACGGCCATGAAACACTTCCTCATCAAATACCGGTTCCAGAACGGCTCGCCCGAGGACTGGCATCGCGAGATCAAGCGGTTCATCGCGGCCCTCGACAGCGACCCGGTTTGCGCCGGCAAGATCTCGTACCGCTGCATGAAGTCGGGCGACGGCTCGGGCTACTACCACCTCGCCTCGGTCGCCGACGAGGAGACCAGCAAGGCCGTCCAGAGCCGCCCGTTCTTCTCGCAGTACAAGGAGAAGACCAACCACTACGCCGCCGGCGCGGTCGAGGTGCTGCCGCTGGAGGTGATCGCCGAGACCGAGACGGTAGCCTAGGCGCTGCCCCACACCTCGCGCGCGATGTCGACGACGAGCTCGAGCTTGCGCTTCTCGTCGTCGACCGTGAGCTTGTTGCCGCCGATCGTGCTGGCGAAGCCGCATTGCGGGCTCAAGGCCAGGCGATCGAGCGGCACGAGCTTCGCGGCTTCGTCGATCCGGCGCTTGATGTCGCCCTTGTCTTCGAGCGCGGGCCGCTTCGTGGTGATCAGGCCGAGGACAGCGACCTTATTCTTGCCGAGATAGCGCAGCGGCGCGAACGTGCCCGCGCGCGGGCTGTCGTATTCGAGGAAGAACCCGTCAACATTGACCGAGCTGAACACCTCTTCGGCGATCGGGTCGTAGCCGCCATCGGCCATCCACGAGCTCTCGTGGTTGCCGCGGCACATGTGGATGCAGACCGTGAGGTCGGCGGGCTTTCCGGCCAGCACGTCGTTCAGCATGCGCACGTAGAGCTTGGGCAGGGTCGCGGGGTCCTCGCCGATCGCCTTCGCGTTGTCGCGCAGCTTGGGATCGCACAGGAACGGCAGGTTGGTCTCGTCGATCTGCAGGTATCGGCAGCCGGCGGCGTAGAGATCGCGGATCTCCTCGCGATAGACCTGCGCGAGGTCGGCCAGGAACGGCTCGAGGTCGGCGTAGACGCCCTTGTCGATCGCCGCACGGCCGCCGCGGAAATGGACGATCGTCGGCGACGGGATCGGCTGCTTGGGCATCAGCCCCGCCGCTTTGGCAATCGGCAGCAGGCCCTTGAAATCGTCGACCGCCAGGCCGCGCGTGCGCTTCAGGCGGCCATGCACCTCGAAGCGCGGCGGGGCGAACTCGATCTCGCCCTGCTCGTTGTGGAATCTGGTCGCCATGCCGCCCTTGACCACGACGCCCTCGATCTTCTCGAGGAAGTCGAGGAACCAGTGGCGGCGGTGAAACTCGCCGTCGGTGCAGACCTTCAGGCCCGCCGCCTTCTGCAGCGCCACCGCATCGCGGACCGCGGCCGTCTCGATCTCCCAGCGCTTCTCCGCCGGCACGTTCTTGGCCCGCGCCTCGTGAATCTCCTGCGGACGCAGCAGACTGCCCACCACGTCGGCTTTGAAGGGCGGCTTCGCCGATGCCATCGCTTCCTCCCGTTCCGGCCGCTGATCTCGGGTCAGCGGATGGATTCGATCCGGTCGACCATGAAGTTCAGGATCGCCGTCTTGCCGCTCTTGAGTGCGGCGAGCGCCTCCTGGATGGCCGGCTTCACCTCGGCCGGCTTCTCCACCTTGCGGCCGAAGCCGCCGAAGGGCTTCGCCAGCTCGGCATAGTCGAAGTCGGTGATCGGCCGGCCGTAGAAGAGGTCGTTCTTGGCGGCCACGCCATCCGGGTACCAGGCCTGGTGCTCCTTGCCCATCGAATCGTAGCCCGTGTTGTTGAGCACGACGATCAGGATCGGCAGGTTGCGGTGCTTGGCGAGGCCGAGCGATTGCGGCAGCGGGTTGTAGAGGAACGCGCCGTCGCCCACGACCCAGGCCACCGTGCGCTGCGGGGCGGCGAATTTGAGCCCGATCGCGGTGCCGAAGCCCTGGCCGAGACCGCCGCCGATACGGAAGCAGCTCTGCGGCCCGCGCCAGTTGAGGTGCTGGATCGTCGACCGGCGATAGGTGATCGTCTCGTCCACGAAGATCGTGTCCTGCGGCAGCATTTCATTGAGCACATGACACAGCCACACCGAGCTGATCGTCGGCTTGGTCGCGGCCTCGGCGTCGTGGCGGCGGTTGTCGTCCAGGCGCTTGGCGTGGACCGCCTCGCACTT
The DNA here is from genome assembly GCA_035506575.1 of Alphaproteobacteria bacterium. Taxonomy (GTDB): domain Bacteria; phylum Pseudomonadota; class Alphaproteobacteria; order CACIAM-22H2; family CACIAM-22H2; genus DATJPD01. Next base: position 16,457 of record DATJPD010000186.1, read on the forward strand.
GTCACGGCGCGCCTTGACCTTCGCGGCGTCGGACTTGCCGGCCTTGGCCGCCGCCGTGAGCATCTTCAGCGAATGCACGACGTCGCCTTCCAGCGTGATGTCGGCCGGAATGTTCTGATAGACCATGGTGTCGCGCACCGGGGTCTCGTCGAGGACCACGATCGTGGCGCGCGGCGGCTTGTTGCGCGGCGGATACCACGGCACGCGGCTGCGCACGACCAGCACCAGATCCGCCTGGTCGGCCATCGGCTGGATGGTCGGCCCCTGGTGCAGCGGATGGTCCTTGGGGAAGTTCGCGACTTCGGTCGGGAACGGCTCGACGACCGGGATCGCGAGCGTCTCGGCGAGCTCGACCAGCGCCCGGTAGCCCTCGGCCTGGCGCCCCGCCCCTTCGGTCACGATCACCGGCAGCTCGGCCGCGAGCAGCAGCTTCGCCACGCGCTCGATCTCGGAGGCCGGCGCCTGCGGCGGGACCGCCTTCACGACCTTGCGCGGCGTCTTGGGCGGGGTCCATTCGTGCAACGTCGTCTCGATCGGCACGTTGATGTAGACCGGCCCCATCGGCGTCTGCTGCGCGAGCTCGCCCGCGCGCACGATCATCTCGTAGAGATTGTCGGTCGTGATCGCCGGGCTCGCCCATTTGACGATCGGCTCGACCAGGCGCTGCGGGCCGCCGACGGTGTTGAGCGTCGACACCCATTGCTGGCCCGGATCGAAGCCCGGCTTCTCGCCGTAGGTCAGCGCCTCGCTCGAGAAAATGATCATCGGCAGTCCGAGCTTGCGCGCCGCGTCGATGCCGAGCGAGCCCTGCAGCAGCCCCACGCCGGTGTGCAGCACCACCGCCTGCATGCGGCCGGTGAAGAAGGTGTGCCCCATGGCGAGATTGACCGCCAAGGTCTCGTGCCCGCAGGAGACGTATTCCGGTCCCGGCGTGTTGTTCACCTTCTGGCGGGCGAATGCCTCCCACAAGGCGCCCCAGTCCGAGCCCGGCGAGGAAAACACGTAGTCCACTTTGAGGGCGCGCAGCGCTTCGACGATCGCTTCGCCGCCATCGAGCATGTTCTTCATCTTCCACTCCTCAGCACCGGATCGGTGGGCTTCAGTTGACGGCCCATCTTTGAAGGTCACGGGGCCGTGATTCAACCCCTAAAATGCCATGGCCCCCAATCTGCCGGGACGCCGGTCCACCGCTTGCACGTGCCGCGCTGTGTCCCGCACGCTATGCTGGCTCAGAGACATCGGGGAGCGCCATGACCAAGCACGAGACGACGCGGCTCAGGACGGGGCAGGACTTCCTCGCCGACCTGCGGAAGACCCCGCGCGCGATCTATGTCGAGGGCGACAGGGTGACCGATCCCACGGCGCATCCGGCCTTCCGCGAGGGGGCACGCAGCATCGCGCGCCTGTTCGACCACGCAGCGTCTCCCGCGAACCGCGACGTCATGACCTATCCCTCGCCGGAGACCGGCGCGCCCGTGTGGCGGTGCTGGCAGATTCCGCGTTCGCACGCTGATCTGCGCGCCAAGCGGATCGCGGCCGAGCGATGGGCGGAGCTGAGCTTCGGGCTCATGGGCCGCTCGCCCGATCACGTCTCGAACTTCCTGGCCGGGTTCGCCGCCAAGCCCCAGTTCTTCGAGCCGCGCTTTGCGGACAACGTGCTCAGGTTCTATCGGCACGTGCGCGACACGCATGCATATGTGAGCTACGCCATCGTGCCGCCGCAGATCGACCGCAGCAAACCCGCGCACCGGCAGAAGGATCCGACGCTCTACGCCGGCGTGGTCAAGGAAACCGACGCCGGGATCGTTCTATCGGGCGGCCAGCAGCTGGCGACGGGTGCCGTCTATTCCGATTACGTCGCCCTCACCTGCATCCACGCGCTGCAGCCCGGCGACGACGCCTATGCGTTCAGCGTCGCGATCCCGACCGGCGATCCGGCCTTGCGGCTCTACGTGCGGCGCCCCTATGCGTCGGGCGTACCCGATACCCGCGATTATCCGCTCTCCAGCCGGTTCGACGAGACCGACTGCTTCGTCGTGCTCGACAACTGCTTCGTGCCCTGGGAGCGGGTGTTCATCTATCGCGATGTCGAGCGCGTGCGCGATCAATGGAGGAAGACGCCGGCGCATCTTTACGGCAACCACCAGGCCCAGGCGCGCTATGCGACGAAGCTGCGCTTCCTCGTGGGGCTGGCGAAGCGCATCAACGAAGCGACCGGCAACGATTCCGCTCCGCCGGTGATGGTCGAGATGGGCGAGCTGTGCGCCTACGCGTCGATCGTCGACAACATGCTCTGCTCGCAAGAGACGGTCGCGACCATCGACGACGAGGGCGTGCTGTGGCCAAGCCAGACCGCCCTCTATTCGGTCATGGCGCTGCAGGCGCAGATCAACCCGCGCGTCATCGATATCGTGCGCGAGCTGTCCGGGGCCGCGATGATCAGCCTGCCATCCTCGGCCAGGGACCTGGACAACGCTCAGGCCGCGCGCGACATCGACCGGTACTTTCAGTCGGCGGCGATGACGGCCCGCGAGCGCATCGCCGTGCTCCGCCTGGCGTGGGATTTCATCGGCAGCGAGTTCGGCAGCCGTCACCAGCAGTACGAGAAGTTCTACGGCGGCTCGTCCTACGTCGTGAAAATGAACGTGTTCCGCAACTACGACTTCAAGCGCGCCACCGCCCTCGTTGACGCGGCCCTGGCGCTGCCGCCCGTCCAGGACTGAGCCGCGCACCCTCTCGGCGCGGACCAGCACAGCGGGTGAGCCATCGGCGGCCCGGCTGCTCGATCAGCCGGTACGACAGGTCGGAGGCGGCAAACAGGGCCACGTAGATCGCAAGGCTCGTGATCACGTAGCTCCAGGATGCGGGCATCCATGCCTGCAGCGCCGCATCCATGCCTCGGCGCGGCAGGATCAGAAACGGATGCAGGAGGTAGAGCGAGTACGACACCGAGCCGAGCCAATAAAAGAACCGGCAGCCCACCGCCTGCCCGCAGCGCCCGCGGTTCGCGTACAGGCCGAGAACGAGCACCGCGAACAACGGATAGATCAACAGGTCGTGCGCGCCCGAGACAAAGCCGATCGCGAGCAGCGCCAGGACCGCGCCGACCAAATCATCGCGCGCTGCGAGCTCGCGAACCCTGCGCGCCTGAGCGAGACGGAACATCAGGAGACCGAGCAGGAACCCCGCGAGGCAGCGCAGGACCGGCTCGATCGTGGCGCCGTCATACGCATCGAGCGGACCGCTGTGGTATGCCCCGTCGCCGCTCGTCAGGATCGCGGTTCCGGCAGCACCCGCAAGGGCGACCAGGCCGACGCTCGCGGCGATGCGCGGGGAGCTGAACAGCGTTGCCGCCACGAGCAACGGGAACAGCAGATAGGCAGCCCATTCGGCACTGAGGGACCAGGCCGTGCCATCGATGCTGGGTCCGATCCCCCAGGATTGGATCATCAGGAGATTGACCGTCGCGTCGAGCACCGGGCGGTGAAGCGGCGGCCTGGGCAGGAGGTCGGCAAGTGTTGAGGCATGTGTGGCCGCCAGCCAGCCGGCAAAGCCGGCCAGCACCAGGACGCAATAAAGCGGATAGACACGCGCCAGCCGGCGGACCAGAAAGTCGCGCCAGCCGGCCAGCGACCATCCGTGCCGGAACACGTGCCCGTAATTGAGCGCCAGCACGAAGCCGCTCAAGACGAAGAACAGATCGACCCACAGGTAGCCCTTGCCGATCACGACCCCGAGCCCGACCCCGGTGTGCGCGATCAGCTCGGGATTGATGTGGTAGATCGCAACCATCAGGGCAGCCAGGCCGCGCAGGCCGGTGATGGCGGCGATCTCGTCGCGCGCGCCGCCGTATGGTCGCGACACGGTGCTGGCGGGCTGTCGTGCGGTGATGGCGACTTCGGTCATCGTGGAAGCGACGCGGTGCGCAAGCGCGGGCATACCGGGATCAAACGCGCATCGCGGCGCGACGAACGTGAGCGTTTCGTGGCAAGCAGTGTGTGCGGTGCTTCAGTGGGGTCTGGCGCCGCCGCCGATTGGCGCTCAGCAATCCTCGAGGACGCGGGGCGGACCGCCGCCATCGGACGCCGGGCCGGCCACCGGCGATCGCGCCGGAAGCGCTTCGAAATACATCGAACAGATCAGGATCATGTCGACCTTCTCGCCGTTTTCGGCGAGAGGCAGCCGAAGCACCTCGAATTCCCGCGGCTTGCCATCGATCACCCGCTCGTTGATCGACCGGCTCGGCTCGCCGGTCGCGACCATCTGGCGATAGGTGTCGATGAGATAATCCCGATAGGCCGGGTTCGGATACTCGTCGAGCAGGCGGTTGGTCATGTCGTTGCCCAGGCGCTGAACCAGCAGCGAGCCGACCAAACGCCAGCGGAAGCGGGGCGGTGTGTCGTCGACGACCTCGATAAGCGACACGTTCCCGAGCGCAAATTTGAGCTCGACGGGATCGATGTCCAGGCGCCCGGGATAGCGCCGGCCGCTGCGTCGCGCGCTCCAATAATCATAGAGGCGGCGCAGCTCGGGATGCCGGATCCGGTCGCGGAACGACTCAGCAGAATTGTCTAAATTGTCGCTCATCGATTGCGGTCCCCTGCGCGGTTGCGCGCCGCAGCCTGCCAGAGCAATCCTTGACAACGCATTAACCGCGCGCGTCGGTCAAAAGCATCGCTTCCCGGGCCCGCCTCCGGCATGATCGGAGCGGGCCCTATTTTTTGGCGGATCGAAAATCCATGGCATGGCTGGAACCCGTGACCCTGCGCGGCGCGCACGTCACCCTCGAACCACTCGACCAGAGGCACTGCGCCGACCTCATCGAGGCCGTGAAGGACGGCCAACTGTGGGAGCTCTGGTACACCCAGATCCCCCGGCCCGAGGGCATGGCCAAGGAGATAGACCGCCGGCTGGGCTTGCAGAGATCAGGCTCGATGCTGCCGTTCGCGGTGCTCGACGGGGGCCGCGCCATCGGCATGACGACCTACATGAACGTCGACCAGGTGCATCACCGCGTGGAGATCGGCTCGACCTGGTATCGCAAGAGCGTCCAGCGCAGCAGCCTCAACACCCAGTGCAAGCTGCTCCTCCTCACGCATGCCTTCGAAACCCTGGCCTGCATCGCGGTCGAGTTCCGCACGCATTTCTTCAACCCTCAGAGCCGGGCGGCGATCGAGCGGCTGGGCGCCAAGCTGGACGGCATCCTGCGCAGCCACCAGGTGGCGCCGAATGGCACCCTGCGCGACACCTGCGTCTACAGCATCGTGGCCGGCGAGTGGCCGACCGTTAAGGCGCACCTGACGTACCAATTGAGCCGCCCCAGGAGTTGAGCCCCCGGCTGGCACTCCTGGTCCGGATATTGCAGAATCCCGCGCGACTTCCAGCGAGGAGTACGCGGGATGGCTTCGGACGACGTGCTGATCCTGAAGGGCGCGCATGTGATCGATCCAGCATTGGGGATCGACCGGGTCACCGACGTGACCGTCAGCGGCGGCCGGATCGAAGCCGTGGGCGACGCCCAGCCGCGCGCCGGCGCCCAGGTCGTCGAGCTCGGGGGCCAGTACCTAAGCCCGGGCTGGATCGACATCCATGTCCACGTCTATGGCGCTCTCGGGTTTGCCGATCCCGACAGCATCGGGATCTGGCAGGGCGTCACCAGCTACGTCGAGGCCGGCGGCACCAGTATCGGCACTCTGGACGAGTGCGTGGCCATGTGGGACGGCCGCCTTGACACGCGGCTCTATATCGGCCCGCTGCTGACGCCGTTCGGGCTCATCGGGTTCAACTACCAGGAGGGCGATGCGCGCGACCTGCGCGACATCCCGGTCGGACGCTGGCTCGATTTCGTGCAGGAGCATCCCGGGCTGTTGCGCTATCTCAAGCTCAACGGGCACGGCTACAGCAACCCGGGCATGCTGAAGATCGGCAAGGGCCTTGCCCAGATCCTTGGCATTCCGACCTACACGCATATCGGCGAATTCCAGCAGACGACGCCCGAGCCGCCGCTCGCCTACGAGGCGTTCCGCGTCGCCGAGGCCGGCGACATCATCACGCACATCTTTCACAACAATCTCGGCCGCATCCTCGACGACGACGGCAAGGTGCGGCCCGAGGTGCATGCGGCGAATAAGCGCGGAGTGCTCTTCGATATCGGGTTCGGCGGCTACAACTTCGCCTGGGACGTGGCCGAGAAGGCGATGGCGCAAGGCATCGTGCCGCACGTCATCAGCTCGGACCTGCAGCAGTTCAACGTGACCGGGCCGGTCTACTCTCTGGCCAACGTCATGTCGGTGTTCCTGCGGCTGGGCCTGAGCCTCTCCGAGGTCGTCGACCGCGTGACCGCCAAGGCGGCCGCGTCCATATCCCTTGGCGATCGCGCCGGCAGCCTGCGACCGGGCCTGCCCGCCGACATCACGGTGTTCCACATCGAGAGCGGCGCGTTCGAGCTTGCCGATGCCGTCCGGCAGACGCGCAAGGCGGACGCCCGGATCGTGCCCGTGATGGCATTCAAGGACGGCCGGCGCTTCGACAGCGATCTCGCGCGCTGCCTCGATGAGCGCAGCTGGTTCATGCAGGTGGTGGAGGATCGCATCCCGGAGCGCGCGGCACGCCTGGCGCCGCCGCAGCTCAGATTCCTGTCGGCCCTCGCCGGCGCGCTGTCCGCGATCGACTGGCAGTTGACCGCACCTCAGGTCGATCTCGACAAGGCCGTCGAGCTGCAGGAGTGCTTCCATCGCACGCGCCGCGAGCTCGGCCTGCCGCTGCGTGACGCGCTGACCGCGGTCTACGACTGCTTCCTGGATGAGACGTTCACGATGCAGATCGGGCTGTTCCTGCTGCGGCTCGACCGCTCCTTTGCGTTGCAGCGGTTGCGCGACGTGACCGGTCCGCGCTCGCTGGCCGCCTGAGTCATGTCCGACTGGCAGGTCCTGGAGGGACTGCACCCGGAGACCTCGGTCTTCCCGGCGCGCGCGCGCGTGGACGGCGAAGGCATCCTCATCTTCAAGACCGCCGCGGGCTTCCGCGGCGTGCAGCGCGCGTGTCCGCACCTGCAGGCCTCGTTCCTCGAGGCGCAAATCGTCGGCAACGGCACGATGCTGCGCTGCACGCAGCACAATTACACGTTCCGCTTCTCCGACGGCAAAGGCATCAACTGCCCGGGGGTCAACGTGCGCGTGTTCGAGGTCAAGCGCGACGGCGATACGTTGTCCGCGCGCGCCGTCTAGAGCATCGGCAGGCCGCGCGAGCGCCCGCGCGGGAACGCCTCGTCGATGCGCGCGATCTCGGCCTCGCTCAGCCGCAAGCCTCCAGCTGCCGCGTTCTCGGCTGCATGCTCGACACTCGACGCCTTCGGAATCGTAAACAGCGCGGGCCGGCGCACCAGGAACGCGAGCGCCACCTGACGCGCCGTCGCCTGGTGCGCCGCGGCGATCTCCTCGAGCACGCGCCCGCCGGACGTTCGCGCGCTGGGGAAGTCGTCATGCCCGAACGGGGAGTAGCCGACCACGGCCACGCCGTGCGCCTCGCACCACGGCAGCACCTCGTGCTCGATCGCCCGCTCCTTCAGATGATAGAGGACCTGGTTGCACGCGATCCGCCCGTCGCCCGCGATGGCCAGCGCCTCCTCGAGGTCGGGGACATCGAAATTGCTGACGCCCCAGGACAGGATCTTGCCGGCCTTCCGCAGCTCGCCGAACGCCGCAATCGTGTCTTTCAGCGGCTCGCCGCCGCGCCAATGCAGCAGGTAGCAGTCCAGGCGGTCGGTCCTCAGGCGCTTGAGCGATTGCTCGCAGGCCGCGACCGTGCCACGGCGCGAGGCGTTGTCGGGCAGGACTTTGGACACGAGGAACACCCCGTCCCGGCGCCCGGCGATCGCCTCGCCCACGATCTCCTCCGCCCGGCCCGAACCATACATCTCAGCGGTATCGATATGGGTCATGCCGAGGTCGAGGCCCTTGCGCAGAGCTGCAACCGCCTCCTTGCGCTCCGCGCGCTCGATGTTCCAGGTCCCCTGGCCGATGACCGAGGTCGGACGTCCTGACGCTCCAAACCGATGCAGCTCCATGACTACTTCGCCCGCTCGATGAGATCGTTCGTATAGAACTCGGCCGGCGTGTGCTCATGCGTCAGCATGTGCGCATCCTTGATATAGGCGATCTGGTCTGCCCACTCTTGCGGCGATTGCCAGCCGATCGGCTTGCCGTCGGCCGGGTGCCCCAGGAACGCCTTGAACATGTCGACCTGCATCTTCAGATGCTCGAGCGGCAGCTTGGTGTTCGGCCGCTGCTTGCGGATCGCCTCCGCCGCCTCGTCGGGGTGGCCGCCGGCATACGTGTAGGTGAGCGCATCGCCGCACACCTTGAGGAATCGCCGCAGCACCTCGGGACGCTTTGCCAGCGTCTCCTCCGTCACGTAAAGCCCGTTGCCGGGGAGCTTCACGCCATAGTCGACGGCCCGCAGGCTGCGCGACGGCCGCAGCGGATCGGCCTCGGAGAACGCAAGGTCGACGGTCATCAGCGCGTCGACCTGGCCCGATGCGTAGATCGTGAACAGCGCGGTGGAATCGACGTACACGAGCGACAGGTCGCTTTTCGTGAGACCGAATGGCTTGAGGAAGGGATCGATCAGCGGCGGCCATGGCCCGGCCGCGGTCAGGAGCACCTTCTTGCCCTTGAGGTCTTTCGGCGTCTGGATCGGGGAGTCCTTCGGCACGATGATGGTCGGCCCTTCATGCTCGTACCATTCGGCGACCACCTTGATCGGCATTCCGGCGTCGCGTGCGAACACCAGCGGCAGCAACTCGCCCTCGCCCACGTCGGCATGGCCGCTGCTCAGCACCTGCACCGAATAATTGGAGCCGCGGCCGTCCAGGATCTCGACCTGCAGCCCGGCCTTTTCGAACCAGCCCTTTTCCTGGGCAAGGAACAGATAGGCCTGCGGGCCTTGCGGGTAGAACGCCGTCTGGACGTTCAGGTGGTCGAGCGCCCGCGCATCGCCGCTCCACGCGAGCGCCACCGCCAGCGCATAAAGCCAGCTACGGACCCTCACATCGGAACCGCGACGTTGCCCGGCATGATGCGGGCGGTGCTGCGCGCCTTGAACTCGCCATAGAGGAACGGCTTGTCGCGCGGCATCGACGTGTGAAGGTTCTCCGGCGCTACGTTGGACGGGTCCGGGTTCTTCATCAGCGGCTGGATCAGCGCGTCATAGCTCGGATACATGAAGAAGGGGATCGAATAGCGCTCCTTGCCTGAGCGGTTGATCACCCGGTGCACGGTCGACGAGAAGATGCCGTCGGTCCATACCTTCAGCACCTCGCCCACGTTCAGCACGAACGTTCCCGGCAGCGGCGGCACGGCGACCCACTCACCATCGCGGTTGCGGATCTCGAGGCCGCCATTCGCGTCCTGGATCAGGATCGTGAAGGCGTTCGTATCCGTGTGAGCGCGGGCGCCGAGGTGCTCGCCCGCGTCGTCCGGCGCCTGCGGGGGATAGTGCAGCAGGCGGAGCGAGTTCATGTCCTTCTTGAAGTACTGCTTGAGCGTGCCCTCGGGCAGATCGAGGCTCAGCTCGAACAGCTTCAGGAGCTCGTAGCCCAGCGCGTTGGCCTTCTCGTAGTAGGCCATCATGCGCGGCTTGAGGTCGGGCATCGCCGACGGCCACGGGATGCGCCCGTGCAGCGGCTTGCCGGCCAGGAGGTCGGGATCGTCGTCGGCCAGCGGCCGGCGGATCTGGAAGGCCTCCTGAAGGTTCTCCTTGAGCTCCTTGCCGTTCCCCTTGGTCATGCCGTGCAGGTAACCCTGCGCGTGATCGTTCTTGGTGATCGAGACTTCCATCTTGGCCGCCAGCGGCAGGCTGTGGAAGTCGACCGAAGTCCGGAAGATCGCATCCATGTCGCGCTGCGCGATCCCATGGTTCTTGAGATACATGAAGCCGACCCGGCCGCAGGCCTCCCCGATGGCTTCGGCAAGCGCCCGGCGCGCGGCCCCATCGCCCGACCACGCCGGGGCCAGGTCGATCACAGGCACGTCGCTGAAGGCGAGCTTGCGGGCGGTCGGCAGCATCGAAGTCTCCGTGTGCGAGACCCCGATCTTTCAGGCCCGCGCCAGCCTTGTCAATGCAACGGCGTTGTCAGCGCGCGGTCACGCTTCGGTTCCGCGCACGAAACACAGCACGCCGAGTGCCGGCGTGTAGCAGACCACGGCGCGGCCGACCGGGTTGTCCTTGCCGTCGAGAACCTTGTCCGCCGGCACCTTGTGCCAGGAGTTTTCGATCCAGACCTCGTACCCGCCCGGACCGCCGCGATAGTCGACCGGCCGGCAATCGGCGATCGAGCAGCACGACACGCCGGTGCCGGGCTGGCGCAGAGAATTGAACCAGGGTGCGAGGGTCGGATCGGCGTGTTCGGGTGGAGCGCTCCACCCGGTATCAGACGCAACGAACGGAAGCACGGCCAGAACCGCAACACTCGCAAGGCCGGAGAGGAAGCATCGCATGTGGCCTCCAATGCAGCCGCCACAGCGGCTGCGGTGATTGCGAGACACGCTCTCGTGCCAGATGTAAGGAAGCAGCTTGCACGGATAATGCCAATTCGACCTTAGTGTCATCTGTTGGTCGTCGACTCGGTCTCGCGTGGCGCGCGACTCGGGTGGAGCGCGGCGCGTGCCGGCGTCCCGGCGCGCCAGCGTGCCACTCCCGGATGCCGAATAATTTTGCAGACATGCCGCGCGTGCAGCAGGTGCAGCAGGTCAAGGGTCGTTGAACGCTTTATGGACCGGCCGCACCATCGGCATTATCGTGGGCGCCGCATGATCGTCGGCGACGTGCCGCCAGAACTGCGCGGCGCGCCCAGGGGAGTTCTATGGACGCGGTATTTCTGGACTTGGCCAGCCTGTGCCTGCGCTGGTTGCACATGATCGCGGGAATGGCGTGGATCGGCGCCTCCTTCTACTTCATCCATCTCGATCTCGGGCTGAAGCCGGTGGCGGGCATCAAGGACGGATCGCAGTCCGAGGTGTGGGAGGTTCATGGCGGCGGCTTCTATCGCGCCGTGAAATACCTCGTCGCCCCACCCCAGTTGCCGGCGAAGCTCGTGTGGTTCAAGTGGGAGGCATACAGCACCTGGCTCAGCGGCTTCGCCCTGATGATCGCCACGTACTACGTCAACGCCGACCTGTTCTTGATCGACCCCTCGGTGCTGGAGATGTCGCCGAATACGGCGATCGCGGTCAGCATCGCCACCTTGCTCGCCGGCTGGCTGGGCTACGAGGCCCTATGCCGGTCGCCGCTCGGCCGGCGCGACAACCTGCTGGCCGCGATCGGCTTCGTGTTCCTGGTCGCCATCGCGTACGGCTTCACGCACGTGTTCAGCGGCCGCGGCGCGTTCATCCAGACCGGCGCCCTCATCGGCACGATCATGGTCGCCAACGTCTTCGTGGTGATCATCCCGGGCCAGAAGAAGATGGTCGCGTCGATGGTCGCCGGCGAGGCCCCCGATCCGGAATACGGCCGGCAGGGCAAGCAGCGGTCGGTGCACAACAACTATCTCACCCTGCCGGTCGTCTTCCTGATGATCAGCAACCATTATCCGTTGATGTTCGGCACCCGCTACAACTGGCTGATCTTCGCCATCGTCCTCGTGCTCGGCTTCCTCATCCGGCACTTCTACAATCTGCGCCACGCCGGGCGGCCCAATCCCTGGTGGACGTGGGCCCTGGCTGCCGCCGGGATAGCCGCGATCGCGTGGCTCGCCTGGTCCGGCTCGCAGGCCGCACAGACCGCGGAGGCCACGGCGCCGCACGCCTCGTTCGCCGACGCAGCCGATGTCGTGTCGACCCGCTGCATCATGTGCCACACCGCCGCGCCGGTCTGGGCGGGCATCGTAGCCCCGCCCAAGGGCGTGCGCCTCGACTCACCGGAGGAGATCCGGCGCCACGCGGGCGAGATCAGGACCTATGCGGTCCTGACGCACACGATGCCGCCCGGCAACGTGACCGACATGAGCGAGGACGAGCGGCAGATCCTGGCGGCCGGATTGGCCAGCCTCACGACGACGCGCTGATCCTTGCGTCACTGCGCTGGCGGGCCGTAGCTCGCCAGGAGATCGTCCACGACCTTGTGGAACTCCGGCCACGGTGCCTCGCGGTAGTTGTGGGCCCGCACCGTGAACGTGGCGCCCACGTAGAACTTTTCGTACTGGAGATGCCGGCCGGCGAACTCGGAGCCGACCAGGTCCCAGACCAGCTTGAACAGCTTCACGCGGTCGAGGGCCGCCATCTGGGGCGTCTGCCAATATTGCTCGAAGCGCCGGCGCAGGTCCGGATCCTCGAGCACGCTGACGCTGGCCGGCATCTGAAACACCCCGCCGCCCGACAGCTCGCGCAGGATGTCGATCAGGGGCGAGTACATCTCGACGCACCAGTTGATCGCCGCGTACATCATCCGCCGGTTATAGGTGCCGAAGCCTTCGGGCCAGCGCTCGAACGCCTCGATCTGGCCGTCGATCAGCCCGGCCAAGGTCGCCTCGAGCGCCGCCAGGCGCCCGAGCGTATCGCGCACCGCCGGGATCTGGTCGGCGCCGTTGGCCTGGGCCACCCGGCTCGCGAGCCCGACGATCAGCCGCAGCTTCGACAGGAAGCGTACGTTCGACTGGTGGTTGGCGTAGCAATGGCCTGGTGTGCGGATGTAGATCTCGCGCGACAGCACCGCGTCGTCGAGCAGGAACACGCGCTCCCACGGCACCTTCACGTTCTCGCACATCACCATGCTGTCGCTCTCGTCGAAGCGCCAGGAAAGCGGCGAGTCGAACTCGTTGCGCGCCGTGAAATTCTGCCGCGACCACAGGGTCACGCCCTTGGCGTTGCACGGAATGACGCAGGTCACGGCCTGCTTCTTCTGGTCGGGAGCGAGCGGCTGGATGTTGCCGATCCAGATGTCGTCGGCGAAGGCGGCCCCGGTCGCCAGCATCTTCATGCCGGAGATGACGATGCCGTCGTCCTCCTCGCCCACCACCTCGAGCGTCGGCACCGGCAGGCTCTGCCGGTGGTAGTAGCCCGGATCGCGCGAGGCCTGCGGCGGCAGCACGGCATACGCGACGAACAGGTCGTGTTTGCGCATGTGCCGGTAGTACTTCACCAGATTCTCGGCGTAAGGCCGCCCGCCGGTGGCGAACACCGACGGTTCGATCGCCATCGCGGTGATCGAGCTTGCGAAGTGGTCGGGCGACCGGCCGAAGAGACCGTAGGTCATGTCGGCGATCATCTTGTGGGTGCGGGTGCGGCGGCGCAGATCGGCTTGGTTCCGCGCCTGCAGGAAATACATCCCGAAGCGTTCGCCGTCCTCGACGAAAGACATGGTCTCGGCGTTCGCCGGGTCGGCCTTCATGTCGTAGAGCGAGGCTATGGTACGCGCGGCGTTGCAAAAGGCCGGATGCGTGGTCACGTCATCGATGCGCTCGTTGCCGACATAGACCACGCGTCCGTCGCGCAACCGCTCGAGGTGCTCTTTTCCCGTTCTCAGCATCTGCTTTGATATCCGCGTCTCAGACTGGCCAAAAAGAAAGCGGCCGGCCCGCGCCTGCGGGCCGGCCGCTTCGGCTCGGATCAGGCCTTGCCGCCGCCGAGCGACTTGATCGTGTCCAGGTCGAGATAGTCGTTGGTGTAGTAATCCTTCGACTTCGTCCCTGGGTCGATCGTCTTCGCGGCTTCCATGACCTTGATCGCGTCGGCCCAGTCGGAATCCGCCTGCACGCCGATCGGCAGGCCCTTGCTGGCCGGCGTGTTGAGGAAGGGCAGCGACACTTCGAGCTGCTCCTTCAACAGTTTCGGCTGAACGCTCTTGTCCTGCTCGTGCATCTTCATCATCGCCTCGACCGCCTCGTCTTCGTGGTGGCCATTGACGATGTAGTTCCACGCCCCCGACGTGATGCTCGCGAACTTCTTGAGCGCGTCGCCCTTGCTCTTCAGCGCCGACTCATTGGCGACGATGCCGAAGCCGGGCATGTTCATACCGAAATCGGCGAACGGGATGGCGCGCGTGGGCCGGGTCACGTTGGCCACCGGAACCGAGTAGGCGGCGCTGGTGAAACAGCCATCGCTCGTCGGCAGGACATAGGTCGAGATCTTGGCGCTGGCATCGACCTGGATCAGCTCCGCGTCACTGCGCTTCAGCCCGCCGGCGGCGAACCACGCATCGAGGAACGGCGTCTCCATCGAGCCCGCGGTGTAGACGAGACGCTTGCCCTTGCTGTCCTTCGGAGTCTTGATCGGCGAGTCGACGGGCACCAGCAGCGACAGGTCGCCCTTGCGGAAGAACCCGGCGATCGAGGTCACCGGCATCCCCTTGGCGCGCGCAAACGCCATCACCGCCAGATAGGCGAGACCCGCGTCGTACTGGCCGGCCCCCACCAGCTGGACCGTCTGCACCGAGCCTTTGCCCTGGTCGATCTTCACGTCGAGCCCGGCCTTCTGGTACCAGCCCTTCGCCTGGGCGAGGAAGAAGGGGGTCTGGTAGCCCGAGGGCAGCCAGTCCATGCGCACCGCCAGGGTATGGGCGCTGTCGGCCGCTTTAACTGAACGGCCAGTCAATACCGTCGCAGCCGCCGCGGCACCCGCTAACTTCGTGAATTTCCTACGACTTAGAGACATTTTCGCTCTCCCCGTTCGTGAATTATGGTCGCACTGTAACATGCAAGACGCTTGCCGAGGAATGCCCGGCAGAGGTGCCGTGGCGCGGCACCTCCGCCCCGCAAACGGCTACTTCGCCGGGTTCAGCTCCTTCCACGGATCCTTGATGTTCGGCAGCGTGTCGAACTCGACATTCGCCAGGTGCCCGTCGACCATCTCCGTCCGGCGGATGTAGATGTTCTGCACGATGTCGCGTGTCGCCGGATCGATCGAGATCGGCCCGCGCGGGCTGTCCGGGTTCTTCCAGCTCTTCAGGATGTCCATCGCCTGCTCGCCGGTGAACTTGCCCTTGGTCTGCTCGATGACGCTGAAGATCGCGGCCATGCCGTCCCAGCCGCCGACCGCCATGAAGTCCGGCACCGACTTGTCGCCGTAGGCCTTGTGCCAGGCCTCGACGAACGCCTTGTTCTGCGGCCGCGTGGCGGCGCTCGAATAATTGCCGCTGGTGATCAGGCCGAGCGGCGCGTTGCCCATGTTCGGCAGTTCGTAGTCGGGCACGAGGTCCATCGGACCCACGAGCTTGATGCCCGCATCCTTGAGGCCGAGATCGGCATATGCCTTCATCACCGCCGTCGCCTGCGCCCCGGACGGCACGAACACGTAGAGCGTATCGGGGTGCGCGTCTTTCACCCGCTGGATGAACGGCGCGAAGTCAGGGCTCTGCAGCGGAAACCGGACCGAGCCGACGATCTTCCCGCCCGCGTCCGTGTATCCCTTGATGAAGGCGGCCTCGGCGTCGTGGCCCGGGACGAAGTCGCTCACCGCCGTGTACGCGGTCTTGGAGCCGTTCTTCGCCGACCACGTGCCGATCGCAAGCGCCGTGTGCCACTGCGTGAACGAGACGCGCACCATGTAGGGGGTCAACCGCGTGAGTGCCGCACCCGAGGCGTTCATGTCGACAAAGGGTGTCTTCGACTCGCCCGCCACCGGTGCGATCGCCGCCGCGTTCGGGGTCCACACCACGCCGGTGATGAACTGCACGTGATCGCGGGTGACGAGCTCGGTTGCCAGACGCTTGGCCACCTCGGGGTTCGGGCCGGTATCGTCGCGCTTCACAAGCTCGACCTTCACGCCCGCCGGCAGGTCCTTCGTATGCTCCTTGATGTACAGGCTGAAGCCCTTGTCGATCTGGTCGCCGAGCGAGGCCTGCGGGCCCGAATAGGTGAGGACGACGCCGACCTTGACGGTTTGCGCGCTGGCCGACGCCGCCCCGAGCACCAGGGCCGCAACGGCCGCCGTTCCCCATCGCCAGGTACCAAATCGAGATCGCATGTGAACTCTCCTCTCTAGAGGCGGCAAGCCGCCGACGTGAACGGTTAGAGCGCCGACCACCAGGCTTTCAGGCGCGCCCACAAGGATGCGACGACGAGCCGGCCGGCGTCGATCTCGCGCCCAGCGGATGCAGGCGCGGTCTGGCCGGCCGCGAGCCGCCCGATGTTCTGCGCGAACTCCGCGACCGTCCGCCCGATCAGGTCGCGGACGATGCCGGAGCGGCCGAACTGCGCCAGAGCGCCCTGCAAGCGGAAATCCATCGTGACCGAGACCAGGGTGGACGAACCGCCGCCCTGCGGCATGAGCCGATAGACGACCGTGCCGTCGGCGCGCGAGCCGCTCCGCGAATCGCCGCCGCCGCCAGTGAGCCGGCCGGACAGACGTTGATCGTCGCGCTCGAGCACGGCGGTGCCGGAGAAGGAGCTACGGATCGGACCCATGCGGACGTTGAGATGCCCGCGCAGCTGCGAGCCGTCATGGCCGTCGAGGACCGCACCCGGCATGCATCCGGCCATGCGCGCCACATCGCCCAGCATCGACCATACCTCGGCCGGCGGCCGGCCGACCGTGAAGCTGTCGCTGACCCGCATCCAGCCCGGTGCCGGCGCGTCCAAATTGTCCGCTGTCGCGGCGGCGGCTGCTGCCGGCCGCGGGACCGTACTCGCGACCGGCGTGAAGCGCGGCAGCGGTCCCTTCGGCAGCGCCGGAGGGGCCATCGGCTTGGGGGCGCTACCCGCACCCGCCGACGCCTCGGCGATCACGCGCTTGATGGCGCTGACGATGCCCACATAGCCGGTACAGCGGCAGAGATTTCCGGCGAGCTCGAGCCTGATCTCGGCTTCGTCGGCTGCGGGGCGGCGGCGCACGATATCGTAGGCGGCGATCAGCATGCCGGGCGTGCAGTAGCCGCATTGCAGCGCATGCTCGCGGTGGAATGCCTCGCGCAGGCGCGTCATCAGCGGATCATCGGGAAAACCCTCGACCGTCCGCACGGACGACCCCTCGCAGGCCACGGCATAGGTGATGCACGAGCGCGCCGGAGCCCCGTCGATCAGGACGGTGCAGGCGCCGCAAACGCCATGCTCGCAGCCGAGATGGGTTCCGGTGAGGTGGCATTGCTCGCGCAGGAAATCGGCCAGATGCGTGCGCGGCGCGACCTGCACGTCGAGCGCCTCGCCATTCACCTCGAGCGCCAGGCGCCTCATGACGCGACCGCCTGCCGGATCGCGCGGCCGACCACCGCGGCGTGCACGCGCGCTTCGATCGCATCGAGATGCGGCAGCGCCCGGCTGACGGCGTCGGCGACCGCACCGCGCTCGAGCACCGCCGCCCCGCTTTCGGCGAGGACTGTCGCAAGCTCCTCCAGCAGCACCGGCGGCCGCGACACGGCGCTCGCGGCAATGCGGCAGACGCGGCGGTCCGGATCGATCAGCACGGCCGCCATCGCGTCGGCGTATTCGCCGGGCTTGCGGCAGGACTTGTAGTAGCCCCAGCGCGCCGCGGCCGAGACCTTGGGCACGACTACCCCTTCGATGATCTCGCCATGCGCCAGCGCCGTGCTGAACGCACCGCGCACGAAGCCGCGCAGATCGGCCTGGTGCCGCGAGGTGCGCGTCTTGACGACGACCGAGGCCCCCAGCGCCATCAGGGTCAGCACCCAGTCGGCGGCGGGGTCGGCATGGGCTACGCTTCCTCCGATGGTGCCGCGGTTGCGCACCGACCGGTACGCGATCCCGCGGGCAACCGAGCCCAGGATGCCGCGATCCGAAATCGGATGAAGGCCGTCCTCGATCGCGGCGTGCGTGACCGCCGCCCCGATGAACGTGGCATTGCCGGTGTCCTCGACGCGCTGCAGCTCCACGATGCGGCGGATGTCGACCAGGAGCGACGGGGTGGCGAGGCGCAGATTCAACATCGGACCCAGCGACTGGCCGCCGGCGATGATGCGCGACTCCTCGCCGCCTTCGGCGAGCGCCGACAGGGCGTCATCGAGCCGTTTGGCGACGACGTAGTCGAAGGCGACGGCTTTCATGCGGCGGCGCGGCCCGTCTTGGGCGCGGCCGAGAGTGCCGCGAGAATGCGCCGCGGCGTGGCCGGGGTCTCGGCGATCTCCACGCCGAGCGGCTTCAGCGCGTCGTTGATCGCGTTCACGACCGTGGCCGGCGGGGCGATGGCGCTCCCCTCGCCCACCCCCTTCACGCCGTGATGGGTGTGGGGCGACGGCGTCTCGGTGTGATGGATGCGATAGGACGGAGCCTCGGTGGCGCCCGGCAGCAGATAATCCGCGAGCGTGGAGGCCAGCGGCTGCCCGCTGCTGTCGTACGGCGATTCCTCGTAAAGTGCCGTGCCGATGCCCTGCGTCGTACCGCCATAGGCCTGGCCGTCGACGATCATCGGGTTCACCATGACCCCGCAATCCTCGATGATCACGTAATCGAGGATCTCGACATGCCCGAGCTCGGGGTCGACCGCGACCACCGCCGCGTGCGTCGCATAGGTGAAGGCGCCGGTGTCGACCTTGGGCTTGTAGCCGGCCGTGACCTCGAGGCCGGCCGGGTCCACGTCGGCCGGCAGCTGCTCCGGCCTTCGGTACCAGACATGCGCGATCTCGCGCATCGAAACGTCGCCCCGCGGCCCTTTGACCCGGCCGCCTTCGAGCCGCACCTCGTCCACGCGGCACTGCAGGAGATGAGCACCGATCTTGGCCAGCCGCTTGGCGAGGACCGCGCAGGATTCGGTGACGGCACCGCCGTCCATGACGATGCAGCGCGAGGCGTAGGTCCCGGTCGAGAAGGGTGTCAGCGCCGTGTCGCCGTGAAGCACGCTGACCTCGGCCGGCGTCAGGCCGAGCTCCTCGCTGACGATCTGCGCCATCGAGGTTTCCATGCCCTGGCCGTGCGAGTGGCAGCCGATGCGCACTTCGGCGCCGCCGTCGGGCGTCAGGCGCACCGTGGCCTGCTCGAAGCCGGGGATGATCGGCGTGCCCCATTGCGCGAACACGCCGGTCCCGTGCGCGGTCTGCTCGGTGTACATGCCGAAGCCGACGCCGATCAGCCGCCCGTCGGGCTCGCCGCGCGTCTGCCGCGCCCGCACCCCGGCCAGGTCGATGTGCTGCATGGCCAGGCGAACGCTGTTGGGATAGTCGCCGCTGTCGAATTTCTTGCCGGCGATGTTGGTGAACGGCATCGCCTCGGGCGGCACCAGGTTCTCGATGCGCAGCTCGGCCGGCTCGCGGCCGACCGCGCGCGCCACCGCATCGATCGTGAGCTCAATGGCAAAGCACACGCCCGGCCGCGCCACGCCGCGATAGGGCACGAACGGCGGCTTGTTGGTGGCGACCGAATACGTCTTGCAGCGATAGGCCTCGAGCCGGTACGGGCCCGGAAGGTTGCCGCCCGCCATCGCACCTTCGAGACCCGCGGTGAACGGCCAGACCGAATAGGCGCCGATGTCGACCGTGATCTCCGCATCGAGGCCGAGCAGCCGGCCGCGCTCGTCGGCATAGGCCGTGACGCGATAATGGTGCTGGCGCGTGTTGGCCCCCGCGGTCAGGTTCTCCCGCCGGTCCTCGATCCAGCGCACCGGATGGCGGCGCTTGAGGGCCAGCCAGGCGACACATAGCTCTTCGGGCTGCAGGATCACCTTGTAGCCGAAGGCGCCGCCGACGTCGGGGGCGATCACGCGGATCTGGCGCTGATCGAGGCCGAGGAACTCGGAGAGGCCGGCGCGGATCATGTGCGGCGATTGCGTCGAAGTATAGACGACGAGCTGGTCGGCGCGGTCGTCCCAGTAGGCGAGCACGGCCTTGCCCTCGAGCGGCGCCATGTTCTGCCGGTTCATCCGATATTCGCGCGTCACGACCACCGGTGCCGTCTTGGCGAGGTCGTCGATGTTGCCGTTGATCGCGGTGGTCATGAACACGTTGTCGGCCCAGTGATCGTGCACGAGGGCCGCGCCCGGCTGGCGGGCCGCCAGCGCGTCGGTCAAGGGCGGCAGCTGCTCGAATTCGACGGCGACCTGCTGTACGAGGTCTTCGGCCAGGGCCCGGCTGCGCGCGACCGCCATGACGATCGGCTCGCCCACGAAGCGCACCTTGCCGGTCGCCAGGGCCGGATAGTCGGACACCTTGAAGCCGGGAATCGCCGAGACCGCGCGGATGGGTTTCACGCCCGCGAGATCCTCGGCGCGGAAGATCGCGCTCGCGCAGGTTTCGGGAATGCGGATGTTGTGGATGCGCGCATGCGCAGCCGGGCTGCGCAGGAAGGCCACATCCTGCAGGCCGGGCATCTGGATGTCGCCGACAAAACGCCCGCGCCCGTGCAGGTAGCGCGCATCCTCCTTGCGCAGAACGCTCGCCCCGATGCCGGTCTTGGACAATGGCCCCTCCATCGCGGAGGGCATCTAAGCGCAAACCGCAAGTTTCCGAAAGTAGTCATTTTGCCTTTATCGGAAATCTGGTAAGAAGGGCCATGGCTGCACGGCGGAGCGCGAAAATGCTGGCGCGGGTCGAGCCGCGGACTACGCCGCCGGCGGCGGACGGATTTCTCCTGAGCCAGCGGGTGCGCGAGATCCGCACGCAGGCGGGGCTGACCCTGGCCGCGGTGGCGCTGCGCGCCGGGCTCGCGCGCTCGACCTTGTCGAAGATCGAGAACGACCAGATGTCACCGACCTTCGAGGTGCTGCAGCGGCTGTCGACCGGGCTCGGCGTCGACATGGACGAGCTCCTCAGTCCCGCGCGCGAGGCCGGGCCCACCGGCCGGCGCAGCATCACCCGTGCCAGACAAGGCCAGATCCACGACACGCCGACCTATGTGCACGAGTTCCTGTGCGCCGATCTCACCCACAAGCACGCGGTCCCGTCGCGGACGCGCATCCGCGCCCGCGCGATCGCCGAGTTCCCGAATTGGGTGCGGCACGAGGGCGACGATTTCCTGCTGGTGCTCGAGGGTGCGGTCGAGCTGCACACCGAGTTCTACGAGCCGGTGGTGCTCGAGACCGGCGACAGCATCTACTACGACGCCCAGATGGGCCATTTGTGCATTTCCGTCAGCCCGCAGGACGCGCTGGTGCTGTGGCTGTCGGTGCCGGCCGCGCCGCGGCGGGCCGACCCGCGGCTGAAAATTTCCGATCGGAAGCCTTAGGCTTGTTCGGCCCGGGGCGACCGCAGTATCGTCACTGAAGCTCAGGAGGAGGAGGTCATCATGGCGCTGGTTCCATTGGCTCAACGCGGCAACTTCATCCACGTCTACGATTTCCGCGTGAAGCCCGGGAAAGGCGACGAGTTCATCAGGCTGTTCGACGAGTTCGACTACTCGGACGCTAATCCGATGCACAAGAGTGCGGCCCAGGCGAAGGACGGCGTGATGTGCCGCGACACCACCGATCCCGATCATTTCTACCTGCTCGGCGAGTGGAAGGACGTGAACGTGCACCGCGAGATCCTGGTGCAGCTGCGCGCCCTTCATCCGAAATTCGTCGACCTGATCGAAGGCGGCCCGGCGAACTTCAAGCCGCTCTACGTCGAGGTCGTGTCCAGCACGCCGCAGCATCTGCTCGACAAGGCGCAGAGCGCGGCATAACGGAGGCTCACGCGATGACCACATTCGTCCGTTGCGGCAGCCTGTTCACCGGCCGTGAGAACACGGCACTCCGGAATGGGACGCTTGTGGTCGGCGATGACGGAAAGATCGCGTATGCGGGGCCGGCGGCGCAGGCGCCGGCTCCGCGCCCGGTCGACAAAGTCGTCGATTACAGCGGGCTGTTCGTCATGCCGGGCCTGATCGACGTCCATACCCACCTCGCCTACGGCAACGCCAAGAGCGAGGAGGACATCGATCTCTACCAGCCGATGGAGTTCAGGGCGCTGCGCGCCATGTACTTCGCGCAACAGGTACTGGCGGCGGGCTATACCTCGATCGGCGCCCCGGGCGATGCCGGCCGCATCAGCCTCTCGGTGCGCAACGCGATCGCGGCCGGCCTGTTCGACGGGCCGCGCGTCACCGCCGCGGGGCGCTACATCACCGCGCGCCAGAGCCTGACCGACTGGTACCCGACCTGGATCGGCGTTCCCGAGACGGGGATCGGCCGCCTCGTGACCAGCCGCGACGAGGCGATCGAGGAGATCCGCTGCCAGGTCAAAGACGGGGTCGATTGCGTCAAGATTGCGCTCGACGGGGTGCAGCGGCGGCCGGACGGCGAGTTCATCGCCGCCTTCACCCAGGCCGAGACCACGGCGATGGTCGAGGAGATCCGCCGCCTCGGCCGGAAGTCGGTCGTGCACGCGCGCGGCCGCGAGGCCACGCTCTACGCCGCGCGCGCCGGCGTCGACCTCGTCTTCCATGCCTATTATCTGGACGACGAATGCCTGGAGGCGCTGGTCAAATCCGGCAGCGCGATCGGCCCCACCCTCACCTTCCCGCGCAACATCATCGAGTTCACGGGCCCGCACGATCCGGCGGGCATGAAGGGCCGCGTCGACGACGTGAAGCGCGAATACGAGACCGCCTGCGAAAGCCTGCAGCGCGCCCGCAAGGCGGGCATTCCGATGATGACCGGCACCGACAGCGGCTTCGCCATCACGCCGTACGGCGAGTGGCACGCGCGCGAGATCGAGATCTTCGTCGACGACCTCGGCTTCACGCCCGCCGAGGCGCTGCGCTGTGCCACCGAGGTTTCGGCGCGCTTCATGGCGCAAGGCGACAAGATCGGCGCGCTCGCCGCCGGCTGCCATGCCGACTTCATCGCGGTCGAGGGCTCGCCGCTCGATAACGTGGCCATCCTGCTGGACAAGCGCCGCATCAAGCACGTGCACATCAACGGCGCCGAGATGCGCATCCCGGCCCGGCCCTACGACACCTACAAGGTCACCGACCTCGCGTGGTTCAACTGGACCGACCTCTACACCCAAGAGCGCGTCGCCGAGCTGCGGGGCCAGAAGGCGGCCTCCATCGCAGCGCAGTAGGGCCCGAACCCGTCACCTCTCCCAGGGCTATGCGCCCGTTTCGGCCAGCGCGTCGGCCGCCGAGAACGCCCAGCCGGAGCGCAGGGCGAGCAGCAGGCTGTAAGCCGTGAGCCGCGAGGTCTTGGGGTTCCCCGGAGCCGCATAGGCCAGGATCTCGAAGCGGAATTTGCCGAGCGCCCCGTCGGCCTCGATGATCCCGAGCGGATCCTGGAGCTGCGGGTCGGCCACGAGCTCGACCCGCGTCCGGTCGAGACCGATGCCGGCCAGCGCGATCGTGACCCCGACATTCGCATTCTGCGGATAGGACAGCGCCGCCTCGCGGGCCGAGCCCTCGAAGAACACGGTCGGCGCCGTCACGGTCGAGAGGTCGATCAGCGTTTCGGCCGGGGTGCCACGCCAGGCGACCGGTGGCTTCGCCGACTGATAGGTGACCGATGCGAGGCTCGCGCGCGCCGCGAGCAAGCCGTCGATGCCCGCGACGGCACCCGAGGGAATCAGGAGCCGGCCGCCGTCGCGAGACGCCGTCACAAGTCGCGCCGCGAGGCCGGGATCCGCCAGGCATCCGGTCGCGGCGATGATGAGGTCGATGCCGGCGGCGAGGATGGCGGCCCCGTGCGCTGCGACCGCCGAATGCCCGGCGCACTCGACGACGATTTGGGGCTTGGCCGCCAGAAGCTCGGAGAGCTCGCCGGTCACGGGAAAGCGGCCGGCGGCCAGCTCGCGCGTGCGCGCGAGATTGCGCGGCCGCTCGAGGACACAGGCGACGCGGTCCAGCGCGTCCGCCGACCCGAGCTGCGCCAGGATCTCCTGGCCGATGGCGCCGCCGCCGATGATGGCGGTCCGGGGGATATCGTGCGTCATTTCGATGACAGCCCTCTTACACTCCCGTCACTGCGTTTTGAAGCGCCAGGTGATTTCATTTCCACGCCGTATGGCGCAGACTGATCGCGCAACCACATTCGAACCCGGAGACCGCCATGGTGGACCAGATCAAGCCGCTGTTCACGGCAACCGCAACCGCGACCGGCGGGCGCAACGGCCATACGGAAAGCAGCGACGGCGTGGTGAAGGCCGACCTGTCCGTGCCCAAGGCGATGGGCGGACCGGGGCGGCCCAACACGGCGACGCCCGAGCACCTGTTCGCCGCCGGCTATGCCGCGTGTTTCGGCGGAGCGCTCGATTACATCGCCAAGCAGCAGAAGAAGGACGCGAGCAGGGCCGCGATCACCTGTGCGGTCACGATCGGCCCGCGCGATGCGGGCGGGTTCGGCCTTTCGGTCAGGCTGCGCGTCGAAGACAAGAGCCTGCCGCAAGCGGAGCTCGTGCGCCTCGCGAACGAGGCGCACGAGAAGATCTGCCCCTACTCGCACGCGACCCGCAACAATGTCGGCGTGGAGCTCGAGGTGGTCGGCGGCTGAGCCGCCCGGCCGCCGCGCTAATCCTCGTGGAAGTCGGTGAGCCGCGGCGGCTCGCCGGCAAAGCCCAGCTCGCTCCAGCGCGCGGCGACCTTCTCGTACGTGCCGCGCCGCAGCCGCGTGCTCTTGGGGAACTGCTTCATGTAGCGGTGCGGCTTGCACGCGTTGATCAGCACCTTTGACCCGTAGGGCCGCGCCTCCGGCGGGTACTGGCTCGGATCGAGGCCGGTCGACCACGTGTTGCGCAGGATGTCGAGGTCTTCCGAGGGATGGCAGCGCGTGGACAGCGCCCACATCACCTGGTCGAAATCCGTGGGGTCGATGTCGTCGTCGACCGCGATGACCCACTTCGTGTAGTACGCGGCCGCCGGGCATTGCGCGGTGAGCGCCAGCACCTGGGCCGCATGCCCCGCGTATTGCTGGGTCAGCGACACGATGACCATGCCCCAGCCCGAGGCCGCCGCCGGATGCGAGTAGACCGCGCGCACGCCGGGCACGCCGATCGCCTCGAGATCGTCGAGGATGCGCGCCGAGCGCATGATGGCGTAATAGGCGCCGATCTCGCACGCCGGATAGCTCGCCATGAGGGCCGCCGTGATGATGGGCGCCTTGCGCATGTGCAACGCGGTGACCTCGATCACCGGCTGCGGCGCCCGTACGTTGCCGTAATACCCGGTGAACTCGCCGAGCGGCCCTTCCTCGACGAAGCCCTCGGCGCGCACGATGCCCTCGATCACGATCTCGGCCTGCGCCGGGATCGGCAGGCTCACCGTCTCGGCCTCGGTCAGCTCGACCGGGCGGCCCATCAGCCCGCCCGCCGCGTCGAGCTCCGATTCTTTGGCGCCGAACACCTGCGCTGCGACCATAAAGAGCACCGGGTCGATGCCGTACGCGGCCACGACCTCGCAGGCCTTGCCCTGCGCCCACCACGCCTCGCGGTCGAGCCGGCCGTGCTTGCCCGGCGAGCAATAAAGCCCGACTTTGTTCCTGCCGTGCAGCATCTGCCGGTAGCAGCCGACGTTGATGCGGCCGGTGTGCGGGTCGCTGGTGAAGGTGATGTCGCCCGTCCCGATGTAGCGCCCGCCATCGCCCGGCCAGAACACCGGCGAGGGGAACTTCGTGAGGTCGATCTCGTCGCCGCGCAGCACGATCTCGTTGACCGGCGCCTTGTCCTTGGCGATGCGCACCGGCGGCAGGCGGTTCTTCATCAGCCGCCGCGTGGCGGTGATCATGTCCTGGATCCCGAGACCGGGATCGAGGCCGACCGCCAGCGCATAGCGCTCCTTGCTCGAGCCCAGGATGTTGGACAGGATCCGCGCGTCCGAGCGGTTGCCCGTCAGGTTCTCGAACAGCAGCGCCGGTGCGGCACCGCCGCGCGCGGCCAGGAACGTGATCGCGGCCAGCTCCTCGACCGGGTCCACCTCGCGGTCGATGCGCTTCAGGAGCTTGTGGCGGTCGACCAGCGCCAGCCACTCCCGCAGGTCGCGCCACCCAACCGCTCGGGAATTGGCGACCGGGTGCGAGCGGTCATGCGTCACGGCGGTTGAGGTTCGCGAATAGACGTCGTCCATACGGCACCGCTCCACGAGCTTGTGCCGCCAGGATAACACGCTCACGGTGGCGTGAGCGAACGAACGATGTAACCCATCGTGAACGCCGGCGAATGATAGACTATGCTAATGCTCTTCACCGATTTCCGGCAGGACTGATCCCATGCGGCGCATCACGATTTACCGGCACCGGCTCGTCGTCCGCATCACGCACTGGATCAACGTGCTGTGCCTGACGTTTCTTTTGATGAGCGGCCTGCAGATCTTCAATGCGTATCCGGCACTCGATTGGGGTCCGCGGACGACGTTTGATTCGTCCTTCATCTCCATGACGGCGGAACAAGGCCCCGACGGCCGGCCGGTCGGCATCACGACCGTCCTAGGCCATCCCTTTCATACGACCGGCGTGCTGGGCGTGTCGGCGGGTGACGACGGCCAGCCGACGGCGCGCGGCTTTCCGCGCTGGATCACCGTCCCCAGCTATCAGGACCTCGCGACCGGCCGCGCCTGGCACTTCTTCTTCGCTTGGCTGTTCGTCCTCAACGGCGCGTTCTACCTCATCTACTCGCTGGCGACGCGGCACGTGTCGCGAGACCTCGTGCCCACGCGCCACCAGCTGGGCGAGATCGGCCGCACGATCGTCGAGCACCTGCGCTTCCGCTTTCCCAAGGGGGCGGAGGCCAGGCACTACAACGTGCTGCAGAAGCTCGCCTATCTTGTCGTGATCTTCGTGCTGCTGCCGCTCATCGTCCTCGCCGGCCTCACCATGTCGCCGCAGATGGACGCGTCGCAGCCGTGGCTGCTGACCCTGTTCGGTGGCCGCCAGTCGGCGCGCACCATCCACTTCCTGGTGGCGAGCGCCCTGGTCCTGTTCGTCCTGGTCCACGTCTTCATGGTCCTGGTGTCCGGCGTCTGGAACAACCTGCGCTCGATGATCACCGGCCGCTATGTCATCGAAGGAGCCGACGATGAGCGCTAAGACAGGCGTCACCCGCCGAACCCTGCTGCGCGGCGGCACCGCCGCGAGCGCCCTCCTCTTGAGCGGCTGCGACCGCCCCTTGGACACGCTGTCCGAAACCGACTGGTTCCGCCGCCTGCTCGGCTTCGTCAACGGGCCGAACCGCGAAGTGCAGCGGGCACTTGCTACCGGCAGCGGCCTCGCACCCGAATACACGGCAGCGCAGATCTCGCCGAGCTTCAAGGTCAACGGCAACGACATGCCCGATGACGACGCGTATCAGGCGCTGGCGGCCAACCAGTTCCGCGACTGGAAGCTCGAGGTGAGCGGGCTGGTCGAGCGTCCGGCACAGCTGTCGCTCGCGGACCTCCGGGCGTTCCCCTCGCGCACCCAGATCACCCGGCACGACTGCGTCGAGGGCTGGACCTGCATCGGCAAGTGGAAAGGGGCCCGGCTGAGTGCCGTGCTCAACCAGGTCGGCCTGAAGCCGCAGGCGCGCTTCCTGGTGTTCCGCTGCGCCGACGCCTTCCCCGGACCCGACGGCGCGCAGCCTTATTACGAGAGCATCGACCTCGATGATGCGTTCCACGAGCAGACGATCCTCGCCTATGACATGAACGACCAGCCGCTGCCGACCGGGCACGGCGCCCCGCTCCGCCTCCGCGCCGAGCGGCATCTCGGCTACAAGCAGGCCAAGTTCGTGATGAAGATCGAGGCGGTCGAGAGCTTCGCCAAGATCGGCGACGGCAACGGCAGCTACTGGGCCGACCAGGGCTACGCCTGGTACGCGGGGATCTGAACGGGATCACCCACAAGGCCCGTCTCCGCGCCGCCCGCTCCAAGCCGTGCCCCGGCCGCGTGGGGCGCCTGTGGGCCGTGGCGTGCACGGCATTCTTGAATTCCGAGCACGAAAATGGCACACGCCGGTCCACGGCGTGAAAGCCGCTTACACGAATGAGCCGATGTTCGGCATGCGAGGGGAGACGGCAATGACCATGTTTCGATATGCAGTTCTGACCGTGGCGGCGTTGGTCGCGGTTCCGGCAGTGGCGCAGGAGAGCTATCCGACCCGCACCATCACCGCCATCTGCGGCTATGCGGCAGGAACCGGCGCCGACGCGATCGCCCGCTATTTCGCCGACAGGCTGCACACCGCCATTGACCAGACGGTGATCGTCGAGAACAAGCCCGGCGCCCAGAGCGCGCTCGCCGCGTCGTTTGTCGCCCGCGCCAAGCCGGACGGCTACACGATCTTCATCGCCGCCGGCAATTCCACGATGACGGCCAACAAGTTCCTGTTCAAAAGCCTCCAATACGACCCGGAGAAGGACTTCGCCTCGGTCACGACCATCGCGCAGCTGCCGTTTCTCTTCACGGTGGCCCCGAAATCCCCGGTCAACTCCGTCCACGACCTGGTCGAGCTTCTGAAGACGAAGGGAAACAAGGCCACCTACGGCTATTCGAACTCGTTCGCCCAAGCGGCGACCGCCCTGTTCACCAAGCAGACCGGCACCAACCCGCTGCCCGTCGCTTACAAGGCGACGCCGCCGGCCTTGACCGACATGCTGAGCGGCCAGCTCGACTTCATCATCATGGATGCGAGCTTCGGCGTGCAGCAGGCCAAGAGTGGCACGATCCGCGTTCTCGCCTCCACGACCGCCGAACGCTCGCCCGTGGCGCCCGAATACCCGGGAGCCAAGGAGGCGGGCCTCCCCGATTACGATCTCACCGCCTGGTGGGGCGTATGGGTCCCCGCCCAGACACCGCAACCCATCGTCAAGAAGCTCGAGGCCGTGTTCAACAAGATCGACGCGGCAGACGAGACGCGCAACTTCCTGCTGACGATCGGTGCGGCCCCGATGCCGGGCACGAGCGAGACGACCGCGGCCCTCATCCCGAAGGAAATCCAGAAATGGGGCCGGATCATCAAGGACGCGGGTATCCAGCCGGAGTGACCCACAGCACGCGCGGCACTCGACGCGGCAAAACGCTGCGCGATGCGGCGGCGGAGGGGAAGCGAAAGACTTGACCCGGGCGGCGCCGGTGGGGGCTGCTCCGCGCGGTGCATGGCGTCGAGCCGACTACCGTTCCATTGGCACCGCGGCAACCGTCCCGAATTGAGTTGTTATTTGCGGCATTACCTGCGACTCTGGCGGCGCGGGAACACGACACCTCCACCAGAACCAATTTCGATAACGTTCCCGGTACACGGCCCATGTCGGGCCGCTTCGGCAGATCATTAGCTCGGTCGCGAAGGTGAGCACGCGCGGCGTCTCTTTATGAGCGCGCGTCCGGCGCACCCTTGCGCTTTGGCGTGCTGCCGGCAAACGCCTGGTTGGGAGTTGCCGATGTCGTGGCGATCACTTGCGTCGGGATCGTCGCTGGCAACGCCGATCCTCGTGGCGACCCTGGCGATCGCGGCTGTGGTGGGTACTGCACTGTACCGAATTTACGGTTCATAAGGAGACGACATGCCCCCTCATAAATATCGGGTCGGCCAGACGCTGCGGCTCCAGCCGTCCGGCTTCGGCGCCACCGGCGGCGACGTCAAGATCGAGCGGCTGCTGCCGGCCGACAGGTCGGAGAACCAGTACCTGGTGCAGTCGCTGTTCGACAGCCACCGGCGGGTCGTGCGCGAGAGCGAAATCTACCGGTAGCGCCGGCCGAACGAGCCATCATGAATCGTCCGCCGGTCCGGCCGCTTCGCGATCATATCCGCGTCACGCCCGGGACGCGGAACGCGGCGTCGTCGTTTCCGAAAGAGCAGGAGTTCGACGACGCCAAGTTGATGGCCCTGCTGCAGTCGGCCACCCAGGAGCTGCACGGCGTCCGCTTCGTTCACCTGCATGTCAGCCTGCTCGAGAACACGGCACTCGCCGACCTGGCACTGATCACGCGCCTGCTGGCGGAGGTCTCGGCCAACTCCGGCTATGTCCAGCTGTTCCGCATCTCGAACGGCGACGTCATCATGTTCTACAAGGGCGTCAAATTCTCGTCCATCGAAGATGCGTGCCGGAAAATCGAAGCGGCCATATTGCCCAAGACGCGGATGACCGGGGGCAATCCGTATCGGGAGCAGAGCTTCTATTCGATCCTGGAGCTGTCGCTCAACTTCGTTCACGTGATCCGCTATCTCGAGCGCCTCGTGGCGCCGGAACAGGGGCGCGGATTCGGGGGCGATGCGAAGCCGCCGATCACGCCCGAAGAGCTGGCCAAGATCGACAACGTGCTCGGGCAATTCGACCTGTCGCCCTACCTGATCAACCAGCCGGTCATCAACCTGCGCGAGGACCACCCTCACAACAGGGAGTACTACGAGCTCTACATCTCCATCGCCGGGCTCCAGGCGAAGCTCAGCCCCGATTTCGACCTCGGCGCCAATCGCTGGCTGTTCAACCATTTCACCGCGAGTCTCGATCGCAGCATGCTGCGCAGCCTCAATCACGGGCTCGAATTCATCGGCAAAGAGCGGATCGGCCTCAATATCAACCTGTCGACCGCACTCTCCCCCGCCTTCCTGAAGTTCGACGAGCGTCTCCCGGCTGCGTTCCGCGGCAATGTCATCCTCGAGATCAACAAGGGCGACCTGATGGAGAACCTGAATCTCTATCGTGAGCTGCTCGGATTCGCGAACGAGCGCAGCTACCGGATCTGCATCGACGGCCTCGATTCATTTTGGGCACGGCAGTTCGACTTCGAAGTTCTCGGTTGCGACTATGCGAAGATCTTCTGGTCGAACGAGCTGATGACCCTGGAACCGGAGGAGGAGCGCGCCTTTCTCGACAAGATCGAGGCCGCGCGGTCCGGTTCGTTCAAGTTCATCCTGGCGCGCTGCGGGGCCGTGACCGGCCTGCTCTATGCCAACAAGAACGGCATAGACCTCGTGCAGGGGCAAGCCGTCGACGCGGTGGTGCGCAAAGGCATCAACGTCAACGACGCGATCAAGACCGCGATGCTGATGGAGGGGTGATCGGCGCCGGTATTACTTGCGCTGCCGGCCGCTCAGCTTCTTCTGCTTCTTGAGCATCGCCGCATAGACGCGTTTCAATCGCGCGGCGAGCGGCGATCCGTCGCGCAGCGAACGGCCGGCCACCATCGCCGCCAGGCCCTCTTCGGCGGTGAGCGCCCACGCCCAGTGGCCGATGCGGTTGTTCGTCATCAAGGGTCTGCCCGGATTCATGACATGCCCTTTGCAGGAAGTAGCGCCGGCCCGCATCACGCGACGCGCGCTGGCCGTGCTCCCGACGACGAGGCGCGGAGCGGCGAACCGCCCCGCGCTGCGCCATCCGTTAGGCGGCCTTGAGATTGGCGGCCGAGAGCTTGCCGTTCTTCGGGCTGCGCTCGACTTCGAAGCTGAGGCGCTGGCCCTCTTTCAGGTTGCCGATGCCGGCGCGCTCGACGGCCGACACGTGGACGAACACGTCGTTGCCGCCGTCTTCCGGCTGAATGAACCCGAAGCCCTTGACGGCATTGAACCACTTGACTGTACCAACTGACATTTGGAAATCCTTCCAACAAGAGATAACCGCGGCGCACCACTGTGCGCGCGGATCAAACAACGATTTGGAAGGAAACGGGTCGGAGAACCGAAACCGAAGACCGACCGAAAACGAGCTGACGGACATGATATGGGCCCTCGGCGACCAAAATGCAAGTCCGTTGGCTCACGCCTCGTCTTTCTCGGCGACGCGCTGCCGCCGGTCCACCAGCCGCGTGTCGCGCCAGACCTCGACCATGGTCGCGACGGCATGCTTGTTCAGCAGCCCGACGGCCCAGGCGACTGCATCCTCGTCGGTCAGGAACCGGCCCCGGTCCGTGCCAATGACGCGGGCGGCGTTGTTCTGGAGGAGCCAGTGATATTCCTGCATCGGTCCGCTCAGTGCTTTCCTGGCTCAGCGTGGCGCGACAGCCGTGCGAAGTCGGCGAGAACGCTGAGAATGAGCTGACTGCGGCGCGGGTCGCGGCCTTCCGGCGTGGCGGCGAACAGCTCGATCAAATAGCGCGCCCTGTCTGCCGCCTCCTGCCAGGTGGCAGCCGGGGCCGCGAACAGATGGCTCTCCAGTTCTGCCTGGCGTTGGCGCAACGCCTCTTGATCCGCCTGGACGTCGTGGAGCGCGCGCCGGATCTCGGTCTCCTTTTGCGCGACCATCCCGCGATGGGCGTCGAGCTCGACCGGGCTGTGACTCGTCGTCCGGTCTTCGGGCACGATCACGCCACCCGCTTCGCACCATTGTGGCGCGCGGCATCGCAGCGCCAGGCCGGATTGCGCCGGATGATGCCTTCGGCCGCCCGGCGCGCGGCGCCCAGGATTTCGTCGTTGCACCAGGCATGGGCTTCGCCCTGATCGATGACGGTCTTCCGCCGGTCGGGGTGCCGCTCGCCGGGTCCGACCATTTCGACCCACACCAGGGCGGTCGCGGGACGCGCGGTGCGCGACACGCGCACGCTGCTGCGGTGGTCATCCATCACCATGCCGTCGACGTGCACGCTGATCTGGACGGTCGGCTGGACCATCGCCATGACCACCTGCCGGGCTGCCGCCGCTCTGTCACGCATGGTGGAAGAAGTCATATCGGGTGTCTCCGGCTAGGATGCGCGATCATGAACGTCCCACCGGCGGCCTGGGCCGGCGAGACGATTGCGCATGGGGTTCATCTGGGCCGCGGCCGCGCCGCGCTTTTCATCACTGAATGACTGACGGTCGGGAGCAGCGCAGCGGTGGGAAGCCGCGCTCTCGGCTGATGATGATCAAGATGGGCCCGCGGAGGGGAATTTTCCAGCACAAACCGGTGCTACCGGTCTTTTCCGGCGGACATCGCGCGAGAACGGGTCCATGTGACGCAAATTGGACACACAATTGCGCTGCCGGACGTCCGATCGGGCGGATTCGCCCAATCAAGCTCGACAGAAGGGCGGCGGAAGCCGCGCCAATCCTCGGCATCCTCGCCGACCCGATCTAGCTTTCCATCTCCCTCGCCACCCGTTCCAAATTCGCCTGCGCGATCGCGCGGTGGAACGGCGCGATCGCCGCCAGGTACGTCTGCCCCAGCCGGTTATGGCAATGCACCACTGTCACCACGACCAGCTCCCGCCCGCCCGCCGCGCCCGGGCGCAGCAGGATCGCGACTCGGAAGTCGAGATGCCGGTCGTCCTCGCCCACCACCAACTCCCCTGCACTTTTCGACAGCAGCGGAAAGTAGCCGATCACCGAACCCCGCGCCGCCGCCGCCGCGCCGATCGCGCGAGACGATTTGACGCCGACCGTCGCCATCACCGCATCGCGCACCCAGGTCAGCGCGCGAATCCACCCCGCCTGCCGCTCGAACAGGGCGCGCGCCAGCATTTCGAGATCGTCGGCCGCCCCTGCCGGCAGGTGAATCGCGAACGCATCCAGCAGATCCGCGCCCGCATACAGCGGCGCCAGCACGTTGTCGGACGGCGCGGGCACCGCTCGGGTTTTGATCATGCCGCCAGCCTTTCCTAAAGGGTCATCGCCCGCAAGAGGTGAAGGTCGGAATCAAGACGAAGTTGTGAGAGACACTGTGCCCGCATGACGCGCAGCGGCGGGCGAACGGAGCCGGAGCGACCGGCCAACATGAGCGGTCATCGCGCCCGCGCACGCCTGTCTTTCAATTTCGGAGATCTTTCAGGTCGTTTCCGGTCGGTTAAGTTGCCATATCAGCGAGAGCATCCGCTTGGTTGCGGCGAGTGCCCTTCCGCGGGGGGCCGATGCGCCGAGATCAAGCCAGTGCACAACGTTGTCGTAGCGATGCTGAGCGCCGGAACATACGCATCAAGAAACTGGATTACGCGACGGCAGTAAGGGTGCCGATCAGTGAGGGGCGACCGGCTTCGCGCCGAAGACTTCGCCGTCCTTGGTCACGGTCACCGAGCAGCCGCAGATCGGGCAGGCTGCGGTGAGCGATCCGGCGCGGCTGCGCTTGCGGAATTGATATATTATAACATATCATCGCGCGATGGACGCTGCTCTTCTATTCGCCGATGGTCCGGTGCGCCGTTCCGCCGCCGACGCGGCGGCTCATGCGCATGTCGTTGCCGCACAGGGGGCCGAAATCCTGGCGGCGATTCGCCGCCCCGAGATCAACCTGGCGATCTGGATGCGCAAGCTGGCCCCGGCGGTCGCCCGCTTTGCCCGCGCCGCCGCGGCTCTGCCCGATTTCCACGTCGTCTTCGAGGCTAGAGCCACGGAGGTGGCGCCACCGCTCGTCGCCGCGGTAGGCGATGCGGCAACCGGCCGTGATTGTCGGGCGTGGATCGAGGACGTGCGGCGACTGGCCCGGCTCTTCGCCTGGGCAACCGGGGCTCGCGACCTTTCGATCCATGTCGAGGCGCTTACCCACGATGCCTGCCGGCTGTTCCACGTGGATAACGTGCGCGGCCGGCTGATCGTCACCTACGCCGGCCCAGGAACGCAGTGGCTGGCCGATGCAGACACGCGCCGCGAGGCGTTGGGGAGCGGCGACAATAACGCCGTCCGGCGTCCCGGCACGCCCATCCGGCGGCTGCACACCGGCTGGGCCGGGTTGTTCAAAGGCGAGCGCCTGCCCGCCATGCAGGGACGCGGCATCGTGCACCGCTCGGCCCCGATCCGCGCCACCGGCCGGCGCCGCTTGGTGCTCAAGATCGGTTATGCCGGCGAGATCGCCTGCGATTTATGAAGGAGGAGCCATGACCAGCACCGACAAGATTCCCGTGACCGTGCTGACCGGCTATCTCGGCGCCGGCAAGACCACGCTCCTCAACCGCGTCCTCTCCGGCCAGCACGGGCGAAAATACGCGGTGATCGTCAATGAGTTCGGCGAAATCGGCATCGACAACGAACTCGTCGTCAATGCCGACGAAGAAGTGTTCGAGATGAACAATGGCTGCATCTGCTGCACCGTGCGCGGCGACCTGATCCGCATCATCGGCAACCTCCTGAAGCGCAAAGGGCGCTTTGACGGCATCCTGATCGAGACCACCGGCCTCGCCGACCCAGCGCCGGTGGCACAGACGTTCTTCGTCGACGACGACGTGCGCGACAAGGCGAAACTCGACAGCATCGTGACCGTGGTCGATGCCAAGAATCTTGCCGCACGGCTCCAGGACAGCCATGAAGCGGCGGAGCAGATCGCCTTCGCGGATACGATCCTTCTCAACAAGGTTGACCTGGTTCCGGCGGCGGATTTGCACGCCGTCGAGGCGCGCATCCGTGCCATCAATCCGACGGCGACAATTCATCGGACCGAACGCTGCACCATCCCGGTCGACAGCATTCTCGACCGGCGCGCGTTCGACCTCGATCGCATCCTCGCGGTCGAGCCCAATTTCCTCGGCGAAGATACGCACGAGCACGACGATGCCGTCACCAGCGTCGCCTTCCAGGAAGGGCGGCCAATCGACATCAACAAGTTCAACGACTGGATGGGCGGCCTGCTGCGGACGCGCGGCCAGGATATCCTGCGCTCGAAGGGCATCCTCAACATCAAAGGCAGCCCAGATCGCTTTATTTTCCAGGCCGTGCATATGCTGGCCGAGGGCGACGACGGCAAACGCTGGGGACGGGACGAGCCGCGCGTCTCCAAGCTGGTCTTCATCGGCCGCAATCTCGACGGGGCCGATCTCCGGACCGGCTTCGCATCCTGCGTCGCGGACTGATGCTGCTCGAGGACGCCCCGCGCGTTCTGGCGCCGCGGCGGCGCGAGCTTGCCTTCGACGCGGCGGTCACAGGCGTGGTCTTCCTTGCCGACGGCACGCTGGCGGCCGGCCTCGGCGACGGCACCGTGCGGCTGGTCACGGATGACCCTGCGCCGCAAATAGCGCAGCCGCACCGCGACGGATCGGCCGTGCTGGCGCTCGCGATCGACTTTGACGGGGCCGGCGTGCTCACCGGCGGCGACGACGGCCGGCTTGCGCGCACCGCCGGCGATGGGATGGTCACGCCGCTGGCTGAGTTTCCCGGGCGGCAGGTCGAGGTTGTCGCGGTGAGTATTGCGGGCGGACAATCGGCCGTTGCCGCCGGCCGCGAGGTCTCGCTCCTCGACCAGAGCGGCAAGATCGTCGCCGCGACAGCCGATCACCCCACCACCGTGACCGGCCTCGCCCTTAATCCCAAGGGCAAGCGACTGGCAGTCTCGCATTACGGCGGCGTGACGCTGTGGTGGACCGGCAAGCTCGGCGAGGCGCCCGCGCAATTGCGCTGGCGAGGCTCCCATATCGGCGTTTCGTGGAGCCCGGACGGCTCGATCGTGATGACGACCATGCAGGAGCGCGAGCTGCACGGGTGGCGGCTGTTGGACGGCCAACACATGCGCATGGCCGGCTACGCAGCCAAGGTGCGCTCCATGGACTGGCTCACACGACCGATGACGCTCGTGACGTCCGGTGCCGAGTGCGCGCTCGCCTGGAAGTTCAGCGGCGGCGGGCCGATGGGCACGGCGCCGATCGAGCTCGGGCGTGGACTCGGCCGGCTCGTCACCTGCGTCGCCGTCCATCCGAAGCGCCCGCTGGTCGCCGCCGGCTTCGATGACGGCCAAGTGGCGCTGTGCGCGCTGAAGCCGGCCGACGCCGTCGTGCGCGTGCGCGGAATCGACGGAGCACGCATCACCTCGCTCGCATGGTCCCGCGACGGCACGCGGCTGGCCGCCGGAACGGCCGCCGGCGTGGTGCCGATCTACGATCTGGTCAAGACTGCAGCGTCCGGACCCGAAGCCGAGGGGGTGTGACCTCCGAAGCGAAGCGACGCAGGGGCACGGGTCGGGGGTGTTTCCACGTCAGTTTGCCCGCATGCCTGCGACCAGCGTCTCGATATTGTAGCGGAACATCTTCGCGTAGGTCGATGCGGGGCCATCCGGCTCGGACAGCGCCTCTGCGTAGAGCGTTCCGCCAAGCTTGGCACCGGTCGCGGCGGCGATCTGTTCGATCAGCCGCGGATCGTTGGAATTCTCGAGGAATACCGCTTTGATCTTCTCACGCCTGATCTGGTCTATCAGGCCGGCCACGCCGGCAGCCGAGGGTTCGAAATCCGTCGAGAAGCCGACCGGCGCATGGAACTCGATCCCGTAGGCCGCGCCCAAGTAGCCGAAGGCATCGTGGCTGGTGATGATCTTCCGCTTGGCCGCCGAAACCTGCGCGACTTCCGCGCGCGCCCAGGCGTCGAGCCCGCGCAGCTCGTCTTCGTACTTTGCGCCGTTCGCTTCGTAGTTGGCGGCGTGCCTGGGATCAGCCTTGACCAGGGCGGCGGTGATGTTCTGGGCGAAGATCACGCCGTTGGCCGCACTGTTCCAGGCGTGGGGGTCGGTAATCAGCTTGCCGTCTTCCTCCATATCACGCGTCCTGATGCCCTGGGTCGCGACGACGATCGTGCCCTTGGTACCGGAGGCGGAGATGAGGCGATCCATCCAGCCCTCGAGCCCGAGCCCACTGACGAAGATCAGATCGGCCCGCGATAGCGCTGCAGCGTCCTGGGGCGTCGGCTCGTAGGCGTGAGGATCACCGTTCGGACCGACGAGGCTGCGCACATCGACAGAGTTGCCGCCCACTTGCTTCACCATGTCGGCGAGCACGGTGAAGCTCGCGACCACCTTCAGATCGCTGGCGAACGCGGGGGCCGCGGCGGCCAACCAAGACAGGGCAACGAGTACCCCGACCAGCCTGTTCATGATTACGAGTCCTATGCGGCGAGATGGCGGGCCGGCCAATGCTGGCGTAGCAACCCGTTCCGCCGGCCGACCAGAATGGAAGCGACGTAGAAGAGGCTCGCGGCGAGGACGATCGCGGGCCCGGAGGGCAGTCCAAAACGATAGGAGGCGACCAGCCCGAGAAAGCCCGAGAGGAAGCCGACGGCGATCGCGACCAGCGCCATGGTCCACACCTCATTGGCCCAGAAGCGCGAGGCGGCGGCGGGAAGCATCATCAGCCCAACGGCCATGAGCGTACCGAGCGCCTGGAAGCCGGCCACCAGATTGAGCACGACAAGCACCAGAAAGATGAGGTGGTAGATCGATCCACGCCCGCCGACCGCACGAAGGAAGCCTGGATCGAAACATTCGAGGACCAGCGGCCGATAGATCGCCAGGAGAACGAGCGTGCTGACCGACGCGATGCCGCCGACGAGATAGAGCGCCGTATTGTCAACCGCGAGGATGGTGCCGAAGAGGATGTGCAGCAGATCGATATTGCTGCCGTGGGTCGAGACCAGCAGCACGCCGAGAGCCAGCGACGCCAGATAGAAGCCGGCGAAACTCGCATCCTCGCGCAGTGCGGTATTCCGACTCACGGCACCGGCCAGCATGGCGACGATCAAGCCGGCGACGAACCCGCCGGTCGTCATACCCCAGAGCGAGAGGCCGGCCACGAGGAAGCCCACGGCCGCCCCTGGCAGGACCGCATGCGACAAGGCATCGCCAACCAAGCTCATGCGCCGGAGCAGCAACAGAACGCCAATCGGGCCGGAGCCGATCGACAGGGCGAAGCAGGCGACGAGCGCCCGCCGCATAAAGCCATAATCCTGGAACGGCGCCACGATCGTGAGATGGAGGGATGCCATCTAGACGGCCGCGCGCGCGCAGAGCTCGGCGTCCTCGTCCCAGCTTTCAGACATGCGACGCATGACCCTCAGATTGGCAGAGGTCAGGACCTCGCCCGTCAGTCCCCATGCGATCAATTTGCGCGCCAGAAGCAACGTCTGCGGGAAGTACTGGCGCACCTGCTCGATATCGTGAAGCACCGCGACGACGGTCCTTGCCTCGCCGTGCCAGCGTTGCACCAGAGCCAGCAGATCGGCCGTCGTGCGGGCATCGATCGCGGTGAAGGGCTCGTCGAGCAGGATAATAGGCGCCGACTGCAGCAGCATGCGGGCGAACAGCACTCGCTGAAATTGCCCGGCCGACAGGCTGCCGACCGATCGCCGTTCGAACCCGTCGAGACCGACGGCGGACAGCGCGTCCACGATTCTTCGACGCATCCCCGACGCAATGCCCCCCAGCACCCCAATGTCGCGCCACGCTCCGGCGGCCACCGTATCCATGACACTGATCGGAAAGCTGCGATCGATCTCGGCCTGCTGCGGCAGGTAAGCGAGGTCGCGGCGCCGGTCAGCGCTGGCGCAGCGGACGCAGCCCTCGGCCGGATCGAGCAGGCCCACGACCGCCTTCAGCAACGTGCTCTTGCCGGCGCCGTTCGGGCCGACGATCGCCGTCAGACTTCCGGGTTCAAAGCAGCCGCAGATATGACGAAGCGCCGGGTGCCGGTCATAGGCCACGGTCAGGTTTTCCAGCATGATCGCCGGCGCGGCCATCACGCGCTCACCGCCCAGAGGATCGCGCCCCACAGGAGAATAAGGGCGCCGATCCCCACCACCAGCCGTGCCGCCGCGGGCATGCAGAACGGCGAAATCAATGGCTTCCGGATCATGGCCATGCGGGGGTCCCCGTTGCTTCGCAGATTGTTATAATATAACATCTCATCTGTGCTCACCTGACAAGTGCCTTCACGCCCCATCACTGTCCTTCATCACTGTCCCGGCCGAATTTTGTATGCTTCGGGCCCATGGCGACTCAGTGCCGCCCCGCAATCGATGTCGGCCGGTTCGCCCCTACTTGCCATCGCCGCCCTATAATCCGGCCGCGGTGCTGATAGGAGGCCCGCAATGTGGAAGCCACCCCTCGCTCGACATCTGCGCTTATTTGTCGCGACGATGCTCTGCGCGGGTCTGCCGTCCGTCGCGGATGCGCATCCGCATGCCTGGATCGACGTGACCGTGGATGTCCTGTTCAACGCCTCCGGACGCGTCACCGGCCTGCATGAGAGGTGGCTGCTCGACGAGTATTACTCCGCCTACGTGACGGCGGGATACGTGGGGCGCAATGGGCAAACGGACCACAACAAGATGGCTGCCTTGTTGCAGAGGAGCATGAAAAATCTCGCCGAATACACTTATTTCACCAAAGTGACGACGGGGTCGGTTGCGGTTCCGTTCGCCGCCATCGAGGATGCGTCCGCGCAGATGCGCGGGCGCCGGCTGGAATTGGCTTTCCTGCTCCCGCTTGCCGCGCCGGCCAATGTCAACGACGAACCGCTCGTCTACTCGATCTACGATCCGACCTATTACGTCGAAGTGCTGCACGCGGATCGGCGCGACGCCATTCAGCTCGTCGACGCGCCGCGCGACTGCCACTATCGCCTCATCCCGCCGAAACCCAGCATCGAGAGCGTGATGCGGGCGCAATCGCTCGACGTCACTCAGACCAGCGATGACAGCCTGGGACAATTATTCGCCCAAAAGGTCAATATCCGATGTGGCGCACCGCCCTGATCGTCGTTCTGGTCCTCGGCTGCACCGGTTTCTTCATTGTTCGGTCGGCCCAGCCTGTCGCGCAGTCCAGGCTCACATCGGGGATGCCGGACGCCGAGGCAAGCCCCGTCGCCTCGTTTGGAACGCGTGCGGTTCTGTGGGTCGTCCGGAGCCAGGTGCGATTCCAACGCGAATTGACGCGCCGCGTTCGTGATCTGGCGGACGGCGCCACGATGGCGACCACCGCCGCGCTCATGGTCGTGAGCTTCCTCTACGGCATCTTTCATGCGGCAGGGCCGGGGCACGGCAAGGCGATACTGACGACGTACCTGCTGACCCACCGGCAGCGGATGCGGCGCGGTTTGTGGATGGCCGGGGCAGCGTCACTCTGCCAGGGCCTAGTGGCTGTTCTCCTCGTCTGCGGCCTCGTCGCACTGGCTGGAGAGGCGCCGCGCGATACACAGAGCGCGGTGATCTGGACGGAGCGACTGAGCTTCGGGCTGGTCGCCCTGGTGGGTGCCCTTCTCGGCTGGCGCGGGGCGCGGGCGTTGGGGCGGCTTCGATGGGCGGGGCCGTCACAAGCGGTGGGCGAGGCCGAGCACCATCACTCACACGCGCATGAGGGGTGCGGCCACGTGCATATGCCCGCGGCGCATGAGATCAATGCGGGACAGACCATGCGCACGATGGCCGGCGTCATTCTGTCGATCGGCATACGGCCGTGCTCGGGGGCCATTCTGGTTCTCGCGTTCGCCCAGATTGTGGGCATGCTCTGGGCCGGAATCGCCGCAGTGGGTGTCATGTCTCTGGGCACGGCCACGGCCATCGCCTCTCTCGCCGGGATGGTCGTGTGGTTCCGTGGCGGGGTCCAGGCGCTGGTCGGCCGCTCGACACGCCGCTGGGAGCTGGCAGGCCAGGCCGTCAACTTGGTCGGCGGTCTCGCGATCCTTTGGATCGGTTGCACTCTTCTCGCCGCGTCCTTCGGTCCGCCGCACCCGTTCGGGTTCTGAGCGGATATCGCGATCGCAAACATTGCCGCCACCGATCAACCGCGCCGACCTTTGCAACATCCACCCGCCGTCAAGTTTGTCCGAACGTGAGGGACAACAACCAGGGTGCAGCTTCGTGGCGGATATTCGAGACCGATTACGCCCGCAGAATCAAAGTGCCCTGACGATTTTGTCTCGTAGGCATTTTTTCGGTTGCGACGGGCGGGGCCCCGTCTAGGATTCCGAAATTCACCATGGCGGCGCGTGCCTGTTCGGCGCGCGCCGTTTTTGTTGGCGCGGCTTTCCGCGCCGGCGCGCGCCGCCCGTTCGCGCTCTCGCGGCACCCTTCCCTCGAGGAATATCGACATGAAAACCTGCGTCGTCTGCGGGACGTGCAAACCCGCGTCAGCGTTTCCGCCGAGGCGCGCCCGCTGCCGCGAGTGTCTGCGGGCCGAAGAGCGTGCGATCATCGACGCGTCCCGGCGCTGGATCGAGGAGTATGCACGCCGCTGGCACCGCGCCGCGGGCACGGTGGTCCACGCGGCGGTCGCCTTCGTGGAAGGCCCCCGATATGGCCGGTCGCGAATGGTCTTTCGCCCGCTGCACTTCTATTATCGAGCCCGCCACGACGCGATCATGGCCTATGGCGGCTATCGCTGCGCCTGTTGTGGCGAGGGCGACCCGAGGTTTCTCACCCTCGACCATATCCACAACGGGGGCGCCGAGCATCGCCGCCAGGTCCGCTCGAATCACATCTTCAGGTGGCTGCGCAACCACGGCTACCCGCCCGGCTATCAGGTGCTGTGCTGGAACTGCAATTGCGGCCGCTACCACAACGGCGGCGAGTGCCCGCATGACGCGCAGCGGCGGGCGAAGCGGAGCCGGAGCGACCGGCCAACATGAGCCGTCCATCGCGCCCGCGCACGCCTGTCTTTCAATTTCGGAGATCTTTCAGGTAGGCGTCGTAAAACGCCGCGACGGCCCTGCCGGCCTCCACGGCGGATTTGTCCAGCACCGCCTTCTGCCGGTAGTCGCTGCCGAATTCGAGTT
>DATJPD010000187.1:0-33471 GCA_035506575.1 Alphaproteobacteria bacterium
GCGCCACCTCGGCATAGCAAAACACTTCGAACCGCGCCCGGTCGCGATGCGCCAGCACCGGCTCCAGGTTCCGGCCCACCGGATGGTCGTAGAGATCCGAGGACACGTAGCCGACCTTGAGCCGCCTCTCCGGCTCGCGGCTGTTCACGAAGCCTGCCGCGGGCCGTGCTGCGATCGGCGCCGCGTACGTCGCCTCGAACCCGCGCGCAAGCTCCCAGCGCGCGCCGGCGTCGAGGGACGGATCGTAGAGCATCGTCGTCATCAGGTGGCGAAACGCCGTCGTGAAATTCGGCCGCAGATCGACCGCCCGCTTGAACAAGGCGCATGCCTGGCCGTAGTCGCCATAGATCGTCAACGCCAAGCCGAGATTGTTGCACGCATCGGCATCCGGTGCTGCGTCCAGCGCCCGCCGATACGTGGCGATCGCCTCTTCCAGCTGCCCCGATTCCTGAAGCGCAACCCCGAGATTGTTCAGCGCCAGAGCGTAGGTGGGTTTGATGGCGAGCGCGCGCCGATAGCACGCGATCGCCTCCTCGCGTCGCCCCTGGGACAACCGCGCGTTGCCGATGTTGTTGTAGATCTCGAAGCCGTCTGGCGTGCGCGCCAGCAGTTGCTCGAACACGGCGATCGCTTCGTCGGATTTCCCCTGGGCCAGCAGACAATTGCCGAGGTTCAGCAACGAGGGCGCGTCGTCGGGGCGAAGCTGGAGCCCGCGTCGATAGTCGGCGATCGCCTCATCGAGGCGCCCTTGCTTTTGGAGGATCGCCGCGCGCTGGAAATGGCCTTCGACCAACGTAGGCGCCAGCGCCTGAACGCGGAGTGCTGCCCGTTCGGCCTCCTCGACTCGCCCCAGCTCGGCGAGAGCCACGCTCAGATTCAGAAACGCCTCGGCGTAGGCGGGCCTCACAGCCGTCGCACGGCGAAAACTGTCGACCGCTCCAGCCAATTCGCCGTTCTCCCGCAGGCAAGTCCCGAGATTGTTGTGCGCCTC
This sequence comes from Alphaproteobacteria bacterium, assembly GCA_035506575.1. Taxonomy (GTDB): domain Bacteria; phylum Pseudomonadota; class Alphaproteobacteria; order CACIAM-22H2; family CACIAM-22H2; genus DATJPD01. The sequence continues at coordinate 992 of DATJPD010000187.1, forward strand.
CGCCAGGTCAGGCGACTGCTTGACCGCGCGCCGGTAGCTTTCGATGGCGGCAGCCCGATCTCCGGCCTGCCGCAGTGCCAGACCGAGGTTGAAATGGTAGATGCCGGCGCGCGGATTGATCTTGAGCGCCTCGCGGATGCGGGTGATCGCGTTCGCCGTGTCCCCGCGGCTCAGCGCGATCAAGCCCAGGAATTGCAGGACGTCCGCATTGCGCGGCTCGAGCTCGAGAATGCCACAGTAGATCCGCTCCGCGTCCGCCAGTCGTCCGGCACGGTGATGCGCCACAGCCTCGGCCAGCGTTCCACCCGATAGCGTCAAGGCACGTCGGCCGGTGGCCGCAGCGGGGTCGGGGATTTCGCGGGTTGGGATATCATCGCTTAATATTCTATGCGGCGCTGCGAACTATGGCGCCCGGTCTAACGACGAATCGTAGAAAAAGAGTACATGCTCTCTCCCGTGAGATCGATTCCGATCGCCGAGTCGAAGCTACGGCGTGGCCCCACGAGCCACGGCGGCGCCCCATGACCGTCGCGTATAAGAACCTCCTGGCTCGCGCCATCCGGCTCATTCGGGACGGCGATCCCGGCGCTGCCGATGCCATCTGCCAGCATGTCATGGCCGTCGACCCGGGCAACGCCGCGGCCATGTATGTCTCCGGCCTCGTCGCCCTCGAACGCCACGAGCCTGGACGCGCGAGGGACCTGATGAGTCGCGCGATCGCGGCGCGGCCGGACTTCGCCGATGCATTTTGCGGCCGCGGCATAGCCCATCGCCATTTGCGGCAATCCGGGGCGGCGCTCGCCGATTTCGAGCGGGCCATCGCCCTCGATTCCAGCCAGGCGCAGGCCCATTTCTACATCGGGCTGGCCTCACTCGAAAGGAATGCCCTGGAGGCCGCCGCGGACAAATTCGAAACGGCGCTCCGTTGCGAGCCGACGCTGGCAATGGCCCTTGCCAATCTCGGGCTGGTCCGGCATCGCCAGGGGCGTCTCGACGAGGCAATCGAGATCTACCGCCGGGCGCTCGATGTCGATCCCTTGCAAATAACGACCCGCAACAACCTTGCGGGCGCGCTGCAGGACCTGGGACACGCCGCCGGGGCATTGGACATCTTTCGTCATCTGGATGCTGAAACCGCCGACCCCATGCCGGGAGCGAACGCGCTGACCTGCCTTAACCTCGTTGCCGGAACGCCAGAGGAGTTTCTCGCGAGCGCGAAACACTGGGCCGCGCGCTTCGCCGAGCCCTTGGCGAAGGCACGGCCGGGCCGCGTGCGCGATCCGGATCGACGGCTGCGGATCGGATATATCGCCGCGCATGGACTGTGCCGCCATACGCTCGCAATGACCTACTTGCCGCTGTTCTCAGCTCACGACCCGGCCGAGGTCGAGATTTTCGCCTATTCGGATTTGCCGGAAGACCGCGAAGACGACGTGACCGTGCGCATCAAGGCGGCGGTCTCGGCGTGGCGGCGCTCGCAGGCGCTCGACGATGCCGCCCTCGCCGATCAGATCTCGGCGGATAAAGTCGACATTCTGGTGGATGGGATCGGCTTCGCGGCGGGATCGCGACTGCTCGCGGCCGCACGACGCCCCGCCCCGATCCAACTGCACTTTCCCGTCATGTCGACGACGGGCATGACGGCCTTCGATTACATCGTCGGCGATGAGATCCTGCTGCCGAAAGCGATCGACCACGCCTTGACCGAACGGGCATGGCGGCTCGCGTGCGGGTTTCTCTACCAGCCGCTGGACCAGCTGCCGGCCCTGGCGCCGCCGCCCGCCTTGAAGAACGGGTTCATCACCTTTGGCAGCTTCAACCGGATCGCGAAGGTCGGGCCGGATGCCGTGGCACTCTGGGCCAAGGTGCTGAACAGGATCCCCACATCGCGGCTGGTCATCAAATCGACCGTCGGGATGGGCGCCGAAACCGATCGACGGTATCGCCAGCTCTTCGCAGAACATGGCATCGCGCAGAACCGCATCGAGCTTCATCCGCTCAGCCGACGAGACGCGGACGAGCTGCGCTCCTTCGACGGCATCGATATCGCGCTGGATCCCGTGCCGTTCGGTGGCGTGCTCACGACCTGCGCGGCCTTGGCGATGGGCGTGCCGGTCGTGACCTGGGCGGGGGCGCGAATTCTCGAGCGATACGGCGCGGCGATACTCACGGCGGCGGGATTTGCCGAAGGGATCGCCGGCGATGTCGAGGCATATGTCGCGCACGCGGCGCAACTGGCCGCCTCCCCCGGTCGGCTGGCGACGCTGCGCCCACAGCTGCGGCAAAACCTGCTTGGCTCGCCGTTGTGCGATGGCCCGGCTTTTGCTCGGTCTTTGGAGCATGCATACCGAGCGATGTGGCGGAATTGGTGCGCGACGGAAGCGCGACCCGGGATGACACAGGAGATTCGACCGACGTGAGCGACCGCGTGGCCGACGAGACAGCCCCGCCAGGACCGGCGTTGCGCGAGATCGTCTTGCTGACGGGAGCGCGCGAGGCGCCGCACCTGACGACGTTTCTCAAACGGCAAAATCCCGCGTTGACCGTCACGCACGTGGAGACGCGTGCCGATCTGGTCTGTGAGTTCCATCCGCCCCGACCGGGGGCGCGCCTCATCGCGTTCTGCACGTCCGCACTGGTGCCGGCGAACGTACTCGCCGCATTCGAGGGGCGCGGCTACAACTTCCACCCCGGACCACCAACATATCCGGGCCGCCATCCGGCCAGCTTCGCCATCTACGAAGGTGCGCGCCGTTTCGGCGTGACAGCGCATGAGATGCTGGCCCGCGTCGATTCCGGCCCGATCGTCGGCGTGGAATGGTTCGACATGCCTGACACGCCGCGTCTGTCGCAGATCGAACAGCTCAGCTACGAGGCGGCGGTCCGGTTGTTCATGCGGCTGGGGCCGCTCTTGGCCACGTCGCTCGCGCCATTGCCGCATGTCGACATGCAATGGAGCGGCTGGAAAAGCCGTCAGAGCGACTTCGACACGATGTGTGCCCTGTCGCCCGACATAGGCGCCGAGGAACTCGACCGGCGCGTCCGCGCCTTTGCCGACGGCCTGCAAGGCACCCTTCACGTAGACCTGCACGGCCATCGATTCCGGATCGCGGACTAGCAGATCCAAATTTTATTTTGAATATCAATAGCGTGGGGCGACCCCAATTAGATACAATCATTTATATCGGCTATTGATGTACTATTTAGGAAAATTTTAACGACCTTGTAGCTATCCTCCTCCACGACGGCAGGGAGGCATGTCGCCTCAGACAGCGGTCGCATCAACGCGTCCGGTCTTGCCACCTAGAACGAGGAGAAAAGCAATGACTTCGATCAACACCAACGTCGGCTCGATGGTCGCTCTGGCCGACCTCTCGCGGACGCAGACTGACCTCAACATGACCCAGAACCGCATTTCCACCGGCCTCAAGGTCACCGGGCCGCAGGACAATGCGTCGGATTTCTCGATCGCCCAGGGCATCCGCTCGGACCTGAAGGCCTTCGACGCCGTTCAGCAGAGCCTCTCGTCCGGCACTGGCATCATCCAGACCGCGATCGCCGGCGCCACCTCGGTCTCGAACCTGCTCAACACCATCAAGAGCAAGGCCATCGAGGCGTCGAACCCGGCGAACACCGCGACGCAGCAGTCGATCCTGGCGAACGACTTCAACGCGATGATCAGCCAGCTCAACACCTTCATCAACAACGCCGTCTACAACGGCCGCAACCTGCTGTCCGCCAGCTCGGCCAGCGTGTCGATCACTTCGACCATCTCGGGCGGCCAGCTGACGCTGAACAACGCCTCTACCCTGTCGACCATCTCGGCCACGCTGTCGACCGGCGTCGGCACGACGGCGGCGGCGCTCGCCCTGCTCAGCACGGTCGACGCGCAACAGCTGGTCGTCGGCTCCGCCCTCGGCTCGCTGGGCGCGAACGCCAACGACCTGAGCTTCCTCTCCACGTTCACCAAGTCGCTGTCGGACGCGGTGAACCAGGGTCTCGGCTCGCTGGTGGACGCGAACCTGGCGCAGGAAAGCGCCAATCTGCAGGCCCTGCAGACCAAGCAGCAGCTCGGCGTGCAGGCGCTCAGCATCGCCAACCAGCGCCCGCAGATCATCCTGTCGCTGTTCCGCTAAGTTTCGTCGACGGAGCCGCCACCCGGCGGCTCCAATCTTCCTCCCTCGCCTTGGGCGGCCGGCTTGCGCGGCCGCCCATTTTCTTTTTCGGCCTGACCGCCGACGTGATCCCGGCAGGTTTTGCCGAGCCTGCAATTTCTTCCCTGCAACGGCCGCCTAGAGCGCTCCAGGCGGCACGGAATATTCTTATTTTTCAACGACCCAGCCATTGACCGCGATGGCACCTGGCTTGCGATGCGCCTCCTGGAAACTCGGGCGCCAAGACGGCATGGGGCCGGTCTTGCCACCTAGAAGCAGGAGATGAGCAATGACCTCGATCAACACCAACGTCGGCGCGCAGGTCGCTCTGGCCGACCTCAGTTCCACGCAGTACAGCCTCAACGTCACCCAGAACCGGATCTCGACCGGCCTCAAGGTCACCGGGCCGCAGGACGATGCGTCGGATTTCTCGATCGCCCAGGGCATCCGCTCGGACCTCAAGGCCTTCGACGCCGTTCAGCAGAGCCTCTCGGCAGGTACCGGCATCGTCCAGACCGCGATCGCCGGCGCCACCTCGGTCTCGAACCTGCTCAACACCATCAAGAGCAAGGCCATCGAGGCGTCGAACCCGGCGAACACCGCGACGCAGCAGTCGATCCTGTCGAACGACTTCAACGCGATGATCGCCCAGCTCAACACCTTCATCAACAACGCCGTCTACAACGGCCGCAACCTGCTCTCCTCCAACTCGGTCAGCGTGTCGGTCACCTCGACCATTTCGGGCGGCCAGCTGACGCTGAACAACGCCTCCACGCTGTCGACCATCTCGGCCACGCTGTCGAGCGGCGTCACCACGACGTCTGCAGCGCTCGCCCTGCTCAGCACGGTCGATGCGCAGCAACTGATCGTCGGCTCCGCCCTCGGCTCGCTGGGCGCGAACGCCAACGACCTGAACTTCCTCACCACGTTCACCAAGTCGCTGTCGGATTCGGTGAACCAGGGCCTCGGCGCGCTGGTCGACGCCAACCTCGCCCAGGAAAGCGCGCAGTTGCAGGCTCTGCAGACCAAGCAGCAGCTCGGTGTGCAGGCGCTCAGCATCGCCAACCAGCGCCCGCAGATCATCCTGTCGCTGTTCCGCTAAGTTTTGCCGGTGGAGCCGCCGCCTGGCGGCTCCACCCTTCTCCTCGTCGTCCTGTCGCGGCCGCCTCGGCGGCCGCTTTTTTTCGCCGTCGGCGAACTCCGCAGACCGGCAAATCTTACCCCGACCAGCAAATTCTGCCGCGCCACGCGCTCTTCGATCTTATCATTTTTGTTTATTTTCAATGCCTTACGTCTGGCATTCGGCTTGCGAAGCAGGCCCCCAGATGGCAGAGGCGCTGGCCCACGAGGCCCGGCCCTAGAAACAGGAGCTTGAGATGACGTCGATCAACACAAACGTAGGCGCCCTTGTCGCGCTGCAGAACCTGACGGTGACGCAGTCGCAGATGGACAAGACACAAAACCGCGTCTCCACGGGCCTCAAGGTCACCGGTCCGAAGGACGATGCGTCCGATTTCTCGATTGCCCAGGGCATCCGCTCGGACCTCAAGGCCTTCGACGCCGTTCAGCAGAGCCTCTCGGCGGGTACCGGCATCATCCAGACCGCGATCGCCGGCGCCACCTCGGTGTCCAATCTGCTCGCATCGATCAAGGCCAAGGCCGTCGAGGCATCGAACCCGGCGAACACCGCGGGCCAGCAGTCGATCCTGTCGAACGACTTCAACTCGATGATTTCGCAGCTGAACACCTTCATCAATAACGCCGTCTACAACGGCCGCAACCTGCTCTCGGCAGGCTCCGTCAGCGTGTCGATTACCTCGACCATTTCCGGCGGCCAGCTCACGCTCACCAACGTGTCCTCGCTCTCGGGCGTGTCCGCCACCCTGTCGACCGGCGTGACCACGACCGCGGCGGCGCTGGCGCTCCTCAGCACGATCGATTCGCAGTCGCTCGTCGTCGGACAGGCGCTGGGCTCGCTCGGCGCCAATGCCAGCGACCTCAACTTCCTCACCACGTTCAGCAAGACCCTCCAGGATTCGTTGAACCAGGGCCTTGGCGCGCTGGTGGATGCGAACCTGGCGCAGGAAAGCGCGCAGCTGCAGGCGCTGCAGGTCAAGCAGCAGCTCGGCGTGCAAGCGCTCAGCATCGCTAACCAGCGTCCGCAGATCATCCTGTCGCTGTTCAGGTAAGCGGAGAACGGGTCCAGCGGCGGCCCGCGACGGCTGGAGCGGACCAGATTTTGAGTCCGCCCCAAGCCGCCTCAAGCATAAGATAAGCGGCTCCCGCATGCCTCGGCGGAGTCGGAGACCTGGGTTATGGCGCAGACTCGACAGTCGTTTGTCGAAACGTTTCAGCTTGGGTTTCGCCACCATCAGGCCGGCCAATTACAGCAGGCGGAAGCGCTCTATCGTCAGGTGCTGGCCGTCAATCCCGGCCATGCCGACAGCTTGCATCTCCTGGGAATCATCGCGCGCCAGCTGGGCCAGCCCGCGCGCGCCCTCGAGTACATCGAGCAGGCCATAAAAATTCAGCCCCGGGCCGCGGCGTATCACACGAGCCGGGGCAATGCGCTCAAGGATCTGGGAAAGACGGCAGACGCCGAGGCGTGCTATCGCGAAGCCCTGCGGCGGCAGCGCGATCTCCCGGAAGCGCTGACCAACCTTGGCGGGCTGCTGGTAGAACTCGGCCGCTTCGAAGAGGCAGAGACGATTTGCCGCACGGCGGTGCGCGCGCGGCCGGACTACACCGCGCAGACGAACCTGGGGCTGGCGCTGGCCGGGCTCGGCCGCTGGAAAGAGGCTGAGGCCTGTCTTCGTGAGGCCGTGCGTCTGCGGCCCGATGCAGCGGAAGCCCACAACAATCTGGCCCGGGTGTTGAGCAAGCTCGACCGGATCCCGGAAGCCGAGGCGTCGTTCCGGGAAGCCCTGCGTATCCGCCCGGACTTTGCCGACGCCCACAACAACCTCGGGGTCCTTTATCGCGAGATCCGTCGATTGGCCTCGGCGGAGATTTGCTTTCAGCTGGCCGCGGGCGTGCGGCCGGACTTCGCGGAGGCACATATCAACCGCGCCGACACGCTCTATCTGCTCGGCCGGTCGGCAGAGGCGGAGCCGCATGGCCGGGCGGCGGTACGCCTCAAACCCGCCTCCGCGGACGCGCACAACTGCCTTGGGCTGGCGCTCAGCGGCCTGTCCCGCCATGCCGAAGCCGAAGCCTGCTACCGCGAGGCGATCCGTCTCCAACCGGACTTCACGGCCGCTCACGCAAATCTTGGCAACGCGCTCAAGGAACTCGGCCGGCTTGTCGAGGCGGAAGCGAGCTACCGCGAGGCCCTGCGCCAGAAACCCGGACAGCACGACGCGACGAAAGGGCTCGCTGCAGCACTCCTCGCCCAGCGGAAATTCGCGGAAGCCGGCCAGTATCTGCAAGACGTGCTCGGATCGATCCAATCCGAAGCCGGCTGGCGGACGCTTCTCGGCTCGCTCATGTACGTGCCCGATCTCAGCCTCGACGAGCGCTTCGAGAAACATCTTGCCTTCGGGCGCCTCATGAGCGAGCGGACGAAGGAGAGCCCGCTCCCGCCACCGGCAAACGATCGCAGCCCGACGCGCCGGATACGCGTCGGATGGCTGTCGTCCGATTTCATGGGGCATCCGGTCGCACGGAACGCGGGAATATTGTTCCGGCACCGTGACCGGACCGCGTTCGAGACGTTCTGTTACGCCGACGTGAAAAAGCCGGACCAGGTGACTGAAGCCTTCAAGAGAAACACGGATGTGTGGCGTTCGATCACCGGCCTCGACGATGCCGATGTCGCCCGGATGATCCGGGCCGATGGCATCGACGTCATGATCTACCTGGCGGGCCATTTCGACGACAACCGGCCGCAGGTGGCGGCTTGGCGTCCGGCGCCGGTCCAGATCAGCATGTTCGACACCGCGACGAGCGGCATCGCGGAGATGGATTATTTCATCGGCGACCGCATGCTCGCGCCGCCAGGCCGGCCGGAAAAATTCACCGAGCGGGTTTTGCGGCTGCCCAGTTGTTACCTGCACGAGCCGCCGCGGGGTGGTCCGACACCGGCGGCTCCGCCTTGTTTGACAGCGGGCGAGGTGAAATTCGCCAGCTTCCACAATCCGTCGAAGTTGCACACGAAAGTCTTTTCGCTGTGGGGGGACGTCCTTCGCCACACGCCGAGCGCACGGATCCAGTTCCAGTACATGGAGCGCTTCGCCGACCAGAATTTGCAGCAGACCGTCCGGCGCGATCTCGGGGATGATGTGGCGGCTCGGGCGGCCTTCGGCGTATTCACGCGCTCGATCGGCGACCACCTCGAGGCGTACAACCATGTCGACATTTCGCTCGATCCGTTTCCATTCAACGGCTCGACGGCGACGTTCGAAGCGTTATGGATGGGCGTTCCGGTCGTGACCCTGCTGGGCGACACAGCGATCAGCCGGTGGACGGCCTCGATGCTGTCGAAGGTCGGCCTGGACGACTTGATCGCGGAGACGCCGGAAGAATATGTCGAGATCGCAGTCGGCTTGGCCTCGGATCAGGCCCGGCTCTCGGACCTGCGGCAGACGTTACGCGACAGACTGGTCAGGAGCGCGATCTGCAACACAACCCGGGCGCCGCACTACTTCGAGCGCGCCCTGCGCGCCGTGTGGCGCAAATGGTGCCGCGAAGGCAACCCGGCGCCGCGGCCTGACGTCCAATGAGCACCGCGCGGTTAAAGGGCGCCACCATCGTTCGGATCAGTCTTCACCGGCCGCGACTGGACCGGCGGCCGATGCCGTGCCACACCATTTTCGCCACACGGCGCGGAGCGCGCGTTCGAGATGGCGCGTGTTCCGCGGACCGTTGCAAAGCGACGAGTGACGTACGCGCTCTCTGAGATTTTGACGCAAGTCCAGCAGTCGGCGCGTATCGGCGGCCAGCGCCGCCGCGATCTCGATGTAGTGGTCCGGAGATCTTGCAACCAGATCGCCGAGATCAACCTTGTTCAGTATCGATGCCGTCCACCGGCCGGCCATGCGGTCGCCGGCCAAGGTGACGATGGGAACGCCCATCCACAGCGCCTCGAAGCTCGCCGTGGACCCGTTGAACGGAAATGGGTCGAGCGCGATATCCACCTGGTTGTATTGGGCCAGGTGCTGTCCGATGGGAGCCTTGAACGGGTCAAAATCCAGCCGGTCCGCATGGTCCGGTCCGATGAGCCGGCGGATCCCGTTCCGCGCCTCCTCGCTGGCGAAGGCCTCCAGGTACTTGAGCCGCAGCCGCGCATTCGGGATGCGCTGCAGCACCCCCGCCCAGAGCTCGAGGACCTTGGGATTGAGCTTGATCGGGTTGTGAAATGATCCGAACGTCACGTGCCGGGCCGCAACACATGGGGGATCGGTTGGGGCGGGGTCATCGGGAAGTGGCGCGTGGAGGTAGAAATTCGGCAACCGCAGGACGCGCTCCGTGAAGTACTCCGCGCCATTGCGCGGAACGAGAACGGAATCGGCGACGAGGTAGTCCATGTCAGCGATCCCGCTGGTGGCGACATCGTGAAAACTCACCTGAACCGGCGCTGGCCGCCATGCGGCGATCTGCGGCCGATTTTGATCGAACCGGCCGGCGAGGTAGATCATCACGTCGACCCGGTCGGCCCGTATCTTGTCGGCAACCGCCGCATCGCTCATGCCTGAAATGGAACGCCATGCATCCGCATGAGCCCGAAACCAGTCGGTGCGCGGCGTCGGCATCCTGATGTCTGCGTAGCAAACCATCTCGAACGCCGCAGGATCGCGATGCGCGAACAGCAGTTCGACGTTTCGACCGACCGGATGATCGTTGAAGTCCGATGAAAGCCAGCCGACGCGCAGCCGGCGATCCGGGTTGCGATCGTTCGTCAGCGGGCTTTTCGTGGCGATATGGGCCACCGCCCGGCCGAATTGTCGGTGGAACTCCGCAAACTGGTCGGCATCGAGATCGGGGGTGTAGGGCAGTACGGACAGTAAGTCGCGCCACGCCGGCACGGAATTCAAGGACGTGCCGATGACCTGCCGATAGAGAGAAATGAGTTCGCCGAACCGGTGTTGCACCAGCAAGGGTCTGCCCAGCTTGATCTGGGCTTCGACGAATCCCGGCCGCAGCTGCAGCGCCTTATTGAGATAGGCCTCTGCCGAATCGAATTGGCCAAGCTTCGTCAGCGCCCCGGCGAGATTGACGCAGGCTTCCGGAAAATCTGCCTTGGCGTTCAACGCTTCCTGGAAGCAGCCGACCGCCTCGGCCGTCCGGCGAAGATCCAAAAGGGCGACGCCGAGATTGTTATGGGCGAGCGCGAAATCCGGCTGCAGACGCAGGGCCGTCCGGCATGCCATTTCCGCCTCGGGAAGGCGGCCGAGAGCCCGCAAGACGGAGCCCAGCGTATTGTGAGCAGTCGCGAAATCCGGGTTGATCTTCAGGGCCGCGCGGCAGCACAGCTCGGCCTCGTCGTGACGTTCGAGCATGCTGAGCGCATCTGCGAGATTCGACAGAGCGCCCGCATCATCCGGACGCAACCGGAGCCCTTCGCGGAAGCACGGCTCCGCCTCGGCCGGGCGGTTGAGGTCCTTGAGGCAGCCGCCCAGATTGTTGTGGGCGTCGGCAAAATTCGGGGCGAGACGGACCGCTTCCCGATAACAGGGCTCGGCCTCGGCATGGCGGCCCAGCCGACTGAGCGCGTATCCAAGGTTGTTGTGGATGACCGCGACCCCGGGCATCAGCCGTACCGCCGCGCGATGGCAGGCTTCCGCGTCCTGAAACCGGCCGAGCCCTCCCAAAGCATGGCCAAGCAATGTCTGGGCCTCCCAGGACTCCGGCTTGAGGCGGACCGCTTTGCGCCCGCAGGATTCCGCATCCGCAAAACGGCCGGCCATCAAAAGAACGGTGCCGAGACTGCAGAGCGCTTCCGGAAACCGGCCGCGCAATCGGAGGGCGTTGCGATACGCCGCCTCCGCGTCGGCCAGGCGGCCCAGGCCGCGAAGCGCGTTGCCGCGCTCGTGATGATATTCAGGCACGTTTGGTTGCAGCCTGAGAGCCTCGTCGACATGCGCCAGCGCCGCATCCGGGCGACCGACCTGCAATGCGACCACAGCGAGAAGATGAAGGCTGGGCGCGTGGCGCGGATCGATGGCCAACGCCTGGCGGTACAGCAGTTCCGCCTGCTGCAATTGGCCGGCTTGATGATGCCGCACCCCGCGCTGAAATGCTTCAGCGGCCTGTTGCATCGGCGTGGCCATGTCTTCGCGTACCGAACTCCGGCGGATCGTGTCGCGTAGGAACTTGACGGAACGGGCGATGGCTGAGAAGTGCCAATCTCGGGCTCGGACCTGTCGCGCATCGTGCGGCCGCCAGCACGTACCCAATTGGCGGATATGCGTTTTTCCCGTGATCCGCCGTCAAAACGCGATATAGTGGCCGTCGATTCGACCGGCAGGTGAGCCACCCTGCCTCATGGCCGAAGGAGATCGTTCAATGTCCTCTGAACATGACCACGCCCTCGTTGCCATGAACCTCATCGTGGACGCCTATGAGGCCTCTCTAAGCCGAGGTGTGCCTCCCGACACAGTCGCGACCGCCGCCGTCTCGAGCGCTCTCGGCCTGATGGTCCAGATCCACGGCGAGGACGCCGTGGCAAAGATGGTGGAAGAATTGCCGGAAAAGATCCGCGCCGGCACCTTCACCCACAAATCCTAGGCCGCGGGCGCCTCGCGTTCAAAGCGCACTCTGCCGACACTCCGCTGCTTGCACCGGCGCCGGCCGCGGCGGACCCGGCAAAAACTGCCGGGCCGATCCGGCATGAATTTCCCCGAGCCGCCCAAAGCGCCCTGGCCTAAGCGCCTACCCGAATCTAAAAAAATTATCTGTATCAATAGCTTATACTGACCGGCCCGGCTGGCCTCGGCTTTGCTGATGTCCTTGCGGACAGCAACGCTTAAGCACGGGCTGCTCGGTACATGACGCTTGCGATCCTTGAGAGAATGATGGCGCCCAGCTCGGCGCCTGCGGCTTCGGCAAGTTCCGCATCGGCGAAGTCGTCGTCGCAGAACTTTTCCGATGTTCTGCAGAACGTGGGCGGCTCGTCAGCCAATGGCTCGGGCGTTGGAAGCTCCGCGGCCTCGGGCCAGTCGCAGGTCGCGCAAGGCAGCACGCCGTCGAACTCTTCAAGTTCCTCTTCAACGTCGTCGAGCGCGGCTGCGTCCAACTCGAGCGCGCCAACCCAAGCGGCTGGATCCGGCTCGTCAGGCCCGGCAACGGGGAGCTCGGCAGCCGGAACGGGCGCGCCGACAAACTCGGCCTCTCAGGGTCAGTCCTCCGGCGGTCAGGCCGACGACCACAGCCAAACTGCATCCGGCTCCACGGATTCGAATACCGACTCAGGAGACGGGACCAGTTCCTCGAAATCCTCGTCGAAAACCGACCAAACGAACGGCACCGACCCGTCGGCGGCCGCGCTCGCCGCCGCCGCCGCGGCCGTGGCCGTGCTCGTTCCGGTCGCCGCCCCGGCTGCGGCGACACCGGCCGACACCGCATCAGCCGATCCAAATTCGGCCATCACCCCGGCGGTCGGGTCGAACGGAACGCCCGCAGCACCCCCCGCGCCCGTGACGCCCGACATGTTGGCGGCCGGGCTGTCGCTGCCTTCGACGGGCACGAGCTCACCGGCCAGCGGGCAATCGACGCCCGCAAGCGACAGCACGGCCAGCCCGGACGCGACCCAGGCGCAAAACGATCCGTCCTCCTCCAGTACGGCGCAGGCCGGCGCCAATGCGACGCCGGCCTCGACGACCGGCCAACCAGCGTCCTCGCCGACAGCGGCCGCAGCCCTTGCCCAAGCGTTCGCCGCCGGGCAAGACGCACCGGCCGGCCAGCCGGCGCCCGCCGCCTCCGGATCGCAGGGTTCTTCAGCGGCGGCGACGACCACGACTCCTGCGGCGACCCAGGCGCAGGCCACGGCCGCTCAGGCAGCGGCAAACGCTGCCGCGAACGCGACCGACGCCGGGTCCGCGGCCACTGCCTCGCAGGCCCTTCCCCAGTCGCCCCTGCCCGGTGCCGGCGACCCGGCCACCCCCTCCGGCGAGGGCGATGGAACCAAGGCATCGACGGCCGGGGTCAAAGTGAGCACGACCTCTTCGGCGTCTTCGGCCACGAGCAGCAACCCGTCAACTGGCTATGCCGCCCAGCTCGTGTCGCAGCAGGCCGCCCAGGCGAACAGCACGCCGGGCAACGACCAGCCGCCGGCCGACGGCGGGTTCGAGGGATCAGCGGCCGCCCCGGTCGACGGCAAGCCCGGGACGCCGGATGCGACCAAGGACACGCCGGCAGCCGCGAACGGATCGTCCGATCCCAAGGCGCTTCAGGCCGCGGCTCTGCCCAGCGTGACGGACATCGGCCAAGCCGCCAATGCGCAGGCCGTGGCGAGCACGCAGGCGGCGGCGGCGACGACGTCGGCCGCCACCGCTTCCGCTGTCATCCAGCAGGTCACCGTTCATGTCAGCAAGGCTGCCGTAGACGGCATCGACCACATCAACGTCCAACTCAATCCGCCGGAGCTTGGGCACGTCGAAGTGCGAATGGAAATCGGTCCCAGCGGACATTTCAGCGCCGTGTTCTCGGCCGATCGCCCGCAGACCGCCGACATGCTCCAGCGCAACGCGCATGAGTTGACGCGTTCGCTTCAGGACGCGGGCGTCCGCACCGATGCCGGAAGCCTCAGCTTCAACCTGCGCGGCCAGAACCAGCAGGGCACCCCCGGCTGGGCGGGCGGTTTCGCCGGCAATGCCGGCCGCACCTCAACCCCGTCGTGGAGCAACGTGCCCGATGAAGCGCCGGCACCTGCCGCGATCTACGCGAACTCCGGCGTCGGCACGAACCGTGTCGACATCCGGGTCTAACCGATAAGCGCGCAAGAGGACCTGCGATGACCACCATCACTCCCACCAGCAGCACGCCGTCGCCGAGCTCGACCAACAGCGGCTCGAATGCGCTGGCGTCGTTCAGCAACAACTTCCAGAGCTTCCTGACGCTGCTGACCACGCAGCTGCAGAACCAGGACCCGCTGAACCCGATGGACTCGACGCAGTTCACCTCGCAGCTCGTCCAGTTCACCGGCGTCGAGCAGGGCATTCTGCAGAACCAGAACCTGCAGCAGCTCATCACGCTGCAGACCAACAATCAGATGTCAAACGCCGCCGGCTACATCGGAATGCAGGTCAATGGCGGCGGCAACCAGGTGCAACTCGCCGGCGGCACGGCCGCGATCAATTACACCCTCACCGACGCGACCACGGCCAAGGTCACGATCACGATCAAGGATTCGAACGGCAACGTGATCAACACCCTGACCGAGACGCCGACGCAATTGGGCCCTCAGAGCGTGTCGTGGGACGGCAAGAACAGCAACGGCACGGTCGTGCCGGACGGCACCTACAGCATCAACATCCAAGGCTTCAACTCGCAGAACAACCCGGTGAGCGTCACCGCCGGCGAAACGGGAATCGTGACCGGCGTCAGCCTGGTCAACGGCCAGGTCATGCTGACGACGCAGGGTGGCCAGCAGATCCCGATCAGCGACGTGACCTCCGTGGCGCCTCCGAGCTCGAGCGGCTGACGGCCGCAATCCATGGCCAATGGCATGAAAAAGGTTTTTGAAGGAGCAAGATCATGAGTCTCACAGGTGCGCTTCTGTCCGGCGTGTCGGGCCTGCAGGCCCAGTCGAACGCCATGGGTATCATCTCGGACAACATCGCCAACCTGAACACGATCGGCTACAAGAAGTCGAACGCGACGTTCTCCACGCTGGTGGTGAACAGCGCCGCGACGACGACGTACTCGCCGGGCGGCGTGCAGTCCGGGCGGTTCGCGCTGATCTCGACGCAAGGCACCCTGCAGGCCAGCAACAGCCCGCTCGACGTGGCCATCACCGGAAACGGGTTTTTCGCGGTCAACGACCAGGGCAACGGGCTCGGGAACAACCTCTACACCCGCGCCGGCTCGTTCCATCAGGACGTGCAGGGACGCCTTGTCAACTCGGCCGGCATGTTCCTCGAGGGATGGCAGCTCACCCAGGCGGGCACCATCTCGAACGTCAACCAGCTCCAGGTCGTCTCGGTCGGCACCACGAACGGCGTCGCGGTCGGCACGCAGAACGTGACGGTCGGCGCCAACGTAAACAGCAGCCAGAGCATCTACTCCACGGCGACCGATACGAATAATGCGACTTCGGGACCGGCCACCGCCACGACGCTCCTGTCCACGGCCGACGACCTGGCGCTGACGATCAACGGCACGACGTACACGATGAGCTTCGCCACTGGCGCGACCGCCACCGGCTTCTCGATCGGCGGCGCCACGGTCCTGAACTACAGCGACCTCGCCGGGCTCGCGGGCCTCCTCAACAGCATTCCCGGCATGCAGGCATCGGTCAATCAGACCGGCGGTACGGCCATCCTAGACACCTCCTCGCCCTGGGGCGTCACCTTCGCCGGTTCCGGTGTCACAACGCTCGGCCTGGCGACCGGAATCGCCGCGAGTTATGTGGCGGGCAACGTACAGTCGGGTGCGGTCACTGCCCAGTTCAACGACCCGATCCAGGTCTTCGACGCGCTCGGCACGGCGCATACGTTGAATTTGAGTTTCGTTCACACCGGCACCAATCAGTGGGCATATGAGCTCTACGACACCGACAGCGACATCGCCGGCACCATAACCGGCCGCGGCTTGCTGTCCGCCGGAACCATCGAGTTCAATGGCGACGGCAGTCTCAACAGCGTGACCGAGTACCCGGCCAACTTCGCCAATGGCTTGGCCAATCAGCCGCTCTACAGCGGCAGCCCGACGGCGCCAGCGGCCATCAGCGTCAATTGGGCGAACGGCGCCAAGTCGAGCAACATCACCTTCAACCTCGGAACTGCCGGCGTCCTCGGCACCGGCAAGACCGACGGACTCACGCAGTTCGCCGCCTCGTTCAACAAGAACTTCACCAACCAGGACGGTGCTGCGGTCGGCCTGCAGACCGGCGTCACCATCGACAAGAACGGCTTCGTCATCGCCTCCTACAGCAACGGCGCCACGCAGAAGCTGTTCCAGGTCCCGGTGACGACGTTTGCCGATCCATCCGCCCTGCAGGCGCAGGACGGCAACACGTATTCGCAGACCGTCGCGTCGGGCAACTTCAACTGGCGCATCGCCGGTACGGGCGGTGCGGGATCGATCGCACCCTCCTCGCTCGAGGAATCGAACGCCGATCTCGGCGACGAGTTCGCGAACATGATCACCACCCAGACCGCCTACTCCGCGAACTCGAAGACGATCACCACCGCCAACACGATGCTGCAGGAACTCCTGCAGATCATCCAAGGCTAATTCCGTCGGGGCCCGCCGTTCGGGCGGGCCCCGACCGATCACTGGATAACCGGTCATGACGAGTCTCAACGGAATCTACGATAACGGCGTCATGGGCATGATGGCTCAGTCCCAAGCCATGGGCGGCCTCAGCCAGAATATCGCCAATATCGATACGATCGGCTACAAGCGCACCGAGACGACCTTCGCCACGCTGCTGGGCGAAAACAACGGCACCACGGGCGGCAACAGCCTCACCAAAGCGCCGTCGCCGGTCAACAATCAGAACGGCGTGACGTCGATCACCGCCAACCTCGTCTCACTCAACGGCGCCATCCAGACTACCGGCAACGACTTCGACCTGGCGATCCCGGGTAACGGCATGTTCGCATTTGCGGACATCGGGTCCGCCACCTCGTCGACATCCGGCGTCGTGTACGGTCGGGCGGGCAACCTGCAAGCGATCGTGCCAACAGAGACTGCCGGATCGCTCGGCTCCAGCTTCAACGGCGTCACGCTCCAGGCCAACGCAGCCTATCTTGCCAATCAGAACGGGCAGTATCTCCTGGGCGTCCCGGTGACGCCGGGCACGACTGTGACCGCCCCGACGTCGACCGCGGGTCTCGTGCCGATCCAGGTCAGCAGCCAGGCGCCGTTTCCTGGCCAGGCCACCACCACGGCCACATTGGGGGCCGTGATCCCTGCCGTCGGCGCCACCTCCGTGAGCACGCCGATCAATTTCTTCGACTCGAATGGAAAGCTGCAGGGGGCGACTCTGACTTGGTCGAATCCTGTCGCCACTCCGGGAGCTGGCGTCACGTGGACTCTGACGGCGACCGACAGCAAGGGCAATCCTCTGTCGACCGGAGCGGGGCAGTTCTCGTTCGACAGCAGCGGCAATTCACTGACGCCCTCCGTCTCCATCACTGGCGGCGGTACGACGTTCGCGGTGGACACCACGGGTGTGCAGATGCTCGGCAATGCGCCTAGCAGCACCACGAACGGACAGGCCATCGCCTCGAACACCACCTACGCCCAGAACGGCCTGCCGCAAGGCACGTTCAACGGCGTCAAGATCAACCCCGATGGCACCGTCGTCGGCCAGTACACCAACGGCGCCACCAAGGTCCTCTATCAGATCCCGCTCGCGCTGTTTAACAGCCCCGACAACATGCAGGCCCTGTCCGGGCAGGTCTACGCGCCGACCCAGTCCTCCGGCGGCGCCCAATTCGCGCTGCCCGGCACGAGCGTGTCGAACCTCAACGTCGGTGCGGTCGAGGAATCGAACGTCGATTTGAGCTCCGAGTTCACGACGATGATCCTCACCCAGCAGGCCTACAGCTCGTCCGCCCAGGTCGTGCAGACGGCGGACAAGATGAACGTCACCGCCGCCAACCTGATCTCCTGACGTTAACCGTTTTTAGCGCGGTGGCAAAAGGACTTAGCCGCACCGAAAATGCCCCGCCGCTTAGGAAATCTTTAAGCCGGTATTGGCTAACATGCGAGGCATGACAATGGTTGATGGAAACCTTCGTCCCGCAGACGAGTCGAGCACGACCTCCGTGCGCCGGCCCGACGATGGCGTGACGATGGCTGTCTCGGCCCTGCCCCCGCCCACGACCAAGCGCTGGGTGATCCGGCGCAAGGCCGCCGTGGTCGCCGCTGTGCGCGCGGGCGTGCTGACGCTCGAGGAAGCCTGCCAGCGCTATCATCTGTCGGTCGAGGAATTCCTGTCGTGGCAGCGGCTGATCGATCGCCACGGCATGCGCGGCCTTCGGGCGACGCGGCTTCAGGACTACCGGCTCCAGCGCCCGCTACAGACTGGCTGAGCTGCAGACCGGCTGAGCTTGCGGCTCGGCCGGACTTTCACCCGGCAAAAATTACCTGGTCGCCCGGCAAAAACTGCCGGACCTTAACCGTTCTTTCATTCCTAAAGTTTTAGGATAAATCCAATCAAATTTGGGCGTTAACCGTACGCCCGCGTGATTGGCTGGATTTACCGGACTCGGGGTGAAAAAGCGTGGGCGACCTACTCGACAACCTGCGCCGGCTTGGACCCGTCAAGGTGGCACTCCTTGGCGGCGTCGTGCTTGGCATGATCGCGTTCTTCTTCTTCGTCTCGACGCGGCTGACGGCCCCGCCGATGAGCCTGCTGTTCGGCCAGCTGTCGCCGGATGATGCGAATCAGATCGCAGCCAAGCTCGACAGCGAGGGCGTCCCCTATGAGCTGCGCTCGGGCGGCACCCAGATCTGGGTGCCGGAGGATCGGGCGCTCAAGCTTCGCATGTCGCTCGCCGAATCGGGCGGCGTTCACAACGGATCGGTCGGCTACGAGCTGTTCGACAAGGGCGAGTCGATCGGCGCCACGAATTTCGTTCAGAACCTGAACCTGGTGCGCGCCCTCGAAGGCGAGCTGGAGCGCACGATTGCCTCACTGAGCCCGATTGCGGCCGCGCGCGTCCACCTCGTCATGCCGCGCCGCGACCTGTTCAGCCGCGAGAAACAGGAGCCGACCGCCTCGGTGGTGGTCAAGATGCGCGAGGCCGGCCGGCTCACCCGCGGTCAGATCCAGGCGATCCAGAACCTGGTGGCCGGTGCGATCCCGGGCATGAAGCCGACCCGGGTCTCGCTCATCGACGATAAGGGCACCCTGCTCGCGCGCGGCTCGAGCGATGACAACGACCCGCAGACAACCGCGGAAAACAACGCCGAGCAGTCCCGCAATTACGAGCAGCGGCTCCAGCAGAACGTCGAGCAGCTTCTCGAGCGTGCGGTCGGCCCGGGCAAGGTGCGCGCCGACATCCACGCCGACCTCAACTTCGACCGGATCGTCACGAACACCGAGAGCTTCGATCCGGACGGCCAGGTGGTGCGCTCGACCCAGACGGTGACCGAGAGTTCCGACTCCACGGAAGCGAACCAGAACAACACCGTGACCGTGGCCAACAACCTCCCGGGCGCCGATCAGAATGCCGGCGGCAATGGCCAGAACAACGCCCGCTCGACCCGCAGCGAGGAAACGGTCAACTACGAGGTCACCAAGACGACCCGCAGCCACGTCCAGGAGATCGGCAGCGTGAAACGGCTGTCGGTCGCGGTCATCATCGACGGGACGACCAAGACCAATCCCGACGGCACGAAGACGTACACGCCGCGGCCCGCCGACGAGATGCAGCGCCTGACGGCGATCGTCCGCTCGGCGATCGGCTTCGACGAGAAGCGCGGCGATACGCTGGAAGTCGTCAATGTCCCATTCGCCGTCGCCGATATCGGCGAAGAGATTCCGACCGACAAGAGCTTCCTGAACCTCGGCCTTGCCAAGCAGGACTACTTCCGCATGGCCGAGATCCTCGTGCTCGGCATCGTGGCGATCCTGGTCATCATGCTGGTCGCCCGGCCGATGATCCGCCACATCTTTACGCCGCCTGAGGTGCGCCAGATCGAGGTCGAAGCCGCCAAGGCCCGCGCCCAGGCCGAAGCGCAGGCAATGGCGCCCGCACTCGCCGCGCCCGAAATCGATCCTCTCCTCGGCGTTCCGCGCCAGAATCAGGTCACCGCCGACGACCTGATCGACCTGGCGCGCGTCGAAGGCCGCGTGAAGGCATCCTCGATGAAAAAGATCGGCGAAATCGTCGAGAAGCACCCGGACGAGGCCGTAGCCATCTTGCGCACCTGGATGTATCAAGAAGGCTGAGGCTGACCTTCGACACGGTGCAACACACAGTCACATAAAAGCAAAATCAGACCCGGAACCAACAAGTCATGCGCGTCCGCGAAGACTACCGAACGCTGACGGGCCCCGAGAAGGCGGGGATCCTGATGCTCGCGCTCGGCGAAGAGCACGCGGCCAAGCTCTTCGCGCTGATGGACGACGAAGAGATCAAGGAACTGTCGCAGACCATGTCGAATCTCGGCACGGTCCATTCCTCGATCGTCGAGCGCCTGTTCGTCGAATTCGCGGACCAGATCTCGTCCACCGGCTCGCTCGTCGGCACCTTCGATTCGACCGAGCGCCTCCTGGAGAAGGTGCTCGGCAAGGACCGCGTCGACAACATCATGGAAGAGATCCGCGGTCCCGCGGGTCGCACCATGTGGGACAAGCTCGCCAACGTGAACGAAGGCGTGCTGGCGAACTTCCTCAAGAACGAATACCCGCAGACCGTGGCGGTCGTGCTCTCGAAGATCCGCGCCGAGCACGCGGCGCGCGTCCTGGGGCAGCTGCCGGAAGCGTTCGCAATGGAAGTCATCATGCGCATGCTGCGCATGGAGGCGGTGCAGAAGGAAATCCTGGACGACGTCGAGCGCACCTTGCGCTCGGAGTTCATGAGCAACCTCGCGCGCACCACCCGCCGCGATCCGCACGAATCCATGGCCGAGATCTTCAACAGCCTGGATCGCACGACCGAAAGCCGCTTCATCACCGCCCTGGAAGAACGCAACCGCGATTCGGCCGAGCGCATCAAGGCGCTGATGTTCACCTTCGAAGACCTCGGCCGCCTCGATCCGTCGAGCGTGCAGACCCTTCTGCGCAATGTCGACAAGGCGAAGCTCGCGGTGGCGCTCAAGGGTGCCTCCGAGCCCCTGCGCGATCTCTTCTTCGCCAACATGTCCGAGCGCGCCGGAAAGCTCCTGCGCGAAGAGATCAATGGCCTCGGCCCCGTCCGGCTGCGCGACGTGGACGAAGCGCAGATGTACATGGTGGCTCTCGCCAAGGAACTCGCGGCCAAAGACGAGCTCGTCATCGCCGACAAGCGCGGCGGCGACGACGAGCTGATCTACTGATCCCGGACATCGACATGCCATCCATCAGCAAATTCCTGTTCGATAACGATCTCGGCAAGGCCAAGACCGCACCCGTGGCCAAGGCGATCCGCCGGAATTTCACCGCGGCCGAGGTCGAAGCCGAAAAGGCCAAAGCGTTCGCCGAGGGTCACGCGAAGGGCGTCGCCGACACCCAGCAGGATGCCGCGATGCGCGCGGCGGCCGCCTTCCAGTCCATCTCGGCCCAGCTCGGCAACATGATTCAGCAGGTCGACGCGCAGCGCGCAGAAACGAACAAGGCCGCGGTCGCGGCCGCCGTCGCCATGACGCGCAAGCTGCTGCCGGCCCTTGCGCGCCGCGAGGCGATGGCCGAGATCGAAGCCCTCGTCGCCGAGTGCCTGGGCCGCATGCACGACGCGCCGAAAATCGTCGTGCGTCTCAACGAGATGCATGTCGACTCCTTCCGTCAGAAGATCGAGCAGATCGCGACCGCGACCGGATTTTCCGGGCGCGTCGCCATCGTCGCGGACCCGGCGCTGGCCGCCGAGGATGCCCGCGTGGAATGGGCGGACGGCGGCGTCGAGCGCAGCACCGCCCAGATCTGGAAAGAAATCGAGACTGCCATCCAACGTTTCATCGCCTCCACCACGCCTCAATAAGACGCGCCCGTACCCAATTTTAGGAGTGACCCATGTCAGACAACATGAATCTCAATGAAATGGAGGGCCAGACCGGCATGGCGGAAGCCGAAACCGGCAAGCCCGCCAAGACCGCCAAGGAGCTGGAAGCCGTCTACGACATTCCAGTGCAGGTCTCTGCGGTTCTCGGAAAGGCGACGATGCAGGTCAGCCAGCTCTTGAAGCTGGGACGCGGCGCCGTCGTCGAGCTCGACCGCAAGGTCGGCGAAGCAATCGACATCTACGTCAACAACCGGCTCGTCGCCCGCGGCGAAGTCGTGGTCGTCGACGAACGGCTGGGCGTGACCATGACCGAAATCGTGAAGGTCGATCGCACCTGATCCTCCGGACCCTGACACGCGACGATCACAAAAACCCGATAGACCCGGAATAATACGATGCGACTGCTCATCATCAGCCCCCTCACCGGCCAAGTTTCCGCGGCGGCCAAGATCGCCATGTCGCGCGGCGCAAAAGTCTCGCAGGTGGACGACGTCGCCAGCGGGCTCGCCACGCTGCGCGCGGGGAACGGCGCCGATCTGGTGATGATCGACGTTGCATTCGATATCGCCGGGCTCGTCGCCTCGCTCAAGACCGAGCGGATCCACGTTCCGGTCGTCGCCTGCGGCATCGGTGCCGACACCGCAGCCGCGGTCCGCGCCATCAAGGCGGGCGCCAAGGAATACATCCCGCTGCCGCCAGACGCCGATCTGATCGCCGCCGTGCTCGCAGCGGTCACCGAAGAGAGCAACGCGGTCATATTCCGCGACGCGAGGACCGCGGCGACGCTGCGCCTCGCCGACCAGATCGCGGCGAGCGATGCAAGCGTCCTGATCAGCGGCGAATCCGGAACCGGCAAGGAAGTCCTGGCCCGCTACATTCACCGCAAGAGCCGGCGCGCGAACCAGCCGATGGTTTCCGTGAACTGCGCCGCCATCCCTGAGAACCTGCTCGAATCCGAGCTGTTCGGTCATGAGAAAGGCGCCTTCACGGGTGCGGTGGCGCGTCGCGTCGGTAAATTCGAGGAGGCCAATGGCGGAACGCTGCTCCTCGACGAAATCAGCGAGATGGATCTGCGTCTGCAGGCGAAGCTCCTGCGCGCCATCCAGGAGCGCGAGATCGACCGGGTGGGCGGCACGACGCCGATCAAGGTCGACATCCGCATTCTCGCCACGACCAACCGCGACCTCGAGGCCGAGGTCCGCGCCGGGCGGTTCCGCGAGGATCTCTTCTTCCGGCTCAACGTCGTGCCGCTCACCATGCCGCCCTTGCGCGAGCGCCGCGACGACATCGAGCCGCTGGCCGAGCACTTCGTCAAGAAATACGCCGAGGCGAATGGTGTGCCGGTGCGCCTGCTGTCGCCGGCCGCGGTCGAGAAGCTGCGCAGCCACACCTGGCGCGGCAATGTCCGCGAGCTCGAGAACGCGATGCATCGCGCGGTCCTCCTGGCCCAGGGCGATGCCATCGGGCCCGAAGCCATTCAGATTTCGAGCGGGCTTGCAGCCGAAACGGGCGCCCGGCCGACCGCGACCGCGACCCCGCCCGGGGGCTCCACCGCCGCGAGCGGCCTCGTCGGGCGCACGGTCGCCGACGTGGAGCGCGATCTCATTCTCGACACGCTCACGCACTGTCTCGGCAACCGCACCCATGCCGCGAACATCCTCGGGATCTCGATCCGCACGCTGCGCAACAAGCTCAAGCTCTACAGCGAGCAAGGCGTGCCGGTGACGCCCGCCGGCGACTTGGACCGACCGCACCTCTAATCTCCGTCGGAGGCGCTTCGGGGGGCTTCGCGCATGGCTGAGACCAACGTCACCACCGCTCCGGCCGGCTCGGCTTTTACCGGGCGGCTGCAGGACCTGCTGCGCCAGGGCGACATGATCGTCGCCACGTGCGTCATCGCGATTCTTCTCGTCCTGCTCCTGCCCATTCCGCCCTGGCTGATCGACATCCTGCTCACCACCTCGATCGCATTCTCGATCCTGATCCTGCTGGTCTCGCTGTTCATCAAGAAGCCGCTCGACTTCAGCACCTACCCCACCGTCCTCCTGATGGCGACGCTGTTGCGACTCGCCCTCAATCTCGCGACGACACGGCTCATTCTTAGCCACGGCAGCGAGGGAACGGACGCTGCCGGCAAGATCATCCGGGCCTTCGGCACGCTCGTCATGAGCGGCAATTTCCTGATCGGCGTGATCGTCTTTGCGATCCTGGTGATCGTGAACTTCGTCGTGATCACCAAAGGTTCGGGCCGTATCGCCGAAGTCGCAGCCCGGTTCAGCCTCGACGGGATGCCGGGCAAACAGATGGCGATCGACGCCGATTTGTCTGCCGGACTGATCGACGAAAATGGTGCGCGCCAGCGACGCGAAAAGCTCGAAGGCGAAAGCCAGTTCTTCGGCGCGATGGACGGCGCCTCGAAATTCGTGCGCGGTGACGCAGTCGCCGGCCTGCTGATCGTCTTCATCAATATCATCGGCGGCATCGTGATCGGCACGTTCCAGCACGGGCTGACGATCACACAGGCGGCGCAGAACTACACGCTCCTGACGGTCGGTGACGGGCTCGTGACGCAGATCCCCGCCCTGATCGTGTCGATCTCGGCCGGTATGCTGGTGTCCAAGGCGGGTGTCCAGGGAGCGCCCGAGGACGCGCTGATCGGACAACTCGGCGGCTATCCCAAGGCGCTTGCGATGGCGAGCGCACTGCTCACGGTCATGTCCGTGGTCCCCGGCCTGCCGATGTTGCCGTTCCTTCTGCTTGGCGGTATGAGCGGCGCCGCGGCGTACTACACCAATCAAAGCAGGACAAAGGCCGCGGAGAAGAAGGCCGAAGCAGCGGCGGCGCCGCCGCCGGCCCCGGCCGAAGAGCCGATCTCGACGGCGCTTCACATCGACGTGCTCCGCCTCGAGCTCGGCTATGGGCTGTTGCCGATGATCAACACCGAAAAAGGGCCGAAGCTCACCGACCAGATCAAGGCGCTGCGCCGCCAGATCGCCGCCGACATGGGCTTCGTCATGCCCTCGGTGCGCATCCAGGACAACATCCAGCTTCAGTCGAACAGCTACGTCATCCGGGTCAAGGAGATCGTCGCCGGCCGCGGCGATCTGCAGCCGCATCAGCTGCTGGTCATGGATCCGCGCGGCGAGCCGATCCAGCTTCCCGGCACGCCCACCAAGGAGCCGACGTTCGGTCTGCCGGCCATGTGGGTCGACGAACCCCATCGCGAGGAAGCCATCTTCAAGGGCTACACGGTCGTCGATCCGCCGACGGTCGTCACCACCCACTTGACCGAAGTCATCAAGGACAACATGGCCGAGATGTTGTCCTACAGCGAAACCCAGAAGCTGCTCGACGAGGCCGGCAAGACCCACCAGAAGCTCATCGGCGAGATGGTGCCTTCGCAGATCTCGGTCGGCGGCATCCAGCGCGTCCTGCAGAACCTCCTCGGCGAGCGGGTGTCGATCCGCGACCTGCCGACGATCCTCGAGGCGATCGCGGAAGCGGTCACGCACACGCGCAACCTCACCGCGATCACCGAGCACGTCCGCAGCCGTCTCGCCCGCCAGCTGTGCGACACCAATACCGGCGCCGACGGAGTGATCGCGCTCGTGACGCTCTCGCCGGAGTGGGAGCAGGCCTTCGCCGAGTCCATCGTTGGCCAGGGCGACGATCGCCAGCTATCGATGGCGCCCAGCAAGCTCCAGGATTTCATCGCCAAGGTCCGCCAGACCTTCGAGCGCTTCGCCATGATGGGAGAAAATCCGATCCTGCTGACGAGCCCGCTCATCCGGCCGTTCGTCCGCTCCATCGTCGAGCGGTTCCGCCCCGTCACCACGGTGATGTCTCAGAACGAGATCTATCCGAAATCGCGCATCAAGACCGTCGGGTCGATCTAGGGTGTTGAGGCGACATGCGGCTGAAGGCCTACACCGCCGCGACACTCGCCGAGGCGCTTCAACATATCCGCGAGGAACTGGGCGAAGACGCCAAGATCGTCGCGACCGATAGCGAAGGCGACCGCGTACGCGTCGTGGCGGCCGTCGACGCCGAGGAAGCACCGGCAGTTCCCGTCCGGCCGGCGCCACGGCCCGTCGTATGGCCGACGGTCGCTGAAAAGCCGGCTCCAGCCGCTCCCAAGGCTCTGGACCGCAAGACGCCCGACCGGCCGGCGCGCGCCCCGAGCGCAAACGGCATCGGCCTCGCGCTGTCCCGCGCGTTAGCCCACCACCGCGTCCCCGACGCATTGATCGCAAGCTTGGTCGACGGTCTGCCGGCCGCCCCCTCGCCCGCGGCGGCGTTGGCTGCACGAGTGGGCAGCCTCCTGCGGTTTGCCAATCTGGCTGACCGCCGCGAAAAATCGCCGATCCTGCTGGCCGGCCCGCCCGGCGCGGGTAAGACCCTCGCGGCGGCGAAACTGGCCGCGCAAGCGACGCTCAAGGGCAAACCGATCAGGGTGATCACGACCGACATCGACAGCGCCGGCGCCATCGAGCAGCTCGCCGCGTTCACGCAGCCCCTGCAACTCGAGCTCGAACGAGCCGACGGTCCGGCGGACCTCGCCCGCGTTCTCGCACAGCCCGCCGGCTCGGACCGGCCGCAGGTCGTGATCGATACGCGAGGCGTCAATCCGTTCGATGCCGTCGAGATGGCCGGGCTGTCGGCGCTGATCGTGGCGTCGCGCGCCGATGCGACGTTGGTGCTGCCCGCGGGCGGCGATGCGCACGAGGCGGCGGAGATGGCGGAGGCGTTCGCCCATATCGGCTGCACGCGGCTCGTCACCACGCGCCTCGATATCGCGCGCCGGCTCGGCGGCATATTGTCCGCGGCGGCGGCCGGACGCCTGGCGCTCGGCGAGACCGGCGCCTCGCCGATCGTCGCCCACGGGCTGCAGCCCTTGAGCGCTCAGCAGCTCGCCCGTCTCTTTGTTGCCGATCGTCCTGTTTAAGAGTGCTGAAGGGATCCGGAGCCTGAACACGTGAAAGCCTTGAACGGAAAATCCGACGCATCGATCGTGGCCGTGGCCTCCGGCAAGGGCGGCGTCGGCAAGACGTGGCTCGCCATCACGCTCGCCCAAAGTTTCGCCGAAGCCGGCCAGCGCACGTTGTTGTTCGATGGCGATCTGGGGCTGGCCAACGTCGACATCCAGCTTGGCCTGGTGCCGACCCGCGATCTCGGCCATTTCGGCAACGGTATCGGCCTGCACAAAGTCGTGACGAAGTTCGCGCCCGGCGGCTTCGACATCATCGCCGGGCGCTCGGGCTCGGGCACGCTCGCGGCTCTCGACACTCAGCGCCTCGGGAAACTGATGGGCGCGCTCGCCGAACTCGCCGTGAGCTACGACCGCGTGATCCTCGATCTGGGTGCCGGAGTCGAGCCGCCGGTGCGCGCCCTCGGCGCGCTGGCGCGCGTCGGCTTGGTCGTGACCACCGACGAGCCGACGTCGCTTACCGATGCGTATGCCTTCATCAAGCTGTCGCTCGCATCAGGTGCGGCGCGCGATCTGCGCGTCGTGGTCAACCTGGCCGGCAGCCCGCGCGAGGGCGAGCGCACCTATGGCACGATCTCCAAGGCGTGCCGCGAATTCCTCAAATACGAGCCGCCGCTGGCCGGCATCGTCCGCCGCGACCCGAAGGTGCGCGACGCGATCCGCGCCCAGGCCCCGCTACTGACCCGCTATCCGACGAGCGAGGCGGCGGCCGACGTGCGCGCGCTGGCGCGCAATCTGCTGAGCAGTTGACCCTATAATGGAGGCGGCATGACCACGCCTTCGCTAAAGCTTCGGCGGGCGAGTCTCGTGCGCCGTAGCTCCATTGGGAGCGAAGGCGCATGACCACGATTCCGCCTTCGATCCCGATCGCTGTGGCTGCTCTCGCGGGCGGCGTCGATCTCACGGCGCTGCTGACGCAATTGCCGCCGGAACTGCAGTCCGCCGGCCGGGGGACCGTGATCAGCGGCACCGTGGTCGCGGTCGACGGCCAGGGCCAGGTCTTGCTGCAGACCAGTGCGGGCGTTGTCGGGTTTCAAAGCCTGGTCAGCGTGTCGGTCGGCCAGCAGGTCACGTTACAGGTCCAGTCCACGGCCGGAGGTCAGGTCCAGGCGATGATCCTGGCCGCCGAGGCCAAGGCCATGGACGAGATCGCCTCGGCGGGGAGCCCGGCGCAAGCGCCTGATGCGGCGACCGCCGAGACAGCGGCCCCAGCGGCGACCGTGGCCCCCACGGTGACGAGCGGGTCGATCGTCATGGCGACGGTGGTTGCCAGTGCACCCGCCGGGCAGTCTGCGGCACCATCGGTCCGGTCGAGCTCGACCGGCCCAGGTGCCACGGCGGCTGCACCAGTCTCAGTCCCAGGGACGGCCGCCGCGTCAGCGCCGGCGACCACGGGTGCCGTGCCCAGCCCAGCGTCGCCCCCTGCACCTGCGGCGATCTCCGCGGCGGCGACGCCAAGCTCTCCCGCTCTCGCATCACCGCCGGCCGCCGCCGGTGCCGCCCCGTCGCCCGGCACCTCGACGGCAGCTGCGCCGCCACAGGCGTCCATCACGGCCGCATCCGCGTCGGTGCAAAGCGTCGCACCGGGGCCTCCATCAGTGGCCGCATCTGCGACCAGCGCACAGACCGTTCTATCGACTGCGGCAACGGCACCACCAGCCGCTTCGCCGGGGGCTTCTGCCGCCCCCGACGCAGCGCTGCCGCCGCGGGCGCTGTCCGCGGCGATCGCAAGCTATGCCGCGTCCGCGACCGCGGGGACACCGACGGCCGCAAGCGCCCCACCAACGTCAGTCAGTGCGGCGGCCCTGCCGGCACCTCCGCCGGGCACGCTTGTCCCGCTCCGCTTCGTGGGCGCCTTGCCCAGCCTCACCGCAGCGGCCAGCGGCGCATCGAGCGGACAGGTGGTCGCGACCGTGGTCGCTCGCACTCCCGCCGGCCAGATGATCGTCGACACCGCCATCGGGCGGCTTGCCTTCGCGGCGCCCGCCACCGATGCGGCACCGGTCGGCAGCCAAATCGCGTTCGAAATCGCAGCCCCCGCCCTGCGGCCGGCCGCCGCCCTGGGTAATGCCCCTCCGGCTCCCGGGCGCGGACTCGCAGGACTGACCGCCGAGTGGCCGGCGCTCAAGGACGCCGTCTCGGCTCTCAGCGCAATCGATCCGGCGCTGGCGCGGCAAGTGGTGGAAACGGTCATCCCGCAACTCGGCAATCCGCGCTTCGTGGCGCAGGTTCTGGCGTTCCTCGCAACCTCCGTGGATGACGTGAAGGCGCTTTTGGGCCACGCCGCGGTGGATGCTCTGCTGCAGGCCGGGCACAGCGACGTGCTGGCCCGCCTTCAAAGCGACATCAACGACATGAGCCGCCTCAACGCGTCGGCGACCGACTGGCGGGTGTTCTACCTGCCGCTGCTCGATCCGACGCAGATCCGCCAGCTCCGGGTGTATACGCGGCGCCGCAAGGCGGGGACCGACGGACAGCGCGACAGCGGACGATTCGTCGTGGAATTCGAGTTCGAGAGCCTGGGACCGCTGCAGCTCGACGGCCTGGTTCAAAAACCGCGCTTCGATCTCATCCTCCGGTCGCACGGCGAGCTTCCGAGCGCGCTGCGCTCAGGCATCAGCGAGGTCTTCACCCGGACCTGCGAAGCGGCAGGCCTCAGCGGCAAGATTTTCTTCCAGGCCCAGCCATCCTTCCCCGTCTCGCCGTTCGACGAGATGAGCAGGTCGCCCGTACCGGGCGTGTCGGTCTAACGGCCTACTCCTTGGCACGGCGCTGATGCTGCACGAGGCTGATCTCGTCCAGATCGGCCTGGGCCCGCCGGTCAGCCTCGGCCTGCTCGCGCTTGAGCCTCTCCGCCTGGGTGATCTCGTATCGCTTGAGCTCCTGGAACGCGTCGGCGACCTCCGCCCGCTTGTCGTCGATCCGCCGGCGAACCTCGGCGACAGATGCCTCGATCCGCTTGCGCCGCTCGATCACACCGACCGCAAATCCGCCGTAAGAAAACGATCCCGCATCCGACGTCTTGGCGAATTCCTGCTCGGCCGCCACTTCCGCCTCGAGCCGGCGGCCGTCCTCCAGAAATTGATCCTCCAGCCGCTGCAAGTCGGCAAGCTCGCGACGCTTCTCGTCGAGCCGCCATGTGTGCAGCCGTATCAGGGCCGCCAATCCCTTCACGACTTAGCGCTCCCTCAGGTCGGTGCCGCCATGCCGAGGATTTCCGCGAGCTGCGCATATCCGGTCGGTAGATCGGCGCGTTCGGTCTTGCCCTGGGCGAGGAATCGCTCGAGGTCGGGGTTGTAGCGGATCGCCTCGTCGACCTGCGGATCGCTGCCGCGACGGTACGCGCCCAGGCGGATCATCTCCGCCATGTCATCGTACTGCGCAATCAAAGCGCGCGCCCGGCCGACGAGCTCGTTCTCGGCAGGCGAGTTGCAGCCCGGCATCGTGCGCGAGATCGACCGCAGGATGTTCACCGCCGGATAGCGACCTCGTTCGGCGATAACCCGGTCGAGCACGATGTGTCCGTCGACGATGCTGCGCACGGCATCCGCGATCGGCTCGTTCGTGTCGTCGCCCTCGACCAGCACGGTGAACAGCCCCGTGATGCTGCCCTTTCCCGCCCCTGGTCCGGCGCGCTCGAGCAGCCGCGGAAGCTCGGCGAAGACCGAGGGCGTGTAGCCCTTGCTGGCCGGCGGCTCGCCGGCCGCGAGGCCGATCTCGCGCTGGGCCATGGCAAAGCGCGTCACGCTGTCCATGAGGCACAGCACGTTTTTGTTCTGGTCGCGGAAGTACTCGGCAACCGTCAGCGTCATGTACGCGGCGTGATGCCGCATCAAGGGCGATTCGTCCGACGTCGACACCACGACGACGCTGCGCTTGAGCCCCTCGGGGCCGAGATCGTCCTGGATGAACTCTTGCAACTCGCGGCCGCGCTCGCCGACGAGCCCGATCACCGAAATATCGGCGGCGGTGTAGCGGGCCATCATCGACATCACGGTCGATTTCCCGACTCCCGAGCCCGCGAAGATGCCCATCCGCTGGCCGCGGCAGCACGTGAGAAACGTGTTGATCGCCCGGATTCCAAGGTCGATCTTGCCCTGCACGCGCTGGCGCGCATGGGCCGGAGGGGGTGAGGCGCGCAGCGCATAGGCCGTCGGGCCGAGCGGCAGCGGCCCCTTGCCGTCTACTGGCTCGCCCAGGGCATTGATCACCCGGCCGAGCCAGGCCGGATGCGGGTACACGTAGGTCTCGCTGTCGGCGATTTCGGCCTGACACCCGACTCCCACACCGTCGAGGGCCCCGAAGGGCATCAGCAGCGCCCGATTCTCGCGAAAGCCGACGACCTCGCACGCCACGCGCCGCTCGTCCCGGGCGGTCAGGACGCACCTGCCGCCGACCGCCAGCCGGTTCTCCACGCCACCGACCTCGACCAGCATGCCGAGGATGGCTGTCACGCGCCCAAACAGGCGATAGCTGGGGATGCGATCGATCGCGGTAATCAGCCCGGTGGGATCCATAGCGTCTATCTGGGCGCCAGACTGGGCGTTTTATGGGTCGAGCCGATCAGGGTAAACATGGTGGACGAAACGTACTTAATTTTCGGTAAAATTAACGGTTAAGAAAGTTTAGCGTCATACTATGGCGCCACGGTCACTTACTAAACTACCACAAAACAAGAAGAAAACCCGTATTCGCGGGCGCAGCCAAATTGTCCTCGAGCGACTACGCGGTTTTTAAGGAACTTTTAAGGGTGACCCTTTAGTGATAGGGTAAATGGGTAAGAAGTTATCCACATATCCACAGGCAACCCCGGAGCGGTGAATGCGCGTCCTCGTGGTGGAAGATGATTCGGCAACGGCGAAGAGCATTGAACTGATGCTCAAGTCGGAGGGCTTCGTTTGCGATACGACCAGTCTTGGTGAAGACGGGCTCGAAATCGGGAAGCTCTATGATTACGACATCATCATCCTCGATCTCATGCTGCCGGACATGGACGGCTATGAGGTCCTGAAGCGGCTGCGCGCCGCGCGCATCAAGACCCCGATTTTGATCCTCTCCGGCCTTGCCGAGCTGGACAACAAGATCAAGGGGCTCGGCTTCGGGGCAGATGACTACCTCACCAAGCCATTCGACAAGCGCGAGCTCATCGCCCGCATCCAGGCGATCATCCGCCGGTCCAAGGGCCACTCGCACTCGGTCATCAA
This sequence comes from Alphaproteobacteria bacterium, assembly GCA_035506575.1. Lineage (GTDB taxonomy): Bacteria > Pseudomonadota > Alphaproteobacteria > CACIAM-22H2 > CACIAM-22H2 > DATJPD01. The sequence goes on from DATJPD010000187.1 coordinate 33,150, forward strand.
GACCGGCAAGCTGACGGTCAACCTCGACACGCGCACCGTCGAGGCGAACGGCCAGCCTCTCCATCTCACCGGCAAGGAGTACGGCATCCTCGAGCTCCTCAGCCTGCGCAAGGGCACCACGCTGACCAAAGAGATGTTTCTCAATCACCTCTATGGCGGCATGGACGAGCCGGAACTGAAAATCATCGACGTGTTCATCTGCAAGTTGCGCAAGAAGCTGGCCTCGGCCGCCAACGGCCGGCACCACATCGAAACGGTGTGGGGCCGCGGCTACGTGCTGCGCGAACCGACCGACGACGAGGCGAAGATTTCCGCTTAAGGC
>DATJPD010000188.1:0-3130 GCA_035506575.1 Alphaproteobacteria bacterium
GCTCGAGCTCGGGCGAGGGATACTCCGGCTGGATGCCGCGGTCGCGCAGATCCTCCCGCCGCCGCAAATACGGATGCACCATGCCGCCCTGGATGGGACCTGGGCGGACGATCGCCACCTCGATGACGAGGTCGTAGAATTTCTCCGGCCGCAGCCGCGGCAGCATCGACATTTGCGCCCGGCTCTCGACCTGGAACACGCCGATCGTGTCGGCGCGCGAGATCATCTCGTAGGTCGGCCTGTCGTCCTGCGGGATGGCGGCGATGGTCCATTGCTCGCCGTGGAAGGAACGCAGCAGATCGAAGCCGCGGCGGATGCAGCTCAGCATGCCCAGGGCCAGCACGTCGATCTTGAACATGCCGACCTCGTCGAGATCGTCCTTGTCCCACTCGATGACCGTGCGGTCCTCCATGGCCGCATTCTCGATCGGCACCAGCTCGTGCAGGGGGCTGCGCGTGATCACGAACCCGCCGACATGCTGCGAGAGGTGCCGCGGGAAGCCGAGCAGCTGGTTCGCCAGCCGGAGCGTACAGCGGATCGTCACGTCGTCCGGATCGAGCCCGACCTCGCGCAGGTGATGCGGCTCGACTCCGCCCTCCTCGCGCTCCCAGCTCCAGGCGATGCGGGAGAGGACGTCCACCGTGTCGAGCGACAGGCCCATCGCCTTGCCGACGTCGCGCAAGGCGCTGCGCGGCCGGTACGAGATCACCGTGGCGGCGAGCCCGGCGCGCGCGCGGCCGTATTTCTTGTAGATGTACTGGATGACCTCCTCGCGCCGCTCGTGCTCGAAATCGACGTCGATGTCGGGCGGCTCCTTGCGCTCGGCCGACACGAAGCGTTCGAACAGAAGCTCGTTGTGCGCCGGATCGACCTCGGTAATGCCGAGCGCGAAGCACACCGCCGAGTTGGCCGCCGAGCCGCGGCCCTGGCACAGGATCGGCGTCTTGCCGTCGTCATCGCGCGCGAAGCGCACGATGTCGTAGACCGTGAGGAAATAGGGCGCGTACTTGCACTGCGCGATCAGCGCGAACTCCTTCTCGATCTGCACCCGCACGGCCTCGGGGATTCCGTGCGGGTAGCGGCGGGCGGCGCCCTGCCAGGTGAGCGCTTCGAGGTGCTGCTGCGGGGTTTTGCCATCGGGCACCGGCTCGGCCGGGTATTCGTACTTGAGCTCGGCGAGCGAAAAGTTGCACGCCTCGACGATCTCGATGGTGCGGGCGAGCGCATCCGGCCGCGCACGGAACAGCTGCGCCATCTCCTCGGGCGGCTTCAGGTGCCGCTCGGCGTTGGCGAACAGGCGAAGCCCCGCCTCGTGGATGGTGCAGCCCGCGCGGATACAGGTCAGCACGTCCTGGAGCGGCCGCCGCTCGGCTGCGTGGTAGTGCACGTCGTTGGTGGCCACGAGGCCGAGCCCGTGCGCGTCGGCGAAATCCCCAAGCGCTGCGATCCGCCTGTCATCGTCGCCGCGATAGAGATGATGGGCGGCGAGATACGCAGCGCCGGCCTGCGTGCGCAGGATCCGAACTTGCTCTTCAAAACACGCGTCCAAAAGTTCGGGCGGCAGGATCACCAGCACCTGCCCCTCGGCCTGTGCAAACAGGTCGGACAGGAAAAGCTTGCACCGGCCTTTCTCGGCCCGGCGCTTGCCGATGGTGAGCAAGGAGGTCATGCGGCCATAGGCGGCACGGTCGCGCGGGAAGCACAGCACGCTCGGGCCGTCCTCGAAATCGAGTCGCGCGCCGATGACGAGCCGGATGCCCACCTCCTTCGCCGCCGCATGCGCGCGCACGATGCCGGCGACCGTGTTGTGATCAGTGATCGCGATCGCCCTGTGGCCGAGGGCGGCCGCCGCCAGCACCAGCTCCTCGGGCCGCGAGGCGCCGCGCAGGAAGCTGAAATTGCTCGTCACCTGCAGCTCGGCATACGCGGGAAATCCTTCTCCTCTTCTTCTTTCCCCTCCCCCCTTGCGGGGGAGGGTTAGGGAGGGGGGTTGGCCCTTCCGCAGATGCGGCAGCGATTCAGTGATCGGCTTCATGCGAACAACCCGTGCAGGTACCAGCCGGGTCCGGCGCGATAGACCCAGTAGCGGCGGCCTTCCTCGTCCTGCAGCCAGAAGTAATCGCGCGTCGTCGGATCGCCCGTGGTCCGCCACCATTCGGGGGCGATGCGCTCCGGCCCTTGGCGTTCGGCGATCCGGTGCTCGACGCGCCGCCAGCGGAATTGCTTCGGCCCCTCCTCGTCCTCGGTGACGTCGATCGGCTCGGGGGATGCCAGAAGCTGCACCGGCCGCGGCAGCTCGGCCGGCCAGTGCCGTGGCGGCATGTCGTTCAAGGCCGGGGCCACCGTCACCGCGCGCTCGGGCAGGTGGCTCGCGACCGGCACCAGGCGGACCACGGCGTTGCGGCCGAGCCGGCCCTGCAGCCGGTCGAGCACCGGCGCCAGGTCTTCGATGTCGCGGCGCTGATGGGAGGGCAGCGCCATCTGCCGTGCGGCCAGCTTATCGGTCGCCACCGCCCCCAGGATCATCGTCTCGATGCCGAAGCCCGGCTCGACGCTGCCGAGCGGCTCGACGAACAGGCGCGCGAGGTGGGCGATATCGCGGGTCGGCCGGCTGGTGCCGATCTCGAGGATCTGCGCCGTGCCATCGAGCCGGTAGAAGGCGAGCTCGAGCCGGCGCGCACCGCGCCCGTCGGCTTCCAGCGCCCGGCACAGCTCCTTGAGCAGCTCGCGCGTGGCGAGGTCGATATCCTCGCGCCTCGCGATGCCGTCGGCGAAGATGAGGCGCGCACGCCAGGACGCAGGCGGGCGGCGCGGCGAGATCGATTCCGCTTCCACGCCGAAGACGCGATCGAGACGCGACAGGAGCTCCGTGCCGAGGCGGGCCGCCAGCGGTCCGCGCGGCAGACCTGCGAGATCGCCGATGCGCCGCAAACCGAGCCGGCGCAGGCTCTCGACCGTCAGAGCGGACAGGCGCAACGCCTCGACCGGCAAGGTCGCGAGGCGGTCGCGGCTCGTCCCCGGTTCGAGGCCCATTCCCGGCTCGAGAATCATGCTGTCGCCGAACCGTGCCCACGCCCAGGCGGCGGCCGGCGTGTCCGCCACCGCCGCGCGCGCGGCCACGCCGGAGCCC
>DATJPD010000189.1:0-17929 GCA_035506575.1 Alphaproteobacteria bacterium
CGGCGCCGATACTAGTGAGGAATTGCGAGAAAAGGCTCATGCGATCCTTCACAACATCTCAATCATACAGCCGCAATGCCGCGATAAGAGATTCGACGATATCTCGGCCGACGATTGCCTTGCGCTTGTTCGAGATGCAGAGGGGGGGCCAGATCGGGACCGTCTAGGTAGATTGCTGCAGGCCGAAACTAGGTGGAAAGACGCCATCGACGCGCTGCCAGCAGAGGATCAGATAGCGGAACTGCGTCGATTGTCGCGAGAGCGCTCTGCGGCGCTCGAAGGTACGAAGGGCGACGCGTTCCTTCGACTTTACAAGCTCCTAGAACAAATCACAGCGAGTGGGGACTGGCACGACAAGAACGTTTGCCCCGCTTGCGATCGGAATGGCGACACGTCTGTGCTCGAGCACGCACGAACAAAGGTCGCACTGTATGACGCTGTCACGAACATATCGGAGAGGTTGACAACCGCAGTAGCGGCCATTGATTGGCCTAGGTTGGCAGAAATCGAGAATGCAACTAAGCGGGACGGCGAAGAACTTATCATCAGGGACATTGAAGCGAGGGTTGCGAGTGGCACCTTTACGGAAGCGTTTGCTTGCGATTTGCAGGCGCGGGTGGGCGCGTTACGGGCGCGTACAGCTGAGCAACTCGCGCAAGCGACGTCGGAGAAACAAGAGCTTGAGCGGCGCTTGCCCCCATCGCTCGTAGCTGTCACGGAGAAAATTGAGGCGGCGCGTCGCCTCCAGTCGGCGCTAAAGACTGCGGAAGAGTCTGGTGTTGCCCTCGCCGGCATCAGTGCCGAACTCAGCCGTGTGGAGCGGGTGAGGTCCTTTTTGGCCGGCGCATCGGGCGTTTTTTCGGAAGCTGAAAATAATGCATCTACACGCCGCTTGTCAGCTGTGCAGCCGTTGTGCCGCGAGTTCTTTCGGGCGATTGTATTCGAGCCTGTCGTGCCTGCAATCTCAAGACGCGCCGGTGCAGAAGACCTGCTCATTTCGCTGGCGAATTTCTACGACCTTCAAGGCGTGTCGGCACAATCACTTTTGTCGGAGAGTTACCGAAACGCCTTCGCGATTTCCGTATACCTTGCGGCCGCTGCCCTGTACGGCGGAGCCGCCAAGTTCTTATTACTAGACGATGTGACGTCGAGCTTGGATGCAGGGCACCAGTTTCACCTGATGGAACTGATTCGGACGCGATTTAGTCGCCCGATCATCCCAACCGGACCACAGCTGATCATCTTCAGTCACGACACCCTCTTGGAGAAATATTTCAACTCAAATGGGTCGACTGCGGGCTGGTCGCATCAGCGGATAGAAGGGACGCCGCGGACGCAGATCCTGCCGCAGTCGAATGCCGTCAATCGTGTTCGCGATGCCACCATGGCGCTACTCAATGCCGGAAACGCTCAAGATGCGGCCCCGCGGATCCGGCAATATCTTGAATATGTTCTCGAGGAAATCATCATCCGCTGCCGCATTCCTGTGCCGATGGACATTGCGCTAAGCGATGACAAGCGTATGGCTGGCCACTTGATTGGCGCCATCGACGCGCAGGTGCGGCTGCACGCCGCAGCAAACTCACTAGTTCTTGATCCGGGGCAAGTTCAAGGACTTAACTTGGCTGTTGCGACAATCACGGCGAACTTTCTCGCGCATTGGGGCACCGGCCAGACTCAGGCATTCGCGCCGGGCGCACTACTCGGCGTCATGCAGGCGATCGATAACTACGCAGATTGTTTCAAGTTCGAACCAAACCCGGGGGCTGGCCGCAGATATTACCGCTCGTTGTATCAACGACAGTAAGCCGCTCGTTGAATCAACGACAGTAAGGAAGGGGCTCGACGTGCGAAGCGGTTATTAAGCCGGCCCGTAGCCAAGCGTTCAGGTGTTGGCTGCTATGGAAATAGATATCAAGCGGATTTGGAATCAGACTGTCATTCCAGTCGTGCTGCGCCGCGCGGGTAAAGGGAAGAGGTTGCGTGTTCGTCTGCCATATGCAGAGACGAACCGGCAATGGCTCCAGAACCATCGACGGATATCACCGGTATGGGTGGGGGCTCAAAAATACTGGGAACTACCGAAAGCGTGGTTCAATGACTTCGTCGAACGGTCACTCGCGCGTTATGGCAAGGTCTATATAATTCAGCCGTTTCGGGAACAGGAAAAGTGTGCTCCTGCGTGCTTGAATGCGGTGGGGCACGAGTGTCAGTGCTCCTGTATGGGTGCCAATCACGGCGCCGGAAACGATGGGAGCTGGTTCGAAGTTTCCGACGCCTTCGCAACACGATGGGGCGAACAGGAACTAGCTTGTCGTCTGCTGACTGCTGCGAAGCGCACAACATGTTAGCTATTGAGATCAATCGTCACTTCGCTTTCGCCCAGCACGATCTAGTGAGAGTTCGGATTGCAGATTTCTGTCAGAGAGGAAGACGATGCATTGCTCCGGACGCCGTCGTTCTCTGGACTGAAACTCTCTTGGATGCCGGCTACCATGCCGCCCACAGCATCGAAGCGCCGGCGGCCAGCAACAGGCCGTCCATCAGCAGGCGGAAATGCTGAGGCGTCAGCCGCACCATGAAGTGCTTGGCGACGAACGAGCCGCCCATCAGCGCCGACCCGGCGATCAGGCCTTTGAGAATGACCGCCACCGGCAGGGCCCCGAACTCGCGGAAGGCCAGGGTCTTGCCGATATAGACGCCGAGAGAAGCCGCGGCCTCGGTGGCGATGAAGGCACCCTTGAGCAGGCCGTAGGCCAGGAACAGCGGCACGCTGAGCGGTCCGGTGGAGACGACGATGCCGGTGAGGTAGCCGATGCCGGCGCCGAGGATCGTGAGGTGCCAGAGCTTCAGGTTGAAATTGGATGCCGAAAGGAAGCGCCACGTCGGCACCATGGCGATCAGGAAGCATCCGATCGCAAGGTCCACGATCCGCGCCGGCAGGACCAGCAGCGTCTTGGCGCCGAGTGCTGCCGCCGGCATGCCGCTGACCGCGTACGCCGCACAGGCGCGCCAATCGACCTCGCGCCACCAGGCCATGACGCGCGAGACGTTGCCCATGAGTGCCGCCACTGCCATGATCGGCACGGCTTCCTTGGGGCCGAACGCATAGACGAGGACCGGGACCAGCATGATCGAGGAGCCGGTGCCGACGATGCCGCTCACCGTGCCGGCGACGAGCCCGACGGCCAGGACGAACAGATATTCCACAGCAGACTCTCGGGCCCAAACTAGAACGGCGCCCGAAGGCGCCGTTCGCTGATCGACGAAAGCTTCGACCGCTCAGAAGATGTTCTGCGCCGACACCATGAAGTACAGCATCGGGATCGACGCAAACGTGTTGAAGCGGCTGGCCATGCCCGCGGGCTTGGCTGCGGCCTTCTTCTCTTCTGGCGTGCACTCGACCAGGCCGAGGATCTTCTGCTGGTTCGGCCAGATGATCATCCACACGTTATAGGCCATGATCAGCCCCAGCCACATGCCGATGCCGATCGCCGTCGGCTTGCCGCCGCCGGTGCGCACGCCGAGCAGCAACGCGTCGACCAGGTAGCCGTTCAGGTAGGCGAGGACGAGGCCCCACACCACGGTCGACAGCGCGCCCCAGCGGAACCAGAACAGCGCCGTGGGCGCGATGACCTTGGTCACCGCCGGCTTCTGGTCGTCGGGGATCTTCGGCATGGACGGCGTCTGGACGAAGTTGAAGTACCAGAGCAGGCCGATCCACATCACGCCCGAAAGGACATGCAGCCAGCGTACGAAGAACGACCACCAGCCGTAGTCGTTGAGCGAAATCCCGTGCGCGAGCAGCGCCAGGATGAGTGCCGCGATCAGCCCGTAGATGATGACGTTCTGAAGTTTTGCAAACCCCAATTTTTCAAGCAGGTCGGCCATCTGATTCCCCCAAACGTTCTTCTGCATTGCGAGTCGCAATCGATGCGCAAGGATATCACGATACCGTGGAGTTACAAAGGCCTAGCCCTTGCGCAGCACCGCCGCTGCCGCCGCCTCGCCGGAGCGCACCGCACCTTCGATCGTCGCCGGCAGCCCGGTGTCGGTCCAGTCGCCGGCCAGGACCAGGTTGTGCCAGGCCGTGACCGCCGCTGGCCGGTACTTCAGGTTGGCCGGGCTTTGCAGAAACGTCGCGCGCTTTTCCTTGATCAGGCGCACCGGCGGGATCGCATCGGCGGCAAGTCCGAGCACGTTTGCGACATCGCGCCACAGGCGCGGCAGGAGCTGCTCCGCCGGCATTTCGGCGAGCGCGTCCGCGGCACTGACGGTGATGCTCACGATGTCATCGCGCGCGATCATCCACTGGACAGTCCCGTTGATCAGCCCAAGCAGGGGCTGTCCGCCCGGCAGCCGGACCGGCGCCGGCAGCCGGAAATGCGCGTTCACGATCGCGCGCGTGCCGCTTGGCACGCTGAGACCCGGCAGCAGCTCGTTCGCGGCATGAGGCGGTACGGCCAGCACCACGCGGTCGTCGGGACCGAGATCGACCGTCCCGGCGTCGAAGCGAAGCGCGGTCACCCGCGCGATCTCCTTGTCGATCCGCATCAAGCGCCAGCCCGGGTGATAGACGACGCCGAGCTGTGACAGGCGCGCGAGCGCCGGCTCGACCAGTGCCGAGGAAAGGCCGCCCAGCGCAATCCACGGCCGGCAGGCGATCTCGCCGCGGCCGAAGGTCTCGTGCAGGACGGCGGCGAGCGGCAGGGCCGCCGCCTCCTCGAGCGGGGCGTTCATCACCGAGACGACCAGCGGCTCCCAGAACGCTGCGGTCAGGCGCGCGCGCGGGTCCAGGCGGTCGGCGACGGTATCGCCAGGCTTGGGGTGCAGGAGCCGCAAAGCCGACAGGTAATCCCGGGCGCGCGTGCGCGGCACGCGCCGGCTCTCGACGAACATCCACCACGGAATGCGCCCGGCGTTCGGGCGGATGGTCCAGGTCTCGCCGTTCGCAAGGTCGAAGAACGGGAATGCCGCCGGCGCCACCTCGGTGACCGCTGCGTCGCCGCCGATCGCCTTCATGTAGGAAAACGCCGCGCGATTGGCGCCCAGCATCAGATGATTGCCGTTGTCGATCACGCGATCGACGCGCTCGTCGTAGAACGAACGGCAGCGGCCGCCGGCTTGCGGCGCTGCTTCGTAGAGCTCGACGGCGATGCCGCGCTCGGCCAGGCGCAAGGCCGTGGACAGGCCCGCGAGCCCGGCACCGACGATGTGCACGTGGGTCATCGCCACCAGCCTGTCGCGGCACCGTAGGCGAGGGCCATCGTCTTTTCGAACCCGGACACCCCAACTCGCGCGGCCAGCGGATCGCGGCGGCGCAGCCGGCGGGCGAGGTGGCGCGACAAGGCGAGCACCGCGATCGCCTGCATCCTCAAGCCGCGGTCGGCGATCAGCCGGGGCAGGGGCGCCGCTGCCTGATGGAGCCGGTCGACGCCGTCGAGCACGCGGTCGAGCACGCGGCGCAGCGCCGGTGCCGCATGTGTCCCCAGCATCGCATCCGGCTCGAGGCCAGCCTCGCTCAACCAATCCTGCGGGACGTAGAGCCGGCGCAAGGTGCGCCAGTCGGCCGCGCAGTCCTGCAGATGATTCAGGATCTGGAGCGCCGAGCACAGCGCATCCGCCGCGATCCAGGCGTCGCGCGGCTCGCCATGCAGGTCGAGCACGAACCGGCCGACCGGTGCCGCCGAATAGCGGCAATAGGCGAGCAGGTCGCTCCAGGTCCGGCAGGGCCGGTTGAGGGCGTCCGAGCGAAACGCCTGCAGGAGATGCCGTGCGTGCTCGATCGCCAGGCCGCGGGCGGCAAACGCCTCGCGGACATCGCGCGCCGCCTGCTCGGGAGCCTCATGCGGCTGCGGCTCGGCCCGCCCGGCCAGCACCGCGTCGATCGCGTCGAGCCGGCGCACTTTCTCCGGCCCTGCGAGCCCGGGATGGTCGGCGATGTCGTCGGCCAGCCGCGCCATCCGGTAATAGGCGATGATGACCGGCCTGAACCGCGAAGAAATCAGCCGCGAGGCGACCGGGAAGTTCTCGGTCGCGATCGTGCGTCCAACGTAGGGCGTTTCGTCGGGAGGAGCGGATGCCTGAAGGGGAAGCGAGGCCATTGCAGCGGGATTCGCGCTATACAGGCTTTCTTATCGCATGGCGCCTTCGGCCGCTCCAAGAACCGCATGGCTCACGATCCGTTGACCTATAGTGCCGATCAGGTGCGCCGGCTGGACCACGACCGGTATCTGTGCGCCCTGTTCGCGCCGTCCGCCGACCAGGCCCGCCTGTTCGCGCTCTATGCGTTCAACCTGGAAGTCGCGCGCGTGCGCGAAGTGGTGAGCGAGCCGGTCATCGGGCAGATGCGTCTGCAATGGTGGCGTGATGCGTTGGCGGAGATGACGGCCGGGACTGTGCGCGCGCATCCGGTGGCGCAGGCTCTGGCCCGCGCGATGGAGGGGCGGCCGGTGCGCGCCGAGCTCTTCGAGCGCCTGCTCACGGCACGCGAGTTCGATCTCGGCGACGAGCCGCCGGCCGATATGGCGGCGCTCGAAGCCTATGCGGCGGACACGTCATCGGCACTGCTGCAAGCGGGTCTCGATCTTCTTGGCATAGCCGATGCGTCGGCGAACGAGGCGGCGCGTCATATCGGACTCGCGTGGTCCCTCGTCGGGCTGCTGCGCGCCGTGCCCTTCCACGCACGCCGGCGCCGGCTGTATCTGCCCGCGGACCTGCTGGCCGGCGCCAACATCGATCGCGAGCAGCTGTTCGAAGGGCGCCCGGGAGAGAGTCTGCGCCAGATCACGCGCCATCTTGCGGAGCGCGCGGCTGAGCATCTTGCGCGCGCCCGTGCCACGAGGGGCGCGGTGCTGCGCGCGGCGCGCCCGGTCCTCCTGCCGGGAATTCTCGCCGACGTGCATCTGCGGCGTCTGGCGCGCGCCGGCTACGATCCCTTCGCGCCCGTCCTGCGGCGCCCCGTGGGCGGCGCGGCGTTGCGCCTGAGCTGGGCGGCGGTGCGCAATCGCTATTAGCTCGAAATCGCCTTCTCATTGAAATCGCAGGCAGATCATGTTGCAGGCCGTTTCGCGAAAACGCGCTTTGCACCCTAAATCGCACCGTGTTTCCCGCGGCCGTTCAACGGCTTCGCCGGATTGGTTGTTTATTGCAGCGATTTTCGGGGTGATTATGGTGGGCTGCCTTCCTGGAGACGCTCCATGACCGCGACGCAACCCGCACCCGAGCTCAGACGCTTCTCGCAAGACGTCGCCGCCCTCAATACGCGTCCGCTGTGGGAGCGCGTGGGCGGTACGCAGCCGGGCTCGGCGGCGGTGCCGACGCTGTGGCGCTATGCGGAGCTGCGGCCGCAGCTGATGCGCGCGATCGGCCTCATCACCGCTCACCAGGCGGAGCGGCGCGTGCTCATGCTCGAGAATCCGGGCCTGCCGGGCACCACCTACATCACCAACTCGCTCTATTGCGGATTGCAGGTGATCGCACCGGGCGAGGTGGCCCCGGCGCATCGCCACACGCCGAACGCGCTCCGCTTCATCATCGAGGGCGAGGGCGCCTATACGACTGTCGCCGGCGAGCGCATCGCGATGCGGCCCGGGGATTTCGTCGTGACGCCGGGCTGGAGCTGGCACGACCACGGCCATGCAGGCATCGAGCCGGTGGTCTGGCTCGATGCGCTCGACAGCCCGTTCTGCCAGTTCTTCGGCGCCACGTTCCGCGAGAACTTCCCCGGCGACACGCATCCGGTCACGCGCTCGCACCACGACTCAGCCGCGCGCTATGGCGCCGGCATGCTGCCGGTCGACTACCGGCCGCACGGGACCGACTCGCCCTTGCTGATCTACCCCTACGACAGGTCGCGCGCGGCCCTCGCCCGCGTGGCGGCGGAAGGGCCGGTCGACCCCGTGCACGGCGTGAAGCTTCGCTACGCCAATCCCGTCACCGGCGGCCATCCGTTCCCGACCATGGCGGTCTTCTTGCAACTGCTGCCCGCTCGCTTCGCGGGACGGACCTGTCGCAGCACGGACGGCAGTGTGTTCAACGTCGTCGAGGGACGGGGCCGCATCGACATCGAGGGGCGCGTATTTCCGTTCGAACCCCACGACGTGTTCGTGGTGCCGCCGTGGTGCCTGTACCATCTCGAGACCGACGGCGAATGTGTCCTGTTCAGCTACTCCGACCGCGCGGCCCAAGAGCGGCTGGGGTTCTGGCGCGAGGACGTCGAGGGACGGAATTCCGCCTCCGTCTGATCCGGCGCGCCAGCCCGCAGGGAGAGCCGCGCACTTCGCGAAGGCCGCCGTATTGGGTATCTTGTATCCGTCGCCCGCCGTCTTTTTGTGGCGGATTTGTGTCGCCCTGTTGCCACCATCCTCCGGGAAACGCGAATGAGCCTGGATCCGGTTTTGCTGTCGCGCGTGCAGTTCGTCTGGGTGATCGCGTGGCACATTCTCCTGCCGGCGTTCACCGTCGGCTCGGCGTCGTACATCGCGGTGCTCGAGGCGCTGCATTTCGGGACCTCGCGGACCGTCTATCTGCGCCTGTCGATGTTCTGGACCAAGATCTTCGCCGTCTGCTTCGGCATGGGTGTGGTCTCGGGCATCGTCATGCCGTTCCAGTTCGGCACGAACTGGAGCCGCTACGCCGACGCGACGTCGGGCGTGCTGGCGCCCTTGTTCGCCTATGAGGGTCTCACTGCCTTTTTCCTCGAGGCGGCGTTTCTCGGCGTTCTGCTGTTCGGCCGCCGGCTCGTGCCGGCCTGGGCGCACCTCGTGGCCGCGGTGATGGTGGCGGCCGGCACCTTGTTCTCCTCGTTCTGGATCCTGGCCGCCAACAGCTGGATGCAGACGCCGGCCGGCTACGCCGTCGTGGACGGCAGGTTCGTCTCGGTCGACTGGTGGCAGGTGATCTTCAATCCGTCGTTCCCCTATCGGCTCGCGCACACGGTGGTGGGGTTCTACATCACGACCGCCTTCATCGTGCTCGGCGTGGGTGCCACCATGGTGCGCGGACGCCGCTTCATCGACGAGGCGCGGACCATGATGTCGATGGCCCTGAGCCTCTTGATCGTGCTGGTGCCGCTTCAGATCTTCATCGGCGACCAGCACGGCCTTAATACGCTCGAGCACCAGCCGGCGAAGCTCGCCGCCATCGAGGCGCACTGGGAGACGGGCTCGCGCGTGCCGCTGATCCTGTTCGCGCTGCCCGATCAGGCGAAGGCTGACAACGACTTTGTCCTCGAAGTGCCTTTGATCGGCAGCCTCATCCTCACCCATCACGTCGACGGCGTCGTGCGGGGCCTCAAGGAGTTTCCGCGCGACCAATGGCCTCCGGTGGCGATCCCGTTCTTTGCCTTCCGCATCATGGTCGGCCTCGGCCTTCTGATGCTGGCGGTGGTCGTCGTCGGCTGGATCCTGCGCCTGACCGGGCGCCTGTTCGCGGCCACCTGGTATCTCCGGGTGTGCGTCTGGGTGGCGCCGGTCGGCTTCCTCGCCGTCCTGGCCGGGTGGACGACGACCGAGGTCGGACGGCAGCCATGGACCGTATACGGGCTCTTGCGCACCGCTGATTCGGTGTCGCCGTCGCTGACCGGCGCCGACGTCCTGCTCTCGCTCCTCGGGTACATGGTCGTGTATCTGATCATGTTCCCGACGGGTTACGTCATGATGCGGCGGCTGGTGCGGCGGGGCTTCGTGGAGATCGACATCGACGAGCCGCCGGTCGCGAGCGGCCGGCCCGTGCGGCCGGTGGAGGCGTTGCCAGGCTCGCACGGAGGGTCGGGCGCATGACCGTCTCGGTGCTCGATTTCGTGCCGATCTGGACCTTGCTCCTCGGCCTTGCCGTGTTCTTCTACGTATTGCTGGACGGCTTCGATCTCGGGGTCGGCATCTTGTATCGCTTCGCCCCCGACCGGCGGTCGCGCGACCTGATCATGAACTCGATCGCCCCGATCTGGGACGGCAACGAGACCTGGCTGGTGTTCGGCGGGCTCGGCCTGCTCGGCGCCTTTCCGCTCGCGTTCGCGATCATCATCCCGGCCGTCTATTTTCCCATCCTCATCATGCTGCTGGCCTTGATCTTCCGCGGCGTGGCCTTCGAGTTCCGCTACCGCGACGCCGAGCATATGACGTTCTGGGACCACGCGTTCGCGTGGGGTTCGCTGGTCGCGACCTTCGCGCAAGGCATCGTGCTGGGCGCCTTCATCCAGGGATTCCACGTCCAGGGCCGCGCGTTCGTGGGATCGTCGTTCGATTGCTTCACGCCGTTTTCCCTGTTCACCGGCATCGGGCTGGTGTTCGGCTACGGGCTGCTGGGTGCCGGCTGGCTGATCATCAAGACCGAGGGCGACCTGCAGAACCTCGCGCGCGAGCAGGGGCGCTGGTGCTTCGCGGGCGTGCTCATTTCAATAGCGGTCGTCAGCATATGGACGCCGATCCTGGACCCCGGTATCGCGCACCGCTGGTTCTCCTGGCCCGACATCGCGTTCCTGTCGCCCGTCCCGGTGATCACGGCAATCCTCGCGTGGCTCGAATGGCGCGCCTTGCGCAGCTCATCCGAAACCGGGCCGTTCGCCTGTGCGGTCGGCCTGTTCGTCCTGTCCTTCATCGGCATCGCGATCAGCCTGTGGCCGATGATCGTGCCGCATCACTTCACCTTGTGGCAGGCAGCCTCGCCCGACCGCACGCAGGCCTTCCTGCTGGTCGGCACCTTGTTCCTGCTGCCTGTGATCCTGATGTACAGCGGCTGGTCGTACTGGGTGTTCCGCGGCAAGGTGCGCGCGGATATCGGCTATCACTAGTCCGCGGCCGCGTCGCGCACGCCGAGCCAGGCATCGAGATCGGCGAGCGCACGCGCGGACATCTGGCGGCGGCGCTCGTCGCCGCGCAATTTCTTCTTTGTCGGCACGGCTTCGACCAGCGGCGGAAAGAGGCCGAAGTTGCAGTTCATCGGCTGGAAGCTCTTCGCGTCCGCCCCGCCGGTGACGTGCGCGAGCAGGGCGCCGAAGGCCGTGGTCGGCGGCGGGGCCGATGCCGCGGAGCCCAGCCGGTCGGCCGCGGCAAAGCGCCCGCAGAGCAGGCCCATCGCGGCACTCTCGACATAGCCTTCGACGCCGGTGATCTGCCCCGCGAACCTCAGGCGCGGCTCGGCCTTGAGGCGCAAGCTCGCATCGAGCAGGCGCGGCGAATTCAGGAACGTGTTGCGGTGCACGCCGCCCAGGCGCGCGAATTCGGCACCTTCGAGGCCCGGAATGCTGCGGAAGATGCGCTTCTGCTCGGCGTGCTTGAGCTTGGTCTGGAAGCCGACGATGTTGAACAAGGTCCCGAGCGCGTTGTCCTGGCGCAGCTGGACCACGGCGTGCGGCCGGTGCCCAGTGCGCGGATCGGTGAGGCCGACCGGCTTCATCGGGCCGAAGCGCAACGTATCCACGCCGCGGCCGGCCATGACCTCGATCGGCAGGCAGCCTTCGAAGTACGGGGTCGAGGCCTCCCACTCCTTGAACTCGGTCTTGTCGCCGGCCAGGAGGGCGGCGACGAACGCTTCATACTGCGCCCGGTCGAGGGGGCAGTTCACGTAGTCCGCACCGTCGCCGCCGCCCGGCCCGGCCTTGTCGTAGCGCGATTGGAACCACGCTTTTTGGAAGTCGATGGTCTCGCGGTAGACGATCGGCGCGATCGCATCGAAGAAGGCGAGCGCGTCCTCGCCGGTGAGCGTCCGCACCGCCTCGGCGAGTGCGGCCGAGGTGAGGGGACCCGTGGCGACGATCACATTGTCCCATTCGGCGGGTGGCAGCCCCGCGATCTCTTCGCGCACGATCTCGACCAGCGGATCGCGGACGAGGGCGTCGGTCACCGACTGCGCGAAGCCCTCACGGTCGACCGCCAAGGCGCTGCCCGCCGGGACGCGGTGCGCGTCGGCCGCGCGCAGGATCAGCGAGCCGCACCGGCGCAGCTCCGCATGCAGCAGGCCGACCGCGTTGGTCTCGCGATCGTCGGAGCGGAAGGAGTTCGAGCATACGAGCTCGGCCAGGCGGTCGGTCGCGTGCGCCTCGGTCCGCCGCTGCGGGCGCATCTCATGCAGCACGACCGGCACGCCCGCGCGCGCGATCTGCCACGCGGCTTCGGCGCCCGCCAGCCCGCCGCCGATGACATGGACCGGCTTTAACCCACTTCGCATGCGAATGAGATATCTTTCCGGCGTCCCCGATTCAATCGGCAGCAAGTTGTCCAATTGCGGAGTGCCACATGCACAAGGCTCACAATCCATCCACGGTCGTCAAGCCGCAGAGCTCCTATCACCAGGGGGTCGAGGTGGCTCCCAACGCGCGCTGGCTTTACGTCTCGGGCCAGCTCGGGGTCGGCGCCGACGGCAAGCTGCGCGAGGGGACGGCGGCGCAGGCCGAGCAGGCCTGGGCGAACATCCTGAACGTCCTGGCGGGGGCGGGGATGGGGCCGGAGAACCTCGTGAAGATCACCACCTTCATCATCGATCCGAAGGATGTAGGCGTCGTCCGTGCGGCGCGGGAAAAAGCCCTGGGCGGGACCCGTGCGGCCTCGACCCTGCTGGTCATCCAGGCGCTGGCCAGCCCTGAATACCGCATTGAAATTGAAGCCGTTGCGGCGAAAGCCTGATTTGGAAAGATTTGGTTAACTGCCGTCAATCTAGGATGGGGAGCCCACGTATATCTCGAAAAGGCGGCGCCTCTCGTGTCTCGCGGCATAAACATCACCGGCCTTGGCATGGCCCTGGTCCTTGGCTCGGCCTCCTGGGCGGTGGCCCAGACCGCGACCCCGCCCAAGGCGTTGACGCCGCCTGCGGCGACCCAGGCGCCGGCGGCCGCGGCTGCGGGTCAACCCGCGGCGCAGCCCGCCGCATCCGCCCCGGCGCCAGCCATGGCGCCGCCCGCGGTACCCACGTTCAAGCCGGTCGTCATCAATCCCGAAGACCTGCAATTCCTGAACGCGCAGGCCGACTTCCGCGCCCATAACTACGCGCGGGCCTATCTGGCGCTGCTGCCGATGGCCAACAACGGCGATGCGCGCGCGCAGTACCTGCTCGCCCAGATGTCCGATAACGGCCTCGGGCCCGTTCAACTCGATCCCGTCGATGCCGCGCGCTGGTACACGCGGGCGGCGGAGAAGAACAACGCGGACGCGCAATTTGCCCTCGCCAATGCCTACAGCATCGGCCGCGGCGTGCCCGTCAACCCGCAGCAGGCGATCAAGTGGCTGACACGGGCTGCCGACAACGGCCACGTCACGGCCATGATGTCGCTGGCCGGGATGTACGAGACCGGCATCGGTCAGCCGCGCAATCCAGAGATGGCCGCCGAGTGGACGCGCCGCGCCGCAATGGCCGGCAGCGTGAATGCGCTCTATCTCTATGCGGTGCGCCTGATGCTGGGCGAGGGCGTGCCCAAGGATGAAAAGACGGCCGACCTTTGGATGCGGCGCGCCGCCGAGCGCGGCAATAGTGCCGCCCAGCTGATGCTCGGCCGGACGGTCGGCGACGGGCTGAAAGCGTCGCCCGAGGAAAACACCGAGGCCTTCATGTGGCTGACCTTGGCCACCCGCCGCGCCCAGGGCGATATCCGGGCGCAGGCAGCGCAGGCTCTCCGTCGGCTGCAGCCGAACATGATGCCGAGCGACGTGCTCGCCGCAGGGCAGCGCGCGGCGGCCTGGAAGCCGATGCCGCAATTTGCGGGACTGCAGCCGGATCCGGAGTATGATCTGCCGGGCGGGCTGAACAATCCTCTTCCGCCGCAGCCTCGGAATGCGGCGCAAGGGGCACGTAACGGGACGAACGCACCGGCGGCCGGCAGACCGGCCGGCGGGGGCTGAGGCGGGGGATAGACGCGAATGAATGACGGCGAAGCCGCCGGAAAAGGCGGCTGGGGCAAGCGGGGCTCGGCGATTCCCGGCAGGCACGTGGAATTCGAGGTCCAGGCCTTTTTCGACAAGCACTGGGTGACCGAAGGCAGCTTCGAGCGCGAAGGCGAGGCGATCGCGTTCGCCAAGTCGCTGTTCACCGACGAGAAGGTCGAGGAGGTCAAGATCACGCGCTTCCGCGCGATGATGGGCGGCGGCCTGTCGCTCAAGAAGGAGGTCTTCTCCGAAAAGCGCGCGGCCAAGCCGAAGAAGGCGATCACGCTCTCCGCCAAGATCACCGAGGGCCAGCTCTGCACCACGGTGGCGGAGTTCACGAGCCTGCCCTCGCGCATCATCATGAACCGCGTGCTGCGCGAATTCCTCGATTACATGATGATCACGCCCACGGAGCTCCTGCACAATTTCAGCTATCAGAAGAAGCTCGACAGCCTGGGGCTCATCGATTCCGCGGTGTCGCAGCTGGCCCAGGCGCAATCCGCGGCCGGCCACGGCGACATCAAGAGCCGGCTCGACGTGCTCTACAAGCTGGTCGAGCAGATCCGCTACAAGGCCCAGGAGACGATGTCGGAGCGCCGCCGGCTGCCCATCCTGGAAGAGAAGCAGTACGCGCATTTCTGCAGCCGGATCGATGCCGTCTATCCGCCCGATGACCGTGACTACATGATCAAGACCGGGCTCACCAACTATCTCAATGGCTCGCCCAGCCTGGCGCAGAAGCTGGAGCAGATCGCGGCCCTCGTCACCGACGACGTCGACAATGCCAAGGTGGCGCATCTCGACGACATGATTGCCGACCTGCTCGGCGCCGGGTCGCTGGTGCAGGACATCCTGGGGCAGCAGCCGAGCCTGGGGGCCGCGCTCGGCCTGCTCGCCGACCTCATATTGGGCCGGCTCGACCTCGCGCAGATGAAATCGCCGACGGCGCAGCTCAAGCTCGTCCACGGATTGCTGCACGGACGCGGCATGCCGGCCAGCAAGGCGGTTCTGCTCGAGCGCCTGCGGCGCGAGGTGGCGACGCCCAAGCCGCTGTCCCGCTCGCCCAACCCGGCCAACGAGCGCGAAGAGCTCAACAAGCTGGATGCGAAGCTCAAGGACGCCAAGGGCGCCTATGTGCTCGGGGGCGATTTCGAGCAGCTGATCACCAAGCGCTCGCAGGCGATCCGCCGCTCGCAGCTGCAGAACCTCGGCATCGCGACCTGACGCTTCGGCCGGGACCGAAGCGTTCCCGGGCGACGCAAGCGCGCGGCTGCGGTCATTGTCCGTCCCAGTGTCGTCCACGTTCATCATCGCCGCGGCCGCCGCATTTCTTCTCGCGGGCTTCGTCAAGGGTGTGACCGGCCTCGGGCTGCCGACCGTCGCCATTGGACTCCTGAGCCTTGTGATGGCGCCCGCGCAGGCGGCAGCGCTGCTTGTGGTGCCGACCCTGGTGACGAATATCTGGCAGCTGGCGGCGGGGCCGAGTATCCGGGCATTGCTGCGCCGTTTGTGGCCCATGATGGTCGCGATTTGTCTCGGCACCTGGAGTGCGGGCGGCCTCCTCGTCGCCAGTGGCGCCAGGGCGCTCGCCTGGCTGGGGCTGGCGCTTATCGTCTATGCCGCGATCGGCCTACTGCGGCTGCGGCTGCGCGTGCCGGCACGCTTAGAGCCGTGGTTGTCGCCCGTGATCGGTGGTGCCACCGGCGTCGTCACCGCAGCGACGGGCGTGCTCACGATTCCAGCCGTGCCGTATCTGCAGGCGCTGGGGCTGGAGCAGGACGATCTCGTGCAGGCCCTGGGCCTCTCGTTCACGGTTTCGACGGTGGCACTCGCGGTCGTCCTGACGCGCGCGGATGCGTTCCACATGTCGGTCGCGGGCGCGTCGACGATGGCGCTGGTGCCGGCGCTGTGCGGCATGTTCGCCGGCCAATGGGTCCGTGGGCGCCTCAAGCCCGCGGTGTTCCGGATGTGCTTTTTGGTGGCGATGCTGATGCTGGGCCTCGAGCTGGCCTGGCGCGGCGTCGGCTGATCATCGTCCTGCCGCGTGACCTGGGGCGCCGGTTCCCGCTATGCTCGGGTCAAACCCGAGGAGGAACCGCCATGCTCCGGACGTACACCACGCTTGTTGCGGCCGCGATGTGCGCCACGCTGTCGGCGGCGCAGGCCGCCGGCGATCCTCCTCTGGTGCTCGCCAAGGAGGGCTACTTCTACGTCGGCGGCCACGCGGCCACGATCGACGGCCACCAGTACGTGGCTGGCCAGATGTACACCGAGTTCCGCATTCCGGCGAAGCAGACCCATCCGTACCCGATCATCATGGTGCACGGCGGCACGATGTCCGGGATCAACTACACCGGCACGCTGGATGGCCGCGAAGGCTGGGCGCAATATTTCGTGCGGCGCGGCTACGCCGTCTACGTCGTGGACCAGCCGGGCCGGGCCCGTTCCTCCTATAACGAAAAGGTCTACGGCGAGTACCGGGCGGTCGACGCGACGAATTCGCTGTCGCGCTTCACCGAGCAGGAAAAATACAAGCTGTGGCCGCAGGCGCATCTGCACACGCAATGGCCCGGCACGGGGGCGGCCGACGACCCGGCGGTGCAACAGCTCGCCGCCAGCCAGCTGCCGGCGATCGCCGACTTCGACAAGCAGCAGATGCTGAACCGCGACGCGCTGGTGGCTCTGCTGGACAAGATCGGGCCTTCGATCCTGCTCGTCCATTCGCAGGCCGGCGCGTTCGGCTGGCCCGTCGCCGACGCACGGCCGAATCTCGTGAGGGCGATCCTGGCCATCGAGCCGAACGGCCCGCCGTTCTACGACGTCCAGTTCGTGGGCGCGCCGGATTACTTCAAGCAAGGAAAGCTCGCGTTGAAGTACGGGATCACCTCGGATCCGCTCACCTATTCGCCGCCGGTGAGCGACCCGGCGGAGCTGGCGCCGGTCGAGGAGGCGAAAGCCGACGCGCCGGACAAGGTGCGCTGCTGGCTGCAGAAGGAGCCCGCGCGACAGCTGCCCAATCTGCAGAAAATGCCGATCCTGGTGCTGACGTCAGAGGCGTCCTATCACGCCCCCTACGATCACTGCACGGTCAAGTATCTGCGCCAGGCGGGCGTGCAGCCGAGCGTCATCCGGCTGGCCGACATCGGCATCCACGGCAACAGCCACGTCATGATGCTGGAGAAGAACAACAAGGACATCGCGGCGGTGATCGGCCGCTGGCTGGACAAATCCGTGCCCAAGGGCAGCAAGACCGCGGCCGCTCATTAGCCGAGGCCAGTCCCGTGGCGCACGACAACACGACCGACAACCACTACACGCGCCGCATGGCGGACTTCGTGGCCGGCCTCGCCTACGAGCGGATCCCCGAGGCGGTGCGCGCCCGCATCAAGGTCCTGATGCTGGATGCGCTGGGCTGCGCCGTGTACGGCGCGGACCTCGAGTGGTCGCGCATCCTGCTGCGCACCTTGCAGGCCACGGACACGTCGTCGTCGTGCCAGGTGTGGGGAACGGACGCGCGGCTGTCGGCGCCGCACGCAGCCCTCGCCAACGGCGCGCTCGTGCAGAGCTTCGAGCTCGACGACGTGCACCGGCAGGGCGTCCTGCATGTGGGGGCCGTGACCGTGCCGGTGCTGCTGGCGGTCGCCGAGATGCGCCCGGGCCTGAGCGGCAAAGCTCTGCTCACCGCGGCCGTGGCCGGCTACGAGATCGGGCCGCGGGTCGGCATCTGCATGGGGCCAGAGCACATCGAGCAGGGCTGGCATTCGGGTGCCACGCTGGGCGTGTTCTCGGCGGCGGCCGCCGCCGCAGCCGCACTGCGGCTCCCGGCGGACAAGACCGTGCACGCGCTCGGCATCGCCGGCACGCAGGCCTCCGGGCTGATGGCCGCGCAATACGGGGCCATGGTCAAGCGCATGCATGCCGGCCGCGCCGCTCAGAGCGGACTCTACGGAGCGCTCCTGGCCGAGGCGGGGTACACCGGCATCGAGAACGTGTTCGAGAGCGGCTATGGCGGGTTCTGCACGACGTTCTCGCGCTCGCAGGACCGCTTTGACCGCGAGGCGCTCGTCGACGGG
>DATJPD010000190.1:0-9767 GCA_035506575.1 Alphaproteobacteria bacterium
CTGGTCGAGCGCTTCTTCAACAAGCTGAAGCACTTCCGCCGGATCGCCACCCGATTCGACAAGCTGGCCCGCAATTATCTCGCCGCTGTCCTCATGGCGTCCACTCGCCTGTGGACACGCGCTTATGAGTCCACGACCTAGCGGGATTGGCGCAAGGCGCGGTCGAGGGCGCGCAGCTTCGGCAGAACCTCGTCCATCGCCGGCGTCGCGACCCCGGCCTCGCGCGCGAACGCATGCGCCTGGCCAAGGAGTGCCTCGACCTCGATCGGCCGCCCGCGCTCGACGTCCTGCAGCATCGACGGTCGCCAATCACCGCCGTGCATCACGCTCGCCGGGTCTATCTCGGCGCCGACGTCCCAGCCCAACGCGGCGGCGACCGCAATCGTTTCTTCGACCAGGCGCTTGCCCATCGCGGCAAGGGCCGGGTCGCCGGCCACCCCCGCCGTGCTGCAGCGGTTGAGCGCGCAAAGCGGGCCGAAGGCGAGGTTCAAGGCGAGCTTGCGCCAGATTTTGGCCCGCAGATCGCGCGAGACGGCAGCATTCAGCCCCGCGTTCTGGAACAGGGCCGTGGTCTCGCGCGCGCGGGCGCTCTGCGCTCCGTCCGGCTCCGCGATCCGCCAGTCGTTGCCGCCGTCATGCTTGATGATCCCGGGCGCGATGACGCTGTTCGCCGAGTAGACGACGCAGCCGAGCGCGCGCCGGGGTCCGAGCGCCGTCCACAGCGCACCGTCGGGATCGAGCAGGGGCAGCGGGCCGGTGCGGCCCGGCAGGCCATGAGGCCACCACCACGGAATCCCGTTCACGACGAATAGGGCACCGGCCTCGGGCGCCAGAAGGCGCGCCAGCCGTGCAGCTTCGGCGGGCAGAGCATGAGCTTTCAAGGTCACGATGACGAGATCTTGCGGCGGCAGGCTCGCCGGATCGTCGGTGGCGGCGGCCGGTGTCGCCGTCGTGTCCTTGCCGGCGTGGCGCAAGGTGAGCCCACGGGCGCGGATCGCGGCCAGCTGAGCCCCGCGGGCGACCACGGAAACCTCGGCGGCGCCTGCGGCGAGCAGCCGGACCGCGATATGACCGCCGACCGCACCGGCGCCGTAGACGCATACTCGCATGGGACGATCGAGCTTCGAGATGGCCTCTGGTGTTGGTGTCGTACCCGTTGCTATGTTAAATCCGCAAGTCTTTCATGGGGCTGGAAAAGCCCAATCCAAAATCCAACACGGGGCGAGGAGAGCGGCATAATGGCTAGGTTCGGGATCGGTCAGCCTGTCCGGCGCGTCGAGGATGCGCGGTTCCTCACCGGCAGCGGCCGCTACGTCGACGATTTCAATCAGCCGCATCAGCTCTACGGCCACCTCCTGTTCTCGCCCTATGCGCATGCCAGGATAAAGAGCATCGACACCAGCAAGGCCGAGGGAGCTCCGGGGGTCGTGTGCGTGCTCACGGGCAAGGACATTGCCGCGGCCGGCATGGGCGGGCTTCCACCCGCCTTCATGCCCGAGGACGTGGGCGGCCCCAAAGGGTATCGCGCAGTCCGTCCGATCCTGTGCCAGGACAGGGTGCGCCACGTCGGCGACCGCGTTGCCTTCATCGTCGCCGAGACCTTGGCGCAGGCACGCGACGCGGCCGAGCTGATCGAGCTCGACGTCGAGGAACTCCCGGCGGTCACCAATGTCGAGGACGCGGTCAAGCCGGGGGCGCCGCAGGTCTACGAGCAGGCGCCGGGCAATCTGTGCGTGCCGCTGATGTTCGGCAACAAGCAGGCGGCCGACGAGGCTTTCGCCAAAGCCAAGCACACGGTCAAGCTCAAGATCGAGAACAACCGCCTGGTCGCCAATTCCATGGAGCCGCGCGGTGCCATCGGCGTGTACAACAGCTTCGAGGATTCGTACACGCTTTACACCAGCACGCAGAATCCGCACGGGGTGCGGTCGGTGCTCTGCGGTCCGGTGTTCAAGATGCCCGAGACCAAGCTGCGCGTCGTGGCCAACGACGTGGGCGGCGGGTTCGGCATGAAGGGCGACACCTATCCGGAAGAGGCGCTGGTGCTGCTGGCGTCCAAGCGCTGCGGCAGGCCGGTGAAGTGGATCAACGGCCGCTCCGACGGCTTCGTGACCGACGATTGCGGCCGCGATTCCATCATCGACGCCGAGATGGCGTTCGACGACACGGGCCGGGTGCAGGCGATCCGCGCCACGGCGCTGCAGAATTTCGGCGCCTACGCCGTCGGCGCCGCGGTGGTCACGCTCGTGTACTCGGTCAAGCTCATGACCGGGGTCTACGATGTTCCGGCCGTGCACGTCGCGACCAAGGCGGTCTTCACCAACACGACGCCGATGGGGCCGTACCGTGGCGCCGGGCGGCCCGAGGCCAACTACATCATCGAGCGGCTGATGGACGAGGCGGCCATCAAGCTCAAGATGGACCCGGCCGAGCTCCGCCGCCGCAATTACATCAAGAACGAGGCGTTCCCGTACAAGACGGGGACCGGCTTCGTCTACGACAGCGGCGATTTCGCCCATACGGCGGATGAGGGGCTGAAGCTCGCGGACTGGCCGGGCTACGCCAAGCGCGCCGAGGCCAGCAAGAAGGCCGGCAAGCTGCGCGGCCGTGCGATCATCTACTACATCGAGGACGCGGGCGTGTTCAACGAGCGCATGGAGCTGCGCTTCGATCCGAGCGGCATGGTGACCATCGTCGCCGGGACGTTCTCGCACGGGCAGTCCCACGCGACGACCTTCGCCCAGTGCGTGTCGGACTGGCTGGGCGTTCCGTTCGAGAACATCCGCTTCGTGCAGGGCGACACCGATCAGGTGTCGTTCGGACGCGGCACCTACGCCTCGCGCAGCGGCGTGGTCGGAAGCGGTGCCCTGCGCGCCGCCGCCGATGCGATCATCGAGAAGGGCAAGAAGTTCGCGGGGTTCCTGATGGAGGCGAGCCCGGGCGACATCGTCTTCGAGGAAGGCAAGTTCAAGGTCACCGGCACCGACAAGGCGGTCACGATCGTCGACGTGGCGCGCACCGCGTACCGGCCGGCCGGGCTGCCGAAGGAGCTGGGCGTCGGGCTCGAGGCCGCCGGCGCCTTCGCCCCCGAGCCGCCCAGCTACCCCAATGGCTGCCATCTCTGCGAGGTCGAGGTCGATCCCGAGACCGGGATGGTGACCGTCGAGCGTTACGCCGCGGTCGACGATGTGGGCAAGGTGATCAATCCGCTGATCGTGGACGGGCAGATCCACGGCGGCGTGGCGCAAGGGCTCGGGCAGGCGCTGATGGAGAAGGCGATCTTCGATCCGGCGGGCGGCCAGCTCCTGTCGGGCAGCTTCACCGACTACGGCATGCCGCGGGCCGATGACATGCCGCCGTCGTTCGCGGTCGAGTACAACGAGGTGCTGTGCAAGACGAACCCCTTGGGCGTCAAGGGGGCGGGCGAGGCCGGCACCTGCGGCGCCCCGCCGGCGATCATGAACGCGATTCTCGATGCGTTGCGCCCGCTCGGCGTGGCGCATATCGACATGCCGGCCACCCCCTTGCGGGTGTGGCAAGCCATCAAGGCGGCGCGCCCGACCTAACTTAACGGAGTGGAGGAGAAGCCATGTACCCCGACGTTTCCTTTTTCATCGACGGCGCGTGGGTCAAAGCCTCCGGCAGCCGCAGCCAGCCGATCCTGAATCCAGCCACCGGCGAGCCGATCGGCACCGTCCCCGTCGCCGAGAAGGCCGACCTCGACAAGGCACTGGCCGCAGCGGCCAAAGGCTTCGCCGCCTGGAAGAAGGTGTCGGCGTTCGACCGCTACAAGCTCATGCGCAAGGCGGCAGACAACCTGCGCAGCCGCGCCGACGACATTGCCAAGATCATGACGATGGAGCAGGGCAAGCCGGTCGCCGAGGCGAAGATGGAGACGCTGGCGGGCGGCGACGTCATCGATTGGATCGCCGAGGAGGGACGGCGGGCCTACGGCCGGGTCATTCCCGCGCGGGCCGAAGGCATCTATCAGCTCGTCATCAAGGAGCCGGTCGGCCCCGTCGCCGCGTTCACTCCTTGGAATTTCCCTATCAACCAGGCGGTGAGGAAGATCTCGGCGGCGATCGCCACCGGATGCTCGGTGATCATCAAGGCCTCCGAGGAAACGCCGGCGAGCTGCGTCGAGCTGGTGAGGGCCTATGCCGACGCGGGCCTGCCCGCGGGCGTGCTGAACCTCGTGTTCGGGATACCCTCGGAGATTTCCGAATACCTGATTCCGCACCCGGTGATCCGCAAGGTGACCTTCACCGGCTCGACCGCCGTCGGCAAGCAGCTCGCGGCCCTCGCCGGCAAGTACATGAAGCGCTCGACGATGGAGCTCGGCGGCCATGCGCCGGCGATCGTGTTCGAGGACGCCGACGTCGACGTGGCGGTCAAGATCTTGTCGGCCAACAAGTTCCGCAACGCCGGACAGGTGTGCGTGTCGCCGACGCGCTTCCTCGTGCACGAGAAGGTCTACGGGCCGTTCGTGGACAAGTTCGTGGCGGCGGCCAAGGCGCTCAAGGTCGGTGACGGCATGGACAAGGACACGCGCATGGGCCCGCTCGCCAATGCCCGCCGCGTCGAGGCCATGGAGGCGTTTGTCGGCGATGCCAAAGCCAAGGGAGCGAAGGTGCAGACCGGCGGCAAGCGCATCGGCAACAAGGGCTTCTTCTACGAGCCCACGGTGCTGACCGATGTGCCGCCCGAGGCGCGCATCATGAGCGAGGAGCCGTTCGGGCCGGTGGCGCCGATCGCTTCGTTCAAGGACTTCGACGCGGTGGTTGCGGAGGCCAACCGGTTGCCCTACGGGCTTGCGGCCTACGCCTATACGAAGTCGGCGAAGACGGCTGCGGCGATCGGCAGTGCTGTCGAGAGCGGCATGGTGTCGATCAATCACCACGGGCTGGCCTTGCCCGAGGTGCCGTTCGGCGGCATCAAGGACTCAGGCTACGGCTCCGAGGGCGGCACCGAGGTCATCGAGCCCTACCTCAACACCAAGTTCGTCACCCAGGCCGGCCTCTGAGAGCAGGCGGAGCTTCCCCGGCCTGGCACATGCGGGCGGCGAAGGAGTTCTGAGCCACGACCTCCAGCCTGGCGAGGTGGCTCTGCACGATGGGCGTGGCCTGGCTGGCGTAGCGCTTCAGCGCGGCGTTGTCGCCCGCCTGCGCGTAAGCGCGTTGCATGTCCAGCGTATTGCGGTGGCCCTGGAGCTGGCTTTGTAGATAGGCCTGATCGAACTGGTCGGCTGCCTTTTTCTGCAGCACCTGCAGGTCCCGCTCGTGCTGCGGATCGAGCGAGACCGGCACGGTCATCATGACCTTGCCGTCTTTCATCGCCTGCTTGAGCTCCGCAGTCGACAGGCCTTGATCGCCCATCATCTGCCGGGCGAAATCGCGCACCTCCGGGCTCTGCGATTTTGCGAGCGCGATCCGGCTTGACGTGATCTCGAACAGGTCCGTCATAGCCGACTGCTGGACGTACTCTGTCGTGCTCGGCCCTGACGCGGCGCCGGGCAGCGCCTGACCGTGAGCGGCACCGGTCGCGAACGCCAGCGCCAGCGCGACCAGGGCTGCGATCGGCCACATAAGGTTGACGTGGCCGGTTGCGCTGCGCGCGCTGGCTACCGCGCGCGGGCGTTGCGGTGCCACCGTCCGATACGGTTGTTTTCGCATGGCAATCTCCTGAGGCGGAGACGGAATCCGAACGTCTTCAAGACCTCAACGGCGGTCGCGAGTCCTGGTTCCAGTCACACGCCGCGCACGCTGCGCAGTTTTACGCGAAACCAGGAACCATCATCCGCGGCTCCGGATTGTCCTGGCAGTTCGCGCGCTCCCGCGCTCCCTGAAGCCTGAGGTGCTTTCGCACGTGCAACCGCGGCATGACGTGATCAGTGCCTACAAGTCCTTCGACAAGCGCGAGGAGGGTTGGATCAAGGTGGCGCTCCAGGTCGGTGCCTGAGCGGCGGTGGTTTTCGACGAAGGGACGAAGGAGAGACTTCATGCGTGTAGCCGAGATCATGACCAGGGACGTGCAGACGATTTCCTCGTTCGACACCATCCAGAAGGCCGCCATGGCGATGGATAACCTGAATGTTGGTGCGCTGCCGGTCTGCGATGGCGAGGAACTGCGCGGAGTCATCACCGACCGCGACATCACCGTGCGGGCCACGGCCGCCGGGCTGTCCCCGGTGGATATCAAGGTGGGCGACATCATGAGCGAGGACGTCGATTACGTCTTTGAGGACGACGACGTGAGCAAGGCGGCGACCAAGATGAAGGAGCGGCAGGTCCGCCGGCTGCCGGTCATCAACCAGTCGAAACGGCTGGTGGGATTTGTCTCGCTGGGCGATCTCGCGACGAAGGCAGACAGCGGGAACTCGGCCGATGCGCTCGAAAGCGTATCCACGCCGTCGCAGCCCGACCGCGGAAAGAGATCGAAGAAGCCCGGCTGACGGATGCAACGGGCGAGCTCGCAATGATTATCGCGAAAGACAACAGATCGTTGGTCACCCCTGACCTGGCCGGGTGGCGGATGGCCGGGTCCGGAGGTTTCAAGTCGACCGAGGCCGGGATCGAGAGTTACGGGGGGCCCGGGCTGTTGTGGTTTGCCGAACAGGAGTTCGAGGACTTCGTGCTGCGGGTGCGATGGCGACTCACCAATCCGCACGACAATTCGGGCGTGTTCATTCGCATGCCGCCGATCGGCGAGGACATTGAGCCTGCGATCCGCGAGGGGTACGAGGTCCAGATCGACGACCGCGGCGTCGATCCCGCGACCGAGCAGCTCGACAGCGCGCTTCACCTCACGGGTGCCGTGTACGGCCTCGCACCGGCGAAAGCCAATGCCTCCGGATCGGTCGGGACCTGGAACGACTTCGAGATCGCGGCACGGGGCCCCGTCATTTCGGTGACGCTCAACGATGTGCCGGTCGCCGAATTGCGGCAGGCGCCGCGGCGCCAGCGCGGCCATATCGGCCTGCAGGCGCACCACGACGGCTCGGCGGTCCAGTTCGCGGCGTTGGACATCCGGGTTCTGTAGAGGGGCGTGGCATAAAAAAGCCGCCCCGGACATGGGGCGGCCTTTCGGAGAACAGGCAGGCTTAGTGCGAGGTCGAGCCGCCGCCGCTCATCGAGCCGCTGGCTGTTCCAGTCGAGTTGGTGCCGCCCATCGTGCTGCTGGAGTTGCCCATCGAGCCGCCGGTCGACGGTGAGGTCGTGCTGTTGCGCTTCGAGCGGGTCGTCGACGGAACCTGCGACTGCTGCTTGGTCGAATGGTTGCTCCGCTCGTGCATGGTGCCCGACGAACCCTTCGAGGAGGAGCCGGACGACATCGACGGCGAGGAGCCGGACATGCTGCCGGATCCGGACGACGATTGTGCGAAGGCGGTGCCGGCCATCAGCAGGGCCGCCGCTGCCGTGACGATCAATGTGCGCATGGAAAATCCTTTGCGTGGTTGGGTATGGCGCTTCGCGAGCGCTTTATCCCAACTTCGCCTATGCAGCTTTGTTCCGCGACCATTGACGGAACTCGCCGGGTCACGCCGGCGTTAACCTCCACGGGGCTGCGGTTTCAGGGTAGCGGCGGAGCCAGGCAGCTTCCATGGATCACGAGGTTGAGCAATTGATCGCCTGGGTGAGCGCGCATGTCCGGCCGGAAGCGCTGCTCGGCACGCTGGCACTGCTCGTCTTCGGCGGGACGGCGATCCTCGCGCTGACCCGGGTGCTGCGAACGGTACTGCGGCGGGTCGATCCCAGGCTCCACATCCCCTACGACACGATGCTCCTCGTCCTGCGCTTTGTGGCAGGAGCGCTCTGGGTTCTCCTCGGCTTGGTCATCCTCGGGGTCTGGGGTGTGAGCGTCAGCGGCCTGTGGACGTTCCTCGCCAGTGTGGGAACGCTTGTCGGTGTCGGCTTCCTCGCCACGTGGACGATGATCAGCAACGCGACCGCCACCTTGCTGATCACGATCTGGCGGCCCTTCCGCCTCGGACAGGACGTCGAGCTTCTGCCCGAGAACCTGAAAGGGCGTGTGATCGACCGCAACCTGATGTTCACCGCGCTGCGGGAGAAAAGCGGGACGATCCTGCAGATTCCCAACAATCTGTTCTTCCAGAAGATGTTCCGCGTCACGGCGTCCGAGCAATATTTGTTCGAGTTCCTGGAAAACGAAGGCGAACGCGACCACAACCCGGGCGGACCGCCCGTGGTCGCCCCGGGTATCACCGCCAGAGGCCCGAACAGGTAGCCGGAACTCCACGCAATCGCGCATTGTTTCCCGTGGGGTGAGCCTCACGTCGCCGGAGGGAGTCATGCAAACCCCGCTCGAGATCTCGTTCCACAATGTACCGCCGTCCCGCCGGATCGAGGACAGCATCCGGCGACGGGTGTTGAAGCTCGAGCGCATCTACCAGCGCCTTGTCGGATGCCGGGTGTCGGTCGAGGCCCTGCACCGCCAGCACCGCACGGGGAACGTATTGAGCGTCCACGTCGAGATGTTCGTGCCCGGCGGCACTCTCGCGATCAGCCGCGAGCCGCATTATGTGCGCGAGCGCCGCAACCGGCCCACGATCGAGGCGTCGCTCCGCGACGCCTTCCGCGCCGCGGAAGCGCGCCTGAAAGCCTTCAAGGAGCAGCAGCGCGGCAACACCAAGCTGCACACCCCGCTGTTCGAGGGCCGCGTTTCACAAATTTTCCGCGACAGGGATTTCGGCTACATCCGCACCGATTCCGGCGCGCAGCTCTATTTCCACCGCAACAGCCTGATGGACGGGGGCTTCGACGCGCTGAAGCCCGGGGAGCCGGTCAACTACATGGAATCCGTAGGCGAGACCGGCCCGGCGGCGGCCAAGGTCTGGGTCGGCCCGGACAATCGCCTCGACTGACGAGGAGAACGACCAATGGCTGATAGTCCGGCGCGCCCGGAGATCTCTGTCGACACCGTGTGCCGGCTGATCGCCCGCGCCCGCGAGTTCGACGTCAAAGAAGCGCCCAGCGACGAGCAGGAGGGATCGAACGCGACCGACGACGGGTTCATCGACGTGCTGGAGGCTCACCGCGACGATCCCGTGTTCATGGAGCTGAAGGCAACCATCGACAGCCTCGACGTCGATGCCCAGGCCGACCTCGTGGCGCTGGCGTGGGTGGGGCGGGGCGATTACGGGCCGGAGGAGTGGCGGGAGGCGCGCGCCCTTGCGCGGCAGGAGCACAACACCCGGGTCGCGGCCTATCTGCTGGGAATGCCGCTGCTCGGCGATTATCTCGAGGAGGGGCTCGCCGAATTCGACCTATCGTGCGAGGACTTCGACAAGCAGCACTTCTAGGCTGCTCAGAAGCATCCCGGTCTCCCATGGCAGTGCCGCTGAAAGCGAAACCCGCGACCGCGGATTGGGTTCCGGCGAGTCCGAGCGGATCAAACCGGGCCGGTCAGTGCAGGCGGAGCTTGCCCGGTGCGATCGCCTCGACGACCCGGTGGAGGAATTCCGTCTGCATGGACATCGCTTCGTCGAGATCCTCGGGGTCGGTGACCGCGACGCCGATACCATCGACCTCTACGCAGTCGGCATTGCCATCGCTGCCGTCATAGGGGAGGTCCTCCGGATCGACCATGAGCGTGAGCGGGATGAGGTGCCAGTCGTTGTCCATGTGGGTGAACACGGTGACGCCGATTTTGTCGTCGAGCTGCTGCAGGACCATGATCTCGTCGAGCACGTCATCGCCATACGGACACTCGAAGTGCACGGCGCAGGACGGGTGCGGCAGGCGGTAGCG
>DATJPD010000191.1:0-40436 GCA_035506575.1 Alphaproteobacteria bacterium
TTCGTTGAAGATCGCGCGGTTTAGCAGGGTGCCAGGGGTGGCGCAACTCAGGGCCCCGTGATTGACCCCCGGCGGCCGGCCGCTATAGTGCCGTCCCGCGTGCCCCCATGGCGGAACGGTAGACGCGGCAGACTCAAAATCTGTTGCCGGCAACGGCGTGCTGGTTCAAGTCCGGCTGGGGGCACCATTGCGCGGTGGGCGAGGCCCCGCGTGGGCCGGGCGCACTAAGCCTTCAGGTAGCATTGCGCGCGCCGCCCTGGAGCGCTAGGACTCAGGCATTGTGGTGATCGGGCGCAGACCCGACACCGCTGGCGTCCACGCACCCGAAGATCCGGGTGCGGGACAGCGATCCAGGGAGGATCCGATGACCCGTTCAACGCCGCTGCGTTCGACGTCACGCCGCCGTTTCCTGAAGACCACCGCCGCTGCCGCGGCGACCGCCGTCGTGGCACCCCCCACGGTGACAGTCGCCGCTCCGAAGAGCTTGACGCTGATCCACGAGAGCTCGTTCATCAAGGCTTACGACGCCTATTTTCAGAACACCCTGGCGCCGGCCTACGAAAAGCTCACGGGCATCAAGATCGACTACGAGCTGGCGAGCGTGGGCAGCCTGCAGACACGCGTCACCACGATCGCCGAGACCGGCCACGGCGCCGACCTCACGCTCAACTTCTTCAACTGGCCCTTCCTCTACGACGAGAAATACATCGACGTCAGCGACATCGCAGAAGCGGTCGGCAAGCAGCAAGGGGGCTGGTATGCGCCGGCCCAGGAAGCCTGCGTCGTCAACGGCAAATGGAAGGCGGTGCCCTTCGGCAATGTCGGCCAGCTGATGAACTGGCGCACCGACTGGTTCAAGGAAGTCGGCTTCGAGAAGTTCCCGGAGACGTGGGACGAGCTGCTCGAAGCGGGCATCAAGCTCAAGGCCAAAGGTCACCCGTTCGGCTTCGAGCTGGGCCACGGTTTCGGCGACAATCACGGCTGGATCTATCCGCTCTTGTGGTCGTTCGGCGGGCACGAGGTCGAACCCGACGGCAAGACGATCGTGCTCGATTCCGACGAGACGGCGCGCGCGGTCGACTTCGCGCGCAAGTTCTACCAGCAGACCATGCTCGAGGACTGTCTCGGCTGGACCGACGTCAACAACAACAAGGCCTGGCTCAGCGAGCAGATCTCCTGCACCAACAACGCGGAGAGCATCCTGTGGGTGGCCAAGCACGACTTCCCCGACATCGCCAAGGTCACCGACCAGGCGCAGAACCCCAAGGGTCCGAAAGGGCGGTTTCATGTGCTCAACTGCTGGAGCCATTCGATCTTCACCTCGACGCCGGACCATGACGCGGCCAGGGCGTTCCTGAAGTGGCTCACCGACAAGCCGCAACTGAGCGCCTGGTACGCATCCTCTGAGACGTATTACCAGCCGTTCCTGCACGGCTACGACGATGCGCCGATGTGGAACGCCGAGCCGCGCAACATCCCCTACCGGGACGCGCTGGCCACGGCCCATCTCCCGGGCTGGCCGGCGCCGGTCAGCCGCGCCCAGTCGGAGGTGATCGCGAAATACGTCGTGATCGACATGTTTGCGAAGGCGTGCTCGGGCACGTCGACCAAGGACGCGATCGCCACCGCCACGCAGCAGCTCAAGCAGATCTACGGTCAGGCTTGAGCGTGGCGGCGATCCCGCAGGCGGCCGCGCCCCCGCGGCCGCTCGAGTTACGGGTCGCACTCGGGCGATGGCTCGACCGCGAGGCGGTGTTCAGCTGGCTGATGATGGCGCTGCCGCTGATCTTCCTGTTTGCGCTCGTCGGCTATCCTTTCGTCTACGGGGTCTACCTCAGCCTCGAAAACCGCCCGGTGGCGCAGCCAGGCGTGTTCGTCGGCCTGCGCAACTTCATCGAGGATGCCCGCGATCCCGTGTTCTGGCAGGTGACCCGCAACACGTTCATCTATACCGGGGTCGCCACCGCGCTGAAGATGGCCGGCGGCCTCGCGCTCGCCCTGGTGATCAACCAGGGCTTCCGGATGAAGAACCTGATCCGGGCGGCCCTGCTCTTGCCGTTCATCGTGCCGACCGTCCTCAGCACGGTCGCCTGGATGTGGATCCTCGACCCTGCGTTCAGCGTCATCAATTGGGTGCTGGTGCACGGCGGACTCGTCACGCCGCCCGGCCCGTCCTGGCTCGGCAACCCGAGCCTGGCCATGGCCTCGATCATCGTGATCAACACGTGGCGCGGCCTGCCGTTCTACGCGATCTCGCTCCTGGCGGGACTGCAGACGATTCCGCTCGATCTCTATGAGGCCGCCACGATCGACGGAGCAAGTCCCCGGGCGCGCTTCTGGTACATCACCTTGCCCTTGCTCAAGCCGGTGATCCTGATCGTGACGGTGTTCTCGGTCATCTTCACATTCGCCGACTTCCAGCTCGTGTACGTCCTGACCCACGGCGGCCCGGCGAACGCCACGCAGCTCTTCGCGACCTACGCGTTCGACATCGCCATGAGCGGCGGCCAGCTCGGCCGCGGCGCGTCCGTAGCCCTCGCCATGCTGCCGATGCTGGGCCTCCTGATCATCGGCCTCACGGTCTACATGCGGAGGCGCGAATGATCGAGCGTCGCGGCTGGCGCGCTCGTGCGCTGCGCCTGTGGCTGCCGCTGGGCTTCTTCCTGTTGACCGGCCTCGCGCCCTTCTACTGGATGGTGGTCACGTCGCTGAAGCCGAACGCCGAGCTCTACAACCGGCGCATCATGCCGCTGATCGTGTATCACCCGACGCTCAAGCACTACATCGACCTGCTGACCGAGACGAACTTCCTCACCTGGACCTACAACACGACCCTCGTCGCGGTGGTCTCGACCGCGATATCGCTCGTGTTCGGAATCATGCTGGCGTATCCGCTGGCGCGGATGCGGTTCGCGGGAGCCGGTCTCATCGCGGCCGCGGTGGCGGCGACCTATCTCGTGCCCCAGCCCTTCCTGTTCATCCCGCTCGCCGACATCATCAACAATTTGGGTCTCTCCGACACGCTGACCTCGGTGATCCTCACCTACCCGACGATGCTGATCCCGTTTTGCGCCTGGCTGCTGATCGGCTATTTCAAGACGGTGCCGCGCGAGCTCGAGGAGGCGGCGCGGATCGACGGGGCCAGCCGCTGGCAGACCATGGCGCGGGTCGTCCTGCCGCTGTGCATTCCCGGCTTCATCTCGGCCGGAATCTTCGCCTTCACGCTGTCGCAGAACGAGTTCCTCTATGCGCTGATCTTTCTCAACAAGACCGACGTCCGCACGGTCCCGGTGGGTGCCATCGCGGAGCTGATCCGCGGCGACGTGTTCTATTGGGGCCAGCTGATGGCGGCGGCACTCCTCGGCTCGCTGCCGGTCGCTTTCCTCTACTCGTTCTTCGTCGAGCATTACGTTGCAGGCTTGACAGCAGGCTCCGTGAAGGCGTGAGGTGCACGGCGAAGCGGCGCCGTGACGTCGCATCGGTGGGCTATCGCTGGAGGAGCATTCATGCCTGAGGTCATCGTCTATGCCGTCGAGGGGCGTTCGTTCGAGCAGAAGAAGGCACTGGTGAAGGACATCACCGCTGCCGTGGCGAAGAATTTCGCGGTCGAGGAAGACGCGGTGACGATCCAGATCGTCGAAGCGAAGAAGACCGACAAGGCCAAGGGCGGGGTGATGTTCAGCGAGCGCCTGCCGGGGAAGAAGTAGTCGGGCGGACGCCGCATCGGCATCGAATTTGCAGACCTTTGCGGGCATGCACGCAAGATCGTGGCTCCATGCCTGAGAGGGATCGATGAAATTCGGCGACTTCCTGTTTCCCGAGAGTGCCCGTCCGGAGCTCGACGCGCCGGTGATCGAGGAGGCGCTCGCCGAGGCGCGGCTGTGCGAGGAGCTGGGCCTGGACGCGGTGTGGCTCGCCGAGCATCACTTCGACGGCAGCTGCGCCTATGTCGATCCGATCACCTTCGCAGCCGCCATCGCCGCGGCCACCCGGCGGATTTCGCTCGGCTTCGCGGTGGTCCAGACCTCGCTTTATCATCCCATCCATCTCGCCGAGCAGCTGTCCCTGCTCGATCACCTGAGCCGCGGCCGGCTCCTGATCGGGCTCGGGCGCGGCACGTTCTTCAATATTCACGAGTACCAGGGCTTCGGTCTGGACGCGGACGAGGCCCAGGCGCGCTTCGAGGAGGCGGAAGAGATCATCCGCCGCGCCTGGACCGAGGAGAGCTTCGAGCATCGCGGGAAGTTCTGGAACCTCAGGGTGCCGATGCTGCGTCCGCGGCCGTTCACCAAGCCGCACCCCATGATCTACCGTGCCTCGTCGAGCGAGAAGTCGCTGCGCGAGTACGGGCGGCAGGGCCGGCCAATCCTGCTCAATCCCCAGACCAACGAGATCACGCGCCAGCGCGTCGAGATCTATCGCCAGGGCATGCGCGAGGGCGGCTTCGGCGAGGCCGAGATCGCGCACAACGTGAGCCAGATCTGGACGTGGCGCAGCATCTATGTCGGCGAGACCGATGCCGAGGCCGAAGCGATCGGCCGCCCGGCCTTCGCCGCGACGATCGAATACCGCAAGAAGATGCGCAACCGCATCAAAGAGGAGCAGGGCGTCATGCTGTCGCCCGAGCTCGCACCGGGCCTGCACGGCTTCATCTGCGGCTCGCCGGCCACCGTCGCCGAGAACCTCGCCGAGCTCGAGGACATCGGTGTCGGCGGCGCCCTGATGCAGTTCCGCCTCGGGCCCATGCCGTACGACGTGGCACGGCACAGCATCGAGCTGTTCGCGCGCAAGGTCGCCCCCGAGTTCCGGCGCAAAGAAGCCGCCGAATAGCATGGCCCTTCCCGGCTTCTTCGCGGGAACGGAAATGCCCACCGCCGGCTGGTGGGAGGCGCTGTGGCCCGATCCTGCCGCGGTTCTGGCCAAGGCTGGCCTTGCCCCCGGCATGGACGTGATCGACCTCTGCTCCGGTGACGGCTGGTTCACCCTGCAGATCGCCAAGATCGCGCGCCGGGTCGCGGCGATCG
Organism: Alphaproteobacteria bacterium; assembly: GCA_035506575.1. Classification (GTDB taxonomy): domain Bacteria; phylum Pseudomonadota; class Alphaproteobacteria; order CACIAM-22H2; family CACIAM-22H2; genus DATJPD01. Next base: position 5,025 of record DATJPD010000191.1, read on the forward strand.
ACATCGATCGCAGGCTCCTCGACGTGGCCCGCGTGCGGCTGGCAGAGAGCGGCGTTGCCAATTGCGAGTTCATCGAAGGCAACGCCTACGATGTGGCCGAACTCGCACCGGCGCGCGCGGATCTTGTGTTCATGGCGAATGCGTTTCACGGTGTGCCGGACCGCACCCGGCTCGCGCGCGGTGTCGCACGGTCCCTCCGGCGCGGCGGCAGGTTCGCGGTCGTGAACTGGCATGCACGGCCGCGCGAGACCACCCCGATCCTGGGCGAGCCGCGGGGACCAAAGACAGAGCTCAGGCTGACTCCCGAGGCGACGACGGCCGCCGTGACCTCCGCCGGGTTCAAGCTGGTCCAGGTCGCCGACGTGCCGCCCTATCATTACGCGGCCGTGTTCGAGGCCGTACCGGCGGGCCCGGCTTGATCGGTTCGCGGGTTTTGGGCAGGGATGGGGCTCCAACAGCCACGGATCCCTCATGAACGCCAAGCCGCCCGCCAGCCTCCCTCTCGCCACCGCCCGCTTCGCCGACAAGGACCGGCCGCCGCGCGCGATCAACCCACGGCTCGGCTGGGGCTCGGATGTCGTGGCCGAGATGCTGCGCCGGCTCGACGTACGCTACATCAGCCTGCTGCCCGGCGCCTCCTATCGCGGGTTGCACGACAGCCTCGTCAACTATCTCGGCAACGAGGCGCCGAAGATGCTCCTGTGCCTGCACGAGGAGCACGCGGTCGCGGTCGCGCAGGGCTACGCCAAGGTGACCGAACGGCCGATGGCCGTGGCGCTGCACTCGAACGTGGGCCTCATGCACGCGACGATGGCAGTGTTCAACCTGTTCACCGACCGCGCGCCGGCGCTGATCCTGGGGGCGACGGGGCCCGGCGATGCCGAGCAGAGGCGCCCGTGGATCGACTGGATCCACACGTCCAAGGACCAGGGCGCGTTGATCCGCAACTACTCGAAATGGGACGACGAGCCGCGCTCGGCGAAGGCGGCGGTCGAGTCGATCCTGCGAGCCTGGCAGATCGCATCCACCCCGCCTTATGGCCCGACCTATGTCTGCCTCGACGTGGCGCTGCAGGAGGCGCCGCTCGAGGGGGCGATCGAGTTCCCCGACGTGGCGCGCTACGGGGCGGGTGCCCCGCCCGCACCGTCGGCCGATACAATCGAGGAGGCGGCGCGGTTACTTGCAGGCGCCCACAAACCGGTGATCCTCATGGGCCGCGTGTCGCGGCGCGAGGACGATTGGGCGGCGCGCATCGCTCTTGCCGAATCGCTGGGCGCTGCGGTCCTCACCGACCTGAAGCAGGCGGCGGCGTTTCCGACCGACCACGCGCTGCACGTCCTCGAGCCGCGCTCGCGCCCGTCAGCCGCAACCGGCGAGGTGCTCAAGGCCGCCGACGTGATCCTGGCCCTCGACTGGCTCGACCTCAAGGGCACGTTCCACCTGGCGCTCGGCAAGGATGCGCCGATCGCCGCCAAGGTCATCCACTGTTCGCTCGACCGCTACGTCCACAACGGCTGGAGCATGGATTATCAGGGATTGCCGCCGGCCGACCTGCCGATCCTCGCGGCACCCGATGCGCTGGTGCGGCCATTGACGGCCGCGATCCGCCGGCTGCGCGGCAGCGACACGAACCCAGCGCCCAAATTCCCCAAACCGGCGGCCAAACCGGCCGCAGCCCCGCGCGCGGACGGGCCCCCCGACAGGCCCATGAGTCTGCGCGACCTTGCGACGATCATCGGCGAGTTCACGCGCGGCCGCGACGTCACCATCGCGGGCTTGGCGCTCGGCTGGCCGGGTGACACCGTCTCGTTCCGTCATCCGCTCGACTGGCTGGGCACAGATGGCGGCGGCGGGGTGGGCTCGGGGCCGGGCATCGCGGTGGGCGCCGCCCTGGCGCTCAAGGATTCGGGGCGGCTCGTGCTCGCCGTGCTCGGCGACGGCGACTTCCTCATGGCGAGCAGCGCATTGTGGACCGCCGCCCATATGGGCATCCCGCTCCTGGTCGTCATCGCCAACAACGCCTGCTACTACAACGATGTCGCGCACCAGGAGCGCGTGGCGACGGTGCGCGAGCGGCCGCTCGAGAACAGGCTGGTCGGCCAGACGATCGCCGAGCCTGCGGTCGATCTCGTCGGCATCGCCAAGAGCCTCGGCATTGCGAGCGAGCCATCGGTCGCGAGCGCGACGGAATTGCGCGCCGCCCTGGCGCGCGGCGAAGCGGCTTGCCGCGCCGGCCGCCCCTATTTCATCGATGCGCGCATCGATGTCTCGGGCGAGACGACCCGCGGCCATACGGGCGGAAGAAAGTAGAACCGCCGCGTCACTCCTGCGCCGTCAGGTGCAGCTGCTTGACGATCGGTGCGAAGCGGGCGCGGTCGTCGGCGATCATCTGCACGAGCGTGTCCGGAGGCCCGCCGATTGCGGCCGATCCGAGCTTCGCGAGCGTGCTGCGCACGTCGTTCGAGTTCAGCGCGCGGTTCACCGTGGCGTTGAGCTTGGCCGCGATCGCGTGCGGCGTTCCCGCCGGCGCCAGGATGGCGGTCCAGCTGGTCGCCTGAAACCCGGGAAAGCCGCTTTCGGCCATGGTCGGCACGTCGGGCAGGAACGGATCGCGCGTGGCGCTCGCGACGGCCAGAAGCCGGAGCTTGCCGGCCTTGACGAACGGCATCACGGTCGCCGGCACGTCGAACATGATCTGGGTCTGGCCGCCCACCGTGTCGGTGAGGCCGGGCCCGCCGCCCTTGTACGGCACGTGCACGATATCGATGCCCGCCATCGACTTGAGCAGCTCGCCGGCCAGATGCGGCAGGGTGCCGCTGCCGCCCGAGGCGAAGTTGAGCTGGCCGGGATGCGCCTTCGCGTAGGAGACCAGCTCCTGCACCGAATTCGCCGGCACCGCGGGATTGACGACGAGCACGAGCGGGATGTCGGTCGCCGCCGCGATCGGCTCGAAGCTCGTGACCGGGTCGTAGCCCGGATGGGCGTAGAGCAAGGGGCTGATGACGAGCCCCGAGGCGCTGCTGAACAGCAGCGTGTAGCCGTCGGGTGCGGCGCGCGCCGCTTCGGCCGAGCCGATCGTGTTGCCGGCCCCGCCACGGTTGTCGATGACGATCGGCTGGCCGATCGCCGCACCGAGGCCGTTCGCCACCACGCGCGCCATCGTGTCGATGGGCCCGCCGGGCGGCGTCGGCACGATCATCTTGATCGGCCGCTCCGGATAGGCTTGCGCCCGGGCGGCCCCCGCGATGCCGAGGCAGATCAAAACGCCGATTGCGACGGCCGTTCGAAGCTCTTTCATGGCGGTCCTCACCTTCACAACGTTTGTATGTAGCCGGAAACGACACACGCGCCTAGGCGATGCCGGAAGATCGGTCGATGCGGTACACGCGAACCAGAGTTGCAGGCGTGAAGCGCCTCGAGGCGAGCCATACGGCGGCGCCGGCCGCCCGTTAACGTTGTTCTCCGGAACGGAACGAGTGAGGCTCGTCACTGGCGCGGGCCGTCCATCGGACGTATTGTGCGCCGTCGTCGTGAGGGTCGGGCATGAACGATAGCATCGGAACCGGTACGGTGAGCGGGGAGGCGGCGGCATCGCTGCACGCCTTGCACCGGGCGCTGTTCGATCTGTGGCAGTTCGGCGGCAACGCCGTCGTCGGCTGGACGCCCACGCGCTTCGGCATCGAGGTGCTGACCGCGCCCAAAATGCGGCTGTTCCATGCCAAGAACCTGCCGGAGCGCGTGTTCAGCGGCGACCGCTTCATGGGCCAGCGCACCTTCGGCGAGGTCGCGGCAGCACTCGGCGCCGAGCCGATCGAGCTGCGGCTGCCGCAGCCGGTGGGCGAGGGGCCGGACGAGCTTTCGGTGTCGGCGATCGAGCCGGTGTTCACCCGTTTTGCGGTCACCAAGGCCGCCTACCGCGCGGTCATCCTGATCGACATCGTCGGGTTCTCGCGCTTCTCGCCCGAGGAGCAGGCCTGCCAGCTGGCCACGCTCGAGTTCGCGCTCAACATCGCCACCGAGGCGGCGCGCGAGCAGGGGATCGAGCTCGACATCGGCCGCTCGACCACCGGCGACGGGTTCTATGTGTGGAACCGCAACAAGAGCTTCGCCGCGGACGTGAACCTGTTCGCGGCCTTCGTGCTGTTCCAGACCTATCATTCGCTCCTGCAGCGGCGGGTGAAGATCGCCTCGGCCGTGCCCAAGATCCGTACCGCGATCAGCATCGGCAGCCATTACAGCTATCGCCAGCCCGATCTCGCCGGGACGCGCGACACCGAGTACATCGTGGGCGACGTCACCATCTCGCTCGCGCGCCTGATGGCGAACGCCGCCGCGGACCAGATCGTCATCGGCGAGTTCCAGCGCCCGGATGACGCCGGCGGCGAGATGCTGTCGGTGGACCGTTTCGTGGAGGTGGTGGCCAACCGCCTGGCCGAGATCAAGGGCCTGTCGATCCTCGGCAATCCGCTGCAGCGGCTGGCGTTCTACCTGACCGGCCCCAAGCTCGAGGACGGCAACTTCGGCATCCAGAAGCTGCGCATCGTCGACAAGCACGGCTTCGAGCATTTCGGCTACAACGGGAAGATCAACATCTTCCTGGAATCGGGCGAGACGTTCTACTGCGGGCTGCAGCACGGCGATCCGAACGCCGGCGGCACCTGATCACCAGACGTTTTTGGTCAGTCGCGCTGGACGCGGCACTTCGACAGGTCGATGCCCGTCATGTCGGCGTGCTGAAGCTTCGCACCCACGAAGCTGGTCGCCTGGTTGCGCCCCGTGGGCCGGCCGCGCGCGTCGAGGATGTCGATCGCGCCGACCATCGCCCCGTTCAGCTTGGCGCGCATGAGATCGGCCCCGTCGAATGACGCGCCGATCAGGGTGCAGCCGCTCAGGTCGGCCGCCAGCAGCTCGCAGTTCGAGAGATCGGCGAGCACCAGGAGGGTGCGGGCGAGCTTGGCCCCGACCATACGGCAGCGCGCGAACTTGATGCCGCTCAGGTCGCGGCCGGACAGGTCGAAATAGCTGAGGTCCTTGGCTTCAATGACACCGCGCTGCCCGGCGCGTCCGGCCGAGCCGATCCACTGCTCGTGGCCGGAGATCGCGTCCGCGATGTCCTGCGGGAAATCGACGAACGGCAGCAGCGGCAAGTGCTCGTCGAACTTGCAGCGATCGGTGTCGATGCCGTCGAGTGTCGCCCCGTCGAGATGCGCGCCGTCGAACTGGGTCGCATCGCTGATCGCGTTCTTGAGCCGCGCGCCGGACAGATCGGCCCCGGAGAACCGGGTGTGCCCGAGGCGCGCCTCGGAGAGGTCCGCACCCTTGAGGCTTGCGAACGACAGGTTGACCTGCGAGAGGTCGGCACCGAAGAGGTTGGCACCATCGAGGTTGGCGCCGACGAAACTGGCACCGCGCAGATCCACCCCCGCCATCTTCGTGCGCGCGGCGGTCGCGTAGTCGCAGATGCAGTCCGCGATGTCTGTCACCCGGCGGCCGATCGAGGAGCTGCCGGCCGCATCCAGCATGACCCCGCCGCGGAAATCGGCGTCGGTCAGGTTCGCGTGGCTCATGTTGGCGCCGTGCAGCGAGGCGCCGCGCAGCACGGCGCGCGTGAGGTCGGCGCCCATGAGATTGGCGCTGCTGAGGTTGGCGCCGAACAGGTCGGCGTCGACGAGGTCGGCCTTGGACAGATTGGCGCCGGTCAGGTCGGCGCCCACGAGCTTCGCCCGCGCGAGACGCTTGCCCGACAGATCGACCCCGCGCAGGTCGCGGCGCGACAGGTCGACCGGCCGGCCCGAGGTCTGGCCGTTCAAAATCTTCCCGATGTCGGGCTGGTCCGGGACCGCCGATGATGCAGCCATAGCCATTGCGATGTTCTATCGTCTCGTTTGATTAATTTAGCACGCGCTCAACTCAGCCGCGCGAGCAAATTTTAGTTAATGTGGACGGACCCCGAAGTGATTCGGGTCACACGGCGCACGCATATTTGCGGCAGGTTCGTGAAAAAGATTAATGCCGGCCGGAGGCGCGTTCCGGCCCGGCTATAATGCTTCGGAGTCGTGGCGGGCGGCCGGTCCGGCCCCCCGCGCAAGATCGAGGTGGATGTGAGCATGCGCAAGACCCTGGACCCTGCGGATTGGACGGCGCTGCGGGCCCAGGGCCACCGGATGCTCGACGACATCCTCGATTATCTCGAGACCATCCGCGACCGGCCGGTCTGGCAGCCGATTCCGGACGAGGTGCGGCGGCAGTTCCGGGCGGCCGTGCCCACCGCACCGTCGGACCTCGCCGGCGTTCATGACGAGTTTATGCGCCACATCCTGCCCTTTGCCACCGGCAACGCCCATCCTGGCTTCATGGGGTGGGTGCATGGCGGCGGCACGCCGGTCGGCATGCTCGCCGAGCTGCTGGCGGCGGGGATCAACGCCAATCTCGGCGGCCGCGACCACGTGCCGATCGAGGTCGAGCGTCAGATCACCCGCTGGATGGCCCAGATCTTCGGGTTTCCGGCGACGTCGACGGGGCTGTTCGTCACCGGCACCTCGCTCGCCAATTTCATCGGGGTGCTGGTCGCCCGGGCCGCGGCGGTCGGGACCGAGGTGCGGCAGACCGGGATCGCGGCCACGGGCAAGCGCCTCACCGCCTACACGGCCGACAAGGCGCATGGCTGTATCGCCCAGGCGATGGACCTGTCGGGCCTCGGGGCTGCTCAGCTGCGCGCCATACCGACCGACGAACAGCACCGGATCGACCTCAACGCGCTCGCGACCGCGATCGCGGCCGACCGCCGGGCCGGGGCAGAGCCGTTCCTCGTCGTCGGCACGGCCGGGACGGTCGATATCGGGGCGACCGATGATCTCGCGGCGCTGGCCGATCTCGCGGCGCGCGAGAAGCTGTGGTTCCACGTCGACGGCGCCTTCGGAGCGCTGGGGATGCTGGCGCCGGACATCGCCCCGCGCCTGGCCGGCATCGAGCGCGCCGATTCCCTCGCCTTCGATTTCCACAAATGGGGGCAGGTGCCGTACGACGCGGGCTTCATCATGGTGCGCAACGGTCTCTTGCACCAGGCGACGTTCGCCACCGATGCCGCATACCTCCGACACGAGACGCGCGGCCTTGCCGCCGGCGCGCCCTGGCCGTGCGATTTCGGCCCCGACCTGTCGCGGAGCTTTCGCGCACTCAAGACCTGGTTCACGCTCAGGACCTACGGCACCGACGCGCTGGGGGCTTCGATCTCCGAGACCTGCGCGCTCGCCCGCTATCTCGCCGCGCGTGTCGCGGCGACGCCGGCTCTGGAGGTGCTGGCGCCCGTGCCGCTCAACATCGTGTGCTTCGGCTATCGCTGCGCCGATGCGGACCGGGTCAACGCCGAAATCGCCATCCGCCTGCAGGAATCCGGCATCGCGGCCCCCTCGACCACCACCGTGGGCGGGCGGCTGGCGATCCGGGCGGCGATCGTGAACCACCGAACCGAGCGCCGCGACATCGACCGCCTGGTCGAGGCGGCGGTGCGCTTCGGCGCCGCCGCGGTACAGTCCTGACCGCCAAGTCCCTCCTAGAGCTTGGTCTTTTCGGGCGTCTGCGCCCTGGCGCCGGGGCAGGGTTAATCTTTTCTAAAGCGGGTTGCGCCTAGACTCGGTCAGGTCACGTGCCCTGCATGGGAACCATGACCGACATCGCCCAGCCCGCCATTTCGCGATTTGCCGCACCGCCGCGCTTGCTGCGGCCGCGGCGGCCCGACATTCCGGCGACGGTCGACCTTCTGGTGGACGGCGGCGATTCGCGCCTCGCCTTGGATCCGGATCGCCACACAAACAAATACGGCTGCGGCCCGCGGCCCGATCCCGGGCTTATGGCCTTTGGCTCGTCCACGGCCTCGGTCATCTCCGAGCGCGGCTTCGCGGCGGCCGACCGCCTGCGCCGGCGGCTGGTGAAAGCCGCCGCGGCCGAGCCTGCGCACGTCACCTATGCCCGCGAGCTCACGCGCCTGCGTGCTGACCTGTCGCGGCTGTGCGGTCTCTCCGATATGCCCGGCGTCGAGATCGTCTTCGCCGCGTCCGGCACCGACCTTCACCTGATCGCGGCCCAGCTCGCCGGAGCCGGCGGCCGTGCCTGTGCGATTGCGGTCGAGGCGACCGAGACGGGAAGCGGCGTTCCCGCGGCACTCGCCGGGCGCCACTTCAGCACGTCGACGGCGCTGGGGCAGTCGGTGATCGACGGCACGCCCGTGACGGGTGCCGAGCCGGTCGAGGTGGTCGCGGTCCCGGGCCGTGCACCGGATGGCGCAGTGCGGCCGGCCGCCGACGTGGCCGCCGATGTGGACCGGCACGCAACCGCGGCCGTCGCCGCCGGCCGCCGGGTGCTCTTGATCCTGACCGACGTGTCGAAGACCGGGCTCCTGTCGCCCGGGCTCGACGGCGTGCTCGACCTGAAGCGCCGCCTCGGCGAGCGTCTCGCCGCACTGGTCGACGGGTGCCAGTTCCGGCTTGCCCCCGCGACGTTGCGCGCCTATCTGGCGCACGGCTTCATGGTCGCGGTGACCGGCTCGAAGTTCCTCACCGGTCCCGCGTTTTCCGGCGCACTGCTGGTCCCGGCGCAGGTGGCGCAGCGCAGCCGCGATCGCGCCATGCCCGCCGGGCTCGCCGCGTATTCGGCCCGCGCCGAGTGGCCGCGCGACTGGGCCGCGGCGGACGCTCTTCCGGACCTCACCAACTACGGACTTCTCCTGCGCTGGCAGGCGGCTCTCGCCGAGCTCGAGGCATTCGCCGGCTTGTCCGATGCCGACGTGAGCGGCTTCATCGCCGCGTTTGGCCGCGAGGTTGCGAGTCGCCTTGCCGCCGATCCGCATGTCGAGGCGGTTCCCGCACCGGCGCTCGATCGCGGCGCGCTGTTGGCGGCCGCGAGCTGGGACCGGCTGCCGACGATCTTTCCCGTGCTGTTGCGCCGGAGCGGCGGTGGATACCTGACCGGGCCCGAGACCGTGCGGGTCTACACGGAGCTCGCCGCGGGGCGCTGCCAGGTCGGCCAGCCGGTCGCCTGCGGCACGCGCGACGGGACGGCCGTGACTGCATTGCGGCTGTGCCTGAGTGCCCGGCTGATCGTCGAGGCGGTCGCGGGCGGTGCGGCCGAGGCGGTGATCGAGCGCGGCCTGTCGGTCCTCGGCAAGGCTTCGCAGCTCGCGAGCACCCTGTGACGCGCCGTGACATAAGCCGCGCATAGACGACCCCGCATCGCCGCTATACAAGCGGCGGCGCGCATCCTACATCTTTCGAGACCGTCACCCGTCGCTGCACGTCCGCCGCGACCCATTCTCCGTTCGCGCCCCCAGACATCCTCGATGCCGCTTCGCCTGTCCCTGCCGCGCCAGACCATCGTGCCGCTGATCGTCGCCTGCGGCCTGTTCATGGAGAATCTGGATTCGACGGTGGTCGCAACCGCCCTGCCGGCGATCGCACGCACCCTGCACGAAGACCCGCTGCGGCTGAACCTCGCGATCACGTCGTATCTTCTGAGTCTCGCGCTGTTCATCCCGCTGAGCGGCTGGGTCGCGGACCGGATCGGGGCGCGGACGGTGTTCGGCTCGGCGATCGTGGTCTTCACCCTGGGCTCGATCGGCTGCGGGTTCTCGGAGTCGCTGGGCCAGCTCGTCGCCACCCGCATGCTGCAGGGGCTCGGCGGCGCCATGATGGTGCCGGTGGGGCGGCTCGTGCTGATGCGCACGATCCCCAAGGCCGAGCTGGTGAACGCCATGACCTACCTGACCGTGCCGGCCCTCATCGGCCCGGTCATGGGCCCGCCGGTCGGCGGCTTCATCGTCACCTACAGCTCCTGGCGCTGGATCTTCTTCATCAACATCCCGATCGGCATCCTCGGCGTGCTGCTGACGCGGCGCTTCATCCCGGATCTCACCGAGGAGGTCCGCCGGCCGCTGGACGGGCGCGGGTTCGCGCTCACGGCAGTCGGTCTCGCCGGCCTGATGTTCGGGTTCGAGACCATCGGCCGCGACCTGCTGCCGAACCAGGCGGTCGCCGGCCTTCTGGCGATCGGCGCGATCTGTACGGCGTTGTACGCGTTGCACGCCCGTCGCACGCCGAACCCGATCCTCGACCTGTCTTTGTTCAAGTACGTGACGTTCCGCGCCAACACCGTGGGCGGGACCCTGTTCCGAACCGGGATCGGCGCCTTGCCGTTCCTGCTGCCGATGATGTTCCAGCTCGCCTTCGGCCTGACGGCGTTCTCCTCGGGGCTCCTGACCTTCACCTCGACCGCCGGCGCCATGTTCATGAAGATGACGGCGGCGCGCATCATCCGGCAGTTCGGGTTCCGCCGGGTGCTCATCGGCAATGCGGTGATCAGCACCGCCTTCATCCTGAGCTACGCGCTGTTCAAGCCGTCGACGCCGCACGCGCTGATCATCGCCACCCTGCTGGCCGGCGGCTTCTTCCGCTCGCTGCAATTCACGAGCCTGCAGACGATCGCCTATGCCGAGGTGGCGCCCGCGCAGATGAGCCAGGCGACGACGATGGTCAGCGTGGCGCAACAGCTGGCCCTGAGCTTCGGCGTCGGCCTGGGCGCGATGCTCCTGCACGTGACCGTGTGGTGGAGCGGCGGCGCCGAGCTTACGCCCGCGCATTTCTCGTTCGCGTTCCTTGGCGTGGGCCTCGTGTCGCTGGCCTCGCTGCCGCTCTTCATAGCGCTGCCGGCGAACGCCGGTGCTGAGATCAGCGGGCGGCGCGCCGTGGCGGCATCACCGCGCACACCATCGGGCCCATAGCTGCCGATAGGCCTGTTCCAGCTCGCGCGTGTGGCGGCCCGCGTCGACCAGCGGCGAGGCCGCGACGCGCTGCCGCAGATCGCGCCGTACCGTTGCGAGCGCCGGGAGGTCCGCTGCGAGCTCTGCGGCGATCCGCACGTAGTCTGCGGGCGAGACGGCGACGAGCTCGGGCATGCCGGCGCGGGTGAGGAGGCTGGCGCCGATGCGCGCGGCGCGCGAAGCGCCGGCGAGGGTGACGACCGGGAGCCCCATCCACAGCATCTCGCGCGTCGTGGCCCCTCCCGCGAACGGCACCGGGTCGAGCCCGATATCGACGCGCGAATAGGCGGCGAGGTTCGCAAGGCCGCCGGCCACGTAGCCGATGAGCTCGCAGCGCGCGAGGTCGATTCCGCCCGCCACCAGACGGCGGCGGATGGCGGCGAGGACCGGTGCCCGTGACAGATCGCGCGCCTTGATCAGGAGCCGCGCCCCCGGCACGCGCGCCAGCACGGCGGCCCACAGGGCGATCGCCTGGTCGCTGATCTTGATGAGATTGTTGAAGCAGCCGAAGGTCACGGTCCCGTTCGCGAGGGCCGGCAGCGGGCCGGCCTCGGGCGCGTCGGCGGGTGGGGCGAAGACCGAGACGCCGCTGGCCAGGCGCAGCGGCGTCTCCGGGTCGAGGGCGGTCGCGGCGGACGGCGGATCGAGCCACACGTCGCCGATCCGGTAGTCCATCGTCGCGAGCCCGGTCGTGGTGATGTGGTTGACGTAGCTCGCCTGCACGGGCGCCAGCCGGTTCACGAACAGGTGCCGGTCGCGCGCGAGATAGCCGGTGAGGCTGACCAGGACGTCGATGCCGTCGCCGCGGATGGTCTCGGCCTGCGCGCGGGCATCACGGCCGGCGAGGTTGCGGAAGGAATCGGCAAGCCGCCCGACCAGATCCGTGTCCGCATCGGGGGCGGTCACGTCCGCGTAGCAGGTGATGTGGAAGTGCTCGCGGTCATGGGCCCGCAGCACAGGCAGGAATTCGGCCAGGAAGTGGTGCTGGCGGAACTCGCTCGACACGTAGCCGATGCGCAGACGCCGGTCGGGATCGCGGGGATTTGCCGGCGGCGGCAAATCGAGGGCGGCGCGCTGCGCCACCGCCGCCCAGTCGCGGTTGGCCCGCGTCAGGCTGTCGTCGGTCTCATCCGGCAGGCAGGGCAGCAGGAACAGAAGATTGCTCCATGCATCGGCGAAGCCCGGATCGTACCGGACCGCCAGGCGGAATTCCGCCACGGCGCCCGCGAGCTCGCCGAGGTCGCGCAGGACGTTGCCGAGCGCGTAGTGCGGAGCCGCGCGATCGGGATCGAGCTCGATCGCGCGGCGCAGGGCGGCTTCGGCCTCCGGCAGGCGATCGAGGTCGCTGAGCGCCACGCCGCGGTTGTACGCGGTTCCGGGGTTGGCGGGGTCGAGGGCGAGGGCGCGGTCGAACGCCTCCAGCGCCTGGGCCGGGTTGCCCGTCTCGCGCAGGGCCGTGCCCAGGTCGTTGTGCGCACCTGCGAGGTTCGGGGCCCGTGCCAGCGCCTCGCGATAGGCGGCGATCGCCTCGGAGAGGAGTCCCTTGGCGCGCAGCGCGGTGCCGAGATTGGCATAGGCGACCGCGTAGTCGGGCCGGAATTTCAGCGCCTCGCGGTGAGCGGCGATCGCGTTATCGAGGGCTCCCTGCGACCACAGGATGTTGCCGAGATTGGTCCACCCCTCGGCATAGCTTGGCAGAAGCGCCACCGCGCGCTGCAGGGCCGCGCGCGCCGCCGGCCACTGCCCCAGCCTCTGAAAGGCGATGCCAAGGCCGTTATGTGCTGCCGCGAGATCGGGCTTGATGCTGATCGCATCGCGAAAGGCGCGCAGCGCCTCGTCTGTCCGGCCGAGGTCGAGCAGCGCATGGCCCAAGGTCAGGTGGGCTTCCGGATAATCGGGCTGGATCGCGATCAGGCGCTCCAGGAGCTTCGCCGCCGTGCCCGGCCCGTTCGCCTCGATCGCCAGCACGGCCCGCAGCAAGAGGGCCTCGACGCGATCGGGCTCGCGCGTCAGCAGCGCGTCCAGCGCCGCCGCGGCTTCGGCCCGCCGTCCGGATTGGTACAGCAGGGCGGCGTCCTGATAGGAGATATCGGTCAGCGCGAGCGCCCTCCCGCATCGTGGCAGCCTGTGTTACTTACCACTTTTGCGCAGCCGCAGGGGTGCTCTCGATGAGCGGCAACGACAAACGGATCGGATCGCGCGGCGATTATCCGCACTTCCTCGCCATTCCCACGCGCTGGATGGACAACGACGTCTACCTGCACGTCAACAACGTCGTCTACTATTCGTATTTCGACACGGTCATCAACCGCTACCTCATCGATGCGGGCGGGCTCGACTTCCGCGCCGATCCGGTGGTCGGCATCGCGGTCGAATCGATGTGCCGCTTCCACAAATCGTTCGCCTATCCGGAGACGGTCGATGCCGGCCTGCGCGTGGGGCATCTCGGCAATTCGTCGGTGCGGTACGAGATCGGCCTGTTCGGCCCCGAGGACGAGGCCCGTGCCGAAGGGCATTTCGTGCACGTGTTTGTCGAGCGTGAGGACAACAAGCCGGTCCCGATCCCCGCCCGCATCCGCGAGGCGCTGGCGCGGCTGAAACGCTAGCGCCCGACGCCGGACTTGGTGCTAAGACTCTCGTAATGCCGTCCGCCATCACCGCCATGACCCCGCGCCTCGAGACGATGCCCGTGCTCACGCCGGGCGGCTTCGTGCAACTCGCCTGGGCAGAATGGGGCGATAAAAACGCCGCGCGGACCGCCGTCTGCGTGCACGGCTTGACGCGCAACGGCCGTGACTTCGACGTGCTGGCCGAAGCCCTGGCGCAGGCCGGCTGGCGGGTGATCGCTCCCGACGTCCCCGGCCGCGGGCGCAGCGAGCGGCTCCGGCGCCCAGAGGACTATACGTATCCCGTCTATATGGCGGCGCTGTCGGCGCTGATCGGACGGCTCGCGGTGCCGCACGTGGACTGGATCGGCACGTCTATGGGCGGGCTGATCGGCATGATGCTGGCCGCCCTGCCGGGTGCGCCGATCCGCAAGTTCGTCATCAACGACATCGGGCCGTTCATCCCCAAGGCGTCGCTGCAGCGGATCGCCGACTATATCGGCCAGGCTTACAACTTCGGCACGCTCGCGGATCTCGAGGCCTATCTGCGCCGCGTACACGCCCCGTTCGGGGCGCTTACCAATGCGCAATGGCGCCACATGGCGACCTACAGCTCGGCGCCGGCCGAGGGAGGCGGAGTGCGTCTCCACTACGATCCGGCGATCGCGCAGGCGTTCAAGTCGGCCCCCATCGACGACATCAGCCTGTGGCCGGTGTGGGAGGCGATTGCGTGCCCGGTGCTCGTCCTGCATGGCGCCGACTCGGACCTGCTGCTGAAAGAGACGGCCGAGGAGATGATCCGGCGCGGGGCCGCCGCCGCGCGTGGGCAGGTGCAGCTGCGCACCATCACCGGGGCCGGCCATGCGCCGGCCCTGATGGCGCCGGACCAGATCGCGATCGTCCGCGAGTTCCTTTCCGCCTGAGCCGCGGATGGCCGCACCGGCGCTCCTCCATATGCACGCCGAGCCGTTCGCCCTGACGTTATGTCCGGAGGTCGGCGGGGGCATCGTGCGCGCCGAGGGCTGGGGGCAGGAGCTGCTGCGTCCGGCGCGCGAGATGGCGGTCGCCGCGCGCGATCCGCTGCGCCTGGCCGGCTACGTGCTGGTGCCGTTCTCGAACCGCGTTCGCGATGCGCGCTTTCCGTTCGAGGGCCGCACCTACCAGCTCGCCCGCAATTTCCCGCCCGAGGCGCATTCGATCCACGGCAATGGCTGGCAGCGGGCCTGGCAGGTGGCGCGCAGCAACGGCCGCGAGGCGGTGCTGGCGCTCGACCACGACCCGGCGCGCGACGGCGCAGACTCGTGGCCGTTCGCCTACCACGCCGAACAGACCTACCGCCTGACCGCCGACGGGTTCGCGGTGGAGCTGTGGCTCACGAACAAGGACGCGCGGCGCATGCCGGCGGGACTCGGCCTGCATCCGTTTTTCCCGCTGACGCCGGCCACGCGTCTTTCGGCGCGGCTGTCCGGGGTGTGGCAGAGCGATGCGAGCAAGCTCCCGGCCGAGCATACGCACGTGCCGCCGGCCTGGGATTTCGCGAAGGGCCAGCCGGTCGCCCCGCTCAGCATCGACAATTGCTTCACCGGCTGGGACCAGCGGGCGGTGATCGAGTGGCCCGACCGCCAATTGCGGCTCACGCTCGAAGCGTCAGCGAACCTGCGCTCGCTCGTGATCTTCGTGCCGCAGGCCCACGATTATTTCTGCGTCGAGCCGGTGAGCAACATCAACGACGCGTTCAATCTCGCAGCCGAAGGCGTCGCGGACACGGGGCTCGCCGTACTGGCGCCGGACGAAACCCTGACGGCCGGGATCGATTTCCGGTTCGAGCGGCTCAATCCAGCTTGATGTGCGCCGCCTCGATGATCTTCGACCACTTGACGACCTCGGACTCGATCTCGGCCTGGAAGGCCTGAGGGGTCGATCCGCGCGGCACCGTGCCGAGCGCTTCGAGCTTGGGGCCGAGGTCGCCCTTGATGGCGGCGACGAGGGCGCGGTTCATCCGCGCGATCACCGGCGCTGGCGTTCCAGCCGGCGCGAACAGCCCCATCCAGGTCGAGCTTTCGAAGCCGGGCATGCCGGATTCGGCAAAGGTCGGGATCTCGGGCAGGGCGGGCAGGCGCTGCGCGGACGTCACGGCGATCGAGCGGAACAGGCCCGAATGCACCTGGCCGATGACCGCCGGGACCTGGTGCATCATCGCCTGCACCTGGCCGCCGATCAGGTCCGCGACCGCCTGCGTCGACACGCGGTATGGCACATGGATCAGCTCGACATGCGCCGCCACCTTGAACTGCTCGGTCGTCAGGTGCATCGCCGAGCCGTTGCCGGAGGAGGCGTAATTCACCTTGCCGGGATTGGCGCGTAAGTACGCGATGAATTCCTTGAGCGTGTGCACGGGCAGGCTGTTGGGCACGATCAGGATGTGCGGCACGTCGCAGACCGGCGTGATCGGCGCGAAATCGCGGCGCGGGTCGAACGGCAGGTCGTGATAGAGCGCCGTCGACGCCACCTGCGTCCCGGTCGTGCCCATGTAGAAGTTGTACCCGTCGGGCGGCGCCTTGGCCGCGATGCCGGTGCCGACATTGCCGCCCGCCCCTGCATGAGGCTCGACGACCACCATCTGCTTGAGGTCGCGGCCGAGCTTGTCGGCGACCAGGCGGGTGACGATGTCGACCCCCGAGCCGGCCGGAAAGCCGAGGATGATCTTGAGCGGCCGATCGGGCCAGGCTTCCTCGGCCGCGACCGGCCCGGCCAGGCCCATCACGACGGCTGGAATCAGCGCGCACCAGAGTCTCGTGACCACGACGCTCCTCCCTATCGACGTTGTTGCGATCGAGCCTAGTTCAGGCCGCCATGCCCGTCCACGCCGGCGGGGATTTATCGCCGACCGGAATACCGGTAATCTCGGGCATGGCCAAAAAGACCAGCCGGCGCCGCGCGGCGCCCAAATCCCGTGCTCAGCGCTCCAACGGCAGCGACGTCGTCGCCACGGCACGGCGCGAGCTGGCGGCGGCGTTCCGCTGGGCGGCGCGCCTGGGGTTTCATGAGGGCACCTGCAACCACTTCAGCCTCAAGGTGCCCGGCCGCGAGGACCGCTATCTGATCAATCCTCACGGTCGGCATTTCAGCGAGATCAAGGCGAGCGACCTCGCCATGCTCGACGCCGACGGCAACATGGTCGAGGGCAAGTACCCGGTCGAGCCGACCGCCTTCTTCATCCATTCGCGCATCCACCGCGCGCACGCGGACGCGAAATGCGTGCTGCACACGCATATGCCCTACGCGACGGCGCTCACCATGCTGGAAGGGACGCGGCTCGAGCCGTGCCTTCAGACCTGCCTGAAGTTCTACGGTCGCGTGGCTTACGACGAAGACTCCGGCGGCTACGGCGGTCTCGTGCTCGACGAAGAAGAGGGCGATCGCCTCGCGCGGGCGCTCTCCGGCAAGCGAGTGCTGATGCTGGCCAACCACGGCGTCATCGTGGCGGCTCCAAGCGTCGCCGAGGCCTTCAACGATCTCTACTATCTGGAACGTGCGGCGCAGGCGCAGGTGCTGGCGATGTCCACCGGGCGCAAGCTGAAGCTCGTCGGCGACAACGTGGCGGTCAAGACGCGCGACCAGATGGAGAAGGACGGGCCGCTCTATGCGCGGCTGCATTTCGAGGCGCTCTGCCGCATCCTGGACCGGGAATCGCCTGGGTACGCGCGCTGAGTCTGTCACGCGCTCTACACACATGACGGGGGATTGGGGGACATGGCCAAGCCGCGCCGGCTGATCATCGGCATATCAGGAGCGTCGGGGACGATCTACGGCGTGCGGATCCTGCAGGTCCTGCAGGGCACGGGCATCGAGACGCACCTCGTCATGACCCGCTCGGCCGAAGTCACGCTCGCCTATGAGACCGAGCTCAAGGTCAAGGACGTGCACGCGCTTGCCAGTGTCGTCCATCCGGTGGCCGATATCGGTGCCGCCATTTCGTCCGGCTCCTTCAAGACCGAAGGGATGATCGTGGCTCCGTGCTCGATCCGCTCGCTCGCCGAGATCGCCTACGGCAACACGACCAACCTCCTGTCGCGCGCCGCCGACGTGGTCCTCAAAGAGCGCCGTCGGCTCGTTCTCATGGTGCGCGAGACGCCGCTGCATATCGGCCACCTGCGCACCATGACCCAGGCGACGGAGAACGGCGCCGTCGTCATGCCGCCGATGCCGGCGTTCTACGCGCGCCCCAAGAGCATCGATGAGATGGTGAACCACACGGTCGGCCGCGCGCTCGACCTGTTCGGCATCGACAACACCCTGGTGCGGCGCTGGGGCGAGGCGAACGGCAGCGGCAAGGCGCCGCGTCGCCGCAGCAAGGGCTGAGGCATGGCGCGGCGGGGCGCACGGCCCGGGGGCAATCGTCCGCGCGGGGCCAATCCGCTGTGGACCTATTCGCTGCGCCTCTACAAACGGCCAGGAGTGGCGCCGGCCTGCATCGCCCTTCAGGACCGGCTCGGCGTCGACGTCAACCTGCTGTTCTTCTGCCTGTGGATGGCGGCATCGGGCCGCCGTTTGACACCGGCGACCTTGCGCCTCGCGGCCGGCCTCGCGCGCGTGTGGACGACCAACGTGGTCGGCCCGTTGCGCGGCACGCGGCGGTTCCTGAAGCCGCTCGGCTTGCCGAAGCTGCGCGGCGCTGTGGCGCAGGTGGAACTCGCCGCCGAGCGGGCCGAGCAGGATTTGTTGATCCGCCTGGCGCCGCCGTCCCGGCGGCCGGCGGTCGATGCCGCGCAACACGCGATGGAGAACGTGGCGCGCTATTCCGCCTACTGGCGCAAACGGCCGCGACCCGCCGATCGACGTGATTTGCTGCGAATCCTGAGGGCGGCCTTTCCCGCCGGCTGAAGGCCGCAGTCAGGGCTCGTCTCGCGCCCCAACTTGAGCTACATTAGAAAAAATTAATATAGGGGGCGCCCATGACGACCACTCCTCGCGCTGGCATCGACCGGAGACGTTTCCTCGCGCGCGCCGGTGCAGCGACCGCATCCGCCGTGATCGCCGGTCCCACATTGCGATCCGCACTTGCGGACAGTGCCGTGCCGTTGACGCCGGGCACGCCCGATGGGCTTGCGTCGGTGGCGCGGCTCGAGGCGCTGCCCGGCAAGAAGCCGCTCATCAAGCTGTCGTACCGGCCGCCGAACTACGAAACGCCGCTCGAGTATTTCAACGACGTGCTGACGCCGAACGACGCGTTCTTCGTCCGTTATCATCTCGCCAACATCCCCGAGGTCTCGGCGGCCGAGTGGCGTCTGAAGATCGCAGGCGACGCGGTGGAACGCCCGGCCGAGTACGACCTCGCGGCGCTGAAGAACGGCTTCGAGCAGGTGGAGCTGGTCGCGGTCTGCCAGTGCTCAGGCAACCGGCGCGGGCTCTCGGTGCCGCACGTGCAGGGCGTGGAGTGGGGCTACGGCGCCATGGGCAACGCGCGCTGGCGCGGCGTGCGGCTCAAGGACGTGCTGGCGAAGTCCGGCGTGAAGAAGGAGGCGCTCGAAGTCTGGCTCAACGGCGCGGAGACGCCGATCGTCGACAAGACGCCGGACTTCGTCAAAAGCCTCCCGGTGTGGAAGGCGCTGGATGAGAACACGATCATCGCCTTCGAGATGAACGGCCAGCCGCTGCCGCATTACAACGGCTTCCCGGCGCGGCTGATCGTCGCCGGCTGGACCGGCACGTACTGGACCAAGCACATCACCAACGTCGACGTGAACACCAAGTCGCTGACCAATTTCTGGATGGCGGCGGCGTATCGGGTGCCGACAGGCAAGTTCCCGCTGGTCGACCATTTCGTCTCGCAGGAGAACGCGGCCAGCACGCCGATCACCGAGATGGTCGTCAACTCGGTCATGACCAACGTCCGGGACGGGCAGCGCATCAAGTCCGGCAAGCCGGCGACCGTCAAAGGCATCGCCTGGGACGGCGGCTACGGCATCCAGGTCGTCGAGGTGTCGACCGACGCCGGCAAGAGCTGGCGGCCGGCCACGCTCGGCCAGGACCTCGGGCGGTTCTCGTTCCGCCCGTGGTCCTACAGTTTCACGCCGCCCAAGCCAGGCACCTATCCGGTGATGGCGAAGGCGACCAATCGCATCGGCGCCTCGCAGACCTTTGTGCTGAACTTCAACCCGGCGGGCTACCACAACAACGTGGTACAGCTCGTCAACCTGGTCGCGGCGTGAGGAGGCGGTCATGAAGGCTTACCATCTCGCCCTGCTTGCAGCTGTTATCGCATCGCCCGCCGCGGCCCAGGACGAACACGTCGTCCTCAAGGATGGTGCGGGCAAGGAGGCGGTCGAGCGCAACTGCAGCGTCTGCCACAGCCTCGACTACATCCCGATGAACTCGAAGTTCCTCGACCGCGCGAAATGGGACGCGACGATCAAGAAGATGTCGGGTCCGTACGGCGCTGGGATCGACCCGGACGACGCCAAGGAGATCCTCAACTACCTTGCGGCCAACTACGCCGGCTGACCCGCCAAGTCCGGGCGCAATAAAAAAGGGCCGGAGGTAAATCCGGCCCTCAAGTTTCAGGGGAGAGGGGAGAAACGTCAGCTTACGGTCTCAACCTTACTGCCGATTCGAAGCACCGTCTGTGACAGCTATCACACCCTATTCGAGCTTGAATTCCTTGACCATTTTGGCCAGGCGGCCGATGTCGAGGAGGACCATGGCGTCGCGCTCGCGGCCGACCACGCCGTTTTTGCTGAGATCGCTCAGGACCCGCGCCACGGTCTCGCGGGCCGTCGACACCCGGGAGGCGATCTCGACATGGTGCGGCACCGGGCGGATCCGGGCCTGATTGGCGTGCTGTTCGAAGGCCTTCGGATCGCTCTCGCGCGCGAGGCGCAGGAGCTCGGCGAAAATCCGGTTGTGCGCCCCCAGCGTGCTGAGGTCCATGATCCGATCGGTCGATTCGCGGACCACTTCGGCCAGACGCCGCAGCAGCGCCATGGCGATCGGCGGATGCTGCAGCAAGACCTCGCGGAACGCCGCCGCCGTCAGCGAGGCCGTGGCCATGTCGGTCTTGGCGACGACCGAGGCCGAGCGCGGCCGGTTGTCGAGGGCAGCCAGCTCGCCGAACAGGCCGCCCGGGCCGATGTCGTCGTAGCTCACCTCGCGCCCGCCCGGCGAGTAGTTGACCACCCGGGCCGTGCCGGAGATGACGAAGAAGACGTCCTCGGACTGGGTCTCGCGATCGATGATCTGCTCGCCCTCATCGAAGCTGCGCCAGCGGCAGCGGCGTTCGAGCGTCTGCCGCTCGGCCGGCGTCAATGGCTTGAGCAGTTGGATCCCGGCCAGGGACTGAGCGCCGGATTTCAAGCGAACCGGACTTGGCGACGGCATGGCAGCGCCCCGCATTTGTCAGCCGAAAAATTAACGAGAAGACCCAGCAACCGGCCGCGATAATGGCGGCAGCGCATGAGACGGGCAAGTCCCGGCGCACGCACACCTGCGGCCGCCGCCTTGCCCGTCAATCGCCGCGGAACTCCTTCACCATCTGCGTCAACCGGTTAATGTCGACGATGCGCAGAGCGTCGCTCTCGCGCTCGACGATGCCCTTGCGGGTCAGGTCGCCCAGCACGCGCGCCACGGTCTCCCGCGCGGTGCTGACGCGGGCCGCGATGTTGGAATGGACCGGCATCGGCCGGATCCGCGCCTGGTTGGCGCCCTGCTCGAAGGCCTTGGGATCGGCCTCGCGCGCCTCGCGCAGGAGCTCGGCATAGATGCGGTTGTGGGCGCCGAGCGTGCTCAGGTCCATGATGCGGTCGGTCGATTCGCGGATGACCGCAGCCAGGCGGCGCAGCAGCGCATTGGCCACGGGCGGCGCCGTCTCGAGGACCTCCCGGAAGGCGGCTGCGGAGAGCGAGGCCGCCACGGTTTGGCCGCGTGCGACAATCGCCGCGGATCGCGGGCGCCCGTCGATCGCCGCCAGCTCCCCGAACACGCCGCCCGGCCCGATTTCATCGAAGCTGACTTCGCGCCCCCCGGGTGAGTAGTTCACGACGCGCGTCAGGCCCGAGACGACAAAGAATACGTCCTGCGTATCGTTTTCGCGGTCGATGATCTGCTCGCCATCTTCGTAGGTCCGCCAGCGGCAGCGCCGCTCGATCGCCTGCCGCTCGGCGGGAGACAGCATCTTGAACAGCTCGACCCCGGCCAGCGACTGGACCGTCTTGGATGCGCTGCCGGACGATGTTTTGGTGACCATTGCGAAGACCCCGCCGACGCGGAAGGTACCACGATATCGGGATGCCGTCGCAAGAGCCGCCAAGCCATTGTGATAGCGCCGTGACCTCGGGCTACGGCCATTGCCGCTCCCACCCAAACGTGGCTATAGTCCGACGGGCCGTTTCGCAGCGCAACATGAAGGCGCGGGTGCCCAGGGACTCTGCATGCAAGGCCATTCTGCATGAACGACCTGACCGAACTCCACGGGCTGTTCTTCGAGGACCTCAAGGTCGGGCAGACGGCGCTCTATGCCCGCACCCTCACCGAGACCGACATCGTGCTGTTCGCCGGCATCTCCGGCGACAATAACCCGGTGCACATCAACGAGGAGTTCGCGAGCAACACGATGTTCTCCGGCCGCATCGCGCACGGCATGCTGTCGGCGGCCTTCATCTCGACCGTGCTCGGCATGAAGCTGCCGGGCCCGGGTGCGATCTATGTCAGCCAGACCCTGCGGTTCAAGGCGCCGGTGCGGGCTGGCGACACGCTCAACGTCCGCGCCACGGTCACCGATCTCGTGCCGGACAAGCGCCGCGCCACGCTCTCGACCGTCATCACGGTCGGAAACCGGGTCGTCCTCGAAGGCGAGGCGGTGGTGATCGTGCCGCTGCGCTCCTCGCTGCCGGCGACCGACAGCTCCGCGGCACGGCCGCGGTAGACGCGGCGGCGCCGCCGGACGCGCCTCTCTCATCCCGCGAGCGCCGTGCCGTGATCATCCACCGTCATGTCCTGCCGTTGCCGCCCGAGGCGCGCGGGAGCGTCGTGGCCGTGGGCAATTTCGACGGCGTGCATTTCGGCCACCA
This sequence comes from Alphaproteobacteria bacterium, assembly GCA_035506575.1. Classification (GTDB taxonomy): domain Bacteria; phylum Pseudomonadota; class Alphaproteobacteria; order CACIAM-22H2; family CACIAM-22H2; genus DATJPD01. The sequence goes on from DATJPD010000191.1 coordinate 27,506, forward strand.
GGCGGTGATCGGCGAGGCGGTGAAACGCGCCCGCGCCGGGCGCAGGCCCGCCGCGGTGCTCACGTTCGAGCCCCACCCGCGGCGCTTCTTCCAGCCGAAGGCGCCGCCGTTCCTGCTCACGCGCTTCCGTACCAAGGCGCGCATCATGGCCGGGCTCGGCGTCGAGCATCTCTTCGTGCTGCGCTTCAACGCCGCACTCGCGAAGCTGACGGCGGCAGAGTTCATCGATGACGTGCTCGGCAGCGGCCTGGCCGCGGCTCACGTCGTGATCGGCTACGATTTCGTGTTCGGGCGCGGGCGCGCGGGCAACGCGGAGCTGCTGGTCTCGCGCCTGGCGGAGCGCGGGATCGGCACGACCATCGTGGCGCCCGTCACGTCGATGACCGATTCCATGACCGTGTCCTCGACCAGCGTGCGCAACGCGCTCAGCGCCGGAGACCCGCCGGCGGCAACCCTTCTCCTCGGCCGGCCGTTCGAGATCGAGGGGCGCGTGATGCGCGGCGACGCCCGCGGCCGCACCATCGGCTTCCCGACCGCCAATCTGTGGCTCGGCGACTACCTGCGCCCGGCGCTGGGCGTGTACGCGGTGCGCGTGGCGATCGCCGAGCCCGGGGCCCGCGCCGGCCGCACCCTGGCCGAGGCCGCGGACTGGCTCGGCGGGGTGGCCAATCTGGGCTTGCGCCCGACCTTCGGCGGCCTCACCGAGCCGCGCCTCGAGGTCCATCTCTTCGACTACGCGGGCGACCTTTATGGGCGCCGGCTGCGCGTGGCCCTGATCGAGTTCCTGCGGCCGGAGCGCAAATTCGACGGCATCGAGGCGCTCAAGGCCCAGATCATCAAGGACGCCGAGGCGGCCCGCGCCGTCCTTGCCGACCATCCCGCGCACCGGCAAGCCGGTTGACGCTGTAAGACGCGGTTTCTATGATCCGGCGCCATGAACGCCAAGCTCCAGGTACGCTTGATTCGCGGGCGAATTACCGCCCCGGTCCCTCGCCAGGGCCGGAGCCGTATCGTCCCCGTTTCATCGTTCCTGAAGGAGCTTGCGTGTCGTGTCTGCTGCTGAATCCCCTTCCCGATCAACGTGGTGCTTTTCCGTATCCGCGGCACCGGAGCCCGGCGTGATGCCGCGCGTGCTTGAGCTGTTCGCCAAGCGCGGGCTGGTGCCCGCGCGCTTCCACGCCGAACTGACCGGCGCTCAACCGGGCGGCCTCGAGATCGACGTGCAGATCGCCGGCCTCGATGATGCGGCCGCGAGCCATGTGGCCGCCTCCCTGCGCGGCCTGTTCGATGTCGAGCGCGTCCTGGTCGCCACCAAGCCGGCGGCGCAGACGGCTTCCGCCGGGATGCGCTGACATGGCGCGCGACTACAAGTCGACGGTCTTCCTGCCGGCCACCGGCTTTCCGATGCGCGGCGACCTGCCGAAGCGCGAGCCGGACCTGCTCGCACGCTGGCAGAAGATGGGCCTGTGGAAGCGCCTCCGCGAGTCTTCGAAAGGGCGTGAGAAGTACATTCTGCACGACGGCCCGCCGTATGCGAACGGCAACATCCATATCGGCACGGCGCTGAACAAGATCCTCAAGGACGTCGTGAACCGCACGCACCAGATGCTCGGCCAGGACGCCAACTACGTGCCCGGCTGGGACTGCCACGGCCTGCCGATCGAATGGAAGATCGAAGAGGAGTATCGCGCCAAGGGCAAGGACAAGGACAAGGTCCCGATCGTCGAATTCCGCCGCGAGTGCCGCGACTTCGCGGCCAAGTGGATCGACGTCCAGCGCGAGGAGTTCCGGCGGCTCGGGGTCGAGGGCGACTGGGCGAACCCGTATTCGACGATGTCCTACCCGGCCGAGGCGCAGATCGTGCGCGAGCTGGGAAAGTTCGCGATGAACGGCAGCCTCTATCGCGGGGCGCGGCCGGTGATGTGGTCCGTGGTCGAGAAGACGGCACTCGCCGAGGCCGAGGTCGAATACCACGACCACACCTCGACGACCGTGTATGTGCGCTTCCCGGTCGTCCGGTCGGGGCACAAGGCGCTCGAAGGTGCCGCGGTCGTCATCTGGACCACCACGCCCTGGACCTTGCCCGGCAATCGCGCGATCGCGGCCGGCGCCGAGATCGAATACGACCTCCTCACCGTGCAGTCGGTTCACGAGGGAAGCCTGGTGAAGCCTGGCGACAAGCTGCTGGTCGCCAAGAAGCTGTCGTCGTTCTTCGTGCAGGATGTCGGCATCGGCGAGGCCGAATACGACATGAGCGCCCGCGTCAAAGGGGCGGACCTCATCGGCACGATCTGCGCGCATCCGCTGCGCGGTGCGGCCGGGGCGAACGGCTATTACGATTTCGACGTCCCGGTGCTGAACGGCGATTTCGTGACGACCGAGCAGGGCACGGGCTTCGTCCATATCGCCCCAGGCCACGGTGCCGACGACTACGAGCTCGGCTCGGCCAACGGCATCGACGTGCCCAACACGGTCGACGAGGACGGCTCCTATTTCCCGCATGTGGGCCTGTTCGCCGGCAAGCGCGTGTTCACGCCGCGCGGCAAAACCGGCGATGCGAACGGGTCGGTGATCGAGGCGCTGACGGCCGTGGGTGCTCTCCTGGGCTGCGGCACTTTGGTCCACAGCTATCCGCATTCCTGGCGCTCGAAGGCGCCGCTCATCTTCCGCAACACGCCGCAGTGGTTCATTTCGATGTCGCGCAACGAGTTGCGTGACAAATCGCTGAAAGCCATCGACGATACGAGCTGGTTCCCGCCGGCGGGGCGCAACCGCATCCGCTCGATGATCGAGACGCGGCCCGACTGGTGCGTGTCGCGCCAGCGCGCCTGGGGCGTGCCGATCGCGGTCTTCGTCGAGAAGAAGAGCGGCCAGCTCCTGCGCGATCCCGATGTGATCGAGCGCATCGCGCAGGCCTTCGAGGCCGAAGGGGCCGACGCGTGGTACGCAAGCGATCCCAAACGCTTCCTCGGCAACAAATACGATCCGGCGGACTACGACCAGATCAAAGACGTGGTCGACGTGTGGTTCGATTCGGGGTCCACGCACAGCTTCGTCCTCGAACAGCGCCCCGACCTGAAATGGCCGGCCTCGCTCTACCTCGAAGGCTCGGACCAGCATCGCGGCTGGTTCCACTCCTCGCTCCTGGAATCGTGCGGGACGCGCGGCCGCGCGCCCTACGACGCGGTTCTGACGCACGGCTTCGTGCTCGACGAGCAGGGGCGGAAGATGTCGAAGTCGCTCGGCAACGTCATCGCCCCGCAGGAGGTGGTCGGCAAGATCGGCGCCGACATCCTGCGCCTGTGGGTGGTGAGCTCGGATTACAGCGAAGACCTGCGCATCGGCCAGGAGGTCCTCAAGCACCAGGCCGAGCTGTATCGCCGGCTGCGCAACACGCTGCGCTACCTGCTGGGCAATCTCGCCGGCTTCGATGCGGGCGAGCGCCTGCCGCTCGAGCGGGCGGAAGACCTTGCGAAGCTCCCCGAGCTCGAGCGCTGGGTGCTGCACCGCCTGACCGAGCTCGATGCCCTGCGGCGCCGCGCGGTCGCGGACTATGCCTTCACCGGGTTCTATACGGCGCTGCACAATTTCTGCGCCGTCGACCTTTCGGCCTTCTACTTCGATATCCGGAAGGACTCGCTGTATTGCGACCGTCCGGACAGCCTGCGGCGGCGCGCAGTGCGGACGGTGCTCGACCGGCTCTACCATTGCCTTGTCACGTGGCTGGCGCCGGTTCTGTGCTTCACGGCCGAGGAAGCGTGGCTCGCGCGCCATCCCGGTGAGGGCGAGAGCGTGCATCTGCAGCTGGTCGCCGAGGTGCCGGAGGGCTGGCGCGACGAGGCGCTCGCCGCACGTTGGGCGCGCATCCGCGATCTCCGGCGCGTGGTCACCGGCGCCATCGAGCTGGCGCGGGCCGACAAGAAGATCGGCGCCAGCTTGCAGGCCGCACCGATCGTCTACGCCGACGCACCCTACCTGGAGGCGATGCGCGGCCTCGATGCGGCCGAGCTGTGGATCACCTCGGCGGCCGAGCTGCGGCCCGCCGAGGAGCTCGGTGCCGACCGCGACACGCTGTTCACGCTCGCCGACGTGCCGGGTGTGTGGACGCGCTTTGCGACCGCCGACGGCAGCAAGTGCGAACGTTGCTGGCGGGTGCTGCCCGAGGTCGGCCGGCACGCCGCCCATCCGACCTTGTGCGGCCGCTGCGTGGACGCGGTGGAGCACCTGCCGGCGGCGGCGCAATAGCCGCCATGATCCGGTTCGCAGCCCCGCAGCGGCTGGCGCTGACCCTGATCGTCGCGGTGATTGCCGCCGACCAGATCTCCAAAGCGTGGCTCTACAATTACCTGAGCGCCACGGGCCGGCGCGCCATCGAGGTCCTGCCGTTTCTGAATGTGGTCGCGGTATGGAATTACGGCGTGAGCTTCGGCGTGTTTAACGAAGGGCCCAGTACCGGGGCGTGGCTGTTTGTCGGCCTGGCGCTCGTCATCGTCGCCATGCTCGCCGCCTGGGTGGTCCGGGCCGACCGCCTGTTGCCAGCGGCGGCTCTGGGGCTGGTCATCGGTGGCGCCCTGGGCAATGTCATCGACCGTATCAGGCAGGGAGCTGTGTTCGATTTCATCGACTTACACGCGCTCGGGGTCCATTTCTGGGCGTTCAACATCGCCGATTCCGGCATCTCCGTCGGGGTCGTGCTGCTCCTCATGGATTCCTTGTTTGGCGCGGCCGAGCAGAGTAAAAGATAGCCCTCATGATTCGCCGACCAGTTCAAGGGAACCGGGCGGCCGTGTGCCGCTCCGCGTGGGGCCAGATCGCTTGCGCCGCCTTGGCGCTCGTGGTCCTGACAGGCTGCGGCGACACCCGTAAGATGCTCGGGCTCGACAAGACGACGCCCGACGAATTCAAGATCATCAACCGCGCGCCGCTGTCGCTGCCCCCCGACTACGCCTTGCGGATTCCCGAGCCCGGTGCTGTGCGCCCGCAGGAGCAGACGATCCCGCAGCGCGCGATGGCCGCGATCACGGGGACACCGGTCAGCGCCAGCGCGCCGACGGCCGCGGACCCCGGTGCGACGCCGGGCCAGCAGGCGTTCGAGAAGCACTTCGGTGCGGACCGCGCGCTGCCCGACGTGCGCGACGTGGTCACCCGCGAGAACTCGGTCCTGGCCCTCGAGGACCAGACGTTCCTCGATTCGCTGATGTTCTGGCGTTCGCCGGAAGATCGCTCGCCGGTGGTCGACGCGCCGCGTGAGGCCCAGCGCCTGCGTGAGAACGCAGCGCTCGGCAAGCCGGTCGATGACGGCGAGACGCCGACGATCCAGAAACGCAAGAAAGCCCTCCTCGAAGGCATCTTCTAGCGGCGCGGACTTGAAGTCGCAGCGCCGCGCGCTCCGCCGGCACGGCACGTTTCCCGCCTAGCACCGTTGTGACTGGACCTGACCCCGGGAAGGCCCGAGAATTGCGGCCGGAGGAGTCCATGAAGCTTTCCCGTCGATCGCTGCGGTGCTGCTGGCAGGTCATCGTCCTCGCTGCGGCTGTGATGTGCGCGGCACTGGGCGCGCCAGCAAGCGCGCAGGTCTTCAATCCCGAGACGATGACCCTGCCCAACGGGCTCCTGGTCGTTGCGATTCCCAATCACCGCGCGCCGATCGTCACGCAGATGGTGTGGTACAAGATCGGCGCCGGGGACGAGGTCCCCGGCAAGTCGGGCATCGCGCACTTCCTGGAACACCTGATGTTCAAAGGCACCAAGGCGGTGCCGCCCGGCGAGTTCTCGAAGATCGTCGGCCGCAACGGCGGGCGCGACAACGCCTTCACCAGCTACGACTACACGGCCTATTTCCAGAGCATCGCGCGCGACCGGCTCGAGCTGGTGATGAAGCTCGAATCCGACCGTATGCGCAATCTCGTGCTGAACGACGCGTCGGTCCTTCCCGAGCGCGACGTCATCCTCGAGGAGCGGCGCTCGCGCATCGACAACAATCCGGATGCCCGGCTGACGGAGCAGATGCAGGCCGCCCTTTATCTCAACTCCCCCTATCACCGCCCGATCATCGGCTGGGAACATGAAATGGCGCAGCTGACGACGCAGGATGCGATCGCGTGGTACCGGCGCTACTACACGCCCAACAACGCGATCCTGATCGTCGCGGGCGACATCACCATGGCCGAGCTCAAGCCGCTGGCCGAGAAGTACTACGGGCCGATCCCGAGCCGTCCGGTGCCGCCGCGCGTGCGCCCGACGGAGCCGCCGCCCGAGGTGGCGCGGCGGGTGGAGCTCAAGGATCAGCGGGTCCGGCAGACCGTGTGGACGAGGCTTTATCTGGCACCCAGCTACGTGGCGGGCGACAAGCAATATGCCGATGCCCTGCAGGTGCTGGCGGAGATCTTCGGCGGCGGCGTGACCAGCCGGCTCCACAAGAGCGTGGTCATCGACCGGCCGCTGGCGACGTCGGCGGGCGCCTTCTACGACCCGGATGCGGTGGGTCTCACGCAGTTCGGCATCTCGGCCGCCCTGCGCCCCGACGCGAAGCTCGAGGACCTCGAGGGGGCCATGAACGCCGAGATCAAGCGGCTCGTGGACGGCGGCGTGACGGCGGACGAGGTGCAGCGCGCCGAACGCCGCCTGCGCGCCGACGTCGTCTACGCCCGCGACAGCCTGCAGGCAGGCGCGCGCGCCATCGGTGAGGCGATCACGACCGGAACGAGCATCGAGCAGGTCGAGACCTGGCCCTCGCGCATCGCGGCCGTGACGCCGGAAGAGGTGACCGCGGCGGCGCGCGCGGTGTTCCGCGACGAAGGATCGGTGACCGGCGTCCTCCTGCCCAAGCCGTCGAGCTGAGTTAAGCCCATGATGCGACATGTCCGCCTGATCGCCGTCCTGTTGGCCCCGGTCCTGCTTGCCGTCATCGCCCCGCGTCCTGCCGCGGCGATGACCATCGACCGCGTGGTCAGCCCCGGCGGCATCACCATCTGGCTCGTGCAGGACCATTCGATCCCGGCCGTCGACGTCGAGTTCACGTTCCGCGGCGCCGGCGCCGCCACCGAGGCGAAGGGCAAGGAGGGCACCGCCAATCTCCTGTCCGACATGCTGCTCGAGGGTGCGGGCGACCTCGACTCCCAGCACTTCCAGGGACAGGTCGAGGACCTGTCGATCGAGCTCGGCTTCAATGCCGGCTTCGACTCGATGGAGGGCTCGCTCAAGAGCCTGACCGAGAACCTCGACACGGCGGCGGGCCTCCTGCACGACGCGCTGACGCGGCCGCGCTTCGAGGCGTCCGATCTGGCGCGGGTGAAGACCCGCATCCAGACAGGCCTGCGGCGCTCGCGCGAGGAGCCGCGCACCATCGCCGGCGAGACCTTCATGGCGACCGCGTTCCCCGGTCAGCCCTACGGCCGGCCGCTGCGCGGATCTGTCGAGAGCGTGGAGGCGCTCGGCGCCGACGATCTGCGCGAGTTCCTTCGTGCGCATCTCGGGCGCGACAAGCTGATCGTGGGTGCGGCGGGCGACATCACGCCCGAGGCCGTGGCGAGGCTCGTGGACCGTATCTTCGACGGCGTGCCGGCGCAGTCGGCGGCCGTGACGATCGGCGATACCGCCCCGCGCAATCTCGGGCAGACGATCGTCATCGAACGCCCCGTTCCGCAAAGCATCGTCACGTTCGGCGAGGCCGGGGTGAAGCGCAACGACCCGGACTTCTATGCGGCGACCCTGGTGAACTACATCCTCGGCGGCGGCGGGTTCAATTCGCGCCTGACCACCGAGGTGCGCGAGAAGCGCGGCCTTGCGTATTCGGTGTTCTCCTATCTGGCGCCGTACGACCATTTCGGCCTCGTGATGGGAGGCACGGCGACCGAAAACGCGCGCGTGGCGCAGTCCATCTCGGTGCTGCGCGACGTCTGGAAGAAGATGCACGATGAAGGCCCGAGCGAGCGCGAGCTGGTCAATGCCAAGACCTATCTGACGGGCTCGTTCCCTCTGCAATTCGATTCGACGACGCAGATCGCGCGCCTCCTGGTCTCGATCCAGTACGACGATCTCGGCATCGACTACATCGACCGCCGCAAGGACCTCATCAACCGCGTCACGGTCGCCGACGCCAAGCGGGTGGCGCAACGTCTTCTCGATCCGGCCAAGCTGTTGATGGTCGTCGTCGGGCAGCCGGCCGGCATGACGGCGACTCCGGCGGACAAGGTGAATTCGGGCGGCAGTGCTCCGCAGCCGCGCTCTGCCGCCCCCGTGCCGACCGGCCGGGGCGGCTGAGCGGACCGGCTGTCGTGGCGATCCGCCGTCTTCCGGAAACGCTCGTCAACCGCATCGCCGCGGGTGAAGTGATCGAGCGCCCGGCGGCGGCGGTCAAAGAGCTGGTCGAAAACGCCATCGACGCGGGGGCGACGCGGGTCGAGATCACGCTGACCGAGTCCGGCCGCAGCCTCATTGCGGTCGTCGACGACGGAATCGGGATGACCGCGGAGGAGCTCACCCTGGCGATCGAGCGCCACGCGACCTCCAAGCTGCCCGGCGACGATCTGCTGCACATCGCGACGCTCGGGTTCCGCGGCGAGGCGCTGCCCTCGATCGGTGCCGTGAGCCGGCTGACCCTGATCAGCCGGCCACGGTCGGGCGGCGACGGGTGGTCGATCGAGGTCGAGGGCGGACAGGTGGGCAAGCCCGTGCCGGCCGCGCACCCGCCGGGCACGCGGGTCGAGGTCCGCGATCTGTTCTATGCGACCCCGGCGCGCCTCAAGTTCCTGAAAGGCGAACGCGCCGAGCTCGCGGCGGCAGTCGACGCGGTCGAACGCCTGGCGATGGCGCATCCGGAAATCGGGTTCACCCTCACGGCCGACGGCCGCACGCCGGTGCGCCTGCCGCAGGTCACCTCGCTGGTGGCGGACCGGAATGCGGCCCGGCTCGAGCGCGTGGCCGCGGTGATCGGCCGGGAATTCTTCGACAATGCCTTGGCGGTGGACGTGGCGCGCGAGGGCATCCGGCTGACCGGGCACGCAGGGCTTCCGACCTATCACCGCGCCACCGCGGCGGCGCAGTACCTGTTCGTCAACGGCCGGCCGGTGCGCGACAAGCTGCTGGGGGGTGCCGTACGAGGCGCCTATGCCGATTTCCTGGCGCGCGACCGCCATCCGGTCGTGGCGCTGTTCCTGGACCTGCCGCCGGATCAGGTCGACGTAAACGTGCACCCGACCAAGGCCGAAGTGCGGTTCCGCGATGCGGGCTTGGTGCGCGGCCTCATCGTGGCGAGCCTGAAGCATGCCCTGGCAGAGGCCGGCCACCGCGCTTCGACCACGGTCGCGGTGGGAGCGCTCGGCGCCTTTCGGCCCGGCAACGGTGCCTTGGCGCCGATGCCGCGGGCGCCGGCCTATGGGTACTCGCACGTCCAGGCCCAGCCCGCGGGCGGCCTCGCCGAAGCGGCGGCCCTGTATCAGGCACCGCTGGCGGGCCTCGCCGCCCCGCCGGCCGCGATGGAGCGGGCAGACGCGCACGTACCGGCCGGCGCCGTCGAGACATGGCCGCTGGGTGCGGCGCGCGCCCAGATCCATGAAACCTACATCGTGGCGCAGACGGCCGACGGGATCGTGATCGTCGACCAGCATGCAGCCCACGAGCGGCTCGTCTACGAGCGGATGAAGGCGCAGATCGAGGCGGGCGGAATCGCGCGGCAGACTCTCCTGGTGCCGGAGATCGTTGAGCTCGACGAGGCATCGGTGGCGCGGCTTCTGGCGCGCGTTGGAGAATTTTCCGAGCTCGGGCTCGTGATCGAGCCGTTCGGTCCCGGGGCGGTGGCCGTCCGCGAGGTGCCGGCACTCCTGGGCGAGGTCGACGTGCCGGGCCTGTTGCGCGACCTTGCCGACGAGCTCGCCGAGTTCGGCACCGCCTTGTCGCTGAAGGAGCGCCTCGCCGATGTCTGCGGCACGCTCGCCTGTCATGGCAGCGTGCGGGCCGGCCGCCGTCTCAACGCCGAGGAGATGAATGCGCTGCTGCGCCAGATGGAGGCGACGCCGCATTCAGGCCAGTGCAACCATGGCCGTCCGACCTATGTCGAGCTGAAGCTCGCCGATATCGAGCGGCTGTTCGGCCGCCGCTAGCATCCGCTCAGGTCCGTGCCATCCGCTCCGGGTCGAGAAGCTGCTGAAGCGGCTGCGGGAGCTGCGGCGAGGCGAGGCGCGAGGTCTTGTTCGCCGTATCTTGCAGGAACGCCATGAGCATCTTGGTCTGCACCAGGAACTCGATCGTATCGAGGTCGTCGGCGTAGAGCCCTTCGCGCTTGGCCGCGTCGATGCCGTCGTCGGTGATGTCGCCCGCGGGCGGAAGCGCCCAGAACCGGTCGCGATACTGCACGATCTTCTTGCCGAGGAAGTTGGAGCGCACGACGAATGCCGTCTTGCCGGTATCGGCGCGGCTGTAGTGCGGGAGGCGCCGGCGGAATTCGTCGCGGCGGCTGGGCAGCCACGGTCCCTCCGCCGGCCGTTCGCCATAGCCGAAGACCTGCATGACGTCCTGCGGCAGGGCGCGGAATTTTGCCCAGGCCGCAGGCGTGAAGCGCCGCTCGTGCCCGCCGATCCGGCCGCCGCGGAAGGTCGCCGCGTCGGGATTGAAGACCTTGGCTGCGATCTCGGCCGGCCGGCCCGGCACGTGCAGGCGCAGCATCAGCGACCAGACGAGGTCGCTCTGGGCCGCATCGGTTCCACCGCCTGGCGCGCCGACGAGCTCCTCGTAGGAGAGCGGGAGCACGTTGCCGAAGTCGAGCCAGGCCGCAAACTTGGCCACGCGGTCGCGGATGCTGCCGAGCAGCCACGGATCATCGATCAGCCGCAGCAGGCGCTCCTCGTACGAGAGCGAGCTCAGGTAGCCGGCGAAGCTGGTGGACCCGTCCTCGTGATAGTAGTTGGCCTCCGACGCGACGATGTCGAGCGGATTTCGATAGATGAACAGCGAGGGATGATATGCAAACGGATGTGCCCGGTTGCCGTGCGGCGCGCGGCGCACCGTGTCGACGAAGAAATCAGTCGCCGCCGTATGCGTGTTGGTGAATTCGAGGAAATGCCAGTGGCCGGGCAACGCATTCGGATGGCACTCGCCGCCGCTGGCATAGCCGAAGGCATGCGCGAGCTCGGTGAGAAGATGCGTGCCCGACTTGGGAATCGAGATGAGGAAGAGCGGGCGGCGGTTCCAGTAGTGACCGGTGATCGCGGCGACGACGGTGACGTCCGTTCGGTCGACATAGCGTCCGAGGGCGGCCGTCATGCGTTCGCCGTCGGTCTCGCAGACGATCGCGACCGGGGCGGGGTTCGCCGCGTCGTCGGGGCCGCCGACCGCGATCCCGACCTGCGGGAAGCGCGCCGCGGCCTGGTGCGCCACGGACAGGGCGAGCGGGGTTGCCACCGGCACGTGAATGCGCCGGGCGCCCTCGGCAACGGCGGCGGCGATCGCGCCGAGGAATGCGCCCTCGGTCGGCGATACGAACTGCAGACTGCGCATGGCCTTCCCTCGTGACAGCGGGAGAGCGACTTGGGGGCCGTCGTGTGTGTCGATGATCGTGTTGCGAGTAGGCGTGCCAGTGCCAGGAAATGTTAACGAACATTCTAAAATCGACCCGATTTAAGACTCGTTAACACTGTCCCGTTAACGGCTTGCTCCGACTGCCGATTTTGCAAGAAATGTAAGGCTCCGGACTAAGCCCGGTAAAACAGAAGCTTGGCCTTGCCGTAGACCCGCTCATCGACAAGCGCGAGGCCGCCCTGGGGGGGCCGCGTCCGGCGCTCCACTTCCGCCACGACGATGGCCCCGGGTGCAATCCAGCCGGCCTTGGCGAGGGCCGCCAGCGCCGGCTCGAGCACCTCCTCCGTATAGGGCGGGTCGAGGAAGACGAGCGTGCAGGGCTGGTCGGCGGCGGGCGGCCGCGCCGCGTCGGCCGCCAGGAACGTCGCGTGCGGGGTGTCGTGCACGCGGGCCACGTTGCGCCGCGCGAGGCGCAGGGCGGCCGCGTCCTTGTCGAGAAAGACCGCGTGCGCGGCGCCGCGCGACAGAGCCTCGAGACCGAGCGCGCCGGTGCCGCAGAAGGCGTCGAGCACCCGCGCACCCCGGACCGGCGACAGGCCGCCGGGTGCGAGCTTGCCGTGCTCGAGAATATTGAACAGGGCCTCGCGGGCGCGGTCGCTGGTCGGCCTGATCGGCAGGTCCGCCGGCGTTTCGAGCTGGCGCCCGCGATGCCGGCCCCCCACGATTCTCATGGCACGCTCATCCCGCGAATTTCCCCACCTGGTCGCGCAGGATCTTGCCGGGAACCTCGACGCAGGCCGCGGCCGGCAGGTCGCCCAGCTGAAACGGACCGTAGGCGATGCGGATCAGCCGGTTGACCGGCAGGCCGAGCCATTCGAGCACGCGCCGGACCTCGCGGTTCTTGCCCTCGCTGAGCGCCACACGCAGCCAGCAATTGCTCGCCTGCTGGCGTTCGATCTCGGCCTCGATAGGCCCGTAGCGCACGCCCTCGATCACGGTGCCGCGCTTGAGCCGCTTCAGCGCCTCGGGATCCGGCACGCCGTGCACGCGCGCCCGGTAGCGCCGCGTCCAGCCGGTCGCGGGCAATTCGAGATGGCGCTTCAGCCCGCCGTCATTGGTCAGGAGCAACAGCCCCTCCGAGTTGAAGTCGAGCCGTCCGACCGGCATCAGCCGCGGCAGGCCCGTCGGCACGCCGTCGTGGATCGTCGGCCGGCCGTGCGGGTCATGTGCCGTGGTCAGCATGCCGCGCGGCTTGTGGAAGCGGAACAGCCGGGCACGCTCGGGCGCGGGCAGCTCCTTGCCGTCGACGGTGATGCGGCTGTCGCGCGTCACGCGCACGCCGGGGCTGGTGAGCGTCTCTCCGTCGACCGCGACCCGGCCTTCGGCAATCCAGCGCTCGACCTCGCGGCGCGAGCCC
>DATJPD010000192.1:0-2109 GCA_035506575.1 Alphaproteobacteria bacterium
CTTGGCGTGCCCTACCACCGGGGCCAGCGCGCGCCTATTACCCGGGCGGCTACCATCTTTTGCTTCGTGACACAGATCGAGCGCGCACGATAGACGACATACTCTCTTGGATGCGCGATCCGCACGGACCTCTGCCGTCGGGAGCCGACCGCAATGCTCAGGCATGGCAACGCAGGGATTTTGACCAAGCTTCCCACTGACCTGAGATAGCCTTGGATTGGAGTTGAACTCTTCTGGGAAGATCGTGTCCCGAGGAGTGGTGTAGGAGCGATGCTCCTGGGCGGGTTGTGCCGCCGTGTCAGGCTGCCAGAGGCGGCAAGCTGACGATGGGATTATCGCCGAGTGGAGCGATGGTTTCCAGTGTCATGTAGCGGGCGCGTTGGACGGCCCACTCATCGTTCTGTTCGAGCAGCAGGGCGCCGATGGGTCGGACGACGGCCTTGGTCCGCTTCACGGCCCAAGCATCGGGGAAGATGCCGACGACGTCACTGCGTCGCTTGATCTCGCCGTTGAGGCGTTCGAGGGGGTTGGTGCTGTGCAGCTTGGCGCGGTGCTGGACCGGAAAGTTCATGTAGGCGAGGACGTCGGCTTCCGCCTCATCCATGAGGGCGGCAAGTTTGGGCAGGCGGGGGCGAGCCTGGTCGGCGACCTGGCGCCACGGCTTGCGCGCGGCGGCGGCATCGTCCTGGGCGAAGGCGGTGCCGATCCAGGCGGAGACGATGCGGCGCTGCGATTTCCCGGCATCGGCGAGTGCGTTGCGCATGAAGTGAACGCGGCAGCGCTGCCAGGTTGCGCCGAGCAGCTTGGTGATGGCGGCCTTCAGCCCCTCGTGGGCGTCGGAGGTGACAAGCTTGACGCCGCGCAGGCCTCGGCGGGCCAGCGAGCGCAGGAACTCGACCCAGAACGGTTCGGCCTCGCTGTGGCCGACGGTCATGCCGAGCACCTCGCGGCGGCCATCGGTGTTGACGCCGACGGCGACGATGACGGCGACCGAGACGATGTGGCTGTCGCGGCGTGCCTTTCCATAAGTGGCGTCGAGCCAGAGATATGGCCAGTCGCCTTCGATCGGGCGGGTAAGGAAGGTCTGCACCCGCTCATCGATCTCGCCGCACAGCCGCGACACCTGGCTCTTGCTGATGCCCTCCATGCCCATGGCCTTGACCAGTTCGTCCACCGAGCGGGTGGAGACGCCCTGGACGTAGGCTTCCTGGATCACCGCGGTCAGCGCTTTCTCGGCGGTGCGGCGGGGTTCGAGGAAGGCGGGGAAGTAGGAGCCCTTCCGTAGCTTGGGAATGCGCAGCTCGACGCTGCCGACGCGGGTCTGCCAGTCACGGTCGCGGTAGCCGTTGCGCTGGTTGACCCGCTCGGGGGTGCGCTCGCCGTGTCCGCCGCCGCACAGGGTGTCGGTCTCCAACTCCATCAGGCGCTGGGCGGCGAAGCCGATCATCTCACGCAGCAGAGAGGCATCGGAGCCCTTCTCCAGCAGCGTCTGAAGGGCGATCTTGTCGTCGGTCATCGTGTTGGTCCCTAGGTTAGAGTTGCGTGTGGCAACCCAACCCTACCCAGGACCATCGCGGTGGCCACTGACTGGCCTGCCTGCGCCTGACGCTTGCCGGTCGCTCCGGCAGGCCAGTCAGTGGCCTCCTACACTACCAGCGGGGACACGACCTCTGGGAAAGCCTCCCAGGCTCCACTAAACTGGGTCAACTCCACAGGTAGTGCTTGCTCATCGTAAGCGATTGCGTTAACGCCTGCCCCACGCTGGCACCCCTGGAGGCCAGCGTTTATCATTCAGGAGCATCGACAATGGTCAACGCGACTTTTATCGAGGCCGAAGTTCGTGAGCGAGCCGGTAAGGGGGCGGCGCGAGCGACTCGGCGAGCGGGCAAGGTACCCGGAGTGGTTTACGGCGGAAAACAGGAGCCGAGCCTCATTGCGCTCGACCCCCGCATAATAACCAGAGAACTGCACAAGCCAGGATGGCAATCACGGCTGTACGAAATCAAGACACAAACTGCGTCTATCAGGGCGCTGATTCGAGGCGTGCAATTCCACCCCGTTACAGATCAGCCCGAGCACGTCGATTTTCAGCGTCTCATATCAGGTGAG
>DATJPD010000193.1:0-5424 GCA_035506575.1 Alphaproteobacteria bacterium
CCCAGATGTGCCGCGAGCTCGCACTGGCTCATCTCGCGCAGCGGCACGATGTCGTAGCCAAAGGAGCGCGACACTCTCCGGATGAGATCCTTGGCGAGCTTGAGCATCCCGCAGTCCCGCGATTATTGCTGCAGGAGAGACCATCGCCCTTCGGCACGGTGCCGCACAGTGACAAACCCGTGGCCGGAGCAGCCCCGGTCGGCAGGCCTCTCGGCCATTCATGAAACCGGCACAGAATTGTTTTTCGTCCTTACAGCAGACTTACGCTATATGGCGAAACTGTGGCGTCTCGCACCGTGGAGCCTCAGATCGACCTCAAAGAGGCAGACGGCCGTGCCAGGGAGGATGACGACCGGACATGGATGAACAAGGCGATATGACGGCAATGGCCGGTGTAGCTTGGGTCACGCAGGCGACGCGGCCGGGCGGCTTTGCAGATGCGAAGCGACAGCTCCAGAGCCGTGTGAAGTGGGCGCTCTTCCGTGCACGGCTGAGATACGAAGATTACGTCAACCGGGCCTACGACCTCCGGCATCACGTCGAGACGGCCAAAGAAGAGCTGCTCGCAGACTGCGGCGTGCCCGCGGCCAATGTCGAGCGCGGCAACACGCTGTACCGCGTGACATGGGGCTCGCTGATCCGCAAAGCGCTGGACCAGCTGCGCATCGATCATTCGCGGTACACGTTCATCGATTATGGCTCGGGCAAGGGCAAGGCGATGCTGATGGCGTCCGATTATCCGTTCAGGCGGATCATCGGCCTCGAATACTCCGAAAAATTGCACGCGATCGCGTTCGCCAACTGCCGTACGTATCGCAGTGCGGCGCAAAAATGCCGCGCCATCGAGCCGGTCCTGGTCGATGTGCTCGATTACGAGCCGCCCTGCGGCCCGATCGTCTGCTTCATGTGCAACCCGTTCGACGATGCGACCATGGAGACCATGTTCGACCGCTGGCGCACCCGCCACGGCGGCCGTGATCGGGACCTTCGCATCATCTACTGCAACATGCGCACGATCGAGGAAAAGTCGCCGGTGCTGAAGCGGCAGACATGGCTGCGGCCGGCCGCCCTGGGCCGGCAGTACGTCATCTTCGCACCCCGTCTGACCCCGGGCCTTTCGCGGGGCTGATCTCCGTCACCGGCCGTTCGGCTGCGCGCTGCGAGGCGGATTTCCGGCTAGCGCGTCACCGCCTTGATGGCGAGCTTCTTGGCGGCGCGGAACGCGCCGGGGAACGTCGTCTCCACCCACAACACCACGCGCCGCGACGGACGGCTCAGGTCCTTGGGGCTGTGCACGCGAATGCCGCCGATCTTGGCCAGCGACAGGCCGCGGAGACGCGACTGGAACTGCAGGAAGCGCGAGGAATCCGGGATGTAGTGCGCGGTGAACGAGCTGCGCGAATGGCGCGGCTGCGTGGTTTCGAGGCTCCCGTGCATCGTCTTCGAATGCCAGAACAGCACATCGCCCTGCTGCAGCGCCGGCGCCCTGCATTTCAGGCCGTGGCGCTGGATCACGTCCACAACGAGCTTCTTGTAGCGATCGTGATGGAAGGCCATGTCGAAGTCGCCGCCGTTCTTCTCCATGTCGACCAGGTGGCTCTTGGGATAGATGTAGAACCGGCCGGCCCCGGGGGCGATGTCCTCCATGGCGAACCAGGCGGCGGTCATGCCGCCGATCCGCTCGGCGTCGAGATAGTACGTGTCCTGGTGCGCCCAGGTGGACGGGTTGCCCTCGAAATACATCGACTGCACGAGCTTGCCCGGCTCGCCGAGAATTGCCGCGGCGACCGCCTGCGCGTTCGGATGGGTGATGACCTCGAGGCCGGTTTCGCGGAAGCGCGGGAATCTCCGCCGGTCGAGGCTCTGCACATTGAGGATCGGGTTGAGCACGAACCCGTGCGTGGTGAACACGTGCGTCTCGGGGTTGCCCGTGGTCTGCCGGTAGATGTAGCCCGGGTAGGGCTTCACCTCGGCCTGGAACCGCCGCATCGCCTCGGCGCACAACGCGCGCGGGATCAGCCCGCGCACGACGACGTAGCCGTTCTCTTCGTAGTAGCGGCGGATGTCCTCCGTCTGCTCGACGGTGAAATAGGTGCTGTCCTCGGCCGCGGTCGCCGGGATCTTGATCTTGCGGCCGGCCGCATCCGTGATCGCGTAGGATGGCCCGGGCCGCTTGGAGCGTGCACCCGAGATGGGCGTGGCAGTCTGACTCATTGCTGGATTCTCCCGCGTGACACCGTGGAGCGCGCGTACGATAACGCAGCGATTACAACCCGTTCTGTGTCAAAATCGTGGCCCCTCGCGGCCTCTGTTGAGGCCCGCCGCGTATGGCGCGATGTGTAGTCCCATGGCGCACGAGAGTGGTTTCAGCCGGCGCAGTTTCGTGTCGGCCGCGGCTTTTGCGACAGCGCTGACCGCCGGCTCGCGGCGCGGCGAAGCCGCCGCCGCAGCGCCCGATCACGCGAAGGGCCTCTCGGCGCGGCAGTTCGGCGCGGTCGGCGACGGCGTCGCCGACGATACGGCGGCACTCCAGGCCGCCCTCGATGCGGTGTTCGATCCGTCCGACGATGCGGCGGGATTGCTGGTGATCCCGCCCGGCGACTACAGGGTCACCCGGAGCCTGCGCTTCACGATGCGCGAGAATTGCGGCCAGCAGCGGCGCGTCTCGGCCTACGGCGCGCGGCTGCGCTCGGCGATCCCCGACGGCGGCCACGTGCTGCACATCGCCAACGCCGCGATCTGGCACTTCATCGTGCTCGAGGGCCTGGAGATCGCCGGCTCCGGCAACGACGGCCACGGGCTCTATCTCGAATGCGATACGAATTTCGCCGGCCTGTACAATTTCTGCCTGCGCGATCTCGTGATCCAGGGCTGCGGCCTGGACGGCTGCCGGATCTACGGCAACCTGTTCGAATCCCAGATCACCACCTGCGCCTTCCGCGGCAACGGCGGCAACGGCGTCACCCTGGCGCACAGCCCGCACGGCGGCATTCTGTCGTCGATCCACCTCTTCGGCTGCGCGTTCGACGAGAACGAAGCGCAGGGCGCCGAGATCGTGCGCTCCTACGACGTGGGCTTCCACGGCTGCACCTTCCACCGCAACGGCCGCTTCGGCCTCTTGGCCACCAACGGCTGCGAGCTCGTGCTCGACTGCTCGTTCATCGACAACCACCGCTCCGCCTTCGACTTCGAGAACGGCGGCGCCGGCATGGGCTTGCGGCGTTATGCGACCTTGGTCGGCTGCGTGAGCCATTCGACCGCGAAGCAGACGCACCTGATCGACGCCGATCTCTGGGGCTCGTTCGCGCGCCTGGTGATGGTGGGCTGCCGCGCCAGCGGCGAGGGTGCGGCCGCGGCGGCCGGGCTTGCGCGGGTGCACGGCTGGGGCACGCACCCTGCGACGATCATCGGCTGCCAGGGGAGCGTGACGTCGGCCGGCGGCGTTCGCGCGCTCGACATCGGCGGGCCGGGCGGCTCGATCGGCCTCTCGGCGGAGTGGCACGGCGCCAATCCGATGCAGATGGGCGAATACCGGATATGGGTCGATTCGAGCGGCCGGCTGCGCCTCAAGAAGGGCGCGCCCGACTCCGACGGCGACGGCCGGCCGGTCTGAGCTGTCTTACAACGTCCAGTTCGCGCGCTTGAGCAGTGCCGCACGCGCCGCGGCCGCGGCACCCACCACCCGCCGCACATCGATCGCCGTGAGCTTGCCGTGGCGCTTCAGGATGCGGCCGTCGACCACGACCGTGTCGACGTTGGACGGCTCCGCCGCCTCGACCAGCATGTGCGCGGGGTCCGAGAAGACGCCGATGTTGACGTCGCGCGTCGATACCATGATGAGATCGGCGCGCTTGCCCGCCTTGAGCGAGCCCGTGCGGTCGTCGATGCCCATCGAGCGCGCGCCCTCGATGGTCGCGAGCTCGAGCACGCGCCGCGCCGGCAAGGTGAACTCCTTCTCGGTCTCGCCGTTCTCGACGTTCTGGATCGCCTTCATGATCGCGAACATGTCGGCGTTGCCGGACAGCTCGACCGTGTCGACGGAAAGACCGACCGGCACGCGCGCGGCCAGGAACTTGCCGGTTTGCTGCAGGCCGAAACCGATGCGCAGCTCGGTGAACGGCGACGAGCTCACCGAAGCACCGGAGGCGGCGAGCGCCTGGATTTCCTCGGCGGTGGCAAAGTTCGCGTGGATCGCCTGCATGTCCTTGCTCAGGCAGCCGGCCTTGGCGAGGGCCGCGATCTGGCCGACCGTCGGGCGCGAGCCGCTCGCGTGGACCGAGATCGGGATGCCGAGCTTGCGGCCGGTCTCGTACTCCTTCTTCCACACCTCTTCGGGCACCGGGGCGGAGTTGCCGCCCTGGCCGCGCCAGGCAAAGCCGAGCGTGATCAGCCCGCCGTTCGAATGCTTGTCCCATTCGCCGTGCAGACGCTCCATGTCGGCAAGGTCGGGCAGGTCCTTGCCGGCGAGCCCCTGCGGCGCGCCGTAGGAGAAGCGCGCGCGCAAGCCGGACTCCTGGAGCGCCCTCAGATCGGCGCGCGCATAGTCGGGCCCGCGGATGTTGTGGCACCACGAATGGACGTGGGTCATGCCGTTGTTCAGCGCCTCGGCCGCCGCCAGCAAGGTGCCGTGATGCATGTCCTCGGCCTCGTACGCGCGGCCCAGCAACGCTGTGGTGCGGAAATAGCCGTGGTCGGGATTGTCGCCGGCCATGCTGCGCAAGAGCGAGTTCCACATATGCCAGTGCGTCTCGACGAAGCCGGGCAGCACGATCATGCCGCGCCCGTCGATCGCCGTGGCCCCGGGTGCTGCGAGCTTGTGTCCAACCGCGACGATGGCGCCGTTGTTCACGTGAACGTCGCCGCCGGCGACGTCGCCCAGGGCCGGCTCCATGGTCATGACATAGGCGTCGCGAATGACGAAGTTGCCGCGCGCCGGCAGCGGCCGGGTGGCGCCGCCTTTGGCTTGCGCGAATGCGGCGGCCGGGCGGATCAACCCCAGCGCGCCCGCCGCGGCGACACCCTGCAGCAGCCCGCGCCGCCCGAATCCGTGGTGCTTGCTCATGCGGTCCTCCCCGACATTATTTGAACCGACAGATATCAGACGCGGCCCCTGCTGTCGTCCCGCGTTCTTACCGCCGGCTTGGGACGCGGCCCACGGCTATGGCATCATCCGCAAGGACACGCCGGGAGGATCACATGAAGGCTCGCCTTGATTTCCGGGCTGCCGCACCCCGCGCCAACGCGGCGATGACGGCCCTGCACCGCTTCGTGCGCGACTGCGGGCTCGACCATACGCTCCTCGAGCTCGTGAAGCTGCGCGCCTCGCAGATGAACGGCTGCGCGCATTGCATCGACATGCACACGAAGGAGCTGCGCGCGGCGGGCGCTGCGGAGTAAGAGAGCGCGGCCGTCCTCTTGCCAAAT
>DATJPD010000194.1:0-30940 GCA_035506575.1 Alphaproteobacteria bacterium
TCGATGATGGATCGGGAGATCGACAGCCCCACCCCCAAGCCGCTCGGCTTGGTCGTGTGGAAGGGTTCGAAGATACGCTCGAGACCCGTGGCAGATAGACCCGGCCCGGAATCTCGCACCGTGACCAGCACGCCGGCCTGAGCTGGCGCGGTGCTGATCAGCAGTTCTCGCACCCCCTCGGTAACGGTGCTCGTCGCCTCGATGGCGTTGATGATCAGATTGAGGACAACCTGCTGGAGTTGGACCCGGTCCCCGTTGACGGGCGGCAGGCCGTCGGCAAGTTCCGTCTGCACCGAAACGTTGTTCTTCACCGCTTCGGAACGCGTGAGCTCGATGACCTCGCGGATTGCGTCATTGATGTCCAACCGATCCACCCGGGGGGGCACCTTCTTGATCAGATCACGGATGCGGCCGATGACATCGCCTCCCCGTTTGCCGGCCTCGACGATGCTGACGAGGGCCTGCCGCACCTCCTCGAGATCCGGCGGCTGCGCGGCCAGTAAGTGCAGGGCCGCCTGCGCATTGGCCACCGTCGCGGTGAACGGCTGGCTCACCTCATGGGCAATCGAGGCGACCAGCTCGCCCAAGGTTGCGACGCGCGCGACGCGCGCGAGCTCGCCCTGCACGCGACGCAATGCCTCTTCGGCGCGCGCCTGCACGAGGCCGATGCGCGCCTCCTCCAACTCGCGCGCCGCCTGGACGCGCTCGGTAACGTCCCGCGTGATCTTGGCGAAGCCGATCAACCGGCCGCTATCATCCTTGAGCGCATCGATCACAGCGCTCGCCAGGAAGCGGCTGCCGTCCTTGCGCACGCGCCAGGCTTCGGCCTCATACCGGCCTTCGCGGGCGGCGATCTCGAGCGACTTCTGCGGCACGTTCGCGGCGCGGTCCTCCTCGGCGTAGAAGCATGAGAAGTGCCGGCCGACGATCTCCTCGGTGCGGTACCCCTTGATGCGCTGTGCGCCCCGGTTCCAGTTGGTGACGATGCCACTTGGATCGATCATGTAGATCGCGTAGTCGGTGACCCCGTCGACCAGCAAGCTGTAGCGCTGCTCGCTCTCGCGCAGCGCCAGTTCGGCTGCCTTGCGCGCGGTGATATCGACGATCGCCGATAAGACCAGTGTTCCCTCGTCGGTTTCGATCGGGTTCAAGCCGATCTCGACCGGGAACTCGCTGCCGTCCTTCTTGAGGCCGTAGAGATCGCGGCCGGCCCCCATCAGCCGCGGCCGTGCATCGGCGAAAAACGTCTTCCGCAACTCCGGATGGTGACCGCGGAACCGATCGGGCACGAGGATCTCGACCGGCTGCCCTACCAGTTCGGCCCGTGCGTAACCGAAAACCCGCTCGGCCTGCCTATTGACCATGACGATCATGCCAGCCCGGTCGATCATGACCATGGCGTTTGGTGCAGCCTCGACGACCAGCCGGAAGCGCCGATCCTCGGCCAATTCACCTTTGGGGTTCGCCATCCGCGTCATTCCCGATGTAGGTAATGCGCATATTGATCAAGATCTAATCTGGAAATATGCGAGTTTAGCAGGTGGCCCTTCTTCAACAAGTCTCGTCTCGTCGGCAATGTTGGGAACTATGTATCACGGCTCAAATCGTGCCGTGTAATCCGACATTCCCCATTTGGCCGGTGCAGCCTCCACCCCGTCGATTGTTTCCGGCACGATCGATGGGCCGGATCGGCCGTTGCCACGATCTTGGCGCGCCGAAAAGGCGTCATCAACGCGTTCGCCGTCTGCAAGCTGCCGTTTCGCGCTGATCAAGGCGCACCTCTTCCCTCGCAGCATTCCTGTTCGATCACAGTTCGTGACATTGGGGCCGGCGACGGCCACAGCCGGGGGGCGATCGCCCTTGCCGGCCATGCACTGCTCGCGGGCGATATGTAGCACCGCTGCAGGTTGTCCTGCGCGCCCGCGGCATTGGAATCCGCCGATCGCCGTGTCGCTGATGGCCCGGTGCCTTCAGTGCCGCCGATCGCTGCGCCGAAGCCTCTAGCGGCAACTAAACCAAGGTGCGGTCGAGATGATGCTCGAGGACATCGATATCGCCCAGACGTGTCATGGAAGAACCTGGAGACGTGCGGTTACCCTGCGCACATCCGCCAACGGTGCCGCGGCAGCCGGCGGTCCGGGGTTCCGAGATCGCTGGCGTTGGCCCATAAGGAGGTTTGGATGAGCTACGCTCGACGTGAACCAAAGAGCCACATCGCGAATCGTGCGGCCCGCGCACCCTCAGATCGCTGGGCCCCGGAGAACGCGATCGAAGAGGACTATCTCGAAAGCGACCCTCTGGGAACGGCCTGCCTGCTCACCGCCCTGCTCCTCGTAGCGCTTGTGTGGGTGCCGGCTTTGGAGAGGATCGTCGGATATATGCGCTGAGCGGAATCGTCCCGAAGCCATCGCCTGGTGCCGCTGGCGCTTGCGCAGCCGTGCGGTCTCGCAATCATTGATGTCGCTGATTGGCGCCGACAAACGGTCATCCAGCTATAGAGGATAGTGGCCTCCCCTGCCCGATCGCGGATGACCGCCTGTCATCCAACTTCGGTCATATGCGGCGGCACCTCGCATGAGCGCGATGTGCCATCGGCGGACATCCACAAAACCAACTGAGAGGGCTTCAGCTCCTTCAGGAAAGCAACACACGCCAACGCAGCGAATCGGATAATTTCCTGAGACGCTACGTGATCGCGAATGCACGCAGCTCCTCGCGTGCGGTGTCGCTGAACTGCTTGTGCGGATCGATCTCTTTCCCGACCGGAGGATCGAGCCCTCGGCCCTGATTAAAAGCCAGACGGTCCGAGAAGACAACTATCTACGAGCAGTCCTCCCCATCCGACCATGCACCTACAAGCGCCGGAGTGGCGGGGCCGAGCAGGTCCTCTAACTGAGGCTCGTCTGCGAACGATCTGACGTTGCGAGATCACCGTCGCCGGCCAGTGGCTCAAACATGGCGGCAGCTGCGGCGCAGCTGTCGGCGATCAGCTCTTCGAAAAAAGTAAACGCGTCGGGGTTCCTGAGTTCGACATCGGCTGCCACGGTCCCGGGATTGAAGCGGAGCGCACCACCGAGCTTTCGAGCGATCCGACGCATCGGTCCGTTCTCGACCAGGCAGGTTATGACCAGATGTGCCACACCCCGGTTGCGCGCGATCGTTAGGGCGCGCCGGGTCAGCTCGGTGCCAACGCCGCGCCCCTGCCAGGGCGTCTCCACGGTAATGGCCAGCTCCCCCCGACGGGGCAACCAGGGCCGATCGAAGGTCAACTGCACCGCTCCGCGAAGCCGGGACCCGACGAAGTAGCCCAAGGTAATTGTCCGGAACCAGTCGATATCGCGGCAATAGCGTTCGATCGCGATATCGCTGACCGAGCCATGGAAGCGCATCTGACGTTGCTCGGGTCCGAGCGCCAGTAAATGGCGGTGGAGCGAGTTCAGATCGGTCGGCACCAGCTTGCGAAAGGTCTCCATGGCTCCATGTCCGCGGGCGCAGCCCTGCTCGGTGACAAACGGGAACATCATTTGAGACACCAGGCCAGCACGGGGGCCACGAGCACATTCACGATTCCGACGAGAACCATCACGAGCCCGGCAATCGTGCCTTCCTCGCGTCCCAGCTCGCGCGCCTTGGCCGTCCCTGCGCCGTGCGCGCTCATGCCCAACAGCGCACCACGCGCCAGCGCCGAGCGGATTGGCAGCCTCGCCAGCAGGACTTGGCCGAACGTGGCGCCGAGCACGCCCGTCAAAATAACGAAGAGGGCCGTCAATTCGGGATCGCCGCCGATGTCGTGGGAGGTGGCCATGGCAAAGGGCGTGCTCATCGAGCGCGGGAGCAGGCTGAGACGCAGGGTTCCATTCAATCCCAGCGTGGTCGCAAACACCCAGGCCGACAACATTGCCGTGGCGCTTCCGGCCGCAATGCCCGCAGCAAGCACGAGCCAATACCGGCGGACCAACGCGCGCTGCTGATAAATCGGAACAGCAAAGGCCACCGTGGCGGGGCCGAGCAGGGTCACGAGCCAATGCGTCCCGCGGATGTAATCAGCGTAGCTGGTATGGAGGAGCAAAGCCGCGACCAACAGGATCGCAGGCGCGGTCGCCAGCGGTGTCAGCCAGCCGGAACGCCGGTGGCGATGGAGCCACTTGGCCGCGAAATACGCGGCAATGGTCGCGGCAGACCACATACCGCCCTGGAGCAGCGGATCGGACGCGAGCCGGGTGAGGCTGGCGGTCATGGCTCATCTCCGGCGAAGAAACAAGTCGACGCTGAGGCCTGTGACGATCATCACGCTCACAGTGCTGAGCGCGATGACCACTGCGATTTTCAAGCCGAGAAGCCCGAGCAGCTCGTGATGTTGAAGCACGACGAGTACGGCCGGGACGAAGAACAGCAGCATGTCGGCGATCAGCCAGTCCGCGCCGCGCCGAACACTGGCGAGGCTCAAGCGCTGAAAGGCGAGCAATCCGAGGACGAGCAACATACCGACGACGCTGCCCGGCACCGGCAGGCCGGTCAGCCGGACCAAGGCGGTGCCCGCGGCCCAGAAGCCGCAAAGCAGGGCCGCCTGCAGCACGCGGTGGCCGCGCAGCACGCGGCGGGCGCGGACGGTCAAGACATGGGCGGAGGACAGGCTCGTCATGGGCCAAATGTAGCGACGCAGGGCCTATTCCTGAAATGAATTGATTTCATATAATTTAGTCGTGTATGGAATGGATATGGAGCTCCGGACGTTGCGCGCCTTTGTCGAAGTGGTCCGCCAAGGCGGGTTTTCCGCCGCCGGCAAGGCCGTATTCGCGACCCAGTCGACAATCAGCAAGGCCGTGAAGCAGCTCGAGGACGAAGTCGGCGTGCCGCTCTTGGATCGTGCCGGTCACCACAGCAAGCCGACTGCGGCCGGGGATATCGTCTATCGGCGCGCCTTGAAAATGCTCGCCGAGCGCGACGATCTCGTGGCCGAACTCGGCGAATTGCGCGGCCTTAAGCGCGGGATGCTGCGGCTGGGCCTGCCGCCAGTCGGCAGCAGCACGTTGTTTGCGCCGCTCTTCGCGAGCTTTCGCAGCCGCTATCCGGGGATCGAGATCCGCCTGGTCGAGCACGGAAGCGATCGACTGGAAGAGCTCTTGCGGGCGGGTGAGATCGAGCTTGCGGCCTCGCTCCTGCCGGTGGCGGAGGAGTTCGACACGTGGAGCGTGACCAGCGAGCCGCTCGTCGCCATCCTGGCCGAGCAGCATCCGCTGGCGCGCCGGAAATCCGTCGATCTGACGAGCTTGCGGCAAACCCCGTTCCTTCTGTTCGAGCCGGGGTTTGCGCTCAATCGGATCGTTCTCGACTCCTGCCGGCGCCGCGGGTTCGAGCCCAAAGTCGCCGCGCGCAGCAGCCAGGTCGACTTTCTCGTCGAGCTTGCTGCAGCGGGGTTGGGCGTGACCTTTCTGCCGAAAATGATCGCCAGGCAGCGCGGCGCAGCGCTGGTCCGGCACGTGCCGCTGGTCGAGCCGGACACGGCCTGGCACATCGCGCTGGTCTGGCGCCGGGGAGCGTATCTGTCTCAAGCAGCCCAGGCCTGGCTGGCCCTCGCGCGCGAGGCCCAAATTCGGCGTTAGAAAGGGCTCTCGTCGCTTATCGGTTACAGCGCCATATTTCCGGTACAAGGCACCGTCCCCTCCCTTGCGGGTAGCAGTTCGAGGATTCTAGTCTCCACGTCACGCTGGCTCGAGTTCAGGCTGCGGTTGCTCTGCGGGCTGCGAAAGGCGGGTGAGATGGGAAAGGTCAAGCCCTGGGTAGCTGATCTTCCTTACCGCCTCAGCGAGGACTGTAATCGGCACAATCTCCCCATAGTCGCGACCAACCGACTTATTCCAGTGTCCCGTCAGGGCGTCATGATGTTCTTCGGGCAGGCCGGCACGCCGGCATGCCGATTTGAAGCCATGCCGGAAGGAATGGAACACTTTCCGTGTGTCGGTGATCCCTAGGCGGGCCAGGAATCGCCCAAACCATTTGCTGAACTGCTGTGTGACGGCGCCTCTCCGATTCGGCTTCAGGTTCGGGAACAGCCGTGTCTCTCCGCGGCCCCGAAGCTCCCGGACGTACTGTTCAAAGCCGCATGCCAAAATGATCGGGTGTACGGGACTAAGGCGTAAGGCAGTATTCGTCTTCATGCGATAGTCAGCCGCCACTTTGCGATCGAGCGAATCGTCGTCCTCCGGCTGCTCCTGCTCGATGACATCGAGCTCCAGGTACAAGGCGCCCTCCTGCGATTTCACCTCGCGAAGAAGCAAACTGCCCAGCTCCTCCAGACGGCCACCCTGGAATGCGGCCAGGAGCGGCAGCCAGAAATATTCGTCCTTTATGATCAGGTCGCCGGGCGTGAGGCGCTCGGACACGGATTTGCACCCGGTGTAAATTGGAGCCGCAAAGATCTTGACCATATCTTCCGTGCTGAACTGGATCCGTCGACGATCGCCCCTATGCTTGCTTTTGGCGGGCATCAGGCCTTCGGCCAAATTTGAAGCCACATAGTGATGGTTTTTGGCCCACTCGAAAAAGATCTGGAGCAAACACATCTGCTTCCGCACGGTCTCGGGCCGCACTCGCTGGATCGTGGAGTCCTTGAACTTCTCGATGATCTGCAAGAGAGGCTTCTGTCGGACCGCGGTTGGAATCCGGACCGGCATTTGAATCAATGCCTCCTTCAGGGTCCGGATCTGGATGGCCGTGATCCTCTCGATTGGCACATCGCCGCCAATGACTTCGGTGAGCCTGCGAATCAATGTCCGGCATTCGTGAATTGTCGTCGCGCTCATATCGGATCGCTCGCGCAGCCATTTGTCCAGCACGGCCGTTACAGTTTCGCCGGGCGCCCTCTCCGTTGACCCGTTGTTCTGCGCTGTCGGCACTGGGACCCCAATTGCGGCGGCGAGCACCGGCGGCGGATTTGGCTGCACGGGCAGCAGCATTCCGCCCGCGGGGTAATAGCTCGTATTGCCGGACAGACGCTCTGCCTCGGCGTCCTGCAAATCGGCAAACGCACGCATGAACGTGAAGCAGACGAGAGGAAACTCGAGGGAATTTTCTTCGATTTGGAATCCCGCTTCCGCGAGCACACGATGGGCCAGGCGGATGATGTGGTCGGGATAGTCGCGAACAAAAGCGCGAGCCCGGTACTCTCTGGCTGTCTCGCGGGCCGAAGTGACAAGCGCCGATCTTTGATCAGGTGGAAAACGGCATAAAGCGTTGTGGAATGCGGAGATTTCGAGAGTTTCCGCCAGCCACTTGCGAGCCATTTCGTCGATTTGCGCAACGGTGAGACGGTATGGCAGTGGCTCATGAGCTGCTGCCGCAGCGACGCCCGCCGGCATGACGTTGGGCTGGCTAAACTGCGCGTCCACTTTCTTTTGCGCGTCCGGGGCGCGCCGCTTCGCCTCCTCGACGTCTTTCGTATGGAGGGAGATTTTGATCTCCCGCTTGCCGAGGGCCGCACGGAGTCGGTCCGGTACGACCCGCCGGTAGAAATAGGTTCCGCTTGGAGCCCTCAGAAGATTCGTCATCGCCGACATCCTGTACTCCCCGGTTGTACGTGTCCGAAGAGCGGAAGAACCAGCGATTGGCGCTCTATATGAGCCTATAAAGGCTTTAGCGGCGCCCGTGGCGTCCCCTAGGGGATTCGAACCCCTGTTACCGCCGTGAAAGGGCGATGTCCTGGGCCTCTAGACGAAGGGGACGTCGGGCCGGAGTGGTCTAAAGGGCCCACTCGGCAAAAGCAAGGCACGGCATGGCCGGACTCCGCCAAGGCGAGCGGAATAAACCGCGCGATTTCGGGGTCAACCGGATGTGATGCTCGGCAGCTTGGGCCTGACGTATAGTGACGGCCATCGCGCGAGTCCCCGCGGGGGCGTGCAAGTGGAGGTATTCATGCGGAGTTTCAATAAGTTATTTGCCGGCCTGACGGCCTCTCTAGCGGTTGCGGCCGTGGCCACGTCGGCGCTTGCCATGGGCCCCTCCTCACCCTCGCCCATGGCGCCGGCCAAGAGCAGCGCCTACACCGAAGGCCAGCGCGCGGTGAATGCCAAGGATTACGCCAAGGCCGTTCCGCTGTTGCAGAAGGCCATCAGCGACAATCCGCAGGACGCCGATGCGAACAATCTCCTGGGCTACAGCTACCGCAAGCTCGGCGACCAGAAGGCGGCCTTCATGTACTACCAACGGGCGCTGGCGATCGAACCCAACAACCGCGGCGCCAACGAGTATCTCGGCGAGCTTTACGTCGAGATGCACGATCTGCCGAAGGCTGAGGCGCAACTCACCAAGGTCACCCAGCTCTGCGGCACCGGTTGCGAAGAATATCGCGACCTCAAGGCCGCCATCGACAAGGAACGGGCCGCCGGCCCGGCGAAACAGGGACCGCGCACCGGGGCCTGAGCGCCATCCGGCTGCCAGAGAGCCAGGCAATGCCCCGCCGGCCGATACCGGCGGGGCATTTTATTTCGGCTCACGTCAGCTTGTATGCCAGTGCGTAAGCCGCGGCACCGCACGTGAGCAGCAACAGCGGGTTGACCCGGCGCCACATCAACACGGCGGCCGCCAACCCGGCGGTTGCGAAGGCGAGCACTCCGCCCTGGGTTGCGTTCAGCACCGAATAGGCGCCGGCGAAGATAAGTCCGATCGCAATCGGCGCCAGGCCGCGTTCGACCTTGTCGCGCCAGCTCGCCGCGCGATGTCGCCGCCACAGCAGCGAGGCCCCGAACACCAGGAGGCCCGAGGGAATGTAGAACGCGAGCGAGGCGACCACCGCGCCGAGCCAGCCCGCCACCTTCCAACCAAACAAGGTGATCATCAGGATGCCGGGGCCGGGCGCCACGCGCGAGATGGCGAAAATGTCGATGAAATCCTGGTGGGTGAGCCAGCCATGCACGGCCACGGTCTGACGCTCGAGCTCGGCCACGATCGTCGGACCGCCGCCAAACGCCACCAGCGACAGTGGCGCGAACACGGCGACGAGCTGCAGCAGGACGCCCTCATCCATGCGCGGTACGCCTCCACGCGACCGCGAGGCTGATGGGGGCGGCACCGGCGACGACCCAGAGCATCGGCCAATGCAGGACCGCGACCGCGACGAACACACCGGCCGCGATGACGAGCGCCGGGGCGTTCTTCGTCCGCTGCGCGACCCGGATCCCGGTCGCGATGTTGAGGCCCACCGCGGTCGCGGCCACACCGTTCAAGGCGAAGTGCACCACGCCCACGCCATGGAACTGCAGATAGACGAGATAGATCCCAATGATGGCCACCGACGGCGGCAGCACGAGGGTGGCCCAGCCCACGAGAGCACCGACAGCGCCGCGGAGCTGCGTGCCGAGATAGAGCGTCATGTTGACCATCGTCGGCCCGGGAAGAATCTGGCTGAGCGCAAGGCCGCTCAGGAACTCCTGGTCACGGAGCCAGTTCCGGCGCTCGACGACCTCGCGATGCACCCAGGAGATCAGCCCGCCGCCGAAACTCGACACCCCGATCCAGAAATAGACGCTCGCGATCTCCCGGAGGGACACGGACCGAGATGGTTCGGCGGCTGGACTCATCAGACGTGCATCACCTCCCAGTGCGACGCGTGGGCGATATCACGCGAACGACAGGCTTGCAAACCGCACTCGCACGCATACCAGCCTTGACCCGCGCCCCATCGTCCCGGCAATGATGGACGGGGACCGAAGGGAGCCTTATGGCGCACGATCTCGACTCGAACGATGCCGGGCCGCCCCTGTCGATCGCGAGACAGGGCTATCTGTTCGCCGGCGGGACCATCCGTGATGAGCCGGGGCGCCCGATGGCCGGGCAACTCTACGCCGAGTTCCAGATCCCGCACCCGCTGCGCCACCCCTTCCCGATCATCATGGTGCATGGCGGCGGCCAGACCGGCACGAATTTCACCGGCACGCCGGACGGCCGCGAAGGCTGGGCCCAGTTCTTCCTGCGCCGGGGCTACGCGGTCTACGTGGCCGACCAGGTCGGACGCGGCCGGGCCGCCTATTGGCCCGATGTGTATGGCGCCTCATCGCCGGCGCGGCACGACCCCGTGCTCCAGCGCTTCACAGCACCGGCGACGTTCAAGCTGTGGCCGCAGGCACATCTGCACACGCAGTTCCCTGGCACGGGCCTGCCGGGCGACCCGGTTTTCGAGCAGTTCTATGCCTCGCAAGTGCCGGCGATCGCGAGCTTTGCCGAGCAGCAGCGGCTCAATGCCGCCGCCCTCGTGGCCCTGCTCGACAAGGTCGGTCCCGCCATCCTTCTGACGCATTCGCAGTCCGGCACGTTCCAGTGGCCCGTGGCCGATGCGCGGCCGCACCTGATCAAGGCCCTCGTGGCCGTGGAGCCGAACGGCCCGCCGGTGCACGACGTCGAGTTCCACGGCGCACCGGACTATTTCAGCGACGCGGAGCCGACGAAACCGTCAGGTCTCGGACATGTGCCCCTCGCCTACTCACCTCCGGTGACGGACGACTCGCCCTTGCGGTTCGAACGCCAGGCACGACCCGATGCGCCCAGCCTGGTGCCGTGCTGGCGGCAGAAAGAGCCGGCGCGGACCCTGCCCAATCTGCAGCATATCCCCCTGCTGATCCTGACCGCCGAAGCCTCCTATCACGCGCCGTACGACCACTGCACGTCGCAATATCTCGAGCAGGCCGGGGTACGCCATACGTTCGTCCGCCTGGCCGACCGCGGCATCCGCGGCAACGGCCACATGATGATGCTGGAAAAGAACAACCAGGAGATCGCCGCCGTGATTGCCGATTGGCTCGAAAACGCCCTGGCGTCATCTGCGGCGCGGTGAGCCGGCACTATTTCGTGGTCAAGACACTTGCGCCGGCGGCCAAATCGACCAAATTAGAAGCATGAAATACGTCTGTGACGCATCGGCCGGTCGCACCTGGTTTCGCATCGAGACCGAGATCGAAGCGGCGCAGGAATCGGCGTTGATGGAGCATGCGGTGGAGAAATATTTCCGTCGCGAGAAAGAGCGCGCCGCACAGTGCTACAAGCCAACCTCGACCCGCTTCATCGAGCAGAACATCGGCTTGGCCGCCCATATCCAACGCGAGATGCCCCTGTTCCTCACCTTGCGCGCAGACGACGGCGCGGCACTCGTGACCGCCATGCTGCCGCCGGGCGGGCAGGAGAGCGATACGTTCAGCTGCATCATCGTCGGACCCAAGAACGCCGATCCCTACGGCGACCACGCGGACGCCATCGAAGCGCTCGGCAAGCACTTCGGGCTCACGCTCGAGCGAGAGCGCTGCTACCCCTACCGGCGCTACGGCTAGGGTGGCGAAAGTCAGCGCCGGTCTCGTGGTCTATCGGCGGCGCGCCGGGAATCTCGAAGTTTTCCTCGTTCATCCCGGCGGTCCGTTCTGGGCCAAGAAGGATGCGGGCGTCTGGTCGATCCCCAAAGGCGAGGTCGAGCCGGGGCAGGACCCCCTCGCCGAAGCGCAGCGCGAACTCCGCGAAGAAACCGGCTGCACGGCGAGCGGCGAGTTCCGGCCGCTGAAAGCGGTCAAACAGGCGGGCGGCAAAACGGTGCACGCCTGGGCCATCGAAGGCGACTGCGACGCCGACCATATCACCAGCAACGAATTCACCATGGAATGGCCGCCGCGCTCCGGCCGCCAGCAGAGCTTCCCCGAAGTCGACCGAGCGGGCTGGTTCGATTTGCCGACCGCGCGCCTGAAGATCAACCCGGCGCAGGCGGCGCTGATTGACGAGCTGGAGACGCTGACCGCGCCTGCGCGATCAGCGCGCAAAGCCGGGCCGGGGTGACCGGCGTCTGGCTGATGCGCACGCCGAACGGACTCAAGGCGTCTTCGATCGCCGAGATCACCGCCGCGGCCGCCGGGATCGTGCCTACCTCGCCCGCCCCTTTGACGCCCAGCGGGTTGAGCGGCGACGGCGATTCCTTGTAGAGGGTCTCGAACCCGGGCAGATCGGTCGCGGCCGGCAGCAGATACTCGGCGAAATTGGTGGTCACCGGCTGGCCGGCGGCGTCGTAGCCCATCCATTCGAACAGCGCGTTGCCGATCCCGTGCGCGATGCCGCCCTGCACCTGCCCTTCGACAATGAGCGGATTCACGCGCCGGCCTGAATCCTGGATCGCGAGATAGCGCAGGATACTCACACCCCCGGTCTCGACGTCGACCTCCACTTCGACGACATGACAGGCATTCGCATAGACGAGCGCGTCGGTGCGGAAATTGACCGTCGCCTCGAGCCCGGGCTCCAGGCCCTCGGGAAAGCCATAGCCCGGGGCGCCGCGCAGCACGCGGGCGAGATCGCCCAAGCCCACCGCGAGCTGCCGTGCGCCGGCCACCCGCACCGTGCCGTCGGCGAGTTCCAGGTCGCCCTCAGCCGCCTCGAGCATATGGCTCGCGAGCTTCTTCGCCTTGGCCGCGACCGCACGCGCGGCAAGGTGCACGGACGAGCCCGCCGTCACCAGCTGCCGGCTGGCAAAGCCGCCGAGGCCCAGGGGTGCCGCCGCGGTGTCGCCGGCGATCACGGTCACGCGATCGGGTGCGACGCCGAACTCCGCGGCACAGATTTGCGCCAGCGCCGTCGCCAGGCCCTGTCCCATGGCCGCCGCCCCGGTGGACACGGTGATGCGCCCCGACGGCATGACGCGCACGACGCCCGATTCGAACGGCCCGCGGCCCGTCCCTTTGACCCCATGCGCGAGCCCGATGCCGATGAAGCGGCCTTGCGCGCGCGCGGCGGACTGGCGGCGCGGAAATTCGCCCCAGCGGGCGGCCTTCAGCACCTCGTCCTGGCAGGCGGGATAGTCGCCGCTGTCGTAGACGATCGTCGTCCCCGAGCGCGCCTTGAGCGGCTTCTCGTACGGCATCTTGTCGGCCGGGATCAGGTTGCGGCGCCGCACCTCGGCGCGGTCCAGCCCGCGCTCGCGCGCCACCCGGTCGAGCAGCCGCTCGATCGCGAACACGGGCTGCGGATATCCCGCTCCGCGCACCGAGGAGACCGGCGTCTTGTTGGTCTGCGCGATCACCACGTCCATGGTGCAGGCCGGAACCACGTACGTGCTGGTCACCGACGTCGCGGAGTTGTAGGGCAGGTTCACGTCCTGCAGCGCATAGGCGCCGAGGTCGTGCACGAGCTTTCCGCGCACGCCCAGGATGCGCGCGTCGGCGTCGACCGCGATCTCCATCGACCAGTACTGGTCGCGCTCCTGGATCGCGGCCAGGAAATGCTCGCGCCGGTCCTCGATCCACTTCACCGGCCGGCCCAGCAGCTTCGCTGCCGCGGCCACCGCCACGTACTCCTGGTACACGATCAACTTGGGACCGAAACCGCCGCCGACATCCGGGGTTGCGACGCGCAGCCGGGTCTCGTCGTGGCCCAACGTCTCGGCCAGGCGCTGGAACATGTCATGCGCCTTCTGGGTCGAGGCCCAGACTGTCAGCGTATCGTCGCTCGCGCGATAGTCGGCGACGACGCCGCGGCCCTCGATCGGGTGCGCGGCACCCCGGTGCTGCCACAGGGTGTCGGCATAGACATAAGGTGCTGTCGCGAACGCGGCCGCGACGTCGCCATAACCAACCGTGTAAGAGGCAACGACGTTCGAGGCCGCCTCGTTGCGCGCACGCGGAGCGCCGCTCTCGATCGCAGCCCGGCAATCCACGGCGGCCGGGAGAAGCTCGTATTCGATCTCGACCAGGGCCGCGGCGTCCTCGGCCAGATACCGGCCGTCGGCCGCGACGAGCACGACGGGCTCGCCGACGAAGCAGACCTCATCGTTCGCCAATACGTAGGGGATGAGGTGCTCCGAGCGCTTGGCGGCGCGCGGACCGGGCGGCGGGCCGCCGGCCATCCGCGGCTGTGCCAGCACGGGACGAAGATCGGCGAGCGCCAGGACCGCGTGTACCCCGGGTGCGGCGCGCGCCGCACTTGTGTCGATGCGCCGGATGCGGGCGTGGGGATGCGGGCTGCGCACGAAGGCCGCGTGCAGGACATCGGGAATGGCAATGTCATCGACAAAACGCCCGCGACCCGTCAGGAGCGGCGGGTCTTCGAGACGGCGAACGCGCGGGCCCGGGATCGCCGCCACGGCGGTCGCTCAGTCCGAGATCGCGTGGGTGGCCTTGGCGATCACGTCCTTCGGCGTGGCGTAGACGTCCCTGAGCAGCGCTTGCAGCTCGGCGCCGGTGATCGGGTTGACCTCCATGCGCGCCTTCCGCGTCTCGTCGAGGAAATCGGGATCCTTCATCGTGTCGTCGAAGGCCTTGCGCAGGGCGGCCAGCCGCTCGGCCGGAAGGCCGGGCGGTGCGGCAAACGGACGCGCCATGCTCTGCCCGGAGAGGACGACCTTCAGGACCTGCTGCTGCTCCGGCGTCTTCGCCAGATCCATGATGAACGGAACGTTGGGGAGCTTCGGCTCTTTCTTGAGCGCCGCCTGGACGATGATGTTGACGCTGTCGGCCTTCAGCCAATCCTGGTGGCGGCTTTCGAGCGTGCCCCAGGATAGGCCGCACTCGCCGTCGACCTCGCCGCGCTCCATGGCCAGGGACTGATCGTTGGTGCCGGGATATCCCGACACCAGCTTCACCTTGGCGCCGAACACGTTCTTGATCAGGCGCGCGAACACATCCGGGTCGGCGCCCGCCCCTTCGCCGGCCAAGGTGAACTGCGTCTTCAGCGCGTCGTCCCAGGTCTTGACCTTCGAGGTGTGCCACGTCACGCAGGTGCTGGTCTCGCTCGTCACACTGCCGAGCCAGCCGAGCTGGGTGGCATCGAACTTGGCTTCGTCGGGCGTCAACAGAGGTGCGACCGCCTCGGTGCGGCCGAACGTGCCGATCGCCGTGCCGTCCTTGGGCGCGGCTGCGTACAGGTACATCACCGATTTGAGGCTGCCCGCACCCGGCATGTTCTGCGGCACGACCGTGGGATTGCCCGGGATGTGCTTGCCGAGATAGCGCGCCACCTGCCGGCCATAGAGGTCGTAACCGCCGCCGACGCTGTAGCCGATGATCAGGCTGATCGTGCGCCCCTTGTAGAAATCCTCGACGCCGGCCGCGTGCGCGGCCGATGCAGTCAGGACGATCAACGCCGCAGCGAGGAACCTCTTCATCTACGCCTTCGGAAACGGGAGCTGCGGGAACTTCGCCCGGATCTTCGCGCGCAGATCGGGGCTCACGTCGACCACGGTCGGGAACGTCCCTTTGAGCTTCTTGTCGTAGGGAATGCACGCATCGATGAGGATGCGGTTGTTGAAGTTGCCGGGCAGGAACAGCGGATCGCGCTTGGACGCCCACGCCTTCTGGATCGTGTCGATGTCGGTCAAGGGATCGAACCGGGTCGACATCGCCCACAGCACCTGGTCGAGATCGCCCGCGTCGATGTCCTCGTCCACCACCACGGTCCACTTGCCGGCATAAGCCCCACCCTGGCAGTTGGACGCGACGTGCAGCACGTTGCGCGAATGGCCGGGGTAGCGCTGCTTGATCTGGATCGCGGTGAAGCGCGTCGCGGGGCCCGCTTCGTGGTTCCACACGCCGAGGATATCCGGCAGGCCGCACGCTTCAAGCGCCCGCCACACCTGGGCCGCACCCGCCACTCCTTTGAGCAGGCCCGTCTCGTCGACCGGCTTGTGCTGGGGCGCGCAGGTGAGGATCGGGTTGTTGCGGTGGAGGATCGTTTTGACGTTGACGTAGGGCCGCGGCACCGTGTCGTCCGAGTAGTACCCCATCCACTCGCCGAACGGCCCTTCTTCCCTCGCTTGGCCCGGCACCATCTCGCCTTCGATCGCGATCTCCGCCTCGGCCGGGATCGGAA
The DNA here is from genome assembly GCA_035506575.1 of Alphaproteobacteria bacterium. Classification (GTDB taxonomy): domain Bacteria; phylum Pseudomonadota; class Alphaproteobacteria; order CACIAM-22H2; family CACIAM-22H2; genus DATJPD01. The sequence continues at coordinate 15,826 of DATJPD010000194.1, forward strand.
ACCCGGTGAAGGGCCCGCGGATCACGTCGACCGGCTCGCCGCGCAGGCCGCCCGCAAAGTCGAGCTCGCTGACGCCCTCGGGAAGCGGGCTGGAGGCCAGCATGAACAAGAGCGGGTCCTGGCCGACCAGGATGACCACCTTCATCGACTGCCCGCGCTCGAAATACTTGTCGCGGTGGATGCGGCCGTGCTTGCCCTCGGTGATCTGGCAGCCGATCGTCCGGCCGTCATAGACCTGGTTGCGATAGGTGCCGAGGTTGAACCATCCGGCGTCCGGATCCTGGGTGATCACGCAGTTCGCCGTGCCGATGTAGCGGGCCTTGTCGGCCTCGTGATGGCGCGGCACCGGGAACTTGAGCACGTCGCATTTGTCGCCCTCGATCACGTTCTCGAGGATCGGCCCGCTCTTGACCGTGCGCGGCTTGAGCGGCGTCATCTCCTGCATGCGCGCGTAATAGCGCTTCACGATGTCGACCTTGCGGTCGTAGGCGGTCGGCAGGCCCAAGGTCAGGCCGACGCGCGCCACCGACGAGAAATGGCCATAGAGCGTGCGGAAGCCCTTCGCATAGCCGGGAATCTCGTCGAACAGGATGGCGGGGGCCGTGCCGCGGCTCTTCTCGGTCAGCATGTGGGTGATGGCGCCCATCTCGGCGTCCCAGTGCGCGCCGTTCACGCGCAGCAGCTCGCCCATCTTCTCGACCTGATCGAGCCAGCCGCGCACACCGTCGCGATACGCCACACGCGCGCCCGATGCGCCAGCCGACGTCCCTTCCATGTGCTTCCTCCGCGAGCTACCAGCCGCCCCACGAGGCTATCAGGGCCTTCCTGAAGGCGTCAACGAGCACTGTATTTTTTCTGGAGAAGTTTTCCATTTTTGGTACGGTGGGCCGCCGATGAAGCCAGCGCCCTTCACCTATCACGCGCCCGCAACCCTCGAGTCAGCGCTCGCGACCCTGGCCGAGGTGGCGCCGCAGGACGGGCGCGTGCTGGCGGGCGGCCAGAGCCTGGTCCCGACCATGGCCTTCCGGCTGTCGCGCCCGGCGCATCTCGTCGACATCAACGGCGTTGCGGGCCTCGACCGTCTCGCGGCCGATCGAGGCGAGCTTGCGATCGGCGCCTGCGTCCGCCACGCGGCATTTCACCGCCCGGTGGGCGACGGACCGCTCGGGCGGCTGCTGGCGACCGTGGTGCGCCACATCGCGCATTATCCGATCCGCGTGCGTGGCACCTTCTGCGGCAGCCTCGCCCATGCCGACCCCGCCTCCGAATGGTGCCTCGTGGCGGCCACGCTCGGGGCCAACATGATCGCCAGGAGCGTCAAGGCCAGCCGCACCATCGCAGCGCCCGAATTCTTCCAGGGCGCGCTCACCACCGCACTTGAAGAAGGCGAGCTGCTGGCCGAGGCGCGGCTGCCGCTGCTCGCGGCCGATACCCGTTTCGGCTTCCACGAGTTCAGCCGCCGCGCCGGCGATTACGCGATCGCGATGGCGCTGGCCACGTTCCGCCTCGCGGACAACCGCATCACGGACGCGCGCATCGGCATCGGTGGCGCGGAAGGCTGCGCGCGCCGAATTGCCGAAGCCGAGAAAGCGCTGAACGGCCGCGCTCCCGACGCGCCCGCGTTCCGTGCCGCAGCCGAAGCGGCAGCCGCGGCGATCGACCCGATGGACGATGCACAGGCCACGGCTGGCTACCGCCGCGACCTGGTGCGCGCGGTGACGTTGCGCGCCCTGGAGCAAGCCGCCGCATGAGTCAAAAGACGGACATCACTCTGAACGTCAACGGCCGATCCTACGCGCTGCAGGTCGAGCCGCGGCGGACCCTCGCCGACGTGATCCGCGACCAGTGCCATCAAACCGGCACCCATATCGGCTGCGAACACGGCGTGTGCGGCGCCTGCACGGTCCTGGTCGACGGCGAGCCGGTGCGCTCATGCCTGATGTTCGCGGTGCAGGCGCAGGGCAAGGCGGTCCGCACCGTAGAGGGTCTCGCTTCGGGTGCCACCTTGCACCCGCTCCAGCGCGCCTTCATGGAGCATCACGGCCTGCAATGCGGCTACTGCACGCCGGGTTTCCTCATGCTGGCGACGGGCATCCTCGAGCGCGATCCCGACATCAGCGACGAAGACCTGCTCGACGCGCTATCCTCGAACCTGTGCCGCTGCACCGGCTATGAGAACATCTTCAAGGCGGTTCGCGCGGCGGCCGCCGAGATGAAGGCCCGCCGATGAGCACCGCGAAACTCATCGGCCAATCGGTCCAGCGCCTGGAGGACCGGCCGCTGGTCACCGGCCGCGGGCGTTTTGCCGCCGACGTGTCATTCCCGCACCAGCTCCACATGCGCATCGTGCGCTCGCCCCACGCGCACGGCCGGCTCAAGTCCATCGACACCACGGCCGCCAAAGCCGCTCCCGGCGTGTTCGCGGTATGGACCGCGGCGGACATCCCGGAGGTCTCGCCGATCGACTTCCGCGAGGGGCGGATCGAAAGGCTCGACCCGTTCCGCCAGCCGGTGCTCGCGAAAGAACGCGTGCGCTATGTCGGCGAGCCGATCGCCGCGATCTTTGCCGAGGATGCCTATCTCGCCGAGGATGCGGCGGAGCTGGTGACCGCCGATATCGAGGAACTGCCGCCGCTCCTGTCCGCCGACGACCCGCCGCGCGAGTTCGACAGCGGCCGCACGACAGAATGCGAGATCGTGCGCCAGGGCCACGGCGACGTGGATGCCGCCTTCCGCAAGGCGCATGTCGTGGTCGAGCTCGATCTCAGGATCGGCCGGCACTCGGGCGTTCCTCTGGAAACCCGCGGCGCCATTGCCCGCTACGATGCAGCGCGCGACATGCTGGAGCTGCATGGTGCGGCCAAGGTGCCGCACCGCAACCGCGAGGCGCTGGCGCGCATGCTGGGCCGGCCGCTCGCGGGCATGCATCTCTTCGAGGGCCATGTCGGCGGCGGCTTCGGCATCCGCGGCGAGCTCTACCCCGAGGACGTGCTGGTGTGCGTGGCCGCCCTGCGCTTCGAGCGCCCGGTCAAGTGGATCGAGGACCGCCACGAGCACCTGATCGCGGCCAACCATTCGCGCCAGCAGCACCACAAGGTGCGCGCCGCGGTGGCGGCGGACGGCGAGATCCTCGCCGTCGACGACGTGTTCTTCCACGACCAGGGCGCCTATCTGCGGACGCACGGCATCCGCGTGCCGCACATGACCGCCGGCATCCTGCCCGGCCCTTATCGCATCCCGGCCTATCGCGCGACCGGGCATGTGCGGCTCACCAACAAGACGCCGGCCGCGACCTATCGTGCCCCCGGGCGCTTCGAGACCACCTTTGTCCGTGAGCGTCTGATCGATGCCATCGCGGCCAAGCTCGGCATGGATCCGATCGAAGTGCGCCGGCGCAACGCCATCACTCCGGCCGAGATGCCCTATCACCGCCCGCTGGTGGCCCTCGGCGAGGAGATCGACCACGACACCGGCGACTACATGGCGCTGCTCGACGCCGCCCTCGAGCGTTTCGGCTGGAAAAAGCTGCAGGCGGAGCTGAAGCAGCGCCGCGCCAAGGGCGAGCTTGTCGGCGCGGGCCTCGCCCTCTTCATCGAAAAATCAGGCCTCGGCCCCACCGACGGGGCGCAGGTCACGGTGGATACGGGCGGCTTCGTCGAGGTCGTGACCGGCGGCGCCTCGATCGGCCAGGGCTTCGAGACCGTGATGGCGCAGATCTGTGCGGACGCGCTCGGCGTCGACTACAAGAAGATCCGCGTCATCCACGGCCAGACCGACCGGATCGAGCACGGGATCGGCGCGCACGCCTCGCGCGCCACGGTCATGACGGGTTCGGCCACGCATGTCGCCGCCCTCGAGGTGCGCAAGAAGGCGCTCGACGTCGCCTCGGAGCTGCTGCAGGCGCCCGGCGAAGCGCTCGACATCGCGGACGGCAAGGTGTTCCGGCGCGACCGGCCGGACGGCCCGTCGATCACCTTGGGCGAGATCGCGCGCCACCTGTCGCCGACCGCGCGGACGCGCGGCAAGCGCGATCCGCTGCTCAGCGCCTTCGGCTGGTTCGAGTCCGAACACCAGGTCTATCCCTACGGCGCACACCTCGCGCAGGTGCGCATCGACCGCGACACCGGGGCGGTCACGGTCGAGCGCTATCTCGCCGCCTACGATATCGGCCGCGCGATCAATCCGATGCTGATCAAGGGGCAGATCACCGGCGGCTTCGCGCAAGGCCTGGGTGGCGCTCTGTACGAGGAGTTCCGCTACGATTCGCGCGGCGAGCCGCTCTCGGTCACCTTCGCCGATTACCTGCTGCCGACGATCAAAGAGACGCCGTTCATCGACATCATGCTGACCGAGGACGCCCCCACCCCGCGCAACCCGCTTGGCATCAAGGGAGCAGGGGAAAGCGGCATCACCGGCGTGGGCGGGGCGATCGCATCGGCGATCGATGCGGCCCTCGGCAAGCCCGGGGCGGTCACGGAGCTTCCCGTGACGCCGCAGCGCCTGAAGGCGCTGATAGGCTGATTACTTCGTCCGTCCACGCTAGTCTTCCCCCTCCCCCTCTGACCGGGGGGCTGAGGTGGGTGACCGATGAAGTTCCACGATGCAAAAGTTGTTTCGATAGACCTAGGGCCTGCGGAGAACCGTACCGCAGTCATCGGTCTCGTTGACGCTGCCGGGAAGTCTTACGAACTCTTGCTCGATAACCTCGAGAGGATGAGGTGTTTTGATTTTCGAGAAGGAAATATCGTCCTGGAGCTAACGACGACGACAGGCTCAACGCCTCCGTTGAACGTCATGGAAAAATTGTTTGACCTTGCACCCGAGACCGCTCAGCCGACCTACCTAACTGATAGAATCAAGAAAATAGAAACTGGACACCTGACATTGCTTCACATTGCTCCATCATATGGGTGCGAGATTATCGCCTTGTGCGACAAGGTCCGCGTACTGAACCGCTGACTGCAGACGATCACGACAACGTCTCGGTGTGGCGTCCCCACCTCTACCCTCCCCCTCAATGGCTAGGGTTAAGGGGCGCTAAATCCGGTAGACGTCGCCGCGCTTGCGGCCCTGGCTCACGTTCAGGAACAGCTCATCGAGCGAGGGGCGGCGCTTGATCAGCCCTTGCTCGTGCGAGTAGCCGACCAGCGTCTCCAAGGTCTTGCGGTTCTGGTCGGTCAGACCGTAGGCCCACGGGTCTGGGCCCAGGATCTCCTCCTGCTCCTCCCACGCCTCGCGATACCAGGCGAGCGGCACGATGCGCGGGTTCTCCATGCGCTTCATGGCGAGGGCCTTGGCCTGGTTGAACGCCTGGTAGAGGTTGATCGCCACCCACGGGTGCGCCTCGATGATCTCCTGGCGGATGCCCAGCACGTGCATGATCGGGAAGATGCCGGTCTTGCGCACATAGGCGATCTCTTCCCGCTTGTAGTCGGGAAAGAGCCGCGCCACCCGCGCATCCTTGGTGACGATGGGCTTGATGAGGTCGGGATGGAGCACCGCGTCGAGCTCGCCCTCGACCAGCAAGGTCTCCACCGATTGCGCATGCGAGAGCCGCGTGATCTTGAGGTCCGGCGGCGGGGCGAACTCGATGCTCTCGTCGAGTTCGGCGAACCACTGGATCGATTTGTGCGGCACGCCGTATTCGTGCTCGAGGATGCCGCGCATCCAGTTGTTCGCGGTCGACTGGAACTGCTTCAGCCCGACCCGCCGGCCTATCAGGTCGGCGGGCTTCCGGATGCCCTTGCCGGTGTTGATGAAGATGAAGCCGTGGCGGAAGCGCCGGTGGAGGAACACCGGGATGGCGCGGAACGGCAGGCCCTGGTCGCGCGCCACGAGATAGGAGGACCCCGACACTTCGGCGGCGTCGAAGTCGCGGTTGCGCAGGAAGCGCCAGTGCCGGGTCGTCGAGTCCATCGCCGTGAGCACGGTCAGGTCGATGCCGTCCGGCCGGACCGTGCCGTCCATCAAGGCGCGCACGATCTCATAGTCCCCGCAGGCGAGGGTCAAAGGCAGGCGTCGACTCATCGATTTGCTCCATCCATGCAGGCACTATAGGCACTGTGCTAAAAAAGGAACAATGCGGAACCGAAGGAGCGACGACGTGTCCAATCAGGATTTGAGAGTCTGGCTTGCGAAGATGCAGGACGCGGGCGAGATACAGACCGTCAGAGGTGCGAACCGCGAGGAGGAGATCGGCGGCATCGTCGACATCTACCAGCGCAAGATGGGCCGCCCTGCCCTCCTCTTCGACGACATCCCCGGCTACGAGCGCGGCTATCGCGTGCTCGCCAACATCCTGACCTCGGTGCGCCGGATCAACCTGACCTTGGGGCTGCCGGCCGACGGCTCGGAGATCGACCTCGTCCAGTTCTGGCGCAACTACATGAAGGAGGCGCGCACGCATGCGCCGGTCACGGTCAAGGGCGGCCCGATCCTCGAGAACGTGATGTCCGGCAAGGACGTCAACCTGCTGAAGATCCCGGCTCCCAAATGGCACGAGCACGACGGCGGCTATTACATCGGCACCGGCGTGATGGTGATCATGAAGGACCCGGACACGGGCTGGATCAATTACGGCGCCTATCGTGTGCAGGCGCAGGACAAGACCACCGCCTCGGTGATGGCCTCCAAGGGCAAGCACGGCAACCTCATCATGCGCAAATACCACGAGCGCGGACAGAAATGCCCGATCGCGGTCGTGGTCGGCATGCATCCCGGCCTGTTCATGGTGGCCGGGCTCGAGATCCCCTACGGCAAGAACGAGTACGACGCGGCCGGCGGGCTGATCGGCGAGCCGGTCGAGGTGATCCCGGGGCCGAAGACCGGTCTTCCCATCCCGGCCCAGGCCGAGATCGCCTTCGAAGGCTTTATCTCGCCGCACGACGAGGTCGACGAGGGTCCGCTCGGCGAGTGGACCGGCTACTACGCCGGCGGTGCGAAGAAGGAGCCGGCGATCCGCATCGAGACCCTGATGCACCGCACCAACCCGATCCTGCTCGGCGCCATCCCCGCCGTGCCACCCAACGACGACACGTTCTACCGCGGCACCTATCGCTGCGGGGCGGTGTGGAACCAGATCGAAGCCGCCGGCATCCCCGGCGTGCAGGGCGTGTGGGCGCACGAGGCCGGCGGCAGCCGGCTGTGGCTCACCGTCGCCATCAAGCAGCTCTACGGCGGCCACTCCAAGCAGGCCGGCCTCATCGCCTCGCAATGCCACGCCGGCGCATATGCCAACCGCTACGTCGTGGTGGTCGACGACGACATCAACCCTGCCGACATCGACGAGGTGATCTGGGCGATGTGCACCCGCGTCGACCCGCGCGAGGACGTCGACATCCTCAAGGGTTGCTGGAGCACCGTGCTCGACCCGATGGCCTATCCGGCCGACCAGAAGACCTTCAACTCGCGCATGGTGATCGACGCGTGCAAGCCGTGGCTGCAGCGCGACACGTTCCCGGTGGTCGCCCGCTCCAGCAAGGCGCTGGATGAGCGCATCAAGGCCAAGTTCGCGAGCATCCTGCCGAAGGGCGCGTAGTCCTCGTCATTGCGAGGAGCGACAGCGACGAAGCAATCCAGGGCCGCAAGACTGGATTGCTTCGCGGAGCCTGTCCTCGGGCCCGCCTTTGGCGGGACCCGTGGGCTCGCAATGACGACGGAGTGCCCTCACTCCACCGTGACGGCATCAGCCGCATCGGCTGAAGCACCCGCTTCGCCGTGCTTCACCAACAGGTCGTGCAGCATGCGGCGGATGAGGAGGCCCGGGCGGTCGGACGACATGCTCATCTCCCGGGCCGCATAGCCCGTGAGCCGCACGTCTGATTCGGTCGTCTCGAGGATGTACTTGTCCTCGAGCGTCACCGCGCGGTCGAAGGCGATCACGTCGGCCGCTTTTGCCTGCTCCTCGGCATCGTTGCGATAGCAGAACTGCACCAGCACCGAGCGATTGTCCTCGACCGGCGTCATGATGTTGACGATCGTGTGCGTGAGCCCGTTCGGGTAGTGGATGCCGAGCCGCACGTTGAACGGCAGCCAGTAGGTGTTCCGGCGCCGGCGGGTGGTCATCTCGGAGGTGATGCCGAGATTCTTCTTCTGGAGATCGGGATTGCGCACCTGGGATTCCGAGAAGAAGCGGAACCCGCCGTCGAACGGCTCGATGCGCGCTTCGGGAATGCCGGGGTCGGCCAGATTGCCAAAGGTCTCGCGGTGCACGAAGGCAATATGCGCCGCATCCAGCACGTTCTCCATGAAGCGAAGGGCGGCACAGTCCCACGGCTCGTAAAACTGTGGGATGCGGCGGAAGCCGGGATCCGCGGCTTCGGGAATCTCGGGGATGTCGTAGAGCGGCTCCTCGAGCGCCACCCACGCATAGCCGTAGCGTTCCTGGCAGCGATAGGCCGGGATGCCGAACTTGACCGGTCGCGAGGAATCGACCTGCGGCACGCGCACGCAGCGCCCGGTGCGGTCGTATTGCCAGCCGTGATAGCCGCACACGATGCGCCCGCCCTCGCAGAAGCCGCGGCTGAGCTTGGCGGTGCGGTGACAGCAGCGGTCGTGCGCCGCCGCCGGTTTTCCGTCCGCGTCCAGCCACAGCACGATGTCGGTCGCGAGCAGCCGGAACGGCTTCGGCCCGTCCGCCAACTGCTCCATCGGCATGACCGGATACCAGAAGCGGCGAAAGACGGGGTGCTCTGTGACGAGCATGGCAGCACCTCTCTGAATGAGTGCCCTATCCGTCGCAATCCGCGTGCCAACTGGCGCCGGGGACGCTACTCCTGCGGGATCGGCTGGCGGCGCTCGAGCGCGTAACGCAACAACGCCGCCCCGCGATAGATGCCGTGCACGAACTTGCTGTAGGGCAGCACCAGGAACAGCGCCAGGATGACCCCCAGGTGCAGCGCCAGCAGCACGCCCATCGCCCCCGTCGCGCGCAGCACCAGCAGCAGCAGGCCGGTGAACGCGGCGAGCGCCAGGAGAATGAGCAGTGCTGAATCGGCGCCGAGGAGCTCGCGCGCTGCGGGCTCCTGGTCTGCCGTGAGCTTCATCGCAAACAGCCCGATTGTGCCGGTCAGGAGCCCGATCCCGCCCAAGGTGCCGAGGATCACCGGCAAGCTCGACCAGTCATAAGGCGGCAGCCAGCCGAAGCCGTCCTGGTAGATCGTGGCGACGCAGGTGGCGGCGAAGCATGCGAGGAAGCCGTAGAACATCGCGTGGTGCAGCCAGCGCCGCGTCTGCGAGAAAGACTCGTCCTTGTCGTTGCAGCCGTGCCCGCCGCCGCCGAGATTGCGCAAGGTGAAGATGTCGCTGAGCGCCTGGCCGATGGCCGGCGCATCGACCGCAGGACCGCCCGCCGCCGTGTCGCGCCAGAAGTTCACGAAGCCCATCGCGAGCGCCACGAGCGAATAGACGAACGTGAGAAGAGCCGTCCACAGCATGACCGGGTACGGGATGACGGCGTAGAACGCGCCCGGACCGGTATGCGCGCCGTGGAGAACGTCAGATGACTGCAGCCACGACGTCAACAACAGCACCGCCGCGATCGCCAGGGCCGCAACCAGCGATACCACGAGCCCGTTGCACCGGAAGACGCCGGCCAAAGGCTTGGGCCACGCGTACTCTTCGTAGCTCTCGTTGCGGATCTGGGCAAAGCTCTTCGGCAGGTTGATGCCGAACTCGTGCGGCGGCGCGTACTGGCACGCGTAGAAGCAGCCGCGGCAGTTGTGGCAGAGATTGGCGAGATAGCTCAGGTCCGCGTCGCTGAATTCGCGCCGGAGCTCCATGGCCGGGAACACCGCGCAGAAGCCCTCGCAATAGCGGCAGGCGTTGCAGATCTCCATGTCGCGCCGCGCATCGGCGACCGCTTCAGTTGCGCGCATTCTTCGCCGCCTCCCGGCCGGCGATGCGGCCGAAGATCGTCCCGATGGTCATGCCGAACCCCGCGAGGTATCCCTTGCCCAGAATGTTGCCCGCCATGATCTCGCCGCTCGCGAACAGGTTGCCGCTCGGCCGGCCGTCCTTCATCAGAACCCGCGCCTGCTCGTTCACCTTCACGCCGAGATAGGTGAAGGTGATGCCGGGCCTGAGCGGCCAGGCGTAATAAGGCGGCTTGTCGAGCCGCTGCGCCCAGTGCGTCTTGTCGGGCGAAAGCCCCTTCGTACGGCAGTCGTCGAGCGCCTTACCGTTGAAATTGCCCGGCTGCACCGCGGCGTTGTACGCCTGGACCGTCGCCTCGAGCTTCTGCGCATCGAGACCGAGCTTGCCCGCGAGTTCGCCGATGGTCGGCGCCGAAATCGCCGGGAACACCGACGGCATGAACAGGTTGAGGCACTTCGCGTCCACGATCGAGTAGCCGATCTGGCCGGGCTGCTGGGCGATCAGGCGGCCCCAGATCGCGTAGCGCTTCGGCCACACGTCCTCGCCCTCGTCGTAGAAGCGCTCGGCGTTCTTGTTCACCATGACGCTGAACGGCACGGAGTCCAGCCGCGAGACGATCCCGCCGTCGAATTTCGGCGCCCGCGCGTCGATGCCGACACAGTGGCACTGGGTCGGATCGCCGATCGGGGCCACGTCCTGGTCGAGCAGGGAGCGCAGGACCCCGCCCTTCGCATAGGGCGTGCCGCGGATCAGGAAGTTCTCCGCCGCCTCGCCCCAATATTGCTTGAGCCACTCGATATTGGCCTGGAACCCGCCCGCCGCCGCGACCACCGCTTTCGCGCGCACGGTTTCGGGAAAGCCGTGGCTCACGAGGCCGACCGAGGTGACGAAGCCGTCCTTGAGGTGCACCTCTTTGACTTCGGTGTCGTACAGCACGTCGATGCCCAGCCGCTCGGCCGTCAGGTAATACGCGTTCACCAGCGCCTTGCCGCCGCCCAAGAAGAACGCGTTGGTGCGCGAGAGATTGAGGGTTCCGGTGAGCGACGGCTGGAAGCGCACGCCGCAGGCCTCCATCCACGGCATCACCTTCGAGGATTCGCGGATGGTCATGCGCGCCAGCGCCTCGTCGGTGGCGCCGCCGGTCACGCGCTTGAGGTCGTCCCAATACTCGTCTTCCCGGTAAGCCTCGGTGAGTACCGAGGTCGGGGCTTCGTGCATGGCGCGGAAGTTGCGCGTGTGCCGGCTGTTGCCGCCGCGGAAGGCCTTCGGCGCGTGCTCGACCAGAAGCACGCTCGCCCCTGCCTCGCGCGCGGTGATCGCGGCGCACAGGGCCGCATTGCCGCCGCCCAGCACCAGCACGTCGTAGATCCGGTTGAAATCGACCATCGTGGTTGGTCTTGCGTCCCGCCCCAGAACAAATCACCACAGACGCGCGGCGAAGCGCTTCTGTGGTGGACTCTGTGCCAGAAATAAAACACAGCGGCCGGGTGGCGGCAAATAGTGTTTGTGCCGCCGCCGGTTGCCGCGTCCCGAAATTGGAAAAAATCTTGATTTGGGGACGCCCCTATTGTTCCCTGGCCGCACATGACCAACACGCTGCTCACCTTGCTGAGCGCCGAGCGCCTGGCCGAACACACCAAGTCCGGCGCCTGGCGCGACGAGACGATCTATTCGCTTCTGAAGGCTCATGCCGCGCACGCCCCGGACCGCCCGGCGATCCGCGACCGGGCACGCCGCCTCACCTATCGCCAGCTCCTGAAGGACGTCGACGATCTCGCGGCCGATCTCAGCCATCGCGGCGTGCGCCCCGGCCAACGCGTATCGGTGTGGCTGCCGAGCCGGATCGAATCCGCTATCGCTCTGCTCGCCTGCTCGCGCAACGGCTATGTCTGCGTGCCGTCGCTGCACCGCGACCACACCGTGGCCGACATCGTGGGTCTTCTGGAGCGCACGCGCTCGGCGATCCTGTTCGCCGAGCCCGGCTATGGCGCCGATGCCGACCGCGCCGACATCTTTGCCCAGGCGCGCAACGTCGCCTCGCTGCGCCACGTCTATCGCGTCGCGCCGCTGGCTGCGGGTGCTGCCGGGACCCCGTTCGCGGGCCTCTTGACCGCATCGGGCAGTGCCGCGGCCCCCGTCAGCGCCGATCCGAACCGGGTGATCTATCTCGCCTTCACGTCGGGCACGACGGGCGAACCCAAGGGCGTCATGCACAGCGACAACACCTTGCTGGCGACGGTCCGCGCGGTCGCCAAGGATTGGGCGCTGGACGAACGCTCGGTCGTCTACACGTTGAGCCCGCTCAGCCACAATCTCGGCATCGGCGCCCTGATCGCGGCGGTAACGGTCGGCGGCGAGCTCGTCATCCACGACCTGCCGAAGCGCGCAAGCCTGGTCGACCGCCTCGAGGAGACCGTGGCCACCTATCTCGTGGGCGTGCCCACGCATGCGATCGACCTGTTGGCCGAACTGCGCGGCCGCGGCCTTACGCGGCTAGGTGCGGTCAAAGGGTTCCGCATCTCCGGCGCTTCGGTGCCCGGCGACGTGGTGGCGGAGCTGCTCCGCTACGGGGTGGTGCCGCAGAGCGGCTACGGGATGACCGAGACCTGCTCGCACCAATACACCCTGCCGGGCGACGATCCGAAGCTGATCATCGAAAGCTCGGGCCGCTGCTGCGCCGGCTACGAGATCAGGATCTTCCGCCAGGACGATCCCGACGTCGAAGCCAAGACCGGCGAGATCGGCCAGATCGGCGGACGCGGCGCCAGCCTGATGCTCGGCTATTTCGACGACCAGAAGGCAACCGAGGAGTCGTTCAACGCGCAGGGCTGGTTCATGACCGGCGATCTCGGCTGGGTCGACGAGCGCGGCTACCTGCGCGTCACGGGCCGCAAGAAAGACGTGATCATCCGCGGCGGCCACAACATCTACCCGGCGCGCATCGAAGCGCTGGCGCTCCGCCATCCGGCCGTCGCGCGCGCCGCGGCCTTCCCGGTCGCCGACCCGCGCCTGGGCGAGAAGGTGTGCCTCGCGATCGCGGTGCGCGAGGGCCTGCGTGTCGCCCCCGACGAGCTGCTGCAGCATCTCGATGCCGCCGGACTGTCGCGCTACGACATGCCGGAATACGTGTTGCTGTCGGATGCGATCCCGCTCACCTCGAGCGGCAAGGTGCTGAAGCGCGAGCTCGTGGCGCGCGTCCAGGACGGGCGCGCGCAGCTGATCCCGGTGCGCTGGCGCCCGAAAGGAGCTGCGTGATGCGTGCCGTCGTCGTCCGTGAGTTCGGCCCACCCGAAACCGCGTCGGTCGCGGACGTCCCGGATCCGGTGCCGGGCCCGCGCGAAGTCCTGGTCGAGATCCATGCGGATGCCGCCAACTTCGTCGACCTGCTGGTGATCGGCGGCACGTACCAGTTCAAGCCCAAGCTGCCCTTCGTCCCCGGCAAGGGCCCGGCCGGCATCGTGCGCGCGGTGGGCGCAGAGGTGAAGACCTTGAAGCCGGGTGACCGCGTGCTCGCGATGGCCGAGTACGGCGGCTATGGCGAGAAGGTCGCGGTCGCGGCGGATCAGTGCTACCGCCTGCCCGACAAGCTGTCCTTCGTCGACGCGGCAGCCATGGCCCTCGTTTACGACACGGCCTGGTTCGCCCTCGTCGAGCGCGCACGCTTCAAGCCCGGCGACACGATGCTGGTGCTGGGGGCGAGCGGCGGGGTGGGCTTTGCCGCGGTGCAGCTCGCCAAGGCCAAGGGAGCCAAGGTGCTGGCCGGCATCGCGACGCCGAGCAAGGCCGACCTCGCGCGCGACGCGGGGGCGGATGCGATCATCGACCTATCCGGTCCGGACCTGCACGACTCCCTGCGCGCCCAGGTCTACGCGGCCACCGACAACAAGGGTGCGGACATCATCCTCGACCCGCTCGGCGGCGACATCTTCGACGCGGCCCTGAGGGCGCTCGCCTGGTCCGGCCGCCTCGTGGTCATCGGCTTCGCGGCCGGGCGCATTCCGACGATCAAGGCCAACTACCTGCTGCTCAAGAACATCGAGGTGAGCGGGCTGCAGGTCAGCGACTACCGCAAGCGCGCGCCGGCGCAGGTCGCTGCCTGCTACGAGGAGGTCTTCCAGCTCCTGGCCTCAGGCAAGCTCAAGCCGTCACCGCACGAGAGCTATCCGCTCGACCGCTTCGCCGAGGCCCTCGCGCGCATCAAATCGCGCCAGGCCCGCGGCCGGGTGATTCTACTCCCGCGTGGCTGATGGCGTTTCGTTATGACGATATCGGCAACCGGCTGAAGGCGTTCCGGCTTGGCTCCGGGCTCTCGGCGGAGCAGATCGCGCGCCGGCTCGGCATTTCCCGGACCGCACTCTACCGGTTCGAGAAGGGCGAGCTGGTGAAGATCGAGACCCTGGAGAAGCTCGCCGAGCTGCTCGGCGTCTCCGTGCCCACCTTGCTCGGCGTCGGCATCGAGTACATCGGCTCGGCGGTCAGCTACTTCGAGCGCATGCGCCAGATCGAGGAGACGGCCGAGCACATCATCGTGCTTGCGGGGCCGATCTCGTTCCTGCTCGCCTCGCCCGCGTTCGAGGCGGCACTTCCCGCCGTCTTGAGCGAGAGCATCCCCGAGGACGTGCCGAACCGGACCCGGGCCCTCGACGACGTCAAGCAGATCATGGGCGTGCTGCACGAGCGCAAGCAGATGTACAAGAAGCGCCAGCCGATCGTGGTCAACCTGATCTCGGCGGTGGAGATCGAGCGCTTCCTGCAGAGCGGCTTCATCGGCCGCAACGCCCTGCCAGACAAGCTCCGGGAAGAGCGCCGGGCGCTGGCGCGCGCCGAGATCGCGCATTTCGCCTCGGTCATCGAGGAGGAGCCGCTCGGCGTCCAGATCGGCATCGTGCCCGACATCCTGCCGCATGCCGGATTCCAGATCTTCCGCCAGCCGGACCGCCAGATCCTCTCCATCAGCCCGTTCCGGCTCGGCGAGCACCCCAACGTGCGCGTCGGGATGGCGATGATCACTTCGGCCCCCGAGGCGCTCGCGCTGCACCAGAAGGCGGTGCAGGAGATGTGGCGGCGCGCCATCAAAGGCCCAGCCGCGGCGCGCTACCTGCGCAACCTGATGAACGGCACCGAAGAGCCCGCGCGGAAGCGGCGAAAATGAACGTCGTCCCCGCATTAGTTTTATCGTCATGCCCGGACTTGTTCCGGGCATCCACGTCGTGCCGAAAGCACGTATGCTCGTGGGTTGCAC
>DATJPD010000195.1:0-16683 GCA_035506575.1 Alphaproteobacteria bacterium
CGTCGCGGCCGCGCGGCTGCTGCGGCTGACGCCGGCGCAATTGTCCTGCGCCATCGGCATCGGCGCGTCGGCCTCCTCGGGCCTGCGCGCCAATTTCGGCACCATGACCAAGCCGCTGCACGCCGGTTACGCGGCGCGCAATGGCGTGCTCGCGGCCCGTCGCGCGCGCGAGGACTTCACCGCGAGCGAGGAGGCGCTCACCCACAAATTCGGGTTCGCGCCCGTGTTCAACGGCGGCGAGGCGATCCGCTGGGACGAGTTCGCGCACTGGGGCGCTCCGTTCGAGATCACAAGCGAGTACGGCCTCGCCTTGAAACCGTTCCCGAGCTGCGCGGCCACCCACACGGCGATCGAGGCGGCAGCCGCCTTGCGCGCCGAAATCGGCGGGACCGTGGACCGCATCCGCGACATCCGTGCCGGCGTGGCGGAAATGTCGCTCGAGCCGTTGATTCATGTGACGCCAAAGGCGCCGCTCGAGGGCAAGTTCAGCATGCATTATTGCGTGGCGAACGCGCTGCTCGACGGCACGGTCGACCTCGCGACCTTCAGCGAGGCAAGGCTGCACGACCCCAGGATCGCGCCGCTGATCGCCAGGACGCGCATGGAGGTCGACGACCGGGTCCGTCACGACAGCGAGTTCGCGTCGGTCGTCACCCTCACCATGGAGGACGGCCGCCGGCACGAGAAGCTGGTGCCGCTCGCCATCGGCAAGCCCGCGCGCTGGTTCTCGCGCGAACGCCTGCAGCAGAAGTTCGCCGACTGCGCCGCCGGCATCCTGCCCCAGGACCGGGTGCACCAGGCCTTCGAGAGCGCGCAGGCGCTCGACCGTCTGCCGTCCCTCGATCCGCTGTTGCGCCAGCTTTCAACCACCCGCGCCGCCGCGTGAATATGCGGATCGGCGGCCCAAAAGCATGTCCGTCATGGCCGGGTTTATCCCGGCCATCCACGTCGGCGTGCGAGTCACAAGCAGTTCCGCCATCGGCACGACGTGGATGCCCGGAACAAGTCCGGGCATGACGAAGAAGAAGATGGCGTCTGACTCCCTTCCCCTCGCCGGCATCTGGGTCGCCGAGTTCGGCCATACGATCCTCGGTCCGTCCTGCGGCATGATCCTGGCCGATCTCGGCGCCGAGGTGATCAAGGTCGAGCCGCCCGAGGGCGATCGCACGCGCCGCCTGAAAGGCTTCGGCACCGGCTATTTCGGATTCTTCAATCGCAACAAACGGAGCCTTGCCCTCGACCTCAAGTCGCCGGCCGGCAAGGCGGCAGCCCTGCGCCTCATCAAGCGCGCCGACGTGGTGATCGAGAACTTCGCCCCCGGCACCATGGGCCGGCTCGGCCTCGACTACGCCGCCGCGGCCGCGGCCAACCCGAAGCTCATCTACTGCTCGCTGAAAGGCTTCCTGCCCGGTCCGTACGAGCAGCGCGCGGCCCTCGACGAGGTCGTGCAGATGATGAGCGGCCTTGCCTACATGACCGGCCCGACCGGACGCCCCTTGCGCGCGGGGGCCTCGGTCGTCGACATCATGGGCGGCACGTTCGGAGCACTCGCCATCGTCACCGCACTTCGCCAGCGCGACCAGGATGGCCGCGGCCGCCTGGTCGAGGCGAGCCTGTTCGAATCCGCGGCCTTCCTGATGGGGCAGCACCTTGCGTATGCGGCCCTGTCCGACAAGCCGGTGCCGCCGATGCCCGAGCGCGTCAGCGCCTGGGCCATCTACGATCCGTTCGAAACCAAGGACGGCGAGAAGCTGTTCATCGGCATCACCAGCGACCAGCAATGGGAGCGCTTCTGCCGGGCCTTCGGCCGCTCCGATCTCGCGGCCGACGAATCCTTGCACACCAACAACCAGCGCATCGCGGCCCGCCCCCGCCTCATGCCGGCGCTGGCCGAGCTCTTCAAGCGGCTGCCGCTCGCCGAGGCCGAGCGCCTGGCCGCAGAGGCGGACATCTCCTATGCACGGGTAGCGCGGCCCGAGGATTTGTTCGACGATCCGCACCTCAACGCGAGCGGGGGTTTCCTGCACACCACCTTACCCGGGGGCGTCCGCACGAAGCTCCCACAGCTGCCGCTGCGCATCGCCGACATGCCGCGCAACCTTCGCCGCGAGCCGCCCGAGACCGGCGAGCACAGCCGCGAAATCCTCGCGGCACTCGGCTACGCCAACCACGAGATCGACCAGCTGCTCAAGGTGCCGACATGAAGACCGCCATCGTCAATCTCGGGACGATCGTGACCGGCGACTGGCGCAAGCCGTTCGCCGCCGGCGATGCGATCGTCATGGCCGAGGGCAAGATCGTGTCCGTGGGCACGGCATCGGCCGCCGCGGTCGAGGCCTGCGACGTCGTGATCGACGCGGACAAGGCCACGGCCGTGCCGGGCTTCATCGATTCCCAGGTGCACATCACCTTCGGCGACTACACGCCCCGCCAGAAGACGGTCGGCTTCCTCGAGAGCTACGTGCACGGCGGCACCACCACCTCGATCAGCGCCTCCGAGGTCCATGTGCCCGGCCGGCCCAAGGACCCGGAAGGGGTGAAAGCGCTGGCGGTCGCGGCGTTCAAATGCTTCGAGCACTACCGGCCGGGCGGCATGCGCGTTTACGGCGGCTCGATCATCCTCGAGCCGGGGCTGGTCGAAGCCGACCTTGCCGAGATCGCGGGTAAGGGCGTGTGGCTCGCCAAGGCCGGCTTTGGCGCGGTCAAGACGCCGTTCGACTACGTGCCGATGATCGGCTGGGCGAAGAAGCACGGCATGGTGACGACCGTGCACACCGGCGGGTCGTCGATCCCCGGCTCGTCGGGCATCTGGGCCGAGCACCTGCTCGCCATGCAGCCGGACGTCTCCTTCCACGTCAACGGCGGTCCGGTCGCCATGCCCGATGAGGACTTCCCGCGGGTCGTCCACGAATCGAACATCGCCCTACAGGTGTGCACGGCCGGCAATTTGCGAACGACCTTGCTGCTTGGCGACATGGTGCGCCAGGCCGACCAGTTCGACCGTTTCCTGATCGCGACGGACACCCCGACCGGCAGCGGCATCATGCCGCTCGGCATGATGTACACGATCACGCATCTCGCGAGCCTGACCGACATGCCGGTCGAATGGACGATCGCGGCCGCGACCGGCAACAATGCCAGGATCTACCGGCTGAACTCGGGCTTCCTGCGCGCCGGCTGCGACGCCGACGTGGTGGTGCTGGATGCCTGCGTCGGCGGGTCGAAGACCACCGCCCTCGACGCGCTCGCCAACGGCGACATCGCCGCGGTCGGTGCGGTCGTCACCGGCGGCGTGCCGCGCTTCGTCGGCCGCAGCCGCAACACGCCCGCACCCATGAAGACCATCCGCGTCGTGCGCAACACCGTGCCGCAGGATTACGGCCTTACGGGCCCTTGAGGAGCTACGCCCATGCCGGGCTTCGTGATCCTTGCCGCCATGCTGCTGCTGTTCCTGGCGCCGCTGCTGTTCGCCCAGCTGATGGCGGCCGGGCTCGGCAAGCTCGGGCTCGATCCCGGCACCGCGGCCCTCCTGGTGATGGGCATCATCGTGGGCGGCTTCATCAACATACCGATCCGCCGCATCGAGCACGGCGGCGAGGTCGACGTTCATCCGTTCGCCGCGTTCGGACTGTCGGGACTTTTCCCGCAGATGCGCCGCGTCCGGCGCGACACCATCATCGCGATCAACGTCGGAGGATGCGTCATCCCCGTGGTGCTCGCTGCCTACGAGCTTTCGCAGCTCACGGGCCTCGGCGGTGGGTTGCTCGCCTCCACGATCATCGCGACGGGCCTGAACACCGCGGTCTGCTACTACGTCGCCCGGCCTGTTCCCGGTATCGGCATTATGATGCCGGGCCTGTTGTCGCCGCTGGTCGCGGCCGGACTCGCTTTGCTCCTGGCACCGCACGAGGCGCCGCCGGTCGCCTTCGTGGCCGGCGTGCTCGGGCCTTTGATCGGCGCTGACCTGCTGCACCTCAAGGATTTCGGCAGCCGGGTGGCCGGGATGGTCAGCATCGGCGGGGCCGGCACGTTCGACGGGATCGTCCTCTCCGGCATTCTCGCGGCGTACCTAGCATAGAGAAAGCGGCGAAGCCGGACGCGTCCCGGCTTCGCCGCGGCTCAGGTCAGCCCGAGGTCAGGCCGAGCTTCTGCATCGTCTGCGAGTCGGCTTTCCCGGTCGCCTTAAGGCCGTTCTGCTTCTGGAAATTGCGCACCGCCGCCGCGGTCTGCTTGCCCCAGCGCCCGTCGACGGTCACGTGCTGGCCCTTCTGTTCGAGCGCGCTCTGGATCTGTTTCACCTTGTCGGACGACCGACCGCTCTTTGCGGCCAGGTTCTTGTCCGTCACGTTGCCGCTCATCGTCGTCCCGCTCGTCTCACCCGGCTGGTTCGCCGTGCTCGACGTGCCGTTCATGTTCTCGGGGTTCGCGGAGCTTCCCGTCCTCCCGCCGCTCTGGGCGAAAGCCGCTGCGGAAGTGCCAGCCAACGCGGCCGCCATGGTCAGCGCTAACATCGTATGTTTCATGACGTCTCCTTTCCGCCGGCGCGGATGCCGGCAGACTTGCGTCGAACAACCCCGCGCCCATCAAAACGTTCGCGAGCGCACAACCCCTTTACGCCTCGCGGTATCGCCGGAACCGGACGGCACCTTGGAACCGTTGCCGCGGTGGGCGGTTGTTCCCCGCGGGCCCCGAATCGTCGCGTGGGAGGATGGATGCCGGATTGGACGCGCCGCGATTTTCTGGCCTCGACGGCGGCGGGAGGCAGTCTCGCCGCGCTCGCCCGCAATCGGCAGGCGTTTGCCGCCAACCCGTCCGGCACCGCGGATGCTCCCATGCTCAGTCCCAACCATGAGTTCGAGATCACCCTGGTCGTGAATGGCGCGCCGCACCGCGTCAAAGTGGACGCCCGCACGACCCTGCTCGACGCGTTGCGCGAACGGCTGCACCTGACCGGCACCAAGAAGGGCTGCGCGCTGGGGCAATGCGGCGCCTGCACCGTGCTGCTCGAAGGCCGGCGCATCAACGCCTGCCTGACGCTTGCGGTGATGCAGCAGGGCAAGTCCGTCACGACCATCGAGGGCCTTGCCAATGGCGGCGGACTGCACCCGGTCCAGGCCGCCTTCGTCGAGCATGACGGATTCCAGTGCGGCTACTGCACGCCCGGGCAGATCATGTCGGCCGTCGGGCTCATCCACGAGGGGCGCACCGGATCGGACGACGAGATCCGCGAGCACATGAGCGGCAACATCTGCCGCTGCGGCGCGTATTCGAACATCGTCGCCGCGATCAAAGACGCACGATCACACGGAGCTTGATGATGGTCCCGTTCGCCTATACCGCCGCGCCGGCCGCCGAGGCCGCCATCGCCCGCGCCGCGGGCAGCGGCGCCGAATACATCGCCGGCGGCACGGACATGCTTCAGCTGCTGCAGGAGGGCGTGCGCAGCCCCCGTGAGCTGATCGACATCGGCGCCCTGCCGTGGAAAAGCATCGACGTCTCGCCCGACGCGCTGCGGATCGGGGCCCTCGTGAACATGGCCGACCTTGCCGACGACCCGCGTGTCAAAGAGCGCTGTCCCGTGGTGAGCGAAGCCCTCCTCGCCAGCGCTTCGCCGCAGGTGCGCAACATGGCCACCATCGGCGGCAACCTGCTGCAACGGACGCGCTGTCTGTATTTCCGCGACACCGCCACTCCGTGCAACAAGCGCGCACCCGGGAGCGGCTGTCCGGCGCGCGACGGACAGAACCGGATGAACGCCATCCTGGGCGGCAGCGCGCACTGCATCGCTGCCTACCCGGGCGATCTCGCGGTCGCCCTCGTGGCCCTCGAGGCCGAGGTCGAGATCCTCGGCCCGCGCGGCCAGCGCACCGTGCCGGTCGAGCAGCTGCACCGGCTGCCAGGCGAGTCGCCAGATGTCGAGACCGTCCTCGTGCGCGGCGAGCTGATCAGCGCCGTCGTCCTCCCGGAGCGGCCGTTCGCCAGGCAGTCTCATTATCTGAAGGTGCGCGACCGCGCCTCGTTCGAGTTCGCCCTCGCCTCGGCGGCGGTCGCCCTCGAGACCGAGAACGGCATCATCAAAGCGGCGCGCGTCGCGGTCGGCGGGGTTGCCACCAAGCCGTGGCGGCTCGCCGAGGTCGAGCAGGCGCTGGCCGGCGAGCGTCTCGATGCGCCCACGATCCATGCCGCGGCGGAGCGCGCCGGTGCGGGGGCCGACCCCCGCCCGGGCAACGCCTTCAAGCTGGAGCTGATGCGCCGCACGGTCGAGCGGGCGCTGCTGGCGGTGGGGGGCGTGGCATGAGCATGGTCATAGGCGAGCCCGTCAGCCGCGTCGACGGTCCGGCGAAGGTCACCGGTGCCGCCAAGTATGCGGCCGAGTTCGATCTGGGCGGGGTGACCCACGCAGCCCTGGTGCTGAGCACGATCCCCAAGGGCAGGATCGCCTCGATCCGCATCGCCGAGGCCGAGCGCGCGCCCGGCGTCAGCGCCGTCATCACCCATCGCAACGCCCCGCGCCTGCCCTACAACAAGATGGAGCAGCCGCCGCCGGTCGATCCGAAATCGGGCGACCAGCTCCGCGTGTTCCAGGACGCGACCGTCCATTTCAGCGGCCAGCCGATCGCCGTTGTGGTCGCCGAGACCCGCGAGCAGGCGGAGGCCGCGGCGGCCCTGGTCAAGGTGCGCTACACAGCGGATCACGGGGATACGAATTTCGATGCGGCGCGCGGGCGTCCGCCGAGCGAAGCGACGGCCAAGGGCGGAAGGCCTGGCGAAACCCGGCGCGGCGACGCCGACCGCGCCCTCGCGGCCGCGGCGGTCAAGGTCGATGCGACCTATGTACAGGCGCGCGAGCATCACAACGCCATGGAGCCCCACGCGACGATCGCGGTCTGGAGCGGCGATCACCTGACCCTCTACGACAAGACGCAATGGGTCGACAACGACCGCGACGAAATCGCCCACGTGTTCGGCATTCCCGCGACGAACATCCGGGTGATCTCGCCCTATGTCGGCGGCGCGTTCGGCTCGGCGCTGCGCACATGGCCGCACGTCACCATCGCGGCCCTCGCGGCCCGCCAGGTGCGCCGGCCGGTGCGGATCGAGCTGACGCGGCGCGAGCTCTACAGCTCGATCGGCTTTCGCCCCCACACCGAGCAGCGCGTGGCGCTCGGCGCCGATCGCGACGGGAAGCTCACCGCGATCATCGACGAGGCGGCGGCACAGACCTCCTCCTACGAGGAATACGCCGAGAGGACCCTCGACCCGGCGCGCATGGCCTACTCGTGCGCCAACGTGCGGACGCGCTACCGCCTGGTCGAGATGACGACCAACTCGCCGTGCCCGATGCGCGCCCCGGGCATGGTCACGGGCGTCCTGGCGCTCGAAATGGCGATGGACGAGCTGGCGGCGGCCCTGCGCATGGATCCGGTCGAGCTGCGCCTGCGCAACTACTCCGATCGTGACGAGCATAAGAACCTGCCCTGGTCGAGCAAGGAGCTGCGCGCCTGCTACGAGACGGCTGCGGCGCGCTTCGGCTGGCAGGCCGGCGCGCGCCAGCCGCGGTCGCGGCGCGACGGGCGCCTCCTGGTCGGCCATGGCATGGCCACGGCGCTGTATCCGGGGGAGCGAAGCCCGGCAACGGCGTCGGCGACGCTCTATGCCAACGGCACCGCGGTGGTGCGCAGCGCCGCCTCGGACATGGGCCCCGGCACCTATACGTCGATGACGCAGGTGGCGGCGGAGACGCTCGGGCTGCCGCTCGCCCAGGTCCAGTTCGAGCTCGGCGACACGAGCCTGCCGAAAGCACCCGTCCATGGCGGCTCGATCACCATGGCGAGCGTGGGCTGCGCGGTCCAGGCCGCGTGCCAGGCAGTCAAGGACAAAGTGCGGCAGCTGGGCGGCGGCGCCGAGGACGGACTCGACTACGCGGCACTTCTGCGGCGGACCAACCTCGATCACATCGATGCGACCGCCGAGGCGAAGCCCGGCGACGAAGAGGAGAAGCTGTCCACCTACGCGTTTGGCGCCGTCTTCGCCGACGTGCGGGTCGATCCCGATCTCGGGCGGGTCGAGGTGCGGCGTCTCGTCGGCGCCTACGATGTCGGCCGCGTGGTCAATCCCAAGATCGCCCGCAGCCAGTGCATCGGCGGCATGGTGGGCGGCATCGGCATGGCGCTGCTCGAGCAGGCCGAGTGGGATGAGCGCTTCGGCCGCGTGATGAACGGCAACCTTGCCGAATACCTGGTGCCGGTGGCGGCCGACGTGGGCGAGCTCGACGTGACCTTCGTGCCGAGCGACGACCGGCAGTTCAATCCCCTGGGCGTCAAAGGGGTGGCGGAGCTCGGACTGTGCGGCGTGGCGCCGGCGATCGTGAACGCGATCTACGACGCGACGGGCGTCCGGCTCCGGCAGGTGCCGGTCACCACCGACAGGATGCTCGAGGCGCTGGTCGCGGCAGGCTAGGGAACCGGCAGCGTGGTGGGGGTGTTCATCCGTGACCCAACTTAGGAGGACTGTCGCCATGGTGACCACGATCCGCACTGAATCGGCCCTGGAAGATCTGCTGACGGACCTGGCCCAGCTCGACTTCGACGCGGCCGCGGCGTACCAGGCTGCGATCGACCGCCTCGACAAGGCCGAGTTCAAGGCCGCCCTCACCGAGTTCCGCGAAGATCACCTGCGCCACACGCGCGAGCTCGGCGAATGCCTGCGCGAGATGGGCAAGCCCGCACCGACCGAAGGCGACATGAAGCAGATCCTCGCCAAGGGCAAGGTGGTCATCGGCGGGCTGATGGGCGACAAGGCGATCCTCGAGGCGATGCGCACCAACGAAGACGACACCGTCACCGCCTATGACCGCGCGGTCGGCCACCGCGACTGCCCGCCGTCGGTGCGCGATGTGCTCGAGCGGGCCCAGGGCGACGAGCACCGGCACTGCGCCTGGGTGCAGCAGGCCTTGGCGTCGCTGAAGAGCTGACGCTCGTCTCTGGCGGCGACCCCTGCCTATAGGTGTAGGCGGGGGTCGCGCGCCTATGTTCGCGCTCCGTTCCGACTGTTGATAAGCTGATTTTCCCTTTGGAATCTGGTAGGGTAGCGGCCATTCCGTGTGTCCGCCGATGGAGATCGCATGGCCCCGCGTGCGTACTGGAAAGGTTATTTAAGACTGTCGCTGGTTTCGTGCCCGATCGCGCTTTACCCGGCCGCGTCGAACGCCGAACGCGTCTCCTTCAACCGCATCAACAAGAAGACCGGCCACCGCCTGCGCCAGCAGCTCGTCGACGCCGAGAGCGGCGAACCGGTCGACAAAGAGGACATCGGCCGCGGCTACGAGGTCGGCAAGGGCGAGTACGTCCTCATCGAGGACGACGAGCTCGAGAAGATCCGGATCGAGAGCACGCACACGATCGACATCAAGAACTTCGTGCCGAAGTCCGAGATCGACAACCGCTATCTCGACTCCCCCTACTACATCGTGCCCACCGACAAGGTCGGCCAGGAAGCCTTCGCGGTCATCCGCGACACCATCCACGACAAGAAGATGGTGGGGCTCGGCACGGTCGTGCTGTCGCGGCGCGAGCACGTGGTGATGCTCGAGGCCTTCGACAAAGGGCTTCTCGCGACCTCGCTCCGCTACCCTTACGAGGTGCGCGAGGCCAGCGGCTATTTCGAGGAGATCCCGGAGCTCAAGCTGCCGGGCGAGATGAAGCAGCTCGCCGCCCACATCGTCGACAGCATGGCCGCCCATTTCGATCCTTCGAAATTCGAGGACCATTACGAGACCGCACTCGTCGAACTGCTGCGCGCCAAGCAGTCGGGCCGCATCGTCGAGGCGAAGGAAGAAGGGCCGCAGCCGCAGCGCGTCATCAACCTCATGGATGCGCTGCGCGCCAGCATCGGTGCCGAGACCAAGAAGAAGCCGGCCGCGGCGAGTGCGAAGACGCGCGCGCGCGCGGCGGGCGGCCAGAGAAAGGCAGGACGCTGACGCCGAGGGTCGAACCGGACCGCGCCGTCCTCGAAGGCACCGTCGCCTTCACCGGACGGCTGGCGTCGATGAAGCGCGCGGACGCGTTCGCGCTCGTCCGCAAGCACGGCGGCAAGCCCCGCGAAGGGGTGACCAAGCAGACCGATGTGCTCGTCGTGGGCGAGCTCGGCTGGCCGCTTCTGGAGGACGGGCGCCCATCCGCCAGTCTCGCGCAGGCGAAGACCTACAGCGTCCCGATCGCCAGCGAGCGGCAGTTCCTGGAATGGGTCGGCAAGACCGACCCCGAGCAGCAGGCCAAGACCTATACCCCCGACCAGCTCGCCTCGCTCAGCAAGCTGCCGCGCGAGGTGATCGAGCAGCTCGCGATGTTCGGGCTGATCGAGGCGCGCGGCGGCCTCTACGGGTTTCGCGACTTCGCGGCGGCGCGCCAGGTCGCCTCCCTGCTCGGCGCCGGGATCGCTCTCTCGGTCATCACCAGGAGCCTGCACGAGATCCGCAAATGGCTGCCCGATGCGCGGCTCTCGAACGTGAAGCTTTTCCCGGAATCCTCCGACCGGATCCTGGTCGAGCAGCTCAAGGGCCGCACCGACAAGACCGGCCAGTTCGTGTTCGACGTCGACGCCCCCGCAGACGACGCGGATGCCGTGTTCGAGCAGGCCCAGGCAGCCGAGGACCAGGGCGATGCGGCGACCGCTGAGCGCCTCTATCAGCGGGTGATGAAGCTCGATCCGGCCGACCCGGCGCCGCCGTTCAATCTCGGCAATCTCCTGCGCGCCGGTGGGCGCAACCTCGAGGCCGAGACCGCCTTCCGTGCGGCTGTGGCTGCCGATCCGAAATTCGCACCCGGCTGGTACAATCTCGCCGACGTGCTCGACGACCAGGGACGCACGAAGGACGCGGTCGACTGTCTGCGCAAGGCGCTCGACGCCGATCCGGATTACGCCGATGCCGTCTTCAATCTGGCCCTGGCCCTGCAGCGGCTCGACCAGCCGGCGGAAGCGGCTGCGTGCTGGCGCCGGTACCTGACGCTGGACTCCAGCTCGCCGTGGGCCGCGCGCGCGCGCCGCGCGCTCAAGTACTGCGAGATCCAGCTGTCCGGATCGGGGTCGTGAGGCCGCGCCGCGCATGAAGGGGCCGCGCGCGAAGGCCGGCGCGCGCAAGGCGCCGCTCAAGGAATACGCGAAGAAGCGCGACTTCGCGCGCACGCCGGAGCCGAAGCCGGCGGCTGCCGCCGCTCGCGACGGTCACGGCTTCGTCGTGCAGAAGCACGATGCGCGCCGCCTGCACTATGACCTCAGGCTGGAGCTCGACGGCGTGCTCAAGAGCTGGGCGGTGACGCGTGGTCCGAGCCTGACGGTGGGCGAGAAGCGCCTCGCGGTCCGCACCGAGGACCATCCGCTCCAGTATCTCGACTTCGAGGGCAACATCCCGAAGGGCGAATATGGCGGCGGCTCGATGATCGTGTGGGACCGCGGCCGCTGGGAAGCGGAGGGCGACCCGCACAAAGGCCTGGCCAAGGGCCACCTCGCCTTCTCGCTCGCCGGCGCCCGCCTCAACGGTCGCTGGCATCTCGTGCGCCTCAAGCCCAAGCCGGGCGAGCGCTCCGAGCCGTGGCTCCTGATCAAGTCGGAGGACGAATTCGCGCGGCCGCCAGGATCGTCGGAGATCACCGACGAGGCGACGACCTCGCAGAAGAGCGGTCGCACCAACCAGGAACTCGCGGCATCCGGCGAGGTGCGGGCCGACCACAAAGCGCGCGCCCTCGCCGCCAAAGCGCGCAAGCTCGCCCTGCCCGACATCGCCAAGCTGCGCGGGGCGCGCAAAGGGCTTCTCCCCACCTTCATCGAGCCGACCTTGGCATCGCCGTGCGAGAAGCCGCCGAGCGGCCCCAAATGGATCCACGAGATCAAGCATGACGGCTACCGCATCCAGGCGCGCATCGATGGGCGGACGGTGCGCCTGCTCACGCGCAAGTCGCTCGACTGGACCGAGCGGTTCGAGAGCATCGCCCGGGCGCTGCGCGACCTGAGCCTGGGCTCGGCGCTGATCGACGGCGAGATCATCGTCGAGGACGGGGGCGGCCTCTCGAACCTCAACGACCTGCAGGCCGACCTGAAGTCCGGCCGCCAGGATCGCTTCCGCTACTTCGCCTTCGACCTCCTCTACTGCGACGGATTCGACCTCACGTCGGTGCCGCTGATCGACCGCAAGGCACTGCTGCAGCGGGTCATGACCGGACTGTCGCCGGCCACACCGCTGCGGTTCAGCGAGCATCTCGAAACCGACGGTCCGACCATGCTCGAGCATTCGTGCCGGCTGGGGCTCGAGGGCATCATCTCCAAGCGCAAGGACCTGCCGCACCGCTCCGGCCGCAGCGACGACTGGCTCAAGTCGAAGTGCTGGCAGAGCCAGGAATTCGTGATCCTCGGCTACGTGCCGTCGACAACCGGCAGCAGCCTCGCAGGCGCGCTTGCCCTCGGCTACTACGACGGCGGACAGCTCGCGTATGCGGGACGCGTGGGCACCGGGTGGTCGACCAGCCAGGCCGCGAGCCTGCGCGCCGATCTCGACAAGCTCAAATCCGCACGTCCCAAGTTCAAGCGGCCGCTGCCCGCGGGTGCCGACAAAGGCGTGGTCTGGACCACCCCAAGCCTCGTGTGCGAGGTCGAATATCGCGACTGGACGAGCGACGGGCTGATCCGCCAGTCGTCGTTCAAGGGCCTGCGCGAGGACAAGCCGGCCGCAGAAGTCGTGCTCGAAGGCGGCAAGACGCAGGCGACAGCACCGCGTACCACCAAGGTCCCGGAGGTGCGGCTCACCCATCCCGAGCGCATCCTGTGGCCCGAACCGGGCATCACCAAGCAGGGGCTGGCGGATTTCTATACCGAGATCGCGGCGTGGATCCTGCCGCACGTCGCCGGGCGCGTGCTCTCGCTGCTGCGGGCACCGTCCGGTGTCGGGGAGAAAGGTTTCTTCGCCAAGCATCCCTGGGCAGGCCTGAGCGATGCGGTGCGGCGCGTGGACGTCGGCGAGACCGAGCCCATGCTCGCGATCGATGATCTGCGCGGACTGCTCAACCTCGTGCAGGCAGGCGTGGTCGAGATCCACCCCTGGGGCTCGCGCGCCGATGACATGGAGCGGCCGGACCGGCTGATCTTCGATCTCGACCCCGGCGAGCACGTGCCGTGGCGTGCGGTCATCGAGGCGGCGCTGACCGTGCGCGAGAGGCTGCGCGCCGCCGGGCTCGACAGCTTCGTGAAGACCACCGGGGGCAAGGGCCTGCACGTGATGGTCCCGGTGACGCCATCGGTCGATTGGAAAACCGCCAAGGCGTTCACGGCGCGCATCGCCGACGCCCTGGCGAAGCAACGGCCGGACCGCTACGTCGCCACCATGTCCAAGCGCGTGCGCCACGAGCGCATCTTCATCGACTATTTCCGCAACGACCGCGGCTCGACGGCGGTCGGCGCCTACTCGACCCGCGCCTTTCCGCGCGCCACGGTGTCGACACCTCTAGCCTGGGAGGAACTGGCAGAGGGGCTGCGGTCGGACCATTTCACGGTCGACAACCTCCGCCACCGTCTGGGCTTCCTCAAGACCGACCCGTGGCCGGGCTTCTCCAAGCTGAAGCAGAAGATTCCGGTGAGGACGTAGCGCGGCCGCCGCGACGGCGGGTCTAGAGCCGGTTCACGGGCAGCTTCAGATAGACGGTCCCGTTCGAGTCGGCGGGCGGCATATGCCCGGCGCGCATGTTCACCTGGATGGACGGAAGGATCAGGACCGGCATGTCGAGCGTGCGGTCCCGCGCCTGGCGCAGCCGCACGAAGTCATCCTCCGTCACGCCGTCGTGGACTTGGATGTTCTTCGATCGCTCCTCGGCAATGGTCGTTTCCCAGGCGAAATGGTCGCGCCCGGGCGCCTTGTAGTCGTGGCACATGAAGAGCCGCGTCTCGGGCGGCAAGGACAGGATGCGTCGGATCGACCGGTAGAGAGTGCGCGCGTCGCCGCCCGGAAAGTCGGCCCGCGCCGTTCCGTAATCCGGCATGAACATCGTGTCGCCGACGAACGCGGCATCGCCGATCCGGTAGGTGACGCACGCCGGCGTGTGCCCCGGCGTGTGCATCACCTCGATCTCGAGTCGGCCAAGCGGCAGACGGTCGCCATCGCGAACCAGGCGGTCGAATTGCCGGCCATCCGTCGGCATGTCGACGGCGTTGAAGACGTCCTTGAAGACGCCCTGCACCTTCGTAATGTCGGCGCCAATCACGACCTGCGCATCCGTCTGAGCCTTGAGGTGCGGTGCCGCGCTCAGATGATCGGCATGCGCGTGGGTCTCGAGGATCCAGCCAATCCGCACGCCGGCGTCGCGTGCGGCCGCCAGGATTCTGTCGGCCGACGCGGTGCCGGTGCGGCCGGATCTCGGATCGAAATCGAGAACCGAGTCGATCACGGCTCCATCGCGAGTTGCGGGATCGGCGACCAAGTACGACACCGTGAACGTCGGTTCATGGAAAAAGCTTTTGATAAACAGGGGCATGGCATCCTCTTCAAGGCCCTTGAAGCCCGGGCCGTGGCCATTATATAAGAATTCTCTAATTAAGCTTCAACTTATATAATGCCCATGAATGTCGCAACGGCCCGCAACCCAGATCTCCTCCGCATCAAGGCGGCCGAAGCGGCCCGTCTGCTGGAGATGATGGCCAATCCGCGGCGGCTGATGATCCTGTGCGAACTGGCCGATGGCGAACGCTCGGTGAGCGAGCTTGTGCCGGTCGTCGGTCTCCAGCAGGCCGCGCTATCGCAGCATCTGGCGCGCCTTCGTACCGCAGGCCTCGTCAGCACGCGACGGGCCTCGCAGATGATCTACTACCGCCTGGCCAACCCGGCCGTCATTGCCGTCATCAACACGCTGGCGGCTGTGTTCTGCCCGGATCGGGCGTCCAAACGAAGGAACACTGCATGACTCTCAAGACCATCGACCCGCTCACGCTGAAGCGCCGCCTGGGCGAAAAAGACGTCGTACTGATCGACATCCGCGAGCCGGACGAATACGCCCGCGAGCACATCCCGGGCGCACGGTCAGTCCCGCTCTCCGCTCTCGACGCGCATAGTTTCAATCGCGACCGCGACAAGACGGTGGTGTTCCAGTGCAAGTCCGGGAACCGCACGGCGACCAACGCGGGCCGGCTGGTCGCCACGCCGTGCCGCAACGCCTACGCGCTCGCGGGCGGGCTCGACGCCTGGAAGGCGGCCGGACTTCCGACCCAGATCGACCGGACAGCACCCATCGATCTCCAACGCCAGGTGCAGATCGGCGCCGGGTTCATAGTCCTGACCGGCGTCCTGCTCAGCCTGGTCCTCTCGCCCTGGTTCGTCCTTCTCAGCGCCTTCGTCGGCGCCGGCCTGATGACGGCCGGCATCACCGGTTTCTGCGGTCTTGCGCGCATCCTCACGCCGATGCCCTGGAATCGCCGGATCACCCTGTCGAATTGAACGCAAAAACCCGGCGGTAATCGTCATGACCTGGCTGTCCGGCGTTCTCGCCGTCCTCTCCGGAAGCATCGTCGGCTTCTCGCTGGGCCTGATCGGCGGCGGCGGCTCGATCCTGTCCGTACCGCTCCTGATCTACGTGGTCGGAATCAGGGATCCCCACCTGGCGATCGGCACCAGCGCGCTCGCCGTCGGCGTCAACGCATTCGCCAATTTCATCAGCCACTGGCGGACAGGCACGGTCAAGTGGCCATGCGCGTTCGTATTCGGTGGAACGGGCGTGGTCGGAGCGGCGCTCGGCTCTTCGCTCGGCAAGGCCGTCGATGGCCAGAAGCTTCTGTTTTTCTTCGCGCTCATCATGATCGCGGTCGGCGCGATGATGCTGCGCCCGAAAGCCTCGGGCGGAGATCCGGACGTGCAGCTCAATCCGAGGATCGCGGCGCGCCTGGTCGCGGTCGCCTTCGGGACGGGCGCGATTTCCGGATTTTTCGGCATCGGCGGCGGTTTCCTGATCGTCCCAGGCCTCATGCTCGGCAGCGGCATGCCCATCCTCAATGCCGTCGGATCGTCGTTGTTCTCGGTCGGCGCGTTCGGCCTCACGACCACGGTCAACTATGCGCTCTCGGGGCTCGTCGACTGGGGGACGGCAGCGGTGTTCATCGTTGGCGGCGTGTTCGGTGGATTCGCTGGACTGCGCGCAGCGCTCCAGCTGGCCGAGCATCGGCGCGCGCTGTCGCGCGTATTCGCCGGCGTGATTTTCGTCGTCGCGGCGTACATGCTCGCGCGCGTCGGCCTTGCCTGGGTCTGAATCTGGGGGGTCTCATGGAGGAGACGTTTTGATGGACAAGATCGTTTCACTAACCCCGTCATTTTCCGTGTCGCCGCAGATTTCCGTGAGCGATGTCGGCATCATCGCGGCGCAGGGCTTTCGAAGCATCATCAGCAATCGCCCCGACAATGAAACACAGGACCAGCCGATAACCGCGGCGATTGCGGCAGCTGCGCAACGGGTCGGCGTTGGATTCCACCACCTGCCCGTGACGTCGGGCAACATCCGCGACGAGGACGTTTCTGCCTTCGCGGAGATGTTGCGCACCGTGAAAGGGCCGGTTCTGGCGTATTGCCGCACCGGTACGCGAGCGGCGTCTCTCTGGGCACTCTCCGAAGCCCACCGGCTCGACCCGGCGGCGATCCTGAAAACGGCGAAGGCCGCG
>DATJPD010000196.1:0-19243 GCA_035506575.1 Alphaproteobacteria bacterium
TGTCGACTACCCCGGCCGCTACTCGCGCTGGGAGTTCGGGTTCGCCAACCCGCCGCTCGAGATCGAGGGCCGCGGGCGCGAACTCACGTGCCGGGCGCTCAATGCGCGCGGCGAGGCGCTGTTGCGCCTCCTCGCCCCAATCCTCGCCTCGACACCGCATGCGGCCGTCGCCCGCCAGGACGCACGCGAGCTCATCCTGCGCATCGCGGCCGCGACGGACGTGTTCAGCGAGGAGGAGCGCAGCCTGCAACCCTCCCTGATGTCGCCGCTGCGCCGGCTGGTCGCCGAGTTCCAGGGCATCAAGGATCCGTTCCTCGGGCTCTATGGCGGCTTCGGGTACGACCTGTTGTTCCAGTTCGAGCCGATCGCGCGGCGCCACGTGCGCCCGGCCGAGGCCCGGGACCTGCACTTGTTCCTGCCCGACCAGATCGTGGTGGTCGACCGCCGCAAAGAGGTTGCCTTCCGGCTCGACTACGAGTTCTTCCGCGGCGAGGACTCCACGGTCGATCTCGGCCGCCGGACGTTCATGCCGCTTCCGGCGCCGGCCGGCGGCGGCGCGTCGGGTGAGCCGACATCCGACCATACGCCGGAGGATTACGCGGCGATGGTCGACCGGGCGCGCGAGCGCATGCGCGTGGGCGACATCTTCGAGGTCGTGCTGAGCCAGACCTACACCGCACCTTACGCGGGCGCGCCGTCGGCGCTGTTTGCGCGCCTCAAGCAGGTGAACCCGAGCCCGTTCGAGTTCTTCATCCAGCTCGGCGGCGAGCAGCTCGTCGGCACCTCTCCCGAGATGTTCGTGCGCGTCGAGGGCGACCGCGTCGAATCCTGCCCGATCTCCGGCACCGCGCGCCGCGGCCGCAACCCGATGCAGGACGCCGAGAACCTCAAGGCGCTGATCAACTCCGAGAAGGACGAGGTCGAGCTCACGATGTGCACCGACGTCGACCGCAACGACAAGTCGCGCATCTGCCGGCCGGGCACGGTGAAGCTGCTCGGCCGCCGCTTGATCGAGACCTATGCCGGGCTGTTCCATACGGTCGACCACGTCGAGGGCCGGCTGCGCGAGGGCCTGGGCGGGATCGATGCGTTCCTCTCGCACATGTGGGCGGTCACCCTGACCGGCGCCCCCAAGAAGAAGGCGGTCGAGGTCATCGAGGAGTTCGAGGCGGCGCCGCGCGGCTGGTACGGCGGTGCTGTCGGCGCCCTCATGCTGTCGGGCGACGTCAACACCGGCATCACGATCCGCACGGTGCATCTGAAGGAGAACCAGGCGCGCTATCGGGTGGGGGCCACGATCGTGTGGGATTCGGTCGGCCTCGAGGAAGACGCCGAGTGCCGTACCAAAGCGACCAACCTGTTCCGGGCGCTGGCCGCCATGAACAAGCCGCCCGCGGCCGCGACCGTGGCACCGGTGGCGCCGCAGCCCGGCCGGGCCTTGCGGGTGGTGCTGATCGACAACGAGGACTCGTTCGTGCACACGCTGGCCGACTATTTCCGCCAGACCGGGGCGGACGTCGCCACATATCGCCACGGCCTGCCGTTCGA
Source organism: Alphaproteobacteria bacterium (assembly GCA_035506575.1). Lineage (GTDB taxonomy): Bacteria > Pseudomonadota > Alphaproteobacteria > CACIAM-22H2 > CACIAM-22H2 > DATJPD01. The sequence continues at coordinate 1,549 of DATJPD010000196.1, forward strand.
GCGGTTGCGGGCCGCCAACCCCGACCTCGTCGTGCATTCGCCCGGTCCCGGCCGGCCGGCCGAATTCGGCGTGCCCGAGCTGGTGCGAAAGCTCGCGAGTGCCCACATCCCGCAATTCGGCGTGTGCCTCGGCCTGCAGGGGATGGTCGAGGCGTTCGGCGGCGCCCTCGACGTGCTGCCGCAGCCGCGCCACGGCAAGACCTGGGATATCCGCCATGCGGACGCGCTGTTCGCCGGCATGCCCAATCCTTGCAAGGTCGGCGCCTATCACTCGCTGACCGCGCGCCGCAGCGGCTTTCCGGACGCCGAGCTCAAGATCACGGCCGAAACGGCGGAGGGGCTGGTGATGGCAATCCGCCACCGGCGCTACCCCGCGCTCGCGGTGCAGTTCCATCCCGAATCGATCCTCAGCATGGGGGCGGCAGATGAGGGCGAGATCGGCCACCGGCTGATCGGCAACGTCATCGCCGAAGTGGCGCAGCTGGGCCGGGCGCAGGTGGCGGAGTAGGCGCGGTGGATATGCACGAAAGTCTTAGGCTAGGCTGACGGGCACCCGACTCGAGCCCCGCCCCCGCCGAATGACCGACATCTCCGCGTCCGATCCACGCCCCCACGCCATCTTCGGGGTGCGCGATTTCCGCCTGTTCATTTGCGGCCGCTTCCTGTCGACGGCGAGCATGCAGATGCAGTCGGTCGCGGTCGGCTGGCAGGTCTACGACCTGACGCAGGACCCGATCGCGCTCGGCTATGTCGGCCTGTTCATGTTCCTGTCGGTGGCGGCGTTCACCTTGCCGGGCGGCGACGTGGCCGACCGCTTCGACCGCCGCCTGGTGCTGAGCCTCGCCTATATCGGCCAGGCGGCGTGCGCGGTGCTGCTCGTGTGGGCGAGCTGGGCCGGCGTGACGGCGATGTGGCCGTTCTACACGATCGTGGCGATGTTCGGCGTCGGGCGCGCCTTCGCCAACCCGGCCTCGCAGTCCTTCGTGCCGTTCCTGGTGCCGCGCGAGCAGGTAAGCCGCGCGGTGGCGTGGAGCTCCTCGGCCAACCAGGTGGCGTTCATCGTCGGGCCGGCGCTGGGCGGTGCCGTCTACGCGTTCGGCCCGGCGGCAGTGTATGCGATCTGCTTTGCCGCGTTCGTCGGCGGTGCGATCACCAACAGCGCCATCCGCACCCGGGTGAAGATCCCGCCCGCGGAGGACAAGAGCGCCCTCGGCCGGCTGGTCGCCGGCATCCACTTCGTGCGCCGGCGGCCGATCGTGCTCGGCGTGATCTCGCTCGACCTGTTCGCGGTGCTGCTGGGCGGCGCCCTGTCGCTGCTGCCGGTCTACGCACGCGACATCCTGCACGTGGGTCCCGAAGGCCTCGGGCTTCTGCGCAGCGCATCGGCAGCGGGCGCCATGGTCACCGCCGTCGCGGTCGCGAACCTGTCGCTCAACCGCAAGACCGGGGTCCTGATGTTCGGCGCGGTTGCGTTCTACGCGGTGTGTACGATCGCCTTCGGCGTCTCGGCGAATTTCGGCGTCTCGCTGGCGGCGCTGGCACTCCTGGGTGCCGCGGACCAGATCAGCGTGATCACCCGCAACACGGTGGTGCAGCTCGCCACGCCGGCCGACATGCGCGGTCGCGTGAGCGCCCTTCACATGCTGTTCGTCGGCACCTCGAACGAGCTCGGCCAGTTCCGCGCCGGCACGTTTGCGGGCTGGCTCGGCACCGTGCCGGCGGTCGTGCTCGGCGGGGTGGGCACCTTGGCGGTGGTGGCGCTGTGGTCCTGGCTGTTCCCGGAGCTGCGCAAGCTCGACCGGGTTGCTGATCTGCAAGACTAGCTTTAGCTTAGCCGCCAACCTGACGGAGGGGATTCATGCGAAAGTTCGTGGGGGCGGCGGCGCTGATGGCGCTGGCGCTTGCGGCGCGGAGTGCGGCGGCGGACGACAAGGTCTCGTTCGGCACCGACTGGAAGGCCGAGGCCGAGCACGGGGGCTATTACCAGGCACTGGCGACCGGCATCTACAAGAAGCACGGCCTCGACGTGACCATCGAGCCGGGCGGGCCGCAGGTGAATCATGCGCAGTTGCTGGCGGCCGGCCGGCTGACCTTCGATGAGACACCGGACTCCTTCGGCCCCCTCAACTTCGCGAACCAGAACATCCCGATGGTCGCGGTTGCCGCGCTGTATCAGAAGGACCCGAAGGTGCTGATCGCCCATCCCGGCGTCGGCAACGACTCGCTGCAGGCGCTCAAGGGCAAGCCGATCATGATCGGCAGCGACACGCGGGTGGGCGTGTGGCACTTCCTGCAGGCGAAGTTCGGCTACACCGACGACCAGATCCGGCCTTACACGTTCAACATCGCACCTTTCCTCGTCGACAAGAACGCGGTGCAGCAGGGCTACGTCACGAGCGAGCCGCTGCTGATCGAGCAGCAGGGCATCAAGCCGGTGGTGATGCTGCTGGCCGACAACGGCTATTCGAGCTACGCCTCGCTGATCGAGACCTCGCAGAAGCTCGTCCACGACAATCCGGGGCTCGTGCAGCGCTTCGTCGATGCGTCGATCGAGGGCTGGTACAGCTATCTCTACGGCGATCCGGCGCCTGCGAACGCGCTGATCAAAAAGGACAACCCGGAGATGACCGACGCCGTGATCGCCTACGGGCGCGAGCAGCTCAAGGCGCGCGGCATCGTCGATTCGGGCGATACCAAGACCATGGGCGTCGGCGCCATGACGGATGCGCGCTGGAAGGACTTCTTCGACCTCATGTCCAGCCAGGGCGTGTATCCGAAGACTCTCGACTGGCACAAGGCCTACACCTCCGCCTTCGTGAACAAGAAGCACGGCATGGAGGCGAAGAAGTAGTCGCGAAGGGGACGCCGCAATGCACCTGAGCACGGCCCACCGGCACGCGCACGAGCACTTCTTTCTCGACGCGCAGCACGGCCGGAGCGAGCAGCGCACCCGCATGGTCGTGGCGCTGACCGCGGGCATGATGCTGGCGGAGCTCGCGGCCGGCACGGTCTTCCACTCGATGGCGCTGGTCGCCGACGGCTGGCACATGGCAAGCCACGTGGCCGCGCTGAGCCTCGCCGCCTTCGCCTACTCCTATGCGCGCCGTCATGCGCACGATGCGCGCTACAGCTTCGGCACGGGAAAGGTGGGGGCGCTCGCCGGCTACACGAGCGCGGTCGTGCTGGGCATGATCGCGCTCGCCATGGGCTACGAATCGGTGGAGCGCCTGATCGCACCGGTGCAGATCGACTTTACCGCCGCGACCTGGGTGGCGGCGCTGGGATTGGGGGTGAACCTCCTGAGTGCAGCCCTTCTCGGCGACCATGCTCACGATCACAACGATCATGATCATGACGGGCATGGCCACGAACACGACGGGCATGACCGCGCGCATGCGCACACCGACCACAATCTGCGCTCGGCCTATGTCCACGTGCTGGCGGATGCGTTCACCTCGCTGACCGCCATCGTGGCGCTGACCGGCGGCCGGTTCCTCGGCTGGGTGTGGCTGGATCCGGCCATGGGCCTGGTCGGCATGGGCGTGATCCTGGCGTGGTCGTTTGGCCTGATCCGCAACTGCCGGCAGGTTCTTCTGGATGCCGACGTGAGCCCGGAGACGATCGCCGAGATCCGGCGCCGCATCGAAAGCGAGGCCGACAGCCGGATCACCGACCTGCATGTGTGGCGCGTGAGCTCACATCACCTGGCGGCGATCATCTCGCTCATGACGCACGAGGCGCGACCGCCCGAGCACTACAAGACGCTGCTCGCGGACCTCGAGCTCGCGCACGTGACGGTCGAGGTCGTGGCCTGCCCCGGCGCCGCGTGCCACGCCTGACTCTCCGAGCATGACCGCGCCGCTGCTCACGATCGAGGGCGTGCGCAAGACGTTCGCGAGCGGCCTCGAGGCGCTGGCCGGCGTCGACCTTGCCGTGAACACCGGCGAGTTCGTGTCCATCCTGGGGGCTTCGGGCTGCGGCAAGAGCACGCTGCTGCGGCTGGTCGCCGGCCTGGCGGAGCCGAGCTCGGGCGACGTGCGCTGGAGCGGGGAGCGCCGAGGCGGCATCGGATTCGTGTTCCAGGAGCCGACCCTGATGCCGTGGGCGGATGTGTTCTCCAACGTCTACCTGCCGTTGCGCCTGGCCGGGCGCCCGCGCGCCGAATCGGCGGCCCGCGTCACCGAGGCGCTGGAGCAGGTCGGGCTCGCGGACTTCGAGTCCTCATACCCGCGCGAGCTGTCGGGCGGCATGCGCATGCGCGCCTCGATCGCGCGAGCCCTGGTCACGCAGCCCGAAATCCTGCTGCTGGATGAGCCCTTCGCAGCACTCGACGAGCAGACGCGCTTCAAGCTGAACGAGGACCTGCTTCGCGTGTGGCGCGCGCGCCGCCTCACCGTCCTCTTCGTGACCCACAGCGTGTTCGAATCGGTGTTCCTGTCGACCCGCGTGGTCGTGATGACGGCGCGGCCGGGCCGCATTGCGGCCGACCTGCCGATAGACTTCACCGGCGAGCGCGACGCTGTCTTGCGCACCACGGGCGAGTTCGGCGCCGCCTGCGGCGCGGTGTCGCAACGCCTTGCCTCCGTGTCCGAGGCGGCATGAAGCGTCCAAAGGAGACCGAGCCTGGGAACGGCCGCGGGTTGCGCATGCTTGCGCCGCTGGTCTTCGGCGTCCTGGTGCTGGCGCTGTGGGAATGGACGGTCCGTGCGTACGACGTGCCGACCTACGTCGCCCCGGGGCCGCTTCTGGTTCTCAAGACCCTGTGGACCGATGGACCGTCGCTGCTCGGCTCGTTGTGGGTCACCTTGCGCATCGCACTCACCGCACTCGCGGCGGCGATCATCATCGCGGTGGCACTTGCGGTGGTGATGTCCCAGTCGCGCTGGGTCGAGGCGAGCCTTCTGCCGTACGCGATCGTGCTGCAGGTCACACCGATCGTGGCGATCGCGCCCCTGATCATCATCTGGGTCAAGGACGTGTTCCTGTCGCTCCTGGTGTGCGCCTGGATCGTGTGCTTCTTTCCGATCCTCTCCAACACCACCCTCGGCCTCAACAGCGCCGATCGCGGGCTCGTCGACCTGTTCCGACTCTACGGCGCGTCGCGCTGGCAGATGCTCCTGTTCCTCCGGCTGCCCACGGCACTCCCCTATTTCCTCGCGGGACTCAAGATCAGCGGCGGCCTGGCGCTGATCGGTGCCGTGGTGGCCGAGTTCGTGGCCGGGTCGGGCGGCACGCAGACCGGCCTCGCCTATCGCATCCTCGAGGCGGGCTACCGGCTCCAGATCCCGCGCATGTTCGCAGCACTCGTGCTGCTGTCGGTCACCGGCATCGCGATCTATTTCCTGCTCGACCGGCTCGCCTTCCGCCTGCTCCGGCACTGGCACGAAAGCGCATTGCCGAAGGAGCGCTGAGGCAAGGCAGGCTCAGGCCCGCGCCTGACCTTCCGCGTAGGCGCCCAGCCAGGCCAGGATCTGCGGCCAGCCTTGGTGGCTGTTGCGCGAGGCCGCGGTCACGAGGCCCGAATGGGTGAGGCGCACGAGGGTCGCCCCGTCCTTCTCCTCGAACTCCCAGCGCACGAGCGATTCGGTGTCGTCGCCCTGCCAGTTCGGCCGCCAGGTGAGGACGAGCAGCCGCGGCCGCTCGACCGTCTGGTACACGCCCGAAACGGTGAACGCCCTGGTGCCCCCCGAGGTGCCGTGCATCAGCCATTTGCCTCCGGGGCGCGGGTCTGATTCCATGTGGGTGACCTCGAAGCGCCCCTTGATGCCCCACCATTTCGGCGGGTGCCGCGGATCGACGAGCGCATCGAAGATGCGCGCCGCCGGCGCCTTGATGGTGATTTCCTGGACGATCGTGTCGCCGGTGCTGGACGAAGTCATCGCTCCTCCTCGACATACCGCTTGAGGCTGCGCAACGTATCTTTCCAGAAGGCTTCGTAATCCCGCAGCCAGTCGTCGACCGCGCGCAGCGGCTTCGCGTTCAACGCACAGATGCGCTGGGTCCCCTCCTTCTGGGTGACCACGAGCCCCGCCGCGCGCAACAGCCGCAGGTGCTTGGAGACCGCCGGCCGGCTCATGCGGAAGTTTGCGGCGATCTCGCCCACGCTGTGCTCACGGCCGCGCAGCAGGCTCAGGATCTCGCGCCGTGCCGGGGCGGCGATGGCGCGAAAGACGGCCTGGTGGCGGCTGCGAGGCGATGCGATCATCTATAACGAAACCTTTTGGTTACCTATAAAGTAACCGAAAGGTTTCCGATGTCAAGCGCCAGACGGCGGCCCGCCCGCTATTTGATCGCGACGAGGCCGACCTGGTTGCTGAGGCTGTCGGCCGTGACCGGATTGCCGTCGCGGGTCACCGCCATGTTGCGCACGATGTCGCCGCCGCCCGGGATCGCCCAGCTCTGGAATTTCTCGGTCTTCGGATCGAATCGCACGATCGTGCACGGCTGCGCCACGGACTCGCTGTACCACACGGCACCCTTCGTATAGACGATGCCGTAGGGTGCCGATTTCGGGCCGCTCGGCGAGGGCCATTCCGTGACCTTGCCGGTCTTGGGATCGAGACGGCCGAGATAGCCGCGCGCGAAATCCGTGTACCAGACGATGTCGCCGGGACCGATCGCGATGCGGCGCGGACGCGCCGCCGGGTCGGGCAGCACGTATTCGCGGATTTTCATCGCGTTGTCGATCGTCGCCACCTTGTTGCTGCCGAACTCGACGAAGTGGACGACGTTCTTCGAGTTCACCGCCATGCCGTAGGGCCGTGCGTTCGCCGTCGGCGGGTGGACGAGCTTGATGTCGCCGGTCTTGGGATCGAGACGGCCCACGAAGTTCCCCTGCTGCACGGTGAACCACAGGATGCCATCGTGGTCGAAGACCAGGGTGTGCGGATCCTTGGCACCCGGATCGGGCAGCTTGTATTCGGTCACCAGCCCGGTCTTCGGATCGAGCTTGCCGATCAGGCCTGCAAAGTTGCCGGTGAACCAGACGTTGCCGGCCTTGTCCTCGACCAGGCCGTGCGGGGCGGTGTGGGGCGTCTTCAGACTGTACTCGCGGATGGCGCCCGTCTTGGGGTCGAGACGGCCGAGCTTGTTGGCGAGCTGGCCGCTCCACCAGATCGACCCATCCCGCGCCGCCATCGGGTCGTGCGGACGCGAGCCGCGCGTCGGCACATCCCACAATCTGATCTCGGCCTGCACCGGGCCGGGAACGAGGACCGCCTTGGGGCGCCCATGCTCCGGGAAATTCTTGGTGAGATAGGCGACGACGGCCGGCCAGTCCTCGGGCGGCACCGGCGCTTCCATGTTCTCCATCATCGCCTGCACCGTGTTCCAGCCGGCGGCGGTGTAGCCGGCGCGCACGCGCCCGGCCTCGTGGCAGCCGTTGCACACCGTGGTGACGATCTCCTTGCCCGGCCCGTCGGGGTAGTCCGCCGGGTTCACCGGCGCCGGCTGCGCATGGACGGGCACGGCCGCACAGACGATGGTGGCCGCGAGCAGAGCGGCCGGAAAGCGGATCGAAATCATACGTATCCCCCTAATTCGCGTTGTCAAACGAACGGGCAGGACCGCGCCCTGCCGGCCCTGCCCGTCTAATCTAAAACCGCCTCGCGTGCGGCGTCAGTCGAGCGGCTCGACCCTGACCAGCCGGTGGTCGTGGTTGCTGCCGACCCAGAACGTGACCGGTGTCGTCCGATTGTCGATGGCCACCGTCCGCATGTTGGTGTCGGACGGCATCAGGTACTGCTCGGCTTGGCCGGTCTTGGGATCGACCCGCACCACACGGTCGGTGCTCATCGTCGACGCCCACACCTCGCCGTTCTTGTCGATGTTGGCGCGGTAGGGATAGGTGTAGGCCGGCAGCGGCACCTCGGTGAACTTCTCCGTCTTCGGATCGAACAGCGCCACCTTGTTGCCGCGATATTCGGTCACCACGATGCGGTCGTGGTCGTCGATCTCCATCCGGCGAGCGCGGGCGTGCTCGGTCGGCATCGCGTACCACGTGATTTTCTTCGTCTTGGCGTCGATCTTGCCGAGATGGCCCTCGGTGAACTCGGCCATCCACAGATTGTTGTGGGAGTCGGCCATCACCTGGTAGATGCCGGCGTCCTTCACGCCCGGCAGCTCGCTGCTCGGGTGGAACTTCTCCCATTTCTGGGTCTTGAGGTCGACGCGGAAGATGTCCTGCGTGCCGACGCTCTTGGTCCACACCTTGCCGTCGACCTCGTAGTGCAGGCCGGTGAAGTTCAGCTGCACGCGGTCGTCGTTGAACTCCGGCGCCAGCGGGTAGTAGGTGAACTGCCCGGTCTTCGGGTCGAGGCAGCCGAGCGAGCCCTGGTACATCGTGTCGAACCAGATCTTGCCCTTGCGGTCGAACTCGATGCTCAGCAGGCCCTTGGGCGCGTTCTCCTTGAACGTCTTGACCGGATACTCGACGAGCTTGAGCGTCTTCGGATCGAACTTGCCGATGAACATCTCGCCGAAATCCGAGTACCAGATCTTGCCGTCCTTATCGACGAGGATGTCGTGCGGCTCGGTGGTCGGCCGGCCCATGTCGTACTCGGTGACGACGGCCCGCGTGTCGCGGCCCGCAGGGCGCGGCAACGTCTTGAGCTCGTATGCCCAGTGGTCGGTCGAGCTCAGGTTGATGGTGGCTAGATAGTCGGCGAACTTGCGGTACTGCTCGGGCGTTCCGGCGCGCGAGCGGTCCAGCATCGGCTGCGGCTTGACCGGCTGGCTGACCGCACCGTAGCCCATCATCCGCGAGACCACCTTCGTCCACTCGTCGGCATCGTGGGTGGAGCGCGCGATGCGCTCCAAGGTATGGCAGCCGACGCAGTTGAGCAGCTGCGCTTTCTGGTCGGGCGTGCCGGGAACGCTCATCATCCATTCGGCGTTGGTGAGCTGCCCTGCGAGGTTCTTGGTCTTCTCGAGCTTGATGTCGGCCGTTCCGGTACGGTCCGCCTCCACGCCGGCCTTGGCGGGTGCGGCAATGTCGTAGCCGACCGCGCGGATGGTGAGCTCATACTCGCCGGGCTCGAGGCGGTTCTGCGGGAAGCTGTAGCGGCCTTGCGCGTCGGTGGTGACGCTGACCTGGACGATCGAGCCCGGCTTGTGGGCGGTGACGACCACGCCCTCCATCTTGCCTTCGGCCACGGAGCTGACCGTGCCGGTCAGGGCGGCCGCATCGCCTTGCGCCCAGACGGGGTGTGCTGTCAGCGGAAGAAGAAGGAGTGCTGCACTGGCGGTGAGCCTGGACATCAACGCACTACGCATCGTTTTCTCCCTATCAAGATTTGTATTAGGCGCCTGGTGCTGGACAACGTCGACAGCCGGCTGTTGCCCATATGGTACTCCCCCCGGAAAGGGGAACAAGCACATTCCGTCCGGAGGAACGGCAAGCCCGGCCGACCCGCTCCGGCGCGACAACCGCCGCGTGCCGGTTGCGCAGGGCGCGCGATGTCGGGATACTGCGCCGATACACACGCGCGGCTTAAGCGCGACAGGGGGAGAACGCCATGCTCACACGGTTGTGCTGGATGATGCTCGGCGCCTGGGCGGCGCTGACGCTCGCGGCGGGTGTTGCGCGGGCCGCGGACGACATCGAGGCCAAGGCGCAGACCTGTGCCGCCTGCCACGGCGAGAACGGCACGCCAACCGATCCCAAGATCATCCCGGTCATCTGGGGCCAGCAGGAGAGCTACATCGTCAAGCAGCTGCACGACTACCGGAGCGGCGACCGCGAGAACCCGATCATGACGCCGATCGCCAAGGACTTGGCGCAGGCGGATCTGCGCAAGATCGCGCGTTATTTCGCCGCCAAGTCATGGCCCGCAGCCGCGCAGCCGGCCGCCGCCGTGGCGCTGCCCAAGGGTGCAGCGCAATGTCAGCCCTGTCACCAGCCGAAATTCGAAGGCGGCATGCCCGCTCCGCGCCTTGCCGGGCTCAGCTACGATTTCCTGATCGCGCAGATGAACGCCTTCGCCGACGGCCAGCGCACCAACAATCTCGACATGCCGAAATTCATGCAGATGTTGACGCCCGGCGAGCGCGAGGCGATCGCGCGCTATCTCGCGGCGTTGTGAACCGGGGCGTCAACGCAGTTCAAGCGCACCGAAGCCCGTCTCCGGGATGCGGACCGCGACGGTCGTGCCGGCACCCGGAACGCTCTCGATTTCGAGCGTCCCGCCGTGCAGTTCGACGAGCTTCTTGCTGAGCGGCAGGCCAAGTCCGACTCCGCCGTATTTGCGGGCGAGCTTGGCGTCGACCTGACCGAAGGGCGTCAGCGCAATCTCGATGTTCTGCGCATCCATGCCGATTCCGGTGTCCCGGACCAGGAACGCGATGCCGCCCAGATCACCCGGCTGAACTTTGAGTGTCACCCGGCCGCCCGAAGGCGTGAACTTGATGGCATTCGACAGCAGGTTGAGCAGGACCTGCCGCAGCTTGGGCGCATCCGCGTAGAGGCGCGGAAGGTCGCGGGCCATCTCCACGGCATACTGGACCTGGGCCTTGGCCGCCATCTGGACCGCCAGGTCCGAGCTGAAGCGGACGATCGGCTCGACCTCGACCTCGCGACGATCGAGTACGAGTTTGTCCGACTCCGCCTTGGCGATGTCGAGAACGCTGTTGATGATGTCGAGCAGATGCTCGCCCGATTCGACGATCAGGCCCGGATAGGCCTGATATTTTTCCGGCAGCGGCCCGTGTAGCCCCTCGCGCATAAGCGACGAGAAGCCGATGATCGCGTTCAGCGGCGTGCGCAGCTCGTGGCTCATGTTGGCCAGGAATTCCGTCTTCGACTTGCTGGCCGCCTCGGCCGCAATCTTGGCCGCGATCAGGATCTCCTGATTCGCACGCAGATCCTCGAACGCGCGTGCCGCGCGCAGCATGTAGCGCACGCGGTGCGACAGGACGGGCCAGCTGATCGGCTTGGAGATGAAATCCGTGGCGCCGCACTCGTACGCCTTCTCGATCGACGGCGTGTCGTCGAGACCCGTCGCCATCAGGATCGGCAGGTGCGCCGTGCGTGGCTGCGAGCGCAGCGCCCGGCACAGCTCGAAGCCGTCCATGTGCGGCATCACGACGTCCGCGATCACCAGATCGGGCAGCTCGTCTGCGCACATGCTGAGCGCGTCCCGGCCGTCGGCCGCCTCGCGTACCGCAAACCCGGCCTGCTCCAGGGACGGCCGCATGAGCGAGCGCACGATCTCGTCATCGTCGACGATGAGCACCGAGCCTGGCGGGTCAGTGAATTTTTGCATCAGCTTCCGCCAGCAGCGTCTGGAGCGATTGCACCGCGGTCGCAACATCCGCGTCCAACTGGGCGATCATGTCCGCGACCGCGTGAACGCCCGATTGGCGCGCCGTCGTCTCGATTTCAGCACAGCGGCTGGACACCTGGACCGCGCCGATCGCACTCGCACTGGACCTGAGGCCATGCGCCGTGCGCCACAGCGCCTCGGGGTCACCCGCGTCGAACTTCGCCCGGATGTCGGCCGCCGACATGGGGGCGGTGTCGATGAACCGCCTCACGACGCGCTTCAGCAGCCCTTTACTGCCGCGCGCCTCCATCACCCGGATCTGGTGAATGATTGCGCCGTCGATCGGCTCGCTCGCAGACGCAGGCGCATCCGCGTCATCGCCCGCCGGGCGGCCCGGCGTCGGCTGAGCCGGCGCCGGCCGCAGCTGGCGGCGCATCGCTTCCATGAGCTGGAGGTCGTCAAAGGGCTTCGTGATGAAATCATCCATGCCTGCATCCAGGCACATCGCACGCATTTCCGGCAGCGCGTGAGCGGTGACGGCAATGATGGGGATATGGTTCCGGCGCTCGGCAGGCTCCGGCCGCTCGTCCATCTGTCGCTCGATGTCACGGATACGGCGGGCGGCCTGGAAGCCGTCCATCTCCGGCATCTCGCAGTCCATCAGGATGAGGTCGAATTGGCCCCGGCTGAAAGTCTCGACCGCCATGGCGCCGTTCGACACGCTGACGACGTTGCACCCGAGGTTGTTCAGCATGCCGACGGCCACGTCCTGGTTGATGGCATTGTCTTCGGCGAGCAGGACCTGCGCATTAAACTGCGGTTGAGCCGAGCGCACCGACCGCTGCGCCCGCAGTGCTGCAGCATGGCGCTTAGACGTTCCCGCCGCGATCGACGCAAGGCAGTCGAACAGCTCCGAAGGCCGGATCGGCTTCGACAGGGTGGCAAACCCCAGGTTCTCTTCGGCCCCGTCATCGACGACGCTGTCGACCTGGGTGAGGAAGACGATCTCGACCGGCCTGCCGCGCCGATCCGCGCGCATCGCGGCCGCGAGGTCGAGGCCCACCTTCGCCAGCGCGGTGAGATCGATGATCGCCACGTCGAAGCCCGTCCCCGCTGCGCGTGCCGCGCCCCACGCGGTGCGCGCCTCATCGGCCGTGGCGGCGACCGTCGCGTCGACGCCCCAGCTCATCAGGTACTGCGATGCGACGTGGGCTGCGACGGCGTTCGGCTTGACGAGCAGCACCGACAGATGACGCGCCAAATGGCGCGGCCGGCGCGGCAGATCGGCTTCGCCGAGCGGCTTTCGCAGGCGCGCCGTGAACCAGAACGTCGAGCCGCGGCCGAGGTCGCTCTCAACGCCGATCTCACCACCCATGAGGGTCACGAGCTGCTTGGCGATCGCGAGACCGAGGCCCGATCCGCCGCGCGAACGGGTCATCGAGCTGTCGACTTGGTGAAACGATTCGAACACCGAAACCTGCTTGTCGGGGGCGATGCCGATGCCGGTGTCCGTGACGGCGACGCTCAGCAGGACATCGTCGCCCTGCGGGGTCGATGCTGACATCTCGACCAGGATTTCGCCACGCTCGGTGAACTTGATCGCGTTGCTGACCAGGTTCAGGCACACTTGGCGCAGTCGAAGCGGATCGCCGTACAGCAGGGTCGGCACGGTCTCATCGACGAAATAGGCGAATTCTAGCCCCTTGCTCGCGCAACGCTCGCTGAACAGGTCCGCGATTTCGGCGATGACCTCCCGCGGCTCGAAATCCGACTTGAGAAGATCAAGCCGTCCGGCCTCGATTTTGGAGAAGTCGAGGACGTCGTTGATGATCGCCATCAGCGCTTGCCCCGAGCGGATCAGGTTCTCCGTCCACCGGCTCTGGCGCTCGTTCAGCGGCGTGGAAGCAAGCAGGTTGGCCATGCCGAGGACGCCGTTCATCGGCGTACGGATCTCGTGGCTCATGGTGGCCAGAAATTCGGACTTTGCCTGGCTCGCCGCCTCGGCCTGCCGGCGCGCATCGACCAGCTCCCGCTCGGCTCGCTTGCGCTCGGTGATGTCGCGCAGGATTCCGGTGTATAGGACCTCGTCGATGCCCTTCACTTCGGTGACGGTGAGCTCGGCCGGGAATTCCTGCCCGCCGCTTCGGATCGCCGTGAGCTCGCGCGCCACGCCGAAGGAACCGTCCGCGCCGATCAATGACTCGACCACGCCGAATGGGTCCGCATCGGGACGCACCGGCAAGAGCGTGGCAAGTTCGGTGCTGATGACCTCTCTGGCCTTATAGCCGAAGATCCGTTCCGCGCCGCGGCTCCACTGGCGGATCCGTCCGCCGCGGTCGAACGTGATGATGGCGTCGGCGACCGCGTCGACGATCGCCTGCGCGCGGGCGCGGCTGCGCTGAGCATCCCGCTCCACGGCGCCGCGCTGCCCCATCTCCAAATTGAGCTGCGCCACGAGGTCGATCTGCCGGGCGGCGTAGCTCGCCGCGAGCGTGGCGCTGCCGACAAGCACGGCCAGCGTGGCAACCATCATCGCCAGGAGGGTGCCCGGCAGGTGCGTCCCGTTGCCGACGTCGACCGTGAGCGGATAGAACTGCGCCGCGTCCATGGCGGTGTAGTGCATGCCGGCCACGGCCACGCCCATGATGGTTGCCGCAAGGATGGTCGCCGGAACGGGCGAGACGGCGTTGCGCAGGCCGAAATGCACGCCCAGCGAGATGAGGGCCAGCACGATCGCGACCAGCACGGAGACGCCGACCATCATCGGGTCGTACATCAGCAAGGCGTCCGGCCGCATCGCAGCCATGCCGGAATAGTGCATGGCGCCGATGCCGCCGCCCATCAGCAGCGCGCCGCCGAACAGACGCCCGAGCCCGGGCGCTTGTGTCCGGCCGATGACGCTCAACGCCACCCCGCTGGCGAGTATGCCGGGAACCATCGACAGGATGGTCCCGACGAGGTTGTACCCGACGCCGCACGGCAGGGTGAACGCCAGCATGCCGATGAAGTGCATGGACCAGATGCCGCCGCCCATGCTGGCTGCGCCGGCGGACGCCCAGGTCACACGCCCGCGCGGCGTCGAGGCAGCGACGATGCGGCTCGAGACCGAAAGGGCGACGAATGCCGACAGCGAGGCGATCGCGACCGAAAGCGCGACCAGGGCGTAGTCGTATTTCCCGACATAAGGGTTGCCGAGATCGATGCCCGCTGTGAGGGGCATGAACAACTGATTTAGCAGGAACATTCAGACAGCCGGCTTAGAACCTAAGCCCGCTATAGAAGCCGTTTTTCCATAATTAACTGTAAAGGCGAGAATTGAGCGTAAAAATGGGAACTCGGCCGTAATTCAGAGTTAGGTCAATGGCTTAGAGGGTCGCGACGCCGGCACGGCCGGCTTCATGTCGGCGAGCAGCGTAGGGATCAACTCCGACACGGTCGGATGGATGGGCACCGCGCGCTGCAGCGCCGTGTAGGGAAGCCTGGCGTTCATCGTGTCGAGGATGCCGTGGATCGCCTCGTCGCCGCCGGTGCCGAGGATGGCGGCACCGAGAATGAGCTTGGTCTCGGCGTCGGCGATCGCGGTCATGAACCCTTTCGTTTCGCCCTTTTCGACGGCACGCCCCACCCGGGTCATGGGACGGCGGCCGATCAGGAGCGGCCGGCCGCTCGCGCGCGCCTGCGCCTCGGTCATCCCGACGCGGCCGAGCGGTGGGTCGATATAGAGCGCGTAGGCCGGAACGCGCTCGCTGACGCGGCGCGTCTCGCCGTCCAACAGGTTCGCGGCGACGATCTCGAAGTCGTTGTACGAGGTGTGGGTGAAGGCACCGCGCCCGTTGCAGTCGCCGAGCGCCCAAATTCCGGGTACGCTCGTCCGCAATTCGTCGTCGACCGCGATGTAGCCGCGCGAATCCACCGCGATCCCGGCCGCATCCAGCCCCAGATCGTCGGTGTTGGGACGGCGGCCGATCGCCAGCAACACGTGCGAGCCCGTGACCGCGGGCGGGCCGGACGTGCAGTCGACGCCGACCGCGATCTCCGTGCCGCGCGGCTCGAAGCTGATACAGTCGGCGCCCACGAGCACCGCGATCCCCTCCGCCTCGAGGATCTCCTTGACCGCGGCCGACACATCCTCGTCTTCGCGCGCGATCAGTCGCGGCCCTTTTTCGATGACGGTCACCTCGCTACCGAAACGGCGGTACATCTGCGCGAACTCGAGGCCGATATAGCTGCCGCCCACCACCACCAGATGACGGGGCAGCACGTCAAGGTCCAGCATCGAGGTATTGGTCAGGACGCGGACCCGGTCGATGCCCGGCATATCGGGGACGAGCGCCCGTCCGCCGACATTGATGAAGATTCGGGGAGCACTCAGGCGCTCCTGGCCCACCTGGACTTCGTGCGCGGATACGAACCGCGCATGGCCGCGATACACCGTGCAGCGTTCCATGCCATCGAGCCAGGACTCCACGCCTTTGCGCGACTTCCCCGAGACCGCGTCCTTCCGCGCCTTGATCGCCGTCATGTCGACGGCGATACCGCCGCCAAGCTTGAACCCGTAATCGCCGCCGCGCCGCGCCGTGTGGATCGCATAGGCGCTGGCGACGAGCGTCTTGGTGGGGATGCAGCCGACATTGACGCAGGTGCCGCCGAACAGGTGGCGCTCCACCACCGCCACCGACATGCCGGCGGCGGTGAGCCGCCCAGCGAGCGACGGCCCGGCCTGGCCGGCGCCGATGACGATCGCGTCGTAGGTAACGGGCATGCGAGGACTCCTCTGCTGATGACCGCTCCGGCCGCGCTCCTCAATCCTGTCCCGGCTGCGCCTCCGGGTGGGCGTGGCCTGCCGGATGCGGTGCGGCGCGCTCGCGCAACCATTGGAACACGACGTAGAGCACCGGGATGAAGAAGACCCCGACCACGGCCGCCGCCAGCATGCCGCCGAACACCGGCGTGCCGACCGCGCGGCGGCTGAGGGCTCCCGCTCCTTCCGCGATCACCAGCGGCAGCAGGCCGAGGATGAAGGCGAAGCTCGTCATCATCACCGGCCGGAAGCGCAGCCGGGCGCCTTCGACCGCCGCCTCGGCGATGCTCTTGCCCTGGCGCCGCTGTTCGACCGAGAACTCGACGATGAGGATGCCGTTCTTGGCGGCGAGCGCCACCAGGACCACGAGGCCGATCTGCGCGTAGACGTCGAACGCGAGCCCGGAGAGTGCCACGCCGCCGATCGCGCCCAGGACGCCGACGCTCACCGAGAGAAGAACGGGAATCGGGATATTCCAGCTCTCGTAGAGCGCCACCAGGAACAGATAGGCAAACAGGACGGCGAGCCCCAGCACGATCCCGGTCTTGCCGCTCGCGGCCTTTTCCTGCAGCGCCGTCCCGGTCCACTCGAACCCGTAGCCCGGCGGCAGGGTCTGGACCGACAGGCGCTCCATCGCCGCCAGCGCCTGGCCGGAACTGTAGCCGGGCTTGGGGGCTCCGTTGATGACCGCGGCGGGGAAGCCGTTGTAGCGGATCACCGCCTGCGCGCCCTGGACGAGGCGCGCCTGGGCGATCGCCCGGATGGGCACCATGGCGCCTTTGGCGTTGCGGACGTAGACGCGATAGATGTCCTCGATATTGTCGCGGAAGCGCGCATCGGCCTGTACGTTGACCTGCCAGATGCGGCCGAACAGGTTGAAGTTGTTGACGTAGAAGCCGCCGAGCGTGGACTCGAGCGCGTTGAACACGTCCGAGAGCTTGACCCCCAGCACCTCGGCCTTGTCGCGGTCGATATTGAGATAGACCTGGGGCGTGTCGGCGGCGAAGGTGCTGAACACACCCGCGAGCTCGGGCTGCTGATTGGCGGCGACGAGCAGGCCGCGCATCACGGCGGCGACGTCGGTCGGCTTCTGCCCCTGCAACGCCTCCAGAACGTACTGGAACCCGCCGGTGCTGCCGAGGCCGAGGATGGGCGGCAGGTTGAACGGGAACACGATTCCGCCCGGGATCGCCGCCAGCTGCGGCCGCAGCCGCGCCAGCACCGCGTCCACGCTTTCCGCCGGCGTGCGCTGGTCGAAGGGCTTCATCTCGACGACGAAGAACGCCTGGTTGGGGGCCGCGACGTAGTCGATGAAGTTGAGGCCGACCACCGACAGCACGCCCTGCACACCCGGCATCTGGCGGACGATGGTCTCGACCTGCGACACGAGGTCCTGCGTGCGGGTGAGCGAGGCGCCCTCGGGCAGCCGCATGGCGCCGAAAAATGCGCCCTGGTCCTCGGCCGGAAGGAAACCCTGCGGCGTTATCTTGAAAACGCCGAGTGCTCCCACCGCCACCACCGCGACGCCGATCAGGCCGACCGCCGCCACGCGCACGAGCCGGCGGACGACCGCCACGTAGCCGTCGCGCACGCGGTCGATCGCCCCCAGCACGTAGCGCATCGGCCCGCGCTG
>DATJPD010000197.1:0-34456 GCA_035506575.1 Alphaproteobacteria bacterium
AGGCGACCGACAGGCCCATCTGCCCGTTTTTCAGACACTCGCGGTAGAACGCGTTCGACTCCTCCGCGGTCGAAAACCCGGCATATTGCCGGATGGTCCACGGCCGGTTCGCATACATCGTGGCGCGCGGGCCGCGCAGATAGGGTGCGAAGCCCGGCAGGCTGTGAATCGCCTCGAGCCCTTCGAGGTCCGCCGCGGTGTAGAGCGGCTTGACCGTGATGCCTTCGGGCGTGGTCCAGGTCAGCGGGTCGAGTGACTCGCGCTTGATCTCCTGGCGCGCGAGGCGTTCCCAGTCGGCGATCGTCGGTTTTGCAAAGCCGGACATGCTCGTGTGCTCTGGCGAGTTATCGGCACCGTGGGCTAGACCACCGGCCAGGCCGGCGGCCGTCACTGCGCGGCGGATGGTCTTACTTTACATCAATTTGTCCACAGCGACGACTCAGGGGCGCGGCGCAGGATCGCCACCGCCGCGTCCGTGTAAGTAGCGGTACTGCCTGCGCAAAAAGCGAAGCCGCGGCCGCACGGCGATCGCGGCCGCAGCGGGGTGGCGCCCACTGCACGGGTCGGTGGCTTAACGTATTCCGAGCTAACCATATGCGAAATCTGCATTGCTGCGCCGCAGCAAACGGAACTCTCGCCGCTCCGTCCGTTTAGTATGCTTGCTTCCGGATCTGCCCCTCGAATCGGGCGGAACATCAACAGGGACCAGGGACCCTCCCTCCATGAAACCGACTGCCGAAGCGCTGTTCGTGGCGAACCTGCCCTACAGCATGACCGACGATCAGCTGGCCGAGTTGTTCGAGCCCTATGGCATCGTCATCACGTTCCGCGTCGCGCGCGATCGCGAGACCGGGGAGTCGAAAGGCTTCGGCTTCGTCGAGCTCGCGACGGAAAAGGCGCGCAACAAGGCCATCGCCGGGGTCAGCGGCAAGGTGATCGACGGCCGCACGATCGAGGTGCGGCAGGCCAAGGTGCCGGTCAAGCCGGCGCGCCCGAAGCGCGACCAGCGCGAGCGCGGCGTGACCGCGTTCCCCGCCACGCCGGCCACGCACGCCGCGGCGAACCGCAAGGTCCTGGTTGAATACCGGAAGCTGTCCGAGCGCCGGCTGCGCTCCGCCTAAGTTCGGCGCGCCGCTCCGTCCTTTGCGACAGTGACGCCGTAGTCGCGCCGCGCCGCCTCGGGCGACACGAGACCGTCGAGCACATCGCGCGCGACCAGCTCGGCCGGGCGCTGATGCGGATCGCCGTAGCCGGCCCCGCCGGGAAGCTCCAGCACCAGCCGGTCGTCGGCCGGGATCGGCTGCAGCCCTTTGCCCCGCATCTCAGCACCCGAGCCCAGCCGCACGCGGCCGAGCGCGCCTGCGTGCCCGCCTGCCCGGCCGCGCGCCGCATTCTTGACCCGGTCGAACATCGCCAGGATCGAGAACGGCGTGCCCTGGCGCGTGCCGATCTCGATGATCTGGCCGAGGCCGCCGCGCTGGGCACCGGCACCCCCGGAATCCGGCCGTAGCTCCTTGCGCCAGATGACGACCGGCCCGGTCGTCTCCGTCACCTCGACCGGTGTGGCGCGTACTCCGCTCGGAAACGCGGTGCCCGAAAGCCCGTCGCGGTCCGGGCTGGCGCCGCAGCCGCCGCTGTTGAAGAACGCGACCTCGAAGGGAGGCGCGTAGACATTCGCACCTTCGGGCATCGGTGCGCCGCGCAGCTGTGCCGTCCACAGGCAGGACGCCCCTTCGGCCGGCACGCGCTGGGGCACCGCTTGCGCGAGACATCCGAATACGACATCGGGGAGCATCTGTCCGATCACATGCCGTGCCGACACAGGCCACGGACGCCGCACGTTGAGGATCGAGTTCTCCGGCGCCATGACCGAGAACGGGGCGAGCGAGCCGGCGTTGTTCGGCACGTCGGGAGCGATCACGCATTTGAGCCCGAACACCGTGTAGGCCTGGCAGTAGTTCAGGACCACGTTGATGCCGTACGGGCTGGCGGCAGAACTGCCCGCGTAGTCGACGGAAACGCCCGTATCACCGATCGTCAGCGTGGCCTTGAGCGTGACCGGCACGTCGTAACCGTCGATCGTGAGCTCGCTGCGCCAGGTGCCTTTCGGCAGCTTCGCGATCTCGGCCTGCGTGGCCGCCTCCGAGCGCGCAAGGATGAAGCCCGCGAGATCGTCGAGCGTATCGAGCTTGAATTCCTCCATCATCTGCACGAGCCGGCGCGAGCTCGTCTCGTTCGCGGTGATATACGACAGCACATCACCTTCGACCTCGAAAGGCGTGCGCACGTTCTCGCGCAGCAGCACCAGCAGGTCCTCGCTCACCTTGCCGCCGCTCGCGAGCTTCATGATCGGGATCTGGAAGCCCTCTTCGTAGACCGAGCGGCCGTCCGGCCCCTGCCCCAGCCCGCCGATGTCGACCTGGTGGCAGCAGCAGGCGAACAACGCCACGACCGTGCCGCCGCGGAAGACCGGGCTCACCACCGTGATGTCGTGCAGGTGGCCCGAGGTGAGCCACGGATCGTTGGTGATGTAGTGATCGCCCGGTTTCATGCCGGCGGTCGGGAACTTGGCGATGAAGTGCTTCACGCCGTTCGCCATCGAGTTGACATGGCCCGGCGTGCCGGTGACGGCCTGCGCCACCATGCGGCCTTGCGGATCGAAGACGCCGGCCGACAGGTCGCCGGCCTCGCGCACGGTGGTCGAGAACGCGGTGCGCAGCAGGGTCTGCGCCTGCTCCTCGACCACGGCGATGAGGCGGTTCCACATCACCTGCAGGCGGATTTCGCCGACGCGATCGGTCAGGCTCATGACGGCTCCGCGATCATCTCGATATAGCCTTCCGGCGTGATCGTGGCGCGATAGCCCGGCGGCACGACGGTCGAGGTGTCATCTTCGACGACGATCGCCGGGCCTGCAAGAGCGGCACCGCGCGCAAGGCTGGCGCGGCGATAGATCTGCGCCTCGACCCATGCGGCGCGCGCGTGGTCGAACACGCGCCGGGCCCCGATCGGGCGCGCCGCCGAGGGCCCGTCCGGCTCCGCGGCGCGCGGCGGGGCGTGCAGCGGCGTCTCGACCCGTACCGCCCAGCTCAGGATCTCGACGTCGACACCCGGCACCAGCCGGCCGTATTGCTCGGTGTAGGCGCGCTCGAAGGCCTCGCGTACGCCCGCAATGTCGGCTGCGGCGAAGGCGCGATTGGGCAGGCGAACGGGAATCTCGTGCCCCTGGCCGATGTAGCGCGCGAACGCAAAACGCGTCTCCTGCCGGCTCTCGCCGGGTGCGCCGCGCTCGACTACGTCATGCGCCTCGCGGGCCATCGCGTCCAGGACCGGATTGATGGCCTCGGGCGAGAACGAGCCCAGTCGCTGGTAGAAACTTCGCGTCACCTCGTAGGCGACCGGTGATTCGAGAAAGCCGATGGCCGAGCCGACCCCGGCGCCGCTCGGCACGACCACGCGCTGGATTCCCAGCTTCTGAGCAAGGCGCGCGGCGTGCAGCGGAGCCGCCCCGCCGAAGGCGATCAACGTGCGCTCGCCGAGAGTGAGGCCGCACTCGACCGCATGCACCCGGGCGGCGTTGGCCATGTTCTCATCCACCATTTCGCAGACGCCGAAGGCAAACGCCGCCGCATCGCCGCCGAACGTGCCGGTGGCCGCGCGCGCCAGGGCGCCCGCGGCGGCGCGCTCGTCGAGACGCATGCGGCCGCCGGCAAACGCCGCCGGGTCGATGCGGCCGAGGGCGAGATCGGCGTCCGTCACGGTCGGCCGCGAACCACCCCGGCCGTAGCAGGCGGGACCCGGATCGGCGCCCGCACTCGCCGGGCCGACGGCGATGCGGCCCATGCTGTCGGTGTCGGCGATCGATCCGCCGCCGGCGCCGATCTCGACCATCTCGATCACCGGGATGCGCACCGGAAGGCCGCTTCCTTTGCGGAACCGGTAGGCGCGCGCCACCTCGAAGACGCGCGAGCGCTGCGGCGCGAAATCGTCGATCAGGCAGATCTTGGCCGTGGTGCCGCCCATGTCGAACGACAGCACGCGGTCCAGGCCGCGGCGGCGGGCGATGCCGGCCGCGAACATCGCCCCGCCGGCCGGGCCCGATTCGACCAGCCGGATAGGAAAGCGCGTGGCGATTTCCATGGTCGTGATGCCGCCGCTCGACAGCACGAGATAGAGCGGGCAGCGCACGCCGCGGGTTTCGAGGTCGCGCCGCAGCTGTTCGAGATAGCGCGCGATCACCGGCTGCACGTAGGCATTGGCGACGGTGGTCGAGAAGCGCTCGTATTCGCGCATCTCGGGCGACACCTCGGACGACAGCGACACCCAAGCGTCCGGCCGCGCGTCCTTCACCACGTCGCGGATATGCCGCTCGTGCGCGGTGTTGGCGAAGCTGTGCAGGCAGCCGACCGCGATGCTCGTGACGTCCTGCGGAATCCGGCCGATTTGTGCCCGGAGCGCCCCTTCGTCCACGGGCAACAGCACCTCGCCGTCGACTGCGACTCGCTCGCGCACGGGAAAGCGCAGATGCCGCGGCACGAACGACGGCTGACGGCCGATATTGATGCTGTACTGCTCGAAGCGGCTCTCGCTGCCGAGATCGAGCGTGTCGATGAAGCCCTCGGTGGTGAGGAACGCGGTCTTGGCCCCCTTGCGTTCGATGAGCGCGTTGGTCGCCAACGTGGTGCCGTGGATGATGATCGAGAGGTCGGAGGGTGAGAGCCCTGCCGCCTTCATCACCGCATCGACGCCCTCGAGGAAGCCACGCTCGGGCGCCGCCGGGGTGGTCAGCACCTTGGCCGTCCATTGGCGCCCCCCGTGCTCGACGACGACGTCGGTGAAGGTGCCGCCGATGTCGATGGCGAGGCGGGCTTTGACGGCTTTGGGAGACATCATGTGAGGTCGTGTACCATAGCAGTGTCGGCGTTATTCTTGCATCTGCACTGCGACGGTTAACACGAAGGCTGAGCTCACCCGCATGACCGGAACCGAAATCTTTGCCGAACGCGCCTGGGCACAGCCGGGCGAGGCCCCCTTGCGCCGCGACGTGCGGATCAGGATCGACGGGGTGCGCGTCGCGTCCGTCGACGATGCGCCGCCGCGCGAGGCCGCGAAAGGCCGGGGACGCATCGTCGTCCCCGCCCCTGCCAACGCCCACGACCACGGCCGGGCCATCCCGACAGTCGCCTTCGGGGCCGACGACCAGGCGCTGGAGCTGTGGATTCCGAGCCTCGTGCTGAGCCCCGCGGCTCCCCCGTATCTGCTGGCCGCGGTTGCCTTTGGCCGCCTCGTGCGCGCCGGCATCACCTCGGTCGTGCACTTCCACGGTCCGCAGGACCCGCACCGGATGGCCGATGAGGCCGCCGAGTTCTGCCGCGCCGCGCGCGACGTCGGGATCCGCGTCGCCTTCGTGGTCCCGATGCGCGACCGCAACCGGCTGGGTTACGGCGCCGACGACGAGGTGCTGGTCGGGCTGCCCGCCGAGCACCGCGAGGCCATCCTCGACATCTGGCGGGCCCCCATCCCCGATGTGGACCGCCAGCTCGCGATGGTCGATGAAATCGCCGAGCGCTGCGGCGGCGGCCTCGTCAGCGTGCAATACGGCCCCGCCGGGCTCCAATGGTGCGGCGACGAGATGCTGGAGAAAGTGGCGCGCGCGGCGGCGGACCATCGCCGAGGCATCCAGGCGCATCTTCTCGAGACCTGGTACCAGCGCCAGTGGCTCGACCGCGAGTACCCCGATGGCGTGCTGCGCCGCATGGATGAGCTCGGCCTCCTGGGCCCGCGCACGTCGTTCGCCCACGGCGTGTGGCTGCGGCCAGAGGAGATGGAGGTGCTGGCCAGGCGCCAGGCGACCGTGGTGCTGAACGCCAGCTCCAACCTGCGGCTGCGCTCCGGCCGTGCCACGGCGGCGGCTCTGCAGGCGACGGGCGTTCCTCTGGGCATGGGGCTCGATTCGTCCGCCATCGACATGGACGACGATCCGTGGCGCGAGCTCCGCCTGCAGCGCGTGATCCACGGCGGCACGGGCATCGACGGCGGGCTCAGCCTCAAGGCGCTGGCCACCGCCGCCTTCGCGCATGGCCACCGCGTCGCCGGGTCCGAAGCGCTGCACGGGCAGCTCGCACCCGGGGCCAGCGCCGACCTCGTGGCGCTCGACTGGGGGGCGATCGGCGCCGATTCGGTCGAGGACGTCACCGACGAGGTCGAGCTGCTGCTCGCCCGCGCCGGCGAGCGTCACGTGCGCGACGTGTGGATCGCCGGCCGCCGCGTGGTCGAGGACGGCCGGGTGACCGGCGTCGACCTGCCGGCGCTGGAAGCGGAGCTGCGCCGGATCGTGGCGCGCGATGCCCCGCGCCTCAAGGCGATGAAGCCGGTCGTCTCACGCTGGCAGGCGCATCTCCGCGACTTCTATGCCAAGTGGCCCCGGCCTCTCAGTTCGTGAACTTCCGGTCCGCGAGCGGCGGCAGGAAGCGGTCGTCGTAGATGTCGCTCCGGGTCGGCTGGCTCTGCAGCTTGTAGCCCTCGGAGATCAGCTTGATGTGCTCGTCGAGCCGCTTCACGTCGACGGCACCGATGCCGTTCGCCTTGGTGTTTGCCGTGATCACCTGGTTGTTCACCAGGAGCGTCAGCCGCTCGAGCTCGAGGTCGGCCTTGGCCAGCGGGTCGCGCTTGACCAGCGCATCGATCGCCACCTTGGGATCGCGCGCCACGTCGCGCCACGCCTTGGCGGCCGCGTCCACCGCCTTGCGCAGCGCGTCGGGATTGCTCTCGATCAGCTTGCGCGAGGCGATCATCGCGTTGCCGTAGAGCGGCAGGCCCCACTGTCCGTAGGAGATCACGTTGATCTCGTCGACCGGCAGTCCGAGATTCCGAGCATTCAGCACCGAATCCCGGAAGGCGATGATCGCGTCGAACCGCTTCTGCGCGAACATGCTGTCGCGCAGCCGGAAATCGACCGTCTGCATGTTCACTCTCGCCACATCGATGCCGTTGAGGCGTGCAAACGTCGGGAACATGCGCGAGCCAGCGTCGGTCATCGCCGTGCCCAGGCTGTGGCCCATCAGGTCCTGCGGCTTGGCGATGCCGCTGCTCTTCAGCGCCATGATCACGGCCGGCGTGTATTCCTGGATGAACAGCACGACCTTGGGAGCCACGCCTGGGTTCTTCGAGGCGAACTCGATCAAGGTGCTGACGTCGGAATAAGCGATGTCATAGGTGCCGGTCGCCAGCCGGTTCACCGCGTCGCCCGAGCCCGAGGACGAGTCGATCGTCACGTCGAGGCCGGCCTCCTTGAAGTAGCCGTGCTCGGCTGCATACACGAACGGCGAGTTCGAGCCGAACATGATGAAGTCGAGCGAGAACTTGAGAGGCGTGTCGGCCATCGCCGGGCCGGCGACAACGCCGAAGGCCCCCATCAGCAGTGCGAACATGATGCGCATGACAATCTCCCTGTTCCGGTCTTGATCTAGATGACCCAGCCGCCGTCGACGGCGATATCCTGGCCCGTGATCTGGCGCGATTTGTCGCTGCACAGGAACGCGACCACGTTGGCGACGTCCTGTGCCGTCGACAGCCGCCGCAGCGCGTACTCGGCGGCCGATTCGGCGCGCACCTGCTCCACGCTCTTGCCCTGGGCCTGCGCCTTGACGCGGCACGTGTTGTCGAACCGCGGCCCCTCGACGATGCCGGGGCAGACGTTGTTGACGTTCACGTTGTACGGCCCGGCCTCGAGCGCGGCACTCTTGGCGATGCCGCGCAGGCCCCATTTGGTGGCGCCGTAGGCCATGCGCAGCGCCTTGCCGCGCAAGCCCCAGGTGCCGCCGATATTGACGATCTTGCCATAGCGCTGCTCGATCATCGTCGGCAGCACGGCGCGGATGGTGAGGAAGCAGCCGCGCATGTTGACGGCGACCACGTCGTCGAACTGCGCAGGATCCGTCTCGAGGATGCCCTTCTCGACCGGCCCGGTGCCGCCCGCCGCGTTCACCAGGATGTCGATGCGGCCGCCGAAGACCTCGCGCGTGCGCGCCGCCATCGCTTCGACCGCGGCCGGGTCGGTCACGTCGCAGCGCGCGCCCACGGCGCGGCGGCCGAGCTTGCGCACCGTCTCGGCCACCGCCTCGATGGGGGCCAGGTCGCGGCCGCACAGCAGGAGGTCGGCACCCTCGCGCGCCAAGGTCTCGGCGATGGCCGGACCCATCCCTTTTCCAGGACCGGTTAAGATCGCGATGCGTCCCGCGAGATCCATGTGTGGCCTTAACTAATCTGCCGCGAATTGTTGCAAATCATGTTCCAATACGGACACCGGCGGTGAGATCCTTGAGCGCTGCGACGATACTGTAGGCGACGAGCGGACCCGTGCCCTCGTGTCCCGGATTTGGGACGTTCTGGATCTCCAGCTCGAAGCGCGTGCTGTCCGCATCGACCGCGATGCGGTGCACGTTCCGCTCCACGCCGGGGTCGAGCCAGATCTCGATCCGCGTGCGGTCGGGCCCGATGCCGGCCAGGGCCACGGTCGCCGCGAGGTTGAACTTGTCCGGAAAGTTGCGCGCCGCCTCGCGCGCACTGCCGTCGAAGACCCTGGTCGGCGCCGTGATACGGGCGGCGTCGATACCCTGGGCGGCGAGCCAGGGCGAGCGCGCGAGGGACAGCGGCGGCTTGCGCGTGATCATGCGTACCGAGCGGATGGTGCCGACGGACGCGGCGCGCAGCGCGTCGAGGCCGCCAACCGAACCCGACACCAGGACGATGCGGCTTCCGGCGGCCGCTGCGCGGGCGAGCACGTGCTCGTTCTCGAGCAAGGCGGCAGCGCTGACCGTGACGATCGTGCGCCCGCGTCCGATCGCCGGCGCCATGGTGTCGAGAAAGATCTCGGGCGGCGTGCAGTCGACGACCGCATCCGCGTCGTCGGCGATGCGCGACAATGGCACCGCGGGAACCGGACAGCGAAACTCCTTAAGGTGATCACGCGCGCAGTCGAGCCGGGCGGCGGACACGGCGACCAGCTGCAGCCCGGGAAGGCCCGAATCAAGGCACCGGCCGACCAGCCGGCCGATCGACCCGAATCCGGCAATGGCAACGCGCAGCGGCGACGGCACGGCCCCCCTCGACCCCGCGACAGCACGCGCGAGCGTACCGGTAACCGCCGGCCCGCGACAAGCGACCGGCGGTTGTGATTTGTACGAAATCCGCCGGTAATGGCGTTAGAATTGCATCATTGCGCGACCGGCAGGCTGGATCGTCCAGCCGCTGCGGCAAAAATTAAAGGGGGGCACCATGACGAAGTACAGAGCCATTAACACTTTGGCCGGTCGCTGCTGTGCGGCGCTCGCGGTCGGGATCGTGATCGCGGGCGGCGTCGCCACCAAGGCGCTGGCCCAGGAGAAAATCCGCTTCATGCTCAACTGGAAGCGCGACGGCTCGAACGCCGAGTTCTTCCTCGCCCAGGAGCGCGGATACTTCAAAGCCGAAGGCCTCGACGTGACGCTCGACGCGGGCGAAGGATCGTCGGCCCCGATCGTGCGCATCGCCAGCGGCGCGTACGACGCCGGATTCGGCGACATCAATTCGATGGTGCAATACGACTCCCTCCATCCCGAGAAGCCGGAGCTCGTGGTGCTGTGCTTCTACGACAAGGCGCCGATGGCGATCATCACCCTGAAGAAGACCGGCATCGCCAAGCCGCAGGACCTGATCGGCAAGAAGGTCGGCGCCCCGCAGAACGACGCGGGCTACCAGCTGTTTCCGGCCTTCGCCAAGGCCACCGGCCTGGATGCGACGAAGATCACCTTCGAGAACGTCGTGCCCGCCGTGCGCGAGCCGCTCCTGGTCAAAGGCCAGCTGGACGCGATCACGGGATTCGACTCGACCTCGTTCTTCGCGCTCAAGGCGCTCAACGTGCCGGCGTCCGACGTGACGATCCTGTACTACGCCGATTACGGGCTGCAGCTCTACAGCAACTCGATCATCGTCTCGAAGGCGTTTGCCGATAAGTCACCGAAGGCGGTGGCGGGCCTGGTGCGCGCCGTCACCCGCGGCTATCTCGACAGCATGAAGGACCCGCAGGCGGCCATCGACGCCCTGGTCAAGGTCGAGCCGCTCACCGACCGCGCGATCGAGCTGGAGAAACTCAAATGGCTGCTCGAGCGCAATATCGCGACACCGCATATCCGCGAGACCGGCTTCGGCACGGTCGATCCAAAGCGGATCGAGGAGAGCATCGACGTCGTGACGGCGGCGTTCAAGCTGGCGCGCCGTCCGGCCGCCGCCGAGGTGTATACGGACCAGTTCCTGCCGCCGCTCTCCGAGCGTAAGCTGCCGTAGGCGGCACAACGGCGAAGGGCAGGTCATGGCGGCGGACGCAGCGCACAAGCGCGATCTCGAGGACAAGATCGCGATCGTCACCGGTCCTGCCAAGGGCATGGGCCGTGCCGTCACCCTGGCACTCGCGCGCGCCGGGGCACATCTGGCCCTCGCC
Source organism: Alphaproteobacteria bacterium (assembly GCA_035506575.1). Taxonomy (GTDB): domain Bacteria; phylum Pseudomonadota; class Alphaproteobacteria; order CACIAM-22H2; family CACIAM-22H2; genus DATJPD01. The sequence goes on from DATJPD010000197.1 coordinate 10,478, forward strand.
GGCCGCGATCTCGCCCCAGTGCACGCGGTGGCTGACGAGGTCAAGTCGCTCGGCTGCCGCGCCATCGTGCTCCGCTGCGACGTCACCTCGCCCGGCGAGGTCGACGCGGCGGTGAAGGCGACCGTGGCCGAGTTCGGCCGCGTCGACATCCTCGTCAACGTGGCCGGCGGCTCGGGCCCGGTGGGCCCGTCGACCTGGGAGACCACGCCTGCGGAGTTCGACGACATCATCGCAATCAACACCAAGGGCTGCTTCCTGATGATCCGCGCCGTGCTGCCGCTGATGATCGGCCAGCGCTCCGGCAAGATCGTCAACGTGGGCGGCACGTTCGGCCTGCGCGGCCAGGCGGGACGCATGGCTTACAGCGCCTCCAAATGGGGCCTGCGCGGCATCATCAAGAGTGCGGCGCTCGAAGCGGGCCCCTACAACGTCAACGTCAACAACGTCTGTCCGGGCATGGTGATCGGCGATCGCTTCGACCGCGTGTGCGCCGAGCGCTCCAAGCGCCTCGGCATCACGCTCGATGAGGCGCGCAAATTCTACGAGAACCAGTACGCGCTGCGGCGGATTTCGGACGGCGAAGACGTGGCCGAGGCGGTATTGTTCCTCGCCAGCGAGCGCTCCCGCCAGATCACCGGCATCGACCTGCCGGTCGACGGCGGGTCGTTCATCTGAGGACTGGGCATCTAGAGGACTGAGGATCTGGGAGTACGCATGATGGAGCAGGCGCCCGTCGATCTCGTGATCTGGAACGGCCGCGTCGTGTCGCCGGAGAGCACGGTCGCGGCTGCGATCGCGGTGCAGGACGGCGTGATCGTGGCCATGGCCGAGGACGGGCGCATGCCGCCCGCGCGCCGCACGATCGATGCCCAGGGGCGCTACGTGCTGCCCGGCTGCATCGACAGCCACGTGCATTTCCGCGAACCCGGCTACACGCACAAGGAGGACTGGGAGACCGGCACGGCCGCCGCCGCCTGCGGCGGTGTCACGACCGTGTTCGAGATGCCGAACACGAACCCGCCGACCGGCACCGTCGCGGCCTTGAAGCAGAAGCAGGAGCTCGCCGGATCGAAGGCTTACGTCGATTTCGGCATCTACGGCCTCCTGGACGAGAACAACCTCGACCAGCTCGAGCCTTTGATCGATGCCGGTGCCGCCGCGTTCAAATGCTTCATGGGCAACACCTTCGGCAACCTGCCCGCGCCCAGCGACGGCGCCATGCTCGAAGGCTTCGAAATCCTCGCCCGCCGCGGCATGCGCTGCACCGTTCACGCCGAGAACCCGTCGATCATGGCGCGCCGTCAGAAGCAGATGGAAGCGGCAGGCCGCACCGATGCGCTGGCCCACCTCGCAGCACGGCCGGAGATCTGCGAGGTCGAGGCGGTCGGGCGCGCGATCGCGTTCACCGAATGGACCGGCGGGCGCCTCCACATCGCGCACAAGAGCTCTGGGGCGGCCCTCTACCTCATCCGCGATGCCAAGCGGCGCGGCGTCGACGTGACGGTGGAGACCTGCCCGCAATATCTGCTGCTGACCACCGAGGACATGAAGCGCCCATCAGGGCAAGGAGGGGGCGGGGTGCTGCGCGTCAATCCGCCGATCCGCGAGCCCGGCCACGGCGAAGCGCTGTGGCAGGCGCTGGCCGACGGCACGGTCGACATGATCGCGACCGACCATGCGCCGCACACGCTGGAGGAGAAGACGAAGGCCAGCATCTGGGAGTGCGACTGCGGCTTCCCCGGCGTGGAGACGCAGATGTCGCTGATGCTGACCGAGATGAACGCCGGCCGCATGAGCCTCAACGACTACGTGCGCTGGACGGCGCGCAACCCGGCGATCGCCTGGGGGCTCTATCCGCGCAAGGGCGCCCTGCAGGTGGGCTCGGACGCCGACATCGTCATCGTCGACGGCGGGCGCGAGCAGCGCATCGACCAGGCGAAGCTGCACTCGCGCAGCCATATCTCCCCGTGGCACGGGCGCCTCATCAAGGGTGCTCCCGTCATGACCATCGTCCGCGGCCGCGTGGTCATGGAGAACGGCGAGCTCGTGGGCGGGAAAGGCTGGGGCCGCCCGGTGCGCCAGCGCATGCCGGAACCTCATCCGCGCAACACCGAAAAGACGAGTGCGGCGATCATCCGGCCGCCGCGCTTTTAGATCGGCGCGATTGCGGCTAGGGTGAAGCTGCATGCCGCCGTCGAACGAACCCGCCCTGCGCGACAGCCTGGTGCACACCCTGTGCGAACTGATCGCGATCCCGTCGGCCACGCCGCCGGGTGACACGTCGGCGATCATGCGCTATGCCCAGCAGCGCCTGACCACGCTCGGCTATGACACGCACGTCGAATCGCGGCGCGCGGGCGTCCACAATGTGGTGGCCCGCATCGGCCGCGGCTCGCCCTCCCTCGTATTCAACGCGCATGCCGACACCGTGGAGCCTGGCGAGCGCGCCCTGTGGCGCACCGACCCGGTCGCGGGCTCGGTGACGAAGGACCGCGTCTACGGCCTCGGCGCCTGCAACTGCAAGGGCTCGATGGCGGTGCAGCTGTGGCTTGCCGAGGAGATCGTGCGCCGCGGCGGGCCGAAGGCCGGCGAGATCGTCTTCACCTTCGTCGGCGACGAGGAGACCTTCGGCAGCGACGGCACCAAATATCTGCGCGACAAGGGCCTGATCAAGCCGGACATGCTGGTCGTGGGCGCTCCCACGGCGAACCAGCTCATCACCGAGGAACGCGGCGTGTTCCAGGGCCGGATCGTGGCGCACGGGCGCCCCGCGCACGCCGGCGAGCCGCAGCACGGCGACAACGCGATCCTGCGCATGGCGCGGATCATCGAAAGCCTCGGCCGGGACCTGGCGAGCTCCATCGCCGACCGCGCCAAAGGCGGCATGCAGTCGACGATGAACATCGGAACGATCATCGGCGGCACCACGGCGAACGTCGTGCCGAGCCGTTGCGCGGTCGAGATCGACCGCCGACTCCTCGCGAGCGAGACGGTGAAGGACGCATTTACCGAGCTCCGCAACGCGGTCGCCGCTGCGGGCGAGCCCGCCGGCACCTGGGACATCGAGCTGATCACCGGCACGAACGGGTTCGCGGCACGGCGCGATTCGCGCCTCGTCGGCGCGTTCTCCGAGGCCTATTCGACGCGCACCGGTTCGCCGCCGCGCTTCGTGATTCCGATCGGCGCCAGCGATGCGCGGTTCTTCGCCGACGACGGCATCGAGATCCTGGTCACCGGCCCCGGCGAGGGCAGCGAGGGGCACGCGGCCAACGAATCGGTCACCATCCGCGACCTCGTCGACGCCGCCCATATCCATGTGGGGGCGGTGGAGCGGCTGCTGCCGCTCGCCAAGACCTGATTTTCCCCAGCCGATCTCCGAGGAGCCCATGTCGACCGACGATCGCCAGCACATCGAGACCACGCTCGTGCATGCCGGGCGCGATCCCGCCAGGAACTTCGGCATCGTCAATCCGCCGGTCTACCACGCCTCGACCATCCTCTTCCCGTCGGTCGAGGTCCTGCTGGAGACGCGCAAGGACCGCGCCAGCGGCGCGTATGAGGGCATCACCTACGGCCGCGAGGGCACGCCGACCACCCGCGCCCTCGAAGAGGCCGTGACCGCTCTCGAAGGCGGCTATCGCGCGGTGACCCTCCCCTGCGGCCTCGGCGCCATCGCGTCCTCGCTGATGGCGTTCCTCGCCGCGGGCGACCATCTCCTCGTGCTCGACAGCGTCTACGGCCCGTGCCGGATCTTCTGCGACGACGTGCTGACGAAATTCGGCGTGCAGGTCGAGTACTACGACGCGACCATCGGCGCCGGGATCGAGAAGCTGATGCGGCCCAACACCAAGGTGGTGTACCTCGAATCGCCGGGCTCCTTGACGTTCGAGATCCAGGACGTGCCGGCGATCGCGGCCGCCGCCAAGCGGCATGGCGCCACCGTGCTCATGGACAACACCTGGGCCTCGCCGGTGTTCTTCCAGCCGCTGCGCCACGGCGTCGACGTCGCGATCCACGCCGCCACCAAATACATCTCGGGCCATTCCGACCTCATGCTGGGCGTGGCCGTGTGCACGAAGGACGCGTTCATCCCGGTGAAGAAGACGGCCTCGGCGGCCGGCTATTGCGGCGGGCCCGACGACGTCTACATGGCGCTGCGGGGGTTGCGCACGTTGGCGCTGCGTATGCAGCGCCACTATGAATCCGCGCTGACCTTGGCCAAGTGGCTCCAGAAACGGCCGGAGGTCTACAAGGTCATGTACCCCGCCCTGCCCGACGATCCGGGCCACGCGATCTGGAAGCGCGACTATTCGGGGGCGTCGGGCCTGTTCGGCATCGCGCTGCAGAAATTCTCCGACAAGGCGTTCGCGGCCATGCTCGACCACATGGAGCTGTTCAAGCTCGGCTACAGCTGGGGCGGCTACGAGAGCCTGGTGGTTCCGACCTATCCGTCGACCTTGCGCTCGGCGACACAATGGACGGCCCCCGGGCCGAGCCTGCGCATCCACGCCGGGCTCGAGAACGTCGACGACCTGATCCGCGACTTCGAGAAAGGGTTCGAGCGGCTGCGCCGCACTTAGCTACAGCCAGCGCCTCACGCGCGCGCGATAGGCGCGATAGACGTCGCCGAACTTGCGTTCGAGATAGGCCTCCTCGCGCGCGACGACCCCGTAGCGGATGACGAGCGCAAACGGCACCAGCGTCACGTAAAGCCAGAGGCTGTTAAAGGCCACAGCCAAGCCGACCTGCCCGAGAAACATGCCGAGGTAGATGGGATTGCGCGTCACGCGATAGGGGCCGCTCTCGACAATGGTCGTGCTTGGCCGGTTAGTGGGCACGTTCGAGCCGGCCCGGGCCATGGTCACGATCGCCCACACTCCGAGCCCCACGGCCAGCACGAACACGATCGCCCCGAGCCAGCCTGCAGGCACCGCGGCCGGAACGAACGGCAAGGGCAAGATCCAGTTGAGCGCGAGCCCGCCCAGCGCTGCGGCCGCCCATGCGACGGGCGGATGGACAATCACATTCGCGGTTTCGGAGCCATCCCGCATGTCGATCCTAGCTCTCCAGGAACTCATCGCTCAGCCTGTCGGTCAGGACCATGTGCGCCTTGGAGTGCGTGATGGCGAGCGGCGGGCGCGCTGTCGCGATCGCGAGGTGCGTGGTCTGCCCGCACGCCCAGAACACCGGAATCTCGTCGCCCCGCGGCACGGTCAGGCCGTGGCCGCCGTAAGGATTGGCCAGGTCGACGCCGATCGCTTCGGGTGCTCCGATATGCACCGGGGCGCCATGGAACTTCGGATAGCGGCGCGTGATCTCCGCCGCGCGTTCGGCGTCCGCAGCCCGGAAGAACCGCATGGAGACCACGAGCTTGCCGGCGAAAGGACCGGCCGGCGTGGTCTCACGGCTCGTGACGTACATGGGCGACACGCTGCGCTCGGCAATGTGCCGCAGCGGCAGGCCCGCCTGCATCAGCACGTGCTCGAACGAGAACGAGCAGCCGAGCACGAACGCGACCAGGTCCGGGCGCCACAGGTCTTTGACGTCGTGCGCGAGGCCTGCCGGCCGGCCGTCGCGGAAGATCTGGTACTCGCCCACGTCCGTGCGCACGTCGAAATCGCGGGCGAGCTCGGGGATGGTCGGCTGGCCCGGCCGCGAGCAGCCGAGCAGCGGACATGGCCGCGGGTTTGCCGCGCAATAGGCGCGGAAGTCGTCGGCGTAACGCTCGGGCAGGATCACGAGATTGCCCTGCACGTAGCCCGGCGCCACCATGTTGGTGAACTCGCGGAACGTGCCGGCGCGGATCGCGCGCCGCACTGCCGCCGGATCGGTGAGGTCGAGGGTGGTGGTCACGCCGCGAGTTTAAAGCGGCGCCTCGGCGCGTCCAAGGCTGGCTATCGATTGAGCTGGCAAGATGATATACTTACGCTTATGACCAAGCTGCTCGAAGAAGCCATCGCGACCGTGCAGACGCTGCCCGACAGCGATCAGGATCTGGCCGCGAAATTTCTCCTGGCGTTCGCCAATCCCGATGCTCACCGCTATCAATTGAGCGACGCCCAGGCAGCCGAGGTGGACCTCGCACGACGCGAGGTGCGCGAAGGCAAGATCGCCAGCGACTCGGATATGGCTGACGTGTGGCAGAAGTTCGGCCGCTGAAGCTGCGCTACAGCGCGCGCGCCCAATCCCAACTCATTTCGATCGGCGATTACATCAGGACCGAAACCGGTCCGGACCTCGCGCTGCGCATCGGGCACCGCATCCGGGAAGCGGCCGAACTGCTTCGGTACTTTCCGAATGCAGGCCGCCTGGGACGCGTAGCCGGAACGCGGGAATGGGTCGTCCGTCAGGCACCCTACGTTATCGTTTATGAGCTGGTCCCGGCCGATCCGGCAGAAATCATGGTTCTTGGCGTGTTTCATTGCCGGCAAGACCGTCTATAACCTCGCTCACGCCGCACCGGCCGCCTCGGCCGGCCGCACGCGCAGGAAGGCGACCGGCGCCTCGAAGCCTTTGACCTGTGCCGATTCGGCGTCGACCGGCAGCCCCGCGAGCCGTGCTGCCACCGCCGGGTCGGCCGCCAGCGCCTGCGACAGCACGATATCGCTGCCGCGGCTTTGGGCCTGCAGACGCGCCGCGAGGTTGACCGTCGATCCGAAATAGTCGAGGCGGCCGTTGAGCGTGACCGCGATGCACGGCCCGGTGTGCAGGCCGAGCTTGATGATCAGGGCCTCGCGGCCTTGCCCGTGCTCGCGGTTGAACGCCATCACGTTCTGCTGCACGGCCAACGCCGCCGCCAGGGCCTGCGCGGGGTCGCTGAACGCCGCCATGACCGCATCGCCGATGGTCTTCACGATGGCGCCGTCGTGCTCGCGGATCTGCGCCGCCATGAACGCGAAATGCTCCCGCACCAGCCGGTATGCGCCGGCGTCGCCGAGCCGGCCGTACATGGCGGTCGAGCCCTTGAGGTCGGTGAACATCAAGGTCACCTGGCCGATGCCGGCCTCGTCGCCCGGGCGCAGCACCTCGGTCGAGAACAGGTCGCGGAAGATCTGCATCGAGGTGGCGCGGTGCGCGGTCAGCGCGTCGCGCACCCAGTCGCGGGATTCGACGACGAACGTGATCTCGCGGCCGCTCCGGTTGACCAGGCGCACGCGGCCCGCGGGAGCCGCCGCACCGAGATGCATGCCGTCGGCCGCCGCGGTGATTTCAGGGAATCCGCCGCCGCTCCAGGTCAGAGAGACGCCCGGGCCCGGATGCAGCGGCCGCACCCGGTAGTCGCCCGGCGGCAGCGGCGCCTCGAGCTCGCGGACCTCGCCCGAGGCCAAGGTCTGCTGGACCAGCACATGCGGCGTGGTCATCGGGCCGAACAGGCAGAACTCGCCCCCGCCGAGTGGGCGGATGCTGGGCGCCGGACGGAAGGTGAGCTCGACATTGCGCGAGAAATCGCGGTCATAGTCGATGTTGCAGCTCGGGCAGTGCGCGCCGCGCGGCAGCTGGTCGAGGGCGGTCGCCCCCACCTGCCCGCCGCGGCAATTCGGGCACAGGATGTCCCAGCGCAAGGTGACGATCCCGGCGCGCACCGCGCGCAGGCACAGCTCGATTGCGTCGCGGTCGGCGACGCCCCAGCGCCGTGCCAGCTGCAGCGGCCGGATGCGCGCGAGGTCGACCTCGGCACCCTCGGCGATCCAGGCGGCAAAGCGCCGCACCAGATCGGGGGCGACGCCCTGGCGCGCCAGTTCTTCCGCGCCCGCCTGCAGCCGTGCGGCCGCGTCCTCCGGCAGGCGCGGATGGGCCATCGTGAACGGATCGGGACTCTTCTCGGCCGCAAAGGCGGCAGCGTTTTTCGCGAGGCGCGCGAATTTCTGGCCGAGCGAGCGGAACATCCCAGCGCGGATGGCGAGAGCCCCCAGGAGATTGGCTGGCTCGACGTCGAGTGTGTACTCGGCCCGGCAACCAGGTCCTGCAGGCGCAAGGCGCAGGGTCGCGACGAGAGTCTTGAACGGCCCCGCTTGGAACCTCCGCGCGTGAACGAAGCTGCGGTTGGTCACCCATTCGGTCGGCAGGTCGCGCCAGGCGAGCCGCATGGGGCCCACCTTCGACTTGCCGACATAGACGACGCTGCCGTCCGGCTGCGGTTGCGTCTCGACCTGGTAGCGCGGAAGTGCGGCGGCCTCGTTGAAGCGCGCGGTGTCGGCCAGCGCCGGCCATACCTTCTCGGGCGGCGACTCGAACTGCCAAATCCAGGTGGCGCGGGGCATCGTCCGATCATACCTTGCCAGCACCGGCTCTATCTTCTACGAAGAATGACATCTTCCAGATCACGCCCTTTCCGATAATCGATGGCCAAGAAACACAACCCGCTGAATCTCAACCCGCTGCAGCTGCGCACGCTCACCTTGTTGCAGGCGCTGGCAACCCTGCCCGACCTGACCGAGCCGGGCGAGCAGCCGGGCTCGGTGCGCATCACGAGCCTGCCGCAGCCGCATGGCGATCATTTCCATCTGGGTCCCTGGGCGGTGCTCGCGCGCGATGCGACCGGGCTTGCGAACGAGGCCGCGTGGGTGGCGCTCGAGCGCAAGGGCCTCGTCAAGTCGCAGTTCCCGCTCGCCTGCGAGATCACCCAGGCCGGCCTCGATTACGACACCGGGCTCAAAGACCAGATCCTGCACGGCGCCGATCACTGAGCACGGCCGACGCCACAAATGCGCGCGTCAGGCCGTGCGCTTGGCGTGCATCTCCAGCTCCAGCGTCCACGTGGCGCCGTTGTCCCACGATACGTCGCCGATCCACAGGAATGAGCGGTCCGTGATCTCGGTGTAGCGCCAGCGCCGGATCAGGCCGTTCGTGTTCTCACCCATCTGCACGATGTCGGCACCCTGCGCGCGGGCGATCTGGTGGAGGGCCACCGGCCGGTTGGGGGCGAACCAGTGGATGTGCCAGGCATCGATGGCCGGGTCGTACCAGCGCAAGGTCGTGCCGTAGAAGCCGTAGGGCTTGTCCGGTGCTGCGGCGTGCGCGCGGCGTGACGGGAAGATCCATACGTCCTGCACCGCGCGGCCGTCGAGCACCCAGCCGAAATGGCACTCGCCGGGCCCGCGCACCGGCGCCCCGCTGAACGGCCGGTAGTCGACGTCGAGGTCCCACGAGCCGACGAACTGCCCGTAAAGCGCAAGCTTCCCGGCCAGGGCCGGCTGCGCCTCGGCGGCGTGGAGGGCCTCGAGCATCGGCGTGATAGCGGCAGTCATGTGATTACTCGGCCCCGCAATACGCTTCGAGGCGGTAGCCGTCCGGGTCGACGACGAATCCCGCGTAGTAGGCGTCGCTGTAGTCGGGCCGCAGGCCAGGCTTGCCGTTGTCGCGTCCGCCGGCCTTGAGTGCGGCGGCGTGGAACGCCTTCACGCTGTCGCGGGTCGGTGCGTCGAAGCAGAAATGCAGGCCCGGCATGGTCCTCGGCAGGTCCTGCTTCCCGGCGGCACTGATCCAGAGCACGACCGCATCTCGGCCATAGCCGAGCGAGCCCTCGCTCTCGCTGAGACACGTATAGCCCAGCGGCCTCAGGGCCGCGTCGTAGAAGCGCTTGGTCTTGGCGATGTCGCGAACGGCGATCGAGACGTGATTGATCATCGGGGTGCTCCCTTCCGGTTCGAGGCCTGTATAACCATATTAGTGGTTAGACGATGGCATCGAGCCGGCCTGTCTGTCAACCCCCTTGAGGGTTAGAATATCCGACTCGGGAACGCCTGCTAAGGTTGAGCATGCTGATCGCAGCACCCCGCGATGATCTGTGCCTGGGCTACGTCAACACAATGGCGTGGCGCGGCAGCGATCCGCCCACAGAGTCGCTGCACGAGCTCGGCGAGCTCCTGGCGTGGCTCGAAAAATCGGCCGGCGTGGCGCCCGCGGCCGTGCAGCCTCTGCGCGCCTGGGCCCGCGAGCATCCGAAGAAGGCGGGAGGCCTGTTCCAGGACTCGATCGTGCTGCGCGAGACGCTGTTCCGCATCTTCAGCGCCATCGCCGGCGGCGAGCCGGTGCGCGATGCGGATTTCGCGGCGCTGCGCGAGGCGGTCGCCGAGGCGCCGGCGCGCCGGCAGATCGCGCGCGCGGACGGCGCCTATGCGTGGCGGCTCGACGCGTTGCGGCCGTCCGTGCCCGAGCTTCTGGCTCCCGTGCTGTGGTCGGCGGGCGACCTCATGTTGAAATCCGGTGAGCGCCGCATCCGCCGCTGCGCCAACGACAAGTGCCTGTGGCTGTTCGTGGACGCGAGCAAATCCGGGAGCCGCCGCTGGTGCGACATGGCCTCGTGCGGCAACCGCGCCAAGGCGCAGCGCCACTACGCCAGGGTCAAAGAGGGCTGAAGCCCACTCGTGTCGCTACCACCGGAGCTCGGGCAGCACGTAGGTCGGGCGCACGCCGTACTCGCGGGCGAGGTGGGCCATGGCACCCATATCCGGCAGGTCGCCCATCTGCTTCACGCCCAGCACCTCCGCGTGGATGCCGCCCGGGATGAACGCCACATCGATGCCGAAGGCGCGTGCGCCGGTCACGTCGGTCCTAAGAGAATCCCCGATCGCCAGCACGCGGCTCTTGTCGGAAATCCCCAGCAGGTTCAGCGCCCGGGCATAGATGTCGGCGTGCGGCTTGCCGTGATGCCTGACGCTGCCGCCGAGCTCCATGTAGCGCTCGGCGATGGCGCCGGCGCAGACCAGGAGCTGCGGCCCGCGCATCACCACGAGGTCGGGATTGGCGCACAGCAGCGGCAGCTTGCGGGCCAGGCAGGCGGCGAGCTGCTCTTCGTGCGCCTCGACGTCGAGGTCGTCGGTGCGCGGCCCGGTGCACAGGATGAACGTGGCATCGCCCGCATCGCGCGCGGCCACTACGCCGTTGCCTTCGAGCATCCCCGTGTCGCGGTCCGGGCCGATATGCAGGCAGCGGTCGCCGAGATTCCGGTGCCATTCGTCGTCGCGGTGCGCGATCGCCTGCCAGGTGGCCTCGCCCGAGGACAGCACGACGTCGCACACATCGGCCGGCACGCCGAGCCGCACCATGCTCTTGAGCACGGCCTCGGCCCGGCGCGGCGCGTTCGACAGCACGAGCCGGCGCTTGCCTGCGGCACCCGCGCGCCGCAGCGCATCCGCCACGTGACGGAACGGCGCCACGCCGTCGTGGATGCAGCCCCACAGGTCCAGCAGGAACCCGTCGTAACGGTCGATGATCTCGGACAGACCGGCGATCACCGGCAGCGGCTCGGACGTCATGGCAAACATCTATCTCGGAGAAAGGATCAGGCGGCGGCTTCTTCTTTGGGCGCCTCTTTGGCGGCGCGCGGCTCGCCGAACAGATAGCCCTGGCCGAAATCGATCGGCATGTCGAGGAGCTCGAGCAGCACCTGCTCGCTCTCGATCTTCTCGACGATGAGGTCGATCGCCTGCTCGTCGAGCGCATGCTTGAAGGCGCGCATGTCGAGCCGGTTGGTCGTGGCGCGCGTCTGGTCGAGCAGCCGTTGGGCCTCGACCTTGAGGAAGCGGATGTGGAGCCGGCGCAGCTCGGCGACGTCGAAATCGAGGGTCGTCACCTGGTCCATCGACAGGCGGAAGCCCATCTTGCCGAGCCGGTCGAGCTCGGCGATCGAATCCGCGCTGTGCCGGTTGACACTCTGCTGGGTGAACTCGAAGACGAGATGCGGCGCCAGGTCGCGGTTGGACTGCATGAAGGCGACGAACTCGCGCAGGAAGCGCGTGTCGGCCAGCGTGTGCTCCGACACGTTGAGGAACAGGCTCGCATCCGACTGGGCCTTCTGCAGGCGGCGCACGAGCTGCACGCTGCGGAACAGCAGCATGTTGTCGATCGCGTTCATCAGGCCTTCGCGCTCGGCGACCGCCATGTACTGGTCCGGCGTCAGGATCGCCTCGCCCTCGCCGCGGATGCGCGAGAAGCATTCGTAATGCCGGCGCTTCCGCTGCGGCAGGCTGACGACCGGCTGGACGAACAGCTCGACCCGGTTGTTGCGCAGCCCCTCCTGCACGACCTCGAGGATCTCCTCCTCGTTGAGGCCGGTCATGAAGCGCTGGGCCGGTCCGGCGGCCTCCGGCGCCTGCGCCGTCTTGGCCTTGTCGTTGATGATATAGGAGGGCTTGCCCTTCGGCTTCTTGCCGGCCGCGAGCTGATCGACCAGCCCCTGGAGCACCCGCACCTCTTCCATGACGCTGTCGATGCTCTGCGCCTGGCCCTGGCGCGCATCGCTCGCCGCACGGATGGCATCGAAGATGCGGCGCGCCTCGTCGCGCGCCCGGCTGAGCTCGGTGCGCAGCTCGGCATACCCGAGCGACAGCGCCTCCAGCTCCGCCGCTTCGTGCTGGTCGCGGCGCAGCCTGGCACTCGCCAGGTGCACGAGGGCCGAGACGAGGATGATGAGCCCGCCCAGCTCCACGCCGAGGCGCGAATCCACCGGCGCCACGTGCGGCAGCGCCACGGCGATGATGCCGGCGATCACGGCATAGCCGAGGGCGATCAGGACGTGGCTGACGACCGGCATCGAAGTACGGTTAAAGCCCTGTAGCGAAAGGACAAGCGACTCGGGAGCCGCCCTGTGCCGGCCCCGCGCCAGATTGACCTATTGCCGGAAGACCGGTCAACTTCGCTGATCCGCTCCGACGGCTTCCGCAACCGATTTGAACCCGTCCTTGCGCAGCAGCGCCGCCAGATCGCGGCAGATGTCGGCAATCAGATGCGGGCCCCTGAACACGAGTGCGGAATAGAGCTGCACCAGCGAGGCGCCGGCGCGGATCTTCGCGTAGGCGTCGGACCCCGAGGAGATACCGCCCGAGCCGATGAGCGGCAGCGCACCACGGGTCAGCGCGTACATCTCTTTGAGCATCGCGGTCGTCATCTCGAACAGCGGCCGTCCCGAGAGCCCGCCCGCCTCCTTCGCATGCGGGCTCTTGAGCGTGGCCGGGCGCGCCACCGTGGTGTTGGCGACGATGAGGCCGGCGATGCCGCCCGAGAGTGCGACGTCCGCGATATCGCGCCGGTCCTCCGGCGTGACGTCGGGTGCGATCTTGAGCAGGAGCGGCGGCGCCTTCTGGTGCGGCGCCAGGACCGCGCGTACGCGCTGCACGATGTCGGCGAGCTGCGCCTTGCTCTGCAGCGCGCGCAGGCCCGGCGTGTTCGGCGAGGAGACGTTGACGACCAGATAGTCGACATGCGCCCACAGGGCCTTCGCCCCCTGGACGAAATCGTCGGCGCCGTCGGTCGAATCTTTGTTCTTGCCCAGATTGGCGCCCACGATGCCGCGCCGCGGCCGCGTCGCCAGGCGGCCCTGAACCACCGCAAGACCCTCGCTGTTGAAGCCGAGCCGGTTGATCACCGCCTCGTCCTCGCTGAGGCGGAAGAGCCGTGGGCGGGGATTGCCCGGCTGCGGGCGGGGCGTGACCCCGCCGATCTCGACGAAGCCGAACCCCAGGGCGAGTACGGCGTCGGGCACCTCGGCGTGCTTGTCGAAGCCCGGCGCGAGGCCGACCGGATTCGGGAAGTCGAGGCCCCATACGCGGGTGCGGAGGATCGGATCGGCGGGTACGGGCGGCCGCGGCACCAGGCCGCGCTTGAGTGCTGCGATGGTCAGCGCGTGCGCGCGCTCAGGCTCGAGGCGGCGCAACAGCGGGCCTACGACCGGATAAAGATCGATCAACCCAGGCCCCACGGAAACACGTGCCGGCCGTCGGGGCCGAGCGGCAGGTCGGCGAAGCGGAGGACCGCCGCCGCCGGCAGCTCGCCGTACAGGTGCGGAAACAGGGCGCCGTCGCGCGACGGCTCCCAGCGCAACGCCGGCCCGAGCACGCGGGCGTCGACCTCGAGGATGATCAGACCGCTTTGTCCGGCGCGATGCCTGGCGGCGCTGCCGACGATCTGCCGGGCGGTCGAGAAATGGATGAAGCCATCGGCCTTGTCCTGGCTCGAGCCGGCGTAGCGCCCGGCGGCCTGGCTGGCGATCCATTCGTCGCGCCGGCAGATGTGATAGATGCGGTCGTCCGTGGCCATCCGGCGGCTTATATCGGCCGGCAAGGCACGCGGCAACCTTGCGTCATCGCGAGCCAAGCGAAGCGATCCAGAGGGTGAGGCGGCCCTGGATGGCGCCGGCCCGATGCGGGCCTCGCCAGGGCAGCCCTTAAGCATTTGATTCTATTTCCGGCGATCCTGTTAAAAATTTCCTAGTGGCGCAGTCCCAAGAGATGTGAGAAAAATCTTATATGATCCTCCGGCACGCCGATATCTGGCAGGCGATCGATCAGCTCGCCGCCGAACACGGATATTCGCCCTCGGGCCTCGCCCGGCGGGCCGGTCTCGACCCCACGACCTTCAACAAGAGCAAGCGCATCGCCCGCGACGGCCGGCCGCGCTGGCCGTCGACCGAGAGCATCGCCAAGATTCTCGAGGCCACCGGGGCGACCATCGGCGAGTTCGTCTCCTATGTCGGGACCGTGCCGAGTGCGGGCGGTGCCATGCGCCGCGTGCCGGTCGTCGCCTACGCCCAGGCGGGGGCCAAGGGCTATTTCGACGAGACCGGCTATCCCACTGGAAATGGCTGGGATGAACTGCTGTTTCCGGAGATCAACGACACCCACGCCTACGCGCTCGAGATCAGCGGCGACGCGATGGATCCGGTCTACCGCGACGGCGACACCATCATCGTGTCGCCCGCGGCGAGCCTCCGGCGCGGCGACCGCGTGATCGTCAAGACGACCGACGGCGAGATGATCGCCAAGCAGCTGGCGCGGCGCGGCGCGCGCAAGGTCGAGCTGCTGGCGCTCAACTCGGCCGCCCCCGACCGCACCCTGCCGACCGAGCAGGTGGCGTTCATCCACCGCATCATCTGGGCGAGCCAATAACCCGCCGGCCACTGCCGGCGCCGCAGGTTTGCGGCACAGGCAGCGGAATCTTCACCTGTCGGGTGCATCGCGCCGAGCGCCCATTTTAGGATTAAATCACCAAGGCGGGCGCAAGGGAGCCCCTGCGCCCGCCCGGGGTCGAGCGTTACTTCTTCGCCCGCTTGGTTGTCCCGGCCCCCCGCCCGGCACCCGTGGTCGGGTCGCGGTCGCGGTGCGACTCGGTCCGCAGGCTCGCTTTCTGCACGAGCTCCATCTCGTCGTCGTCGAGCACCACCGTGGCCATGCCGTCACCGCCGTCGACCGCGGCCTGGGCGTCGCGATCCTTCACCACCTGCCACTGCCCGCCGGAGTTCCACGGGCCCTCCACGTCCCCGCCCTCGCCGTCGCCCTGCGACATGTCGAAGTACTTGTCCGTGAACTGCGGCATCCCGGGGAGCTTGCCGGGCGGGAAGTTCGGTTCGATCGAATACAGCGCCTTCTCGAACTGCTTCTGATGCGCGATCTCGCGCGTCATCAGGAACCCGAGCGCGTCCTTGATGCTCGGGTCGTCGGTGACGTTGATCAGCCGCTCGTAGATGATCTTGGCCCGCGCCTCGGCCGCGATGTTCGAGCGCAGGTCGCAGGTGGGCTCCCCGATCGTATCGATATACGCCGCGGTCCACGGAACGCCGGCGGAGTTCACAAGCGGCGCGCCGCCGCCGTACAGCAGCGACGTCGTGTGGCTTTCGCCGCCCTGCGTGATGTCGGCCAGCAGCTCGGCGGCCTCCATGCCCTCGGCCATCTTGCCCTTCACGCCCTTGTTCAACATGCACACGATGCTGCCGATGACCTCGAGATGGCTGATCTCCTCGGTCGCGATGTCGAGCAGCATGTCCTTGCGGCCGGGATCGTCCTCGGCCAGCGCCTGCGTGAAGTACCGCATCGCCGCCGCAAGCTCGCCCTGCGGACCGCCGAACTGCTCCAGCATCAGGCTGGCGAGCTTCGGGTCGGGCTGCGAGACACGGACCGTGTACATCAGCCGCTTGTTGTGCATGAACATCGAGAGAACTCCCTTTGATCTGGAGGAGGCCGCATTCTCGTCGGCGCGCGGCGCCTGCTGCGCGTCGAGAATGGTTCCAGCCAAACCCCGATCCGCCCGGGGGAGTTCAAAAAATCTTAAGGCGGCCTCAGTCTTGGATCGGCCGCACGGTGGGGAACGCGATCACCTCGCGGATCGACGGCGAAGCGGTCACGATCATCGCCAGCCGGTCGATGCCGACCCCGAGGCCGCCCGTGGGCGGCATGCCGTATTCCAGCGCTTCCAGGAAGTCCTCGTCGAGCACGTTATCGGCCTCGCCGTGGGCATGCGCGGCCTTCACTTGCGCCACCAGGACCTCGCGCTGCCGGATCGGATCGTTCATCTCCGAGAAGGCGTTCGCGATCTCCATGCCGCAGACATAGGTCTCGAAGCGCTCGGCCAGGCGCTTGTCGTGCGGGCTGGGCTTCGCCAAGGGCGAGATTTCCGCGGGGAAATCGACCACGTGGGTCGGCTGGACGAGAGCGACCTCGACCTTCTCGCCGAACGCGGCCTCGACGAGCTCGCCCCAGCTCGCGTGCGAGGGCATCGGCCTCTTCAGCGCGTCCGATACTTTCTGGCGCAGCACCGCGAGGTCGCTGGTGCCGCGGAAATCGATGCCGGTTGCCTGCGACGCCGAATCCACCATGCTGAGCCGCTTGAACGGCGCTGCGAACTCGATGGCGCGCCCGTCGATCTCGACCCGGCTCGAGCCGGTGACCTCCGGAACCACCGTCGTCACCAAATCCTCGAGCAGCTTCATCATGTCGTTGTAGTCGGCATAGGCCTGATAGGCCTCGAGCATGGTGAACTCGGGGTTGTGCCGGGTCGAGATGCCTTCGTTGCGGAAATTCCGGTTGAGCTCGAAGACGCGGTCGGAGACGCCGCCGACGATCAGGCGCTTCAGGTAGAGCTCCGGTGCGATGCGCAGGAACAGGTCGAGGTCGAGGGCGTTGTGATGCGTCTTGAAGGGCTGCGCCGTGGCCCCGCCGTAGATCGGCTGCAGCATCGGCGTCTCGACTTCCATGAACTGCCGCTCGGTGAAAAAGCGCCTGATCCCGGAGATGAGCCGCGACCGGAGGCGCATCTTCTGCCGGCTGTCTTCGTTGCCCATGAAATCGAGGTAGCGCTTGCGGTAGCGGATCTCGACGTCGCGCACGCCATGATATTTCTCGGGCGGCCGGCGCAGCGCCTTGGCGACGATCTGCAGCTGCTCGCCGTAGAGCGTCACCTCGCCGCGCCTGGTCTTGCGGATTTGCCCCGCGGCCGCGATGAAGTCGCCGAGATCGACGTCGCGCAAGGTGGCCGCGATCGCAGAGCCCTCGTTCTTGATGTCGAACTGCAGCTGCAGCTTCGCCGTGCCGTCGAAGATGTCGATGAACATGCCGCTGTTGCGGACGGCGGTGACCCGTCCCGCGACCGATATCCCGCCCTCGCCCACCGCCCCGGCGTCGAGGCCCGCATAGGCCTTCTGCAGGTCCGCGTTCGTGTGGGTGCGCGCGACCTTGGCCGGATAAGGATCGAGCCCCCGCTTGCGCATGTCGTCGATCACGCCGCGGCGCGCGGCGACGACGGCTGCATCTTTTTGACTCGGCTCGTTGTGACTGGGCTCGTCGCTCATCATCGGTTCGCCATGTTGGCGTGGTAAACGGGGCGGCACGCGGTCGTCTGCGTGCCGGCAGGGTGGGCGGACCCTAGGGGCGGCGGGAGCCCCCGTCAATGCTGGGATTACGGCGTTTTTCGCCGGCTTGGCGAGCTATCCGGTCTCCGCCGGCGGCGGGTCGTCCCAGTTTTTATGCAGCTCCCGGATGAACGCCGCGTCCAGCCGCAAGGCGGCCGCCAGGCGCGACAGAAAGGTCCGCGAGAGCTCGTTTGCCGCCTGCGTGGCGAGCAGGGCGGCCGCATAAATCTCGACAGCCGTCTCGTGGGCCGCGACACCGCGCGCGATCTCTTCGGCACTCGCCGGATGCCGCATCTCGTGCTCGGCGAACGCCATCTCGGCGGCCGTGCCGCCCGTATCGCGCAGGTAAGCCAGGACGCGCTGCCGCTCGGCCTCGTAGCCGGTGCCCGCCGCCGCCATCGCCGCGATCATGGTTCGCAGGATCAGCCGCGGGTCGCAGGCGTGGAAATCGACCCGCACCGCCTCGCCGTCGTCCACCGACGGCTGCGCATCGGCGGGCTTGCGCTGGCGGCGCTGCTCCTGCCAGAGCGCCCCGCCCTGCTGGCCATAGGCCTCCGCCGCGACGGCGCTGAACGGTGCCAGCGCCTTCGCCTTATTGACCTGATGCGGCGCCGACTCGTAGGTCGTGCCGCGGATCAGGCGGACCAGCGTGCCCTTGGGATCGAAGAAGTCGGACACCGTTCCCTCCTGGAACGCGTGCGGCGACTCGCCAACGCCACGGGCGCAGTGTGGCGCAGAGAGATGCCTTTATCCAGCGCCGGGGCGGGAGTTTGATGCAGATCAAAGAAGGAGATACGCCGCCTGACGCCTAATCGCAGCCCCGCAATATCGAGGTGAGAGGCCATGGAAACAGGCGTCAAAGATGCGGTCAGCGAAGAGGCCGTGGCCGACCTCGTCACGCGGTTCTACGACCGGCTCCGGGCCGATGAGCGCCTCGGGCCGATCTTCGCGGCGGCGATCCACGATTGGGACCAGCATCTTCAGGTGATGCGTGATTTCTGGTCGGCCGTGCTCCGGCGCACCGATCGGTACAGCGGCTGCGTGATGTCGCCGCATTTCGGCCTGCGGCTCGAGAGCGGCGACTTCGAGCGCTGGCTCGAATCGTTCCGGCCAAGCGCGCACGAAGCCCTGCCGTCCGAGGCGGCGGCGCGCGCCATCGTTGTCGCCGAGGCGGTGAGCGACCGGCTGCGACAGGCATTCGAGCGTCGGGCCTGCGCGACCGCAACCGGCGGCTGACCGGCAAGCTCAGCGCATGAAGTGCGGCCAGAGCCCCGCCAGCCCGATGATGATGAGATAGAGGGCGACGACGTAGTTCAACAAGCGGGGCACGACCAGGATCAGGATCCCGGCGATCAGCGCCACGAGAGGTTGCAGAATCACGATATTGAGGGTCATGGGCCTTCCGGAAGCAGTTGCCTTTCGAAAATAGGCGGCCGCGCGCCGGCAATCTATGGCGGAGGCCCGTGGCCTTATCGTGACAAGCTCGACCTGGACCGCGCCGGAATGCCCGTGCGTCCGTCCGACAGATGTGCAAAAACCTCGCACATGGCGCCTCCGCTGTGGATCACCGAAGCCGACGTCACCTCCTCGGTCGCATTGCCCGATGCGATCGCGGCGCTCGAGCAGGCGTTGCGGCTGGAAGCGCAGGGCCGCGCGGCCAGCATGCCCAAGACGCACCTGATGGTGGGCTCCAACGATGCGATGCACGCCATCGGCGGATCCGTTTCCGGCGCCGGCCTGTGCGGAACCAAGACGTGGGTGAATGTCGGCGGAAAATCGCAGACCGTGCTGGTGCTGTTCTCGCTCGAGGACGGGCGGCTGCGCGCGGTGATCGAGGCGACGGCCTTGGGCCAGACGCGCACCGCCGCCATGACCGGCGTGGGAACGCAGCGCCTGGCGGCTCCCGAGGCCGACGAGCTGTCCGTGATCGGCTCGGGCAAGCAGGCGCTCCCCCAGGTGGCCGCCTGTGCCGCGGTCCGCCGGCTCAAGCACGTGCGCGTGTTCAGCCGGCGCCCCGAGGCGCGCACGAGCTTTGCAGACTCGGTGCGCAAGGAGCTGGGGCTGAAAGTGACTGCTTGCGCCTCGCTCGAGGAGACAGTGCGGGATTCCCCCATCGTCACCTTGATCACGAACGCCACGCAGCCGTTCTTCAGCTCGGCCCTGGCGGCCCGCGGCGCGCACATCAACGCCATGGGAGCCATCGTGCCGGCGCGCGCGGAATTCACGCAGGACATCTTCCCGCGCGCGGCCGTGATCGCCGTCGACCATGTGGCGAGCGTACGCGAGCTGTCGTCTGAGTTCCGTCAGCGCTTCGGCGATGACGAGGCGGGCTGGCGGACCGTCACCCCGATCTCGCAGCTGGTGGCGGGCGACGCGGCACGGCCCGCCGGCGCCGATCTCACCTTGTTCAAGGCGATGGGAATGGGCCTGTCGGACCTGGCGCTGGCGGTCGAGGTGATGACCCGCGTCGAGCGCCGTGGGGGCGCGCACGCGCTGCCCGAACGGGTGCGCGTGCCGCCGCGTCTGCGCTGATATAAGCGCTATCTCGCCGCAGGCCGCTGGACGCCGCGCAGGAAGGTCTGCACGACGAAATCGATGTGCCGCTCGACCTCCTTGTCGGTCGGCGCACGGGTCGGGTTGAACAGGGCGCGGTTGAACAGGCTGCCGCGCAGCGCACCCAGGAAATATTCGGCGAGCTCGTCCGGATCGTCGGCCTCGAGCAGACGGGCCGCGGCGCAGTCGCGGAAATATTTGGCGACCGCGGCCTGGGCTGCCTGCGGGCCCAGCCGGAAGAAGATGTCGCCGGACTCCGGCATGCGGGCGCTCTCGCTCACCATGGTGCGGAACATCGCCAGCCGCTTCGAGTTGAGCACCACCTTCATGTACGCAACGGCGATACGGCGCAGGCTGTCGGGCAGCGAGGTGCAGACGTTCACCGTGCCGATCGCATTGGCGAATTCCTCCGCGCACTCGGCCGCCGCGGCGCTGAACAGCCCCTCTTTGTTGCCGAACAGCGAGTACACCGTGGCCTTCGAGCCGCCCGAGCGCTCGACGACCGCATCGATGCTCGCATCCGCGTAGCCACGCTCGAGGAAGACCTCGGCGGCCGCCTTCAGGATGGCCTTACGGCGTTCGTCGGCGGTGTAGCGCTCGCGCTTCGCTGCGGAGCGAGGTTCAGGCTCGATGACGGGACTACCGGTCATTGTTGTTCCTCCCGGGCTGCGCTCTCCCTTGCCTGCAATATATGTACCTCTCGGTTTTGTGTCCAGGAAGCTCCGCGGTTTTTGCGCGGCTGCCGCCTCTGAATGGCATGTTCTCGAAAATTTTTATTTACATTCAGCAACTTAATACAAATGTAATATCAGGTACACTCTTGACCTGCTTCCCGTGCCTGCCTATGTTCATCAGCGTAATGTACTGTTCGTTACAGTTCATGAGCCTTCTGAACACCAGGAGAAACCAAATGTTGAAATCCGTTTTGGCCGCTTCGGCGGTTGTCCTCGCTCTGGGCTTTGCCGGCAGCCCGGGATCGGCGCAGGCGCAGACCCAGAACTGCGCCGCGGCGGCGGTCCGTGCGAACGACAACATCGCGCTGCGCCTGCAGCAGGCGGGGCTCGGCGCCGAGAACCGCGAGAGCGCCAAGGCGCATATCGCGATGGCGAACAACGCCGCAGCGTCGGGCAACGAAGCCGAATGCTGGCGGCAGTTGCAGATCTCCGGACTGTTCGTGGCGACCCCCAGCAACCCTGCTGCCCCACAAACCGGCGTCGCCGGAGTCGGCGTCAACAGCGGCAAGTAACCACCGTCGGCATCGGCGCCCGTCGTGGGGTCGGGCGCCGATGCGCAACTCGGACATAAATCATGCGTACGTTTCTACATTCCCCATTCGAGCAGTTTTCGACCGCCCCCGGGGACGTCCTGGCCTTTGCGGCCAAGGCACTCAGCCTGCCGACCCGGCTGCTGAGCGCGCCGGTCGCGGCGCTCAAGCGCAGCCGCCAGGACGCGCAAGCGCAGGCGGAATTCGCGGCCCTCAACAGCCACGTGCTGGCGGATATCGGACTGCGGCGGACGCCGGCCGATCACTGGCACCCGGTCAACGGGCCCTGCTTCTGAATCCGGTCTCGACGCGACGGGTGTCGGGCGCTTAGAGCTCGTGCCCGTCGCGGTCGAAGAAGACGGCGATGATGAGGATCATGTCCACATCGACGCCGTTGCTCGCCAGCGGCAGGAATACGCGTTCCATGCCCGTGCATTTGTCGATGTAGCTTGCGAAATGCGGCGGGCCGCGCCGCCATTGCGGCTCGCGCTTGCCGACCACCAGCTCGTATCCCGGAAACTCCGCTTTGCGGCCGGCTTGGCTGTGCGCCTCATCGAGCCATTGCCCGGTCAGGTCCTTGCCGAGTGCGTCGACCATGCGGGTGCCGATCACCCGGTAGCGAAAGCGCGGCGGCCGCCCCTCTACCTCGAGCAGCATGATATGCGGCAGGAGCTGCGGCACCGCCATCGGGTCGAAATCGCGCCGACCCGGCAGCTTGCCGCCGCCAGGGTGGATCGACAGCCAGTGCTCGTACAGGGCACGGACCTTCGGATTCCAGGAGGACAGGTTCGCCAGCGCCATCAACCCGACTTTCCCCTTTTCGCCGGGGTCGTCAACCCCCCATAAAGATGAAGCGCCTGCGATGCTCGAGGAATATTCACCCGGCCGCCGGTGTCTGTTCTGATGTCCATGGAGGCACGGATGAAAACGACTGCACGCGCACTGCTCACCGTGGCAGGGCTGGCCGCCGGTTCGCTTGTCAGCGGCTGCAGCGATCTGCCGTACAACGAGGAGGTGCGCCAGAAATGCGCGAACGTGCCCGCGGACCAGAAGCAGTCCTGCGAGGATGCGGAATACAAGCGCTTGTACGAGATTGAGAGATATCGAAACCGGCGGATCGGCGGTGACGGCTAAGGATTCGCCCGGGCGAACGGCGGCGGGCTATAGTCGCCGCCTCTCATGTCGAGTCCCCTGGAGTCACCGCAGCGGGCGGCACGGCGCGCCACGGAGCGCCCGCCCGCCCTCGTCGCCGGTGCGGCACAAGCCGGCTGGCTCAGCCCGGACGGCGAGATCGAGCTGCTGACGCTGGCCGAGGCCGCGCGCCACGCCACCGCAGCACCGCCGCTCCTCGTCCATGCCCCGGCAACCGCGCGCCGCCTGAGGCTCGACCGGCTGCGCGGGTACGATCTGCTCGAGCTGTTTGCCTTCGTCCGCCCGGCACAATTCTGCCGTCCCACGCCGCGCGGCCTCGCCCAGGCGCTCGGGTTTGAAACGCCACACGGGCTCGAGGCCGAGGCGGCATGCCTTCCAGCACTGGCCGATGCGCTGCTGGCCGAGCTCGCGCAGGCTGCCGCGCGCGATCCCGACCTCGTCGCCACGGCGCGCGCCATGACGCGCGGCGGCTGGTTGTGGGGTGCTCCGGTGCTCGCAGCGCTGGGCGATGATCCGGCGGCGTTCGCGCAGCATCGCTCGACCGCGGGCCTGGAGCCGTGGCGGCAACTGTCCGAATGGGCCGAGCACGCGCCCGAGCCACCGCCGGGAAGCGAGCCGGTCGAGCCCGCCGAGGCGCGCGCCCGGCTCGTCCAGCTCCTGGGCGAGGGTGCCGAGGCGCGGCCGCAGCAGGCCGACTATGCCTCGGCGGTCTCGCAGGCATTCCTGCCGCGGGCCATGCAGGACGTGCCGCGGCTGGTCCTGGCGGAAGCCGGCACCGGCGTCGGCAAGACACTCGGATATCTCGCTTCCTCGACGGTGTGGGCGGAGAAGAACGGCGGCGCCGTGTGGGTGTCGACCTACACCCGCAACCTGCAGCACCAGATCGACCGCGAGCTTGACCGTCTCTATCCCGACCCCGACGAAAAGGCGCGGCGCGTCGTGCTGCGCAAGGGCCGCGAGAATTACCTCTGCCTCCTCAATTTCGAGGAAGGGGTCACCGGCCTGAGCTCGCGGCCGCAGGATGCGCCGGCCCTCGGGCTGATGGCGCGCTGGGCCCGCGCGACGCGCGACGGCGACATGGTGGGCGGCGACTTTCCGGCGTGGCTGCCGGACCTCGTCGGCCGCGCCCGGACGCGCGGCCTTGCCGACCGCCGCGGCGAATGCATCTACTCGGCATGCCCGCATTACCATAAGTGCTTCATCGAGAAGAGCGTGCGCCGGGCCAAGCGCGCGCAGATCGTGATCGCCAACCACGCGCTGGTCATGCACCAGGCGGCTTTGGCCAATATCGGGGTGGGCGGGGCGGACGACACCGGTACTCCGCAGCGCTACGTGTTCGACGAAGGGCATCACGTCTTCGAGGCGGCGGACGCGGCGTTCTCCGGCCTCT
>DATJPD010000198.1:0-10907 GCA_035506575.1 Alphaproteobacteria bacterium
AGCATGCTCTCGTCCTCGGGTGCGGCGGCCTCGCCGCTCGCCGCCAGCGCCGCCGCGGCGACCCGGCCGGGCAGGCGGAATTCGAACCAGCCCCACAGATTTGCGGTGAACAGCGCCAGGACCAGCGCCATACCGGCCAGGAACTCGGGCTGCTGGAACTGAATGCCCCAGCCGATGCTCATCCCGGCCGCTTTGAGGCCGGTCAGGGCGAGGGCGAGGATCACGAACGCCGCAAGGATCCCGGCAGCACTGGCGAGGAAATTGCGCCGGATGCGGGCGTGCGCCACCCCCGAATGGCTGACGAGGTGCAGCAGCTTCAGCGACAGCACGGGCAGCACGCACGGCATCAGGTTCAGGATCAGGCCGCCGAGGACGGCGATGCCGAGGATCGCGAGTGCGCCGACCGGTGCTGCCACGGGAGTGGGCCTTCCGGGCTCCAGGACCGTGTGCGCCTCCATGGCCCGGCTGCCATCGACCAAGGTCAGCGTGACCGGGGCACCGACGAACGACCCGGCCTTTTGCGCCGCCGCCTTGTCCTCGAAGCGCGCCGGCAGACGCAGCACCGCGAGCCGGCCACCGTCGGAGAGGCTGACATCCGGCTTGGCGAAGCCGACGCCCGCGGTCACGGCACCTTCGACGAAGACATCAGGATGCTCGAACGGCTGTTCGGCGCGCGCCGTCACCGTGATCGCGGGCTCGCCGCCCGAGTCCCAGGTCGCGCGCTCGATGGAAAGCCCTGCCCCGCGGCCGTCGCCCGGCACGCGCGCCATGTAGCGGTCGATCAGATGCGCATACTCGCTGGGTGCCGCGGGCCCTGCCGGCAGATCGAGCCGCAGCGCCGTCTGATACGGGATGCAGATCTTCTCGCAGACGAGATAATCGAGCGCCATGCGCAGGGCGACCGGTGCGCCGCGCTGCTCGACCTGCGCATCGATCGGCAGCACGACCTCGTCGCCGTAGCCGAACGTGTCGAGATCGAACAGCTCGAAGCGCGCCGGCGCCGGCCAGTGGACCGTCACGGGCCCCAGATTGCGCGAGCCCGTCCAGTCGGCCTTCGGCGGAAGGCCCGCGTCGCCCGGCGAGCGCCAATAGATTTTCCACCCCGGCTCGAGCTTGAATTGCAGGCCGAGGCGCAACGCGGCGGCATCGCCGCTTGCGGTCACCGCGGAGACGAGGCGAACCTGCGTCTGGTCGGTGCGCACCCACTCGGACGCGGCTGGCTCCGCCGCCGCGGGTTCCATGCACAGCGCGAAAAAAACTGCCGCGAGCATCGAGGCCGCCGCGCGCCATTGCGTTTGTCTCAACGTTTTCATCAGCTTACGGCACGCCATTAAGGTTCAGAGCCGCACTATATCCACTCCGTGTGGCATATTTCCGGCAAATTCGCGTGATTGCAATCTACGCTGTGGTAAGCTTGTTTTAAGTGATTTCGGCACCTAATTCCTGAGTTATGACCGCGAAAGTCCGTCTTCCGAGCTACTACACCGGTCATTTGCTGGCGGCGATGCCCCAGATGGAAGACCCGCGCTTCGAGCGCTCGGTGATTTATCTCTGTGCGCACAACGCCGAGGGTGCCATGGGGCTCGTGGTCAACCGGCTGTTCGACGCGATCACCTTCCCCGACCTGCTGGAACAGCTCAACATCGAGACCGGCCCCAAGACCGAGCAGATCCGCGTGCATTTCGGCGGGCCGGTGGAATCGGGCCGCGGCTTCGTGCTGCACACCGACGATTACGTGCGCGACGGCACGCTCAAGGTGCGCTCGGGCTTTGCGCTGACCGCCACGGTCGACATCCTCAAGGCGATCGCCGCGGGCGAAGGTCCGCGCCACAGCCTGCTCGCCCTGGGTTACTCCGGTTGGGGGCCGGGCCAGCTCGAATCCGAAATCGCCGCCAACGGCTGGCTGGTCGTGCCGGCCGACCCGACGATCGTCTTCGACCAGGAACTCGAAGACAAATGGCAGCGCGCCCTCGCGGCGACCGGCGTGTCCATCGCCTCGCTCTCCGGGGTCTCCGGCAGAGCCTGACCTAAGAAAGTCTTTCGACCAGCTTTCCGTACGGCTCGAGTCCCGTGAGCGGGCCCATGGCGGCCACCGTGGGGCGGCCGGCGAAGATCCGCTTGGCCACACTCGCCACGTCGTCGGCGGTGACCGCATCGATCTTGCGCACCATCTCCTCGATCGGGATGGGCCGGCCGTAGATCAAGAGCTGGCTGCCGAGCGCTTCCATGCGCGCTCCCGTGCTTTCGAGCGACATCAGGATGCCGGCGCGCATCTGCGTGCGCGCGCGCTGCAGCTCGTCGGCCGGGATGGGGGCGCGCATGCCGGCGAGCTGCTCGAACAGCACCTGCACGAGCTCGGCCGTCTCCTTCTCGCCCGTGCCCGCATAGACCCCGAACACGCCGCCGTCGAGGTAGGGGGCCGCATAGGCGCTGACACCATAGGCGAGACCGCGCTGCTCGCGGATCTCCTGGAACAGGCGCGACGACATGCCGCCGCCAAGCACGGTCGCCAGAACCATTGACGCGTAGTAGTCGGGGTCGGCGAACGACACGCCGGGAAAACCGACAGCCAGATGGACCTGTTCGAGATCCTGGGTGTCGCGGTGCTCGCCGCCGATGTAGCGCGCCGCCTCGTAGGAGGTATCGCCCGCGGGCGGCAGCTCGGCGAACGCCTTGGTGGCAGCCGCGACCAGCGCGTCGTGATCGACGTTCCCGGCGGCCGCCAGGACCATGGCCGCCGCACCATAATGCCGGGTGCGGAAATCGACGAGAGCCTCGCGCGGCAGGCGTTCGATGATCTCGGCCTTGCCCAGCACCGGTCGGCCGAGGGCCTGCTCGGGAAACGCCGCCTCCTGGAAGCGATCGAAGATCACGTCGTCCGGCGTGTCTTCGGCCTGCCCGAGCTCCTGCAGGATGACCGCGCGCTCGCGCGCAAGCTCGGTCGGATCGTAGGTGGAGTTGAGCAGGATGTCGGAGAGGATGTCGACCGCGAGGCCGAGATCGTCCTTCAGGACCTTGACGAAATAGGCGGTCTGTTCGCGGCTCGTCTGGGCATTCATGCTGCCGCCGACGGCTTCGATCTCCTCGGCGATGTCGCGCGCCGAGCGGCGCTTGGTGCCTTTGAACGCCATGTGCTCGAGCAGGTGGGCGACGCCGTTGACCTCGGGTGCCTCCTGACGTGTGCCGACGCCGATCCATACGCCGACCGATATCGTCTCGACCCAGTCCATCCGGTCGCTGGCGACCCGCAGGCCATTGGCGAGAGTGGAAATCCGCAGGCTCATGCGTCTACGCCGAAGCTGAGCGTCGCGAAGCGAAGTCGGGTCATGCCGCCACCTGTACATGCTCGAGGATGAAGTCCTGGACGCGCCGGCGATCGTTCGGCAGCACCGTGAGCCGCTCCGGCCTCTGCATCAGGTCGGAGAGCCGCGCCGGCAGGGCCGGCCGCACGCCGGTGGCCTCGCGCACGGCATCGGGGAACTTCGCGGGATGCGCCGTGGCCAGCGTGACCATCGGGACGTGCGGCGGGCCGCGCTCCGCCTGTGCCGCCGAAAGGCCGACGGCGGTATGCGGATCGACGAGCTCGCCGGTGGTCTCGTACACGCGGCGGATCGCGGCGAGCGTCTCCGCGTCGTCCGCCCGGGCGCCCTTGAACAGGCGCGTGAGGCGCGCCACGCGCGCCGGCGACAATGTCAGCTCGCCGCGCTTGCGGAAGCGGCGCATCATCGCGTGCACCGATTTGCCGTTGCGCCCTGCGAGCTCGAACAGCAAGCGCTCGAAATTGCTCGACACCTGAATGTCCATGCTGGGCGACAGGCTCGGCTCGACGGGCGCCATCTTCATCGTGCCGGTGGTCAACAGCCGGTAGAGGATGTCGTTGCGGTTGGAGGCGATGACGAAGCGCTCGATCGGCAGCCCCATGCGGAATGCCGCATAGCCCGCGAACACGTTGCCGAAATTGCCGGTCGGGACGGTGAACGCGACCGGCCGGCGCGGAGCCCCCAGCGCCAGCGCCGCCGCCGCGTAATAGACGATCTGTGCCGCGATGCGCGCCCAGTTGATCGAGTTGACCGCCGACAGGCCGACGCGATCGCGGAACGTCTCGTCGCCGAACATGGCCTTGAGGAGGTCCTGGCAATCGTCGAACGTGCCCTCGACCGCGATGTTGTGGACGTTGTTCGCCGCGACCGTGGTCATCTGCCGGCGCTGCACCTCGGACACGCGGCCGTGCGGATGCAGGATGAAGATGTCGATCGAGGGCCGGCCGCGGCAGGCCTCGATGGCCGCCGACCCGGTATCGCCGGATGTGGCACCCACGATGGTCACATGCGCCCGGCGCTGCCGCAGCACGTGCTCGAACAATCGGCCGACGAGCTGCAGCGCATAATCCTTGAAGGCGAGGGTCGGGCCGTGGAACAGCTCGAGCAGCCAGTCGTTGGCGCCAAGCTGCTTGAGGGGAGCCACGGCCGGATGGCCAAAGCCGGCATACGCGTCGGCCACCATCTTTGCGAGATCAGCCTCGGCGATCGCCTCGCCGACGAACGGCTTGAGGATGCGCAAGGCGATCTCGGCGTAGGGCCGGCCGGCCATGTCCCGCCACTCCGCGCCGGTGAATTTCGGCCAGGTTTCGGGCACGTAGAGGCCGCCGTCGCGGGCCAGGCCGGACAGCAGCACCTCATCGAAGCCGAGGGCGGGGGCCCCGCCGCGCGTGGAGACGTAACGCATTAAGGGTACTCGGGACGATCGCAGAAGGGGGCGAGACTAGCGGCCGGGGCCGGTGGGGGCAAGGTTGGGGGGCCCGGCGACATACCATGCCGGCATGCTACAAGGAGACCGGGACCGCCGCTCATTTCCGGAGGGCAGAGGAATGCTGAAACGGATCGACCACGTGGAAATCGTGCCGCAGGACTTCGAGCGCAGCTTGGCGTTCTATACCGGGACGTTGGGCTTCGCGCTGGATCACCGCTATTCCCTGCCCGCCGAGGCCGCGCCGATCAAGGAGGTCGCCTACCTGATTCTCAACGGCTCGGCGATCGAGCTCTTGCGGGCGGAGCCGGCCGCGGTCCAGCCGCGCCAGACGGGCCAGGTCGGCTACAACGCGATGGCGTGGGAGGTCGACGACATGGAGGCGACCTTGCGCGACTTCGCGACCAAGGGCATCGCACCCACCTGGGGGCCGCGCACAAGACCGACCTACATCCGCGCCGAGATCGCCGATCCCGACGGCAACGCGATCGAGCTCCGGCAATGGCTCAAGGCGCCGGCAGCGCTCCGCTAGTTCAGGTAGCGCTGCGTGAGGTGGCGCTTGTAGATCTCGGGGTCGAGCGGCTTGCCGGTCGCGGCCGTGATCAGCTCGCGCGCCGACAAAGATGACCCCTGGCTGTGGACGTTGGCTCTCAGCCAGCCCATTAGCGGCGCGAAATCGCCGCGGGCGAGGGCTTCCGGAATCCCGGGCACGGCGCGCCGTGCGGCGTCGATGAACTGCGCCGCGGTCATCGCACCCAGGGTGTAGCTGGGGAAGTAGGCCCACGCACCCAGCGGCCAGTGGATGTCCTGCAGACAGCCGCGGCGATCGTCGGGCGGCGTGATGCCGAGCAGCCGCTGCATCTCCTCGGCCCACGCGCCCGGCAGGTCCGAGAGCTTGAGGTCACCCGCGATCATGGCGCGCTCGAGGCGGTACCGCAGGATCACGTGCGCCGGATACGTCGCCTCGTCCGCATCGACGCGGATGAAGCTGCGTTCGACCTTGGTGTAGATGCGGTAGAGGTTGTCCGCACTCCACGCCGGGCCCTCGCCACCGAAGGTCTGGGCAGCCAGCGGCGCGAGGAACGCGATGAACTCGCGCGACCGGCAGGCCTGCATCTCGACCAGCAGGGACTGGCTTTCGTGCAGGCTGGTGCTGAGGGCGTGCCCCACCGGCTGGTGGCGCCAGGCCTGCGGCAGGCCGCGCTCGTACATCGCATGACCGGTCTCGTGCAGCACGCCCATCAGCCCGGGCATGAAATCCGACTCCTCCCAGCGCGTGGTGAGGCGGACGTCGTCGGGCACGCCGCCGCAGAACGGATGGGCGCTCGTATCCAGCCGGCCGTGCGCGAAGTCGAAGCCCACCGCCTGCATCAGCCGGCGGGCGAGCGCCTCCTGCTTGGCGACGGGAAACGGCCCGGCGGGCGGCGTCGCCGCGGGCGCACGCGCCTGCCGCTCGAGCGCCGCGTCGATGAAGCCGGGCAGAAACGCCGCCAGGCTGTCGAACAGGGCGGCGATGTCAGCCGACCGCGTGTCCGGCTCGCTCTCGTCGAGCAGCGCGTCATAAGGCGACAGGCCGAACGCCGCGGCCTTGACGGATGCGCTCTCGCGCACGAGATCGAGGACCCGTTGCAGCAGCGGCAGAAGGCCTTTGAAGTCGCTCGCCGCCCGCGCGCTGCGCCAGCGCATCTCGCACTCCGAGGTGGCGCGCGACAAGGCCTCGACCAGGTCGGCCGGAAGGCAGGTGGCGTGCCGCCACTGGCGGGTCATGCGCCTGAGGTTGGCGTTCTGCCAGAGATCGAGGCGGCTCTGCTCCTGCCCGGCGCGCGCGATCAGGTCGCCGATCGCCGGATCGGTGACCATCTGGTGCGCCAGCACCTGCAAG
Organism: Alphaproteobacteria bacterium; assembly: GCA_035506575.1. Taxonomy (GTDB): domain Bacteria; phylum Pseudomonadota; class Alphaproteobacteria; order CACIAM-22H2; family CACIAM-22H2; genus DATJPD01. The sequence goes on from DATJPD010000198.1 coordinate 6,629, forward strand.
GTCGCGAGCTGCTCGGTGCGCGCGGCCGAGCCACCGGAGGGCATGAGCGCGTCGCGGTCCCATTCAAGGACGCTCGACGCCTCGCGGACAAGGGCGATACGCTTGAAGCGGGTTTCGAGTTCAGGATAAGCGGCGGTCATGGCGCGAAGCTAGCGCACCGCCCATCCCCACGCCATGGGGCCATGGACAGCCGGTCGTTGAGCGGGCAGTCTGGCGGCCTCACGGCGAGGGAGGAGATCAATGCTGACGCTTTATTACGGCCGCGGGGCCTGTTCGATGGCCGCGCACATCGTTCTCGAAGAGAGCGGCGAAAAATACGAGCCGAAGCCGGTGGACCTCGCGAGCGGCGAACAGCGCACCGACGCCTACAAGAAGATCCATCCCATGGGCAGGGTGCCGGCGCTCGGCCTCGACAACGGCCAGTTCCTGACCGAGAACACGGCGATCCTCCCGTTCCTCGGCAAGCGCTTCAAGCTGTGGCCGACCGATCCGCTCGCCGAGGCCCGCGCGCTGTCGCTCATCGGCTTCTTTGCCTCGAGCGTGCACCCGGCGCATGCGCATTTCGGCCGGCCCGAGCGCTACGCGCTCGACGCTTCGGCCTATCCGACGATCAAGGAAGCGGGCCTCAAAGCGTTCCACGGCTATCTCAAGGACATCGATGGCATGCTGGCCGGACGGCAGTGGCTGGGCGACCAGTACTCGGTGGTCGATCCGTACGCCTTCGTGTTCTACACCTGGGGTGTCAGGCGCGAGCTGCCGATGGGCGAGCTCAAGAACTACGCCGCGTTCAAGGACCGCATGCTGCAACGGCCCGCCGTGCAGCGCGTGGTCGCCGACGAGAAGGTGAAGGTCTGAGGGCCTACAGCCTGGAGGGAGCCGCCGTCTGGTTTTGCGCCACGACTGGCGGCGCCGGTCCGGTCTGACGCAGCAGCACGAAGCTGATCCGCCGGTTACGGGGGTCGGCGCGGTCCCGAGCGATCAGCGGGTCGGTATCGGCCTTGCCGAGGACGTCGACAATGCGGCCGGGGGAAACGCCGGCCTCGATGAGCGCCCGCCGGCACGCGTTCGCCCGGTCCATCGACAGCTCCCAGTTCGTGTAGTGGGCACCCGGCGGATACGGAATCGAATCCGTATGGCCGGCGAGCACGAGACGGTTCGGCAGCTTCTCGATCGCCCGCGCCACGAGGGCGACCAGCTCGCGCAGGTGCGGGTTCGGCAGGGGCGAGCCGCGCGCGAACATCTCCTCGTGCTGCTGATCGACGATCTGGATGCGCAGGCCCTCGGGCGTGCGGTCGACGATCAGATCGTCGCGCAGCCTGCGCAGCTGCGGCACGGACTCGATGGCCTGACGCAGCGCCGCTTCGGCGCGGGCGAAGTCCCGCTCGTCCCGCGCCGCGAGTGCTGCGCGCAGGACGGCGTCGCTCACAGAGCCGCCCTGCACGGGACCGGCGCCGTTCTCGGGCTTGCCGCTGAGCGTCGCCGGCTGCGTCGCGTCGACGACCGGATGGGGGGCGGGCTTGGGCGGAAAGGTCTTGTCCGGCAGGTCTTCGTTGGCCTCGCCGCCGGACATTTCCGGCATGCCGAGAACGAAACCGCCGGCATCATGCGGCATGGCGCCCTTGGACAGTATGGACGTGCCGGCCAGCACACCGCCCGTGCCGCTGGTGGAGGTCGAGACGTTTTCGGGCGCGAAGTAATGTGCGATCCCGAGCTTCTGCGTGTCGGTGGTGACGTTAAGCAGCCACAGCAGCAGGAAGAACGCCATCATCGCGGTCACGAAGTCCGCGTAGGCGACCTTCCACGCACCGGCGTGGTGCGGCGGCCTGGTGCGCTTCGGACGAACGACGACGAGGCGGCGGTTCGAGTCTTTGGCCATGGACGACAGCCACAAGCAATCGCTTGCCCTTGACGACACTAGGCGCCGCCCGTGGCTGAATTATGGCGAGCCTTCGCCTATTTCGGCTGGCGATGCCAGGCGAAATAGATCACCGCGAGAATGCCGGCGAGCGAGAACCAGGTGATCGCATAGTTGAGATGCGGGCTCGGCAGCTCGATCGGCGTCTGGCCGCCGACCGGCAGGCCGCCGGGGCTGGGTGTGGCGTCGGCTTCGACGTAGAAGCGGGCGGGCGGATCGATGCCGGCGGCCTTGGACATTGCTGTCAGGTCGAACCAGAACCACGCATCATGCGCGGGGTCGTTGTCGGGCGTGAGCCAGCCCTGGCCCTGGCCCCGGCGCACGAAGCCGGTGATGGTGACGGTCCCCGCGATTTCGCCCGCGGCCCGGGTCGCCGGAGCCTTGCGCTCCGGGGGCACCCAGCCGCGATCGACCAGAAGCGGCGGGCCCGCTTCGCGCAGCAGCGGCGTCACGACGTGATACCCGGCCTCGCCCCGTTGCGAAGGCTCGTAGACGTAGAGTTCACGATCGTGAACAAACGAGCCCCGGACGCGCACCCGGCGGAAATCGAGCTGGCTCGCGTCGAGCTTCGAGAGCGCCGCTGGATCATTGGGCAGATCGACGGGAGGCAGTGAGACGCGCTCGGCGCGATAGGCGTTGAGTCCGGTCTTTTCGTGCAGGCGCTCGATTTGCCAGAAGCCGAGCGCCAGGAGGGCCGCGAACAGCGGCACCGTGATCAGGGTCGGGCCGAGGCGCGGACGGAACGCAGGCACAGGCGACAGCCCGTCAGAGGGCATCGGTGCCGGCGGCGCGATGGCGGAACTGCAGCGCGATCAAGGTCGCCTTGAACATGCGCAGGAGCACGATGGCGCCGGCGAGGATCACGCCCGGCCACAGGACCGCGTGGACCCACAATGGCGGGCTGAACTTCACCTCGACCAGCAGAGCCAGGCCTACGACGATGCCGCCGAGCACCAGGATGACGAACACCGCCGGGCCGTCGCCCGAATCCTGCGCCCGCAAGTCGAGGCCGCAGGAGGCGCAGCGCTCGCTGACCGTCAGAAGGCCGTCATAGAGCCTTCCGCGGCCGCAGCGCGGGCAGCGGCAGCGCACGCCCGCGGCGAACGGCGATACGGCGGGCGAGGCCGTTCAACTCACTCCAGCGCCAGCGGGGCGCCGTGCGAGCCCCAGATGTAGATGCAGCAGAACAGGAACAGCCACACCACGTCGACGAAGTGCCAGTACCAGGCCGCGGCCTCGAAGCCGAAATGCTTCTGCGGCGTGAACTGGCCTTTCAGCGCCCGCACCAGGCAGACGGTGAGGAAGGACGTGCCGATGATCACGTGGAAGCCGTGGAAGCCCGTCGCCATGAAGAACGTCGACGGATAGATCCCGCCTTTGAAGGCGAACGGCGCGTGGCTGTATTCCCAGGCCTGGCAGCACGTGAACGCGACGCCGAGGCCGATGGTGAGCACGAGGCCGTAGATGAGCGCCTGGCGGTTGTTCTCGCGCAGGCCGTGGTGGGCCCAGGTCACGGTGGTGCCCGAGGTCAGCAGGATGAGCGTGTTGAGGAACGGCAGCGCCCACGGATTGAAGACGTGGACACTGGCCGGCGGCCAGCTCGCGCTGTTCGCGTGCTCGGGGAACAGCGCGAAGTTGAAGAACGCCCAGAAGAACGCGACGAAGAACATCACCTCCGAGGCGATGAACAGGAACATCCCGTAGCGCAGCGCGAGGCGGGTCGGCGCGGTCAGCACGTCCTTGTGGCTCGACTCGTCGGTGACCGTCGACCACCAGCCGAACATGGTGAACAGCACGAGGACCAGGCCGGGGGCCACGGTCCACGGGCCCAGTGCCGTGAACGTCTTCTCGAGGCTTTCGGCCCACATGTCGGGATGCATGTAGGTGACAAGGCCGAGGAACATGAGGAACGCCGCGACCGATCCGATGATCGGCCACGGGCTCGGCTCGGGCACGTAATAAGGCTGCTTGATGCCGCTGCCGGTTACGGTCGTTTGCGCCATGGTTCTTCTCTACTCCTGTTCCATCCCGCGGCCTGCGCCGCGAATCCCCTTAGTTGACCTGCTCCGGCGCCGGCCGCGAGAGCGGTGCGGCGGCGCTCAGCCGGCCGAGCCGCTCCTTTTCGTCCTTGGCCCGGAAGAACGTATAGGACAGCGTGATCGTCGTCACGTCGCGCAGATTGGGATCCTTGTCGATCGCCGGATCGACGAAGAACGACACGCCCATGTCGATCGATTCGCCGGGGTTCAGCATCTGCTCGGAAAAGCAGAAGCACGCGACCTTCTTGAAATACGGCCCCGCCTTGAACGGCGTCACGTTGAACGTCGCCACGCCGACGCTCGGCGCCTGGCCGACATTCTTCGC
>DATJPD010000199.1:0-27840 GCA_035506575.1 Alphaproteobacteria bacterium
CGGCCCTTGAGCATCCATTCGGCGCGCAGGTCGCCCACGCGGCTCCGGATCTCCTCGATCGCCGGATAGATGGGCCGCTTCTCGGGCTCGGCCTGGTTCGCCCAGAACGCCGCATGCCCGTGCGCGAAGGTGAACATGCCGGCGGCCTGGGCCGGCCGCTTCGCCCAGTCGAACTGGCGCGCCACCACGTTGCCGGCCCCGGCGCGGCGCCGGCCCTGGATCTCCATGAAGCTGATATGGGTCGACGTCAGGTGATAGGCGTCGAGGCCGTTGTCGAGCTGCAGCTTCCAATTTCCGTTGTAGGTGTAGATCGAGCGGCCGGGGATGAACTCCATCCCGTGCGGCCCCTGGTCCATCGCGAAGTCGAGGAACACCCGCGCATCGCCGAGGAAGTCCTCGAGCTCGGGCACGTCGGGCGACAGGCTGCCGAAGATCAGGCCCTTGTAGCTCGCCACGCGCGCGAGGGGCACGAGGTCGTGGCCCTCCGCGTCGAAGCCGGCCGGATAGCTGCCGGCGGCACGGTCCTTGATGTCGAGATTGGCCCCGGCGGAATCGTAGACCCAGCCGTGATAGGGGCAGCTGTGGTGCTTGGAATTGCCCTGCTCGGCGCGGCAGACGATGGCACCCTTGTGCCGGCAGACGTTCAGCATGGCGCGGACGCGCATCTGCGCATCGCGGGTCACGAGGACCGGGACGCGGCCGATCTGCGCCGTAATGAAGTCGTGCGGCCGTGCGATCTGCGATTCGAGCCCGAGGAAGTTCCAGGTGCGCTCGAAGATGTACTTCATCTCGAGCGCGAACAGCTCCGGATCGGCATAGACGTCGCGGTGAACGCGGAACACGCCGTCCTGCGGCCGGTCATCGACATAGGGAGAGACGTCGTTGCGGCGAAGCCCGCCTGAGCCGCCCGCCTTGATCCGTGCCACGTTCATCAGCGATCCGTCGCCTTTCGAAATGCGTGCGCCAAGCTTCGATCCGAAGCCGGCCCCAAGTCAATGCGAAGCGCCTGTTCCGCCATCCAGAAACAGAAAAAAGATGCCGCAACCGGGCTCCTGCAGTATCGTTAAATCTCTAAGCTTTATATCCCTAAGATTGGGGCGGGAAGACAGGAGCGGGTCATGCAGGACAGCGTCCGTTTCATCGATCAGACCGGAAAATCGCCGGGCAAGATCGACCTATGGCCGGCGGTGGTCATCTCGAAAGAGACGATCGATGCCGAGGTCGAGCGCCTGGCCAACCTCCCGAGGCCGGCCAACGGCCGCCGGCGCTCCCTGATCCAGCATCCCGCCAACCAGCTCTCGACCGGTCTCGCCCCGGGGATCGGCGTGGCGCTCGACGTGCTGCTGCCCGGCGAGCGGACCGTCGCCTACCGCCAGAACTCGACGCAGGTGAACTTCGTCATCCGCGGCAAGGGGCACTCGGTGGTCGGCGGCCAGCGCTTCGAGGTGAAGCTGTACGACGTCTGGAACACACCCTCGATGCACCATTACTGGCACGGCAACGACGGCGACGACGTGCTGGTGCGGCTGACGTACTCGAATGCGCCGCTGCTCGAGATGATGAACATCCATTACGTCGAGGAGAACCCGCCGCCGGTGCAGGCGGTCGCGCACGAGGAGCTCTCCGAGGAGGACAAGAAGCGCCGCATCTCGCCGTTCGGAACGATCAAGCTGCAGGAGGACGGCGCGTGGCTGATGCCGTACGAGGTCCTCATCAACCCGCCGGCGGTCGAATCCAAGGCGCTGCATTGGCCGTGGGAGACGGTGAAGCACCATGTCGACAAGCTGGAGGCGCTCGGCAAGGACTATGTCGGCCGCCGCCTCTATATGCTCTACAACCCGATGACCGGGCGCACCAACGGGTGCACGCCGTCGTTCTTCGCCACGATGACGCTTCGGCCGCCGAAGATCGTCGACCGGCCGCACCGCCACAGCTCGGCCGCGATCAACTATTACTTCCACGGCACCGGCCGCTCGACCGTCGAGGGCAAGGTGTACGAGTGGAAGGCGGGCGACCTGATGCTGTCCGCCCCCGGCTGGGCGGTCCACAATCACGCCTCGTACGATGATTACGTCTACGAGCTCACGGTGCAGGACCAGCCGCTGAACATCGCGATGGAATCGCTCCTGTGGCAGGAGAGCCTGAAGATGCCGATGGCGGTACTGGGCGTGCAGGAAGGCTTCGGCACCAACCGGGCGGCGGGGTGAGCGCCATGATGAAGCTGAAGCCGGGCTTCCTCCGCGGCTCGTATCCGCCGCTGGTGACGCCGTTCAAGAACGGCGAGGTGGACTATGGCACGTATGAAAAGCTGATCGAGCGCCAGATCGCCGGCGGCTCGCACGGCATCCTGGTCAACGGCACGACCAGCGAGCCGTCGACCCTGACGGTCGAGGAGCGCAACAGGCTGGTCGAGCTCGCGGTCAAGACCGCGGCGGGGCGCGTGCCGGTGGTGGCCGCGACCGGTTCGCAGAGCCACGCAGACAGTGTCGCGCTGAGCAGGGCGGCGGAGAAGGCCGGGGCGGACGCGCTCCTGATCCTCACACCCTATTTCATCCGCCCGCCGCAGCGCGGCATGGCGGAGTACTTCATCGATCTGGGCAAGCGCACATCGCTGCCGGTCATGATCTATCACATCCCCGGACGTGCCGCGGTCAACATCGCCGTCGACACGGTGGCGCAGATCGCCGACGCGGCGCCGAACCTCGTCGGCATCAAGCACGCGTTCAACGACCTGACCTTCGTGACCGAGCTGCTCGTCCGCATGGGGCCGGAGTTCCGCGTGCATGTCGGGCTCGAAGACCTGTCGCTGCCGATGCTGGCGGTCGGTGCCAGCGGCCTGATGAACGCGGTCGGCAATCTGGCGCCGGACAAGATCAGCGCGCTTTACGAGAAGACCGCTGCGGGCGATCTCGCGGGTGCACGCGCGCTCCACTACGAACTGTTCGAGCTCAACCAGTCGGTGTTCTTCGACACCAACCCGATCCCCATCAAGTACATGATGAAGCGGCTCGGCATCCTGCCGAACGAGGAGCACCGGCTGCCGATGGTGCCGGCCACCCCGGAGCTCGCGAAGCGGCTCGACGGCGTGCTCGAGCGCGCAGGCCTGCTGGCCGGGGCGGCGCGCAAGATCGCCTAGCGTAAAGCGGGGGCAGGGACACCGCGGCGGCATGTATATGCCTCCGGAAAACGCGTCAACACGTCAACGCCTCCAGATAAGCGTCTGGCTTCACTGAGAATTCACCGAAAAATCGCACGTCAACACCTGGTCAGTGGCGGTCAACGGCCGCGACGGGCATCTCCGTCTTAGGTTGAAAGCAATGCAAACGCGCACGCTCGGGAAGTCGGATCTCAAGGTCAGCGTCGTCGGCCTGGGCTGCAACAATTTCGGCCAGCGGATCGACGAGGAGGCCTCGCGGAAGGTCATCCACAAGGCGCTCGATGTCGGGATCACGCTGTTCGACACCGCCGATATCTATGGCAATTACGGCGGCTCCGAGACCTGCCTCGGCAAGTTCCTCGGGCCCCGGCGCAAGGACATCGTGCTCGCCACGAAGTTCGGCATGCCGATGGACAAGGAGGACAAGCTTCAGGGCGCCTCGCGGTCCTACGTCCTCTCGGCGGTCGAGGCGAGCCTCAAGCGGCTCAAGACGGACTGGATCGACCTCTACCAGCTGCACCGGCCGGACCCGAAGACGCCCATGGAAGAGACGCTGGGCGTGCTCAACGACGTCGTGCGCACAGGCAAGGTGCGTTACATCGGCTGCTCGAACCTGTCCGCCGCGCAGGTGAAGGAGGCAGTCGATATCTCGAAGCGCCGCGGCTGGCCCGCCTTCGTCACCTGCCAGAACGAGTACAGCCTGCTCGTGCGCGACAGCGAATCCGATCTGGTGCCGCTGATGCAGAAGGAGGGCATGGGATTTCTCCCGTATTTCCCGCTCGCGAACGGGCTGCTCACAGGCAAATACAAGCGCGGTCAGGCGAAGCCCGAGGGCGCCCGGCTCAGCTACATGAAGAACCACTCCGACCGCTATCTGACCGAGGCCAATTGGGCACGCGTCGAGAAGCTGCAGGCATTCGCCGCGTCCAAAGGGCGCAGCCTCATCGAGCTGGCCTTCTGCTGGCTTCTGGCGAAGCCCACCTTGGCCAGCGTCATCGCCGGCGCCACCAAGCCCGAACAGGTGGAGCAGAACGTCCGCTCCACGGGCTGGACCCTGACCCCGGACGAGGTGCAGGCGGTCGATGCGATGTCGGGCGGGATGACGTCGCGCTGAGCGGCCACTCAGCCGTACTTGGCCATGATCTCGTCTTTGAAGCGCGTCCGGTCCCACTGATGAAACAGGCAATAGGGGCGGCCGGACGACGTCTTGACGCAGCCATCCTCGGCGTCGAACAGCGGCTCGGGACACAGGAGCTTGGGCCGAAACTGGGCCATCTTGGACGGATCCATCAGCGTGCCGCCTTGGCAGGCCCATGCTGATGTGTCCGGATCGGCGAATAACGTGGTCGCGCGAAACGGGCTTTGCTGCAGAAGAAAGTTGTAGACCGCCTGGTCGGGATTCCGGATCGGGCGGTTGAGGCTCATCTGGAAGATCACCATCGCCGCGTCTTTCACGCCGCCATACGTTCCCGCGATCGTGCCGGCATTGTAGATCGTGTGCTCCCTGTGGATCTGGTGAAGGTGAGGCCCGAAGGTGTTATGGAAATTTTTGTCACCCCAGGGCTCGTCCTTGTACCTCAGCCCCTCGGAGGCCGCGATCAGGTTGGGCGGGCCCACGGCGCGATCCCAGGTCTCGTGAAGGAGCTGATCGAGCGCTTGGCTGGGATCGGTCTGGAAGATCACATCCCGCACGTCGGTCGCGATCACGTAGCGCGGACGATGCTCGTGGCCTAGCTCGGACAGCGCGTTCGACACATGGAAGAAGCGCTCGACGATCACCGGAACCTCGGATCGATGGACCGCGTTTCCCTGCGCATCGATGCCGGACATCAGGACGTTGATGCCGCTTTCGCCGAGCTTCGCGAGCGTCGCCCCGTCGCAGTTGAGTGCCACTAGTGCTGCGGAGCCGGTAAATCCGCAGTGCCGGATCGAGTTGACCCAGTATTTGATGACGTTCCAGTCGTACCCGTCGCTGACGCCGATGATCAGGTCCTTCATCGTCAGCTCGGCGCTTCCTCCGGCCCGATGAAATCGACCGCACCCCTTGTGTCGGCCTTCTCGAAATCGGCGCCGCGCGTGTCGGCACGCGTGAAGACGGCATCCTGCAGGATCGCGTATTTGAAATTGGCGCCGGTCATCGTGGCGCCGGTGAAGTTCACGCTGTTCAGCTTGGCGCGCCGGAACTCGCTGCCGTTGAGGTTGGCGTTCATGAGCTTGGCGTGCTCGAGATTGGCGGGCCAGATATGCGTGGACGAGCCCAGGATGTCGACCGGCCCGAGCCGCGTGCCGACGAGCCGGGCGCCGGTCATGTTGGCGCGGCGGAGCGCGGCCCCCCGCAGATCGGCATAGCTCAAATCGGCATCGCGCAGATCGGCATAGCTGAGGTCGGCCATGAGCAGATTGGCCTTCGACAGGTCGGCACCGCGCAGGACGGTGAGCTCGAGGCTGGCCGCGGACAGGTTGGCCCCTTCGAGGTTCTGGCGGCTGAGGTCGAACCGCGCGAGTTCGGCCCGCCGGCCCGTCTTGCCCGAGGAGTGGATCCAGTTCGCGTGCTGGAGCAGCACCTCCTTGAGCGGTGCTCCCAGCGACTCGAGGTTGCGCGGCAGCTGGGCCCGGCTGAAATCCGTCCGGCTTTTGTCCAGGTCATCGAGCATGGCACCGGTCAGGTCGGCGCCGTCCAGCTTGGTGCCATGCATGATGGCGCGCGCGAGGACGGCTCCGTGGAAGATGGCGCCGCTCAGGTTTGCCTCGGACAGGTCCGCCCCTTCGAGCACCGAGCCGGTGAGGTTCGACTGGCTCAGATCGGCCTTCTGCAGCTTCGCGTTTCGCAGAATCGCGTCGGTGAGGTCGGTCTGCATGATGAAGGCGTTCGACAGCTTGGCGGCGGTCAGATCGGCGCCGCGGATGACCGCACTGCCGAGGTCGGCGACGTTCATGTCGAACGTCATCATGGCGAGGTTGCCGCGGCGGTCCGATTTGAGAAGCACGCCAGCCCGCAGATCCACCTCCTGCATCTCGGCATTGGTCAGCACGGCACCGCGCACGCAGGCCCCGCGCAGATCGGCACGGACGAGGTTGGCGTTGGTGAGGTCGCTGGCCCGCAGATCGGCTGCGAACAGGATCGCCGACGTGAGCTTGGTACCGCGGAAGTTGGCGTGCTGGGCGCGGCAGCCGCTGAAATCCGCATCCGACAGGTCCTTGTTCGAGAGGTCGCGGTAGGACAGGTTCCGGAAGCTCAGGTTCGCCCGTTTGCCGCCGATCACGCCGTGCATGAACATGTGATGGAGTCGCATGACTTCATCGAGCTCCGGCTGGGTTATGTCCTTCCAGCCAGAGGCGAATTCAGTCGGAAACTCGCTGTCGCCCATGCCGCGATCTAAGCACAGAGTGCCGAATCCGGCAAAAGTTGCTCAATTGCTGGCTTTAGGCCCGTCTTATGGCGTGGCTTGCGCGACGTTCTGAATCTCGTGCACGAGCTTTTTCAGGATCGCATCGGCGAAATCCTGATAGTCGTGCGCCGAGATGACGAAGGCGCCCGGGCCGCCGACGACGTTCTCGCGGTAGAACGCATCGAGATGCGGCTCTTCGTGCAGCACGGCGAGGCCGTTGATCGTCACTCCTTGGAAGACCGCATCGTCGCGCGCCGCCGCAGCCGGCCGGCCGTTGTTGTTGGCGCCGTCGCCCGAGACGTCGATCACCCGCCGCCCGCCATCGAAGCCGCCCGCGTTGAACTGGCCCATCGCGAAGTCGATGGCATCGCCGATCGCGGTTTCGCCGCCGATGACAAGGCGCGGGGCAATCTCCAGCTCGCCCGCGAAATGCTCCAGGCTGGCCTCATCGGCCAGGCGCCGCCATTCGAAATCGACCTGATGGACCCCGGCGTTCGACCACTCGAACAGCATGACCGCGATCGAGCGCTGCGGTCCCGAGCGGATGGCCTTGAGCAGGTCGGGATGGCGGAAGGCCGCCGCATAGCCTTGCAGCTGCAGGTAATACTCGTCGATCGTGACGCTGGAGGAGGAGTCGATCGCCAGCACGAGCTGCAGGTCGACCGGCTCGGCGCGCGCCGCGACAGGTGCGGCGAGGGCGATCGCCAGCACGAGACCGGCCGCGGAAGCACGAAGCCGCATCGAGAGACCATCAGGTCGGCATATGGCGATTTTAAGGCGGCAGGGTTATGAAGTTGGAATGAATTCGGACGCCGATGCGTGCGCGGTCCTGAGCGTCGCCGAAATGGCGAGCGCCGACGCGGCCGCGATCCAGGCCGGCACGGCGGGCGAGGCGCTGATGGCGGCGGCCGGTGCCGCGGTCGCCGATGAGGTGCTGCGCCGCAGCCCGGCGGGTGCGGTGACCGTGCTGTGCGGGCCGGGCAACAACGGCGGCGACGGGTTCGTGGCGGCGCGGCTGCTGCGCGAGCGCGGCCGCACGGTGCGCGTGGCCCTGCTGGGCGAGCGCGGGCGGCTGAAGGGCGACGCGGCGGTGCATGCGGCGCGGTGGACCGGCCCGGTCGAAGCCCTGGCGGCCTCGTCGCTCGATGGCGCCGAGGTGATCATCGATGCGCTGTTCGGCGCCGGGCTGTCGCGGCCGCTCGAAGGGGCGGCACTCGACGTGGTGAGAGAGATCAACGCTCGGGCGTTGCCGTGCATCGCCGTGGACGTCCCGAGCGGCGTCTTCGGGGATACCGGCCAGGTGCTTGGCGGCGAGGCTGGTGCAGCGCCGCGCTGCCGCGCCACGGTGACGTTCTTTCGCAAGAAGCCCGCACATCTTCTTCTGCCGGGGCGCGGCCTGTGCGGAGACGTGACGGTCGCCCAGATCGGCATCGGTGCCGAGGTGCTGTCGGCGATCCGCCCGCGCTGCCATGAGAACGCGCCCGCGCTGTGGCAGGCCCGGTTTCCCTGGCCCACGCCCGAAGGCCACAAGTACCGACGCGGTCATGCGGTTGTCATCGGCGGAGGCACGATGACCGGGGCCGGGCGTCTTGCCGCGCGTTCCGCAGCGCGCGTGGGCGCCGGGCTCGTGACCATCGCGGCACCCTCGGCCACCCTCCCGGTCTATGCGCTGGCGGCCCACGCGGTGATTTTGGCGAAGCTCGACGACGCGCAGGACTTCGCCCGTCTCATGGACGATCCGCGGCGCAACGCGGTGCTGCTGGGCCCTGGGGGAGGGGCCGACCAGCCCACCCGGCTGGGCGTGACGGCGGCTCTGGCGGCCGGCAAAAGCTGCGTCATCGACGCCGACGCGCTGACCGTGTTCGGCGACGATCCCGAGCATCTGTGCCGTGCCATCCGGCGCACCGGCGGCGAGGGCGGCAACGTGCTGCTGACTCCGCATGACGGCGAGTTCGCGCGGCTGTTTCCCGATCTGGCCAAGGCGCACGCCGACGACAAGCTCGCACGCGCCCGAGCTGCCGCCGCGCGGAGCGGTGCGACGGTCCTGCTCAAGGGCAATGACACCGTCATCGCCGCACCCGACGGACGCGCCGCGATCAATTCCAACGCGCCGCCCGAGCTTGCCACCGCGGGGGCAGGCGACGTGCTCGCCGGGCTGGCGGTCGGGCTCCTCGCGCAAGGGCTGGACGCGTTCGATGCCGGTTGCGCCGCCGCCTGGCTGCACGGCGAGGCCGCAGCCGCGTTCGGCCCGGGCCTGATCGCCGACGATCTGACGGAATGCGTCCCCACCGCCTTGCGGAAATTGAAGACGGGTCATGCGTAAGCCGCGGCGGAGGCTGCTTTACACCGTCACATATCGCGGTGAAAATCGCACATGAGCGAAATCCGCCTCCCCGAAACCCGCAGCGCCACGGCGAGCCTGTTCGATCGCACGCTGCGCAACCTGCGCGACGCGTGGCGCGATATCTCTCAAACCGCTCGGGGGGCGATCGGCGGCGCCGCACCGGGCGTCGCCCCCGACCTTCCCGACGGCGACATCGAGCAGGTGCGCCGGCGCATGCACGACTGCCTCGAAGCACGCGGCGGCGAGGTGTCGGCGCGCGTCCGCGCGGCAGAGCTCGGGCGGCTTTATCTCGGCCTCGGCGCGGACGGCCGGCGCCGTTTCCTGCGGCTGCTGGCCGAGGAGTTCGATGTCGATCACGGGGCGGTGCAGGCTGCCGCCGCGGCCCTGCTGGCGGCCAAGGACGACCGCGCGCGCGCCAAGGCCGAGCGCGAGCTGCGCGCGGCACTGCAGGCACCGCGCGTGCGGCTGCTCACGCAGTTCAACGGGCTGCCCGAAGGCGTCAAATTCCTCGTCGACCTGCGCGCGGAGCTGATCCGGCTCGCCCGCGAAGACCGCAAGCTCGCCGGCGTGGAGCGCGACCTCAAGGATCTGCTGGTCGCCTGGTTCGACATCGGCTTCCTGGAGCTTCAGCGGATCACCTGGGACGCGCCAGCCGCACTTCTGGAAAAGCTCAGCGTCTACGAAGCCGTGCACCAGGTGCGCAGCTGGGTCGACCTCAAGAACCGGCTCGATTCGGACCGCCGCTGCTTCGCGTTCTTCCATCCGCGCATGCCGAGCGAGCCTTTGATCTTTGTCGAGGTGGCGCTGGTGACCGGCATGGCCGGAAACATCCAGGCGCTCCTGGATGCGAAGGCGCCGGTCGCCGATCCACGCAATGCCGACACGGCGATCTTCTACTCGATCTCCAACGCCCAGAAGGGGCTGGCCGGCGTGAGCTTCGGCGGGTTCCTCATCAAGCGCGTCGCCGACCAGCTCGCCGGCGAATTTCCGCGCCTCAAGGCGTTCGCCACGTTGTCGCCCATTCCCGGGTTTCGCGCCTGGCTCGATCAGCAGTTCTCGGAGGGCCTGCCGGGGGTCCTCGACAAGAACGACCGCAAGGCGCTCGCGACGGCCCTCGGCGAGAGCAACGTCAACAAAGGTGCCGTGAAGCAGGTGCTGGCGGACAATTCCTGGCTCAAGGATCCCGCCCTGACCAAGGCGCTCGAAGGGCCGCTGCTGCGCCTGTGCGCGCGCTATCTTGCCGAAGCCAAGCGCGAGGACGGCAAGGCGCTCGACCCGGTGGCGAATTTCCACCTCAGCAACGGGGCCCGCATCGAGCGCATCAACTGGCTCGGCGACACGTCAAAGAAGGGCCTGCAGCAATCGGCGGGCCTCATGGTGAACTACCAGTACCGCCTCGACGACATCGAGGAAAACCACGAAGCCTACGAAGGCGAGGGCAAGGTCGCGATGTCGTCGGCGGTGGCGAAGCTGCTGAAATAGCGTCGCGCGGCGGGCGGCGCTCGTTCAGCCCAGCATCTCCACCTTTCCGCTCTTCGCGATCAGTCCTGTGATCACCCGCAGCTGCGGGTGACGTTTGCCAACCTCCGCACGGAACTCGGCCAGCACCTTGCGGTGGGTCTCGGTCTCGAGCTTCGGTGTGGCGACCGCCTCCTTGCCATAGGCGAGCTCCGCGGCGCCACAGTCGCGATGATCCAGGGCCACCAGATTCTTGATGTTGTGGAGCTGGAGCGTGATTCCGAGATTGTCCCAGAAGGTCTGGTGCCAGCCCTCGAGTTTGGGTGCGACCGCGCCGACGGCGGCCCCGGCAAAGGAGAACAGGCTGTAGTTGTCCTTCCAGTGCTTCGCGTCCACCATGTAGTTGCGTGCGGCCGTGACGAAGCGCGGGTCGATGCAGGTGAGAAGCATCGCCTCGTAGTGTCCCGAGGCAGCATTCGCCAGGTCGAGCGGGGCAGCCCAGAGCGCGACCGTCGCGAGCGACAGGCCGAGGAAGCGCCGACGCCCCAGCGGCTTGGCCCTCAGGAGGGTGCCGCAGCCGCAAACGGGCAGTTGTCCGATCTGGTCGCGCGGAGAGTCCGGGTCATACCGACGCAAAGCCATGGCACAGCCTCCGAGGACAAGGTTGGGAGAGGGGGGCGGGGCGAACGCGTGATGTCCGCTGAACGCTCAATTATACCGCGATCGGGCCCTGTGGGCCCGGCTTATTGCGCCGCACGCCTGCGCTGCGGCCGGGGCGCTGCGAGCGGCTCCTGCGGCTCCGCCAGCGGCAGCTCGGACCCGTGCTTCACAGGCCGCAGCGCGAAGCTCGATTTGATGCTCGCGATGCCGCGCACGCGGGTGAGGTGGTCCATCAGGAAACGCTCATATTCCGCCAGGTTCGGCACCACGACGCGCAGCAGGTAATCGGCGTCGCCGGTCATCAGATAGCATTCCATCACCTCGGGTCGCCTGCGGATCGCCGCTTCGAACGCCTCGAGCGCAGGCTCGACCTGCTTTTCCAGCGACACGTGCACGAACACGTTCACCGGCAGCCCGACGGCGGCCGGATCGACCAGCGCCTGATAGGCCGTGATGATCCCAGACTCCTCGAGGGCCCGCACGCGGCGCCACACCGGCGAGACAGACAGCCCGACCTTCTGGGCGAGCTCGGCGTTCGACAGCCGAGCGTTCTGCTGCAGCGCGCGCAGAATCCGGCGATCGATGGCGTCGAGGGACATCGGAACGACCATTCGAACTCATCCCGAGAAATTGGAATATCTGTGCTTCAAAATGGTCGCAGAGGGTAAATATGGCAAGCATATTCCCTCAGAGCGGCTATAAACTCCCTCCATGGCCCAGGTCGTTCCGATCCCGCGCCCACCGGCGCAGCCGAGCCGCCGCTCCGATGCCCGCCGGCTCGCACTCCTGCAGGCGCTCGAGCGCAAGGTGTTGTGGCTGTCGAGCTGGATGATCCATCACGCGAACCAGGTCCGGCCGAAGCGCGACGGGCTCAAGGTCGGCGGCCACCAGGCCTCCAGCGCGTCGGCGGTGAGCCTGATGACCGCTCTCTACTTCCACGCGCTGCGGCCCGAGGACCGGGTGGCGGTGAAGCCGCATGCGAGCCCGGTGTTCCATGCCATCCAGTACATGCTCGGCCGGCAGAGCCTGGAGAAGCTGCAGCGCTTCCGTGCCCTGGGCGGCGCGCAGTCGTACCCCTCGCGGACCAAGGACTCGGACGACGTCGACTTCTCGACCGGCTCGGTGGGGCTGGGCGTGGCCGAGACGCTGTTCGGATCGATCGTCCAGGACTACGTGCACCTGAAAGGCCTGGCGCCGGCCGGCGCCAGGCCGGGCCGCATGGTGGCGATCGTCGGTGACGCGGAGTTCGACGAGGGCAACGTCTTCGAGGCGATGCTCGAGGGCTGGAAGCACGACGTGCGGAACCTGTGGTGGGTGATCGATTACAACCGTCAGAGCCTCGACAGCGTCGTGTCCGACCAGCTGTTCGAGGCGATCGAGCGGGCCTTTGCCGGCACCGGCTGGCGTGTCGTGACCTTGAAATACGGCAAGCTGCTCGAGGCGGCGTTTGCGGGGCCGGGCGGCGAGGCGCTGCGGCGCTGGATCGACGCCTGTCCGAACTCGCTGTATTCGGCGCTGACCTACAAGGGCGGGGCGGCGTGGCGGGAGCATCTGCAGGCCGAGATCGGGTCGGCGCCGGGCGTGCGCGAGCTTCTGGCGCAATACAACGACGATGACGCCCTGCACCGGCTGATGACCAATCTCGCCGGCCACGATCTCGAGAGCCTCATCGACGCGTTCGATGCGGCCGCGGGCAGCGAGCAGCCGACTTGCTTCATCGCGTACACGATCAAGGGCTTCGGGCTGCCGTTTGCGGGCCACAAGGACAACCATTCGGGCCTGATGAGCATCGCCCAGATCGAGACGTTCCGCGACTCGCTTGGCGTGCCGACCGGCCAGGAGTGGGACCGCTTTGCCGGCCTGGACGTGCCGCGCGAGGAGATCGAGCAGTTCCTGAAGGCCGTTCCCTTCGCCGGCGTGTTCCCCCGGCGCTATGACCCGCCGTCATTGCCCGTTCCGGCCGACTTTCCGTCGCCAAAGCCGGAGGCCGGCAAGACCACGTCCACCCAGGAGGGCTTCGGCCGCATCCTGTTCGAGCTGGCGGGCGGATCGAGCGAGCTCGCGGCGCGCATCGTCACGATGTCGCCGGACGTGACGGTGTCCACAAATCTCGGCGGCTGGGTGAACCGGCGCGGCCTGTTCGACCGCCGCGACAAGTCCGACGTGTTCAAGGCCGAGAAGGTCGTTTCGGCGCAGACCTGGGCGATGAGCCCCAAGGGCCAGCATATCGAGCTCGGCATCGCCGAGCACAACCTGTTCCTGCTCCTGGGGGCCGCCGGCCTTGCCGGCCCGCTGTTCGGGGCGCGGCTGCTGCCGGTCGGAACGCTCTACGACCCGTTCATCCAGCGCGGCCTCGATGCGCTGAACTACGCCTGCTACCAGGACGCGCGGTTCATGGTGGCGGCCACGCCGGCGGGCCTCACCCTGGCGCCCGAAGGCGGGGCGCACCAGTCGGTCGCGACACCGCTGATCGGCATAGGCCAGCCGGGCCTTGCCTATTTCGAGCCCGCCTATGTCGACGAGCTCGCGGCGATCATGCAGTGGGGCTTCGGACACATGCAGGCGGAGGACGGCGGCTCGGTCTATCTCCGGCTGTCGACGCGGCCGTTGGCGCAGCAACAGCGGGCGCTCGACGCCGCCCTCAAGGCCGACATCGTGGCCGGCGCCTATTGGCTGAAGCCGCCGTCGGCCGAGGCCGACCTCGCGATCGCGTTCGTGGGGCCGGTGGCGCCCGAGGCGATCGAGGCGCATACGCAGATCCTCGAGGACGTGCCCGGGGCCGGCCTCTTGGCCGTGACGTCGCCCGATCGCCTGCACGGCGATTGGCGGCGAAAGGGCAGGGCGTCGCACATCGCCCGCCTCCTCAGCCAGTTGCGGCCGGAGGGCGGGGTGGTCAGCGTGATCGACGGGCATCCCGCGACGCTGTCGTGGCTGGGGGCGGTCGCCGGCCATCGCACCAGGAGCCTCGGGGTCGACCGCTTCGGCCAGTCGGGCGACATCCCGGACCTCTACCGTCTCTACGGGCTCGACGCGAATGCCATTCTGGATGCCGCCGCAAGCCTTTGCCTCGGATAAAGGCCCCGCCTACGGTTGACGGGGGTTTCGCAACCCTCTACATAGCAGGCGCATAAACCGGCGCGGCCTCTCTCGGGCGCGGGCGTGGTGGAACTGGTAGACACGCCAGATTTAGGTTCTGGTGACGAAAGTCGTGTGGGTTCAAGTCCCTCCGCCCGCACCAGATGAACCGCGATACCGCCTGAAACGCCCGCTCGCGAGCCCCATCTGAAATGGGGCCTCCGATGCGACAGAACGCCCATCGTTTTCTTACCCTCGAGCCGATCACCCGCCATGCAAGTCACCGAAATCAGCACCGAAGGCCTGAAGCGCGAATTCAAGGTCGTCGTCGCCGCAACCGACATCGAATCCCAGATGAACACGCGCCTGGAGGAGCTTGGCCGCACGGTCGCACTCCCGGGCTTCCGCCCCGGCAAGGTGCCGATGCCGGTGCTGAAGAAGCGCTTCGGCCAGTCGGTCCTGGGCGAGGTCATCGAGCGGGCGGTGAACGATTCCTCGAGCCAGGCGATGGGCGAGCGGGGCCTGCGGCCGGCCGTGCAGCCAAAGATCGAGATCACCTCGTTCGCCGAGGGCAGCAATCTCGAATACAAGATGGCGGTCGAGCTCCTGCCCGACATCAAGCCGATGAATTTCGCCGATCTCAGCCTCGACCGCCTCAAAGTGGAGGCGAGCGACACCGAGATCACCGAGGCTCTCGACAGGATCGCGGCCCATAACCGGCGCACCGAAAAGGTGACGGAGGATCGCCCCACCGAGAAGGGCGACGTGGTCGTGATCGACTTCACCGGCCGGGTCGACGGTCAGGAGTTCCCCGGCGGCGCGGCCAAGGATTACCAGCTCGAGCTCGGCAGCAACGAGATGATCCCGGGCTTCGAAGACCAGCTGATCGGCAAGAAGGCCGGCAGCACCGTCGAGGTGAAGGTGACGTTCCCCAAGGAGTACGGCGCCACGAACCTCGCGGGCAAGGACGCCGTGTTCACCGTCCCGATCAAGGAAATCCACAAGAAGCTGCCGGTCGTGGTCGACGACGCCTATGCAAAGGCGATGGGCTTCGATGACGTCGCCGGGTTGCACAAGTCGGTCGGCGAGCAGATGAACCGCGATTTTGCGCGCCGCGCGCGCGGGCGGCTCAAGCGGCAGCTCCTCGACAAGCTGGCCGCCAACCATGATTTCGGCGTGCCGCAGGGCATGGTCGACATCGAGTTCGACCAGATCTGGAAGAGCATCGAGGAGGCGCGCAAGCGCGGCGACAACGATCCGACGATCAGCGGCAAGAGCGAAGAGGAGATCAAGAAGGAGTTCCGCGAGATCGCCGAGCGCCGCGTCCGGCTGGGGTTGCTGCTGTCCGAAGTCGGACGGCTCAACAACATCGAGGTGACGCAGGAGGAAGTGAACCGCGCCCTGATCGAAGAGGCGCGCCGTTATCCCGGCCAGGAGCGCAAGGTCGTCGATTTCTACCGCAACCACCCCGAAGCCCTGGCCCAGCTGCGCGCCCCGTTGTTCGAGGACAAGGTGGTGGACTTCATCGTCGAGATGGCCAAGGTGACGGAAAAGCCGATCAGCTCGGCCGAGCTGCTGCGCGCGAGCGAAGAGGATGAGGCCCCGGCAGCTTGAGATGACGGCCGACCGAGAGCAGACCCGAGCACGAGTGCACGCGATCCTACCCGAGTTGAGGAGACCACGATGAGCGAGCGCATCGAGACGCAGATGAACACCATGGTACCGATGGTCATCGAGCAGACGGCCCGGGGCGAGCGCGCGTTCGACATCTACTCGCGCCTCCTCAAGGAGCGGATCATTTTCCTGGTCGGGCCCGTGAACGACGCCGTGGCCAGCCTCGTGTGCGCCCAGCTGTTGTTCCTCGAATCCGAGAATCCGAAGAAGGACATCTCGTTCTACATCAATTCTCCGGGAGGCATCGTCAGCTCCGGCCTCGCGATCTACGACACGATGCAGTACATCCGCCCCGACGTGGCGACCGTGTGCATCGGCCAGGCGGCGTCCATGGGCTCGCTGCTGCTGACCGCAGGCGCCAAAGGAAAGCGGTTCTCGCTGCCCAACTCGCGCATCATGGTCCATCAGCCGTCCGGCGGGGCGCAGGGCCAGGCCACCGATATCGAGATTCAGGCGCGCGAAATCCTCAATCTTCGCAAGCGCTTGAACGAGATCTACGTGTTCCACACCGGGCAGACCCTGGAGTCGATCGAACGCGCGGTCGAGCGCGACAAGTTCATGTCGCCGGATGAGGCCAAGTCGTTCGGCTTGATCGACGAAGTGGTCACGACCCGGCCGCCGCGGCCGGAGGATGCGAAAGCCGCATAACAGCGGGCGCATTCGCGAATGGCCACGGCGTGATCACCCACGCTTAATCTTTCGTTGACGCTAAGCTGTCACTATATAGACCGAGTGCCCGCTGAATGACCTTTTCGTGGCCCTACAGCCACTACCGCGAGGGGTCCAAGGGCTAGAAAGCCCCCGATATCTGGGGCTTGGCAGGTTTTTAGCGTTGTCTTGACCTAGGACCTGCCGTTAACATGAGTAGAGTCGGGCTGCATCCCTGGTTATCAGGGCCGCGGCGCGGCCGGTAACGGAGCGACTATGACGAAGTCCAGCGGTGGCGACTCAAAAAACACCCTGTACTGTTCATTTTGCGGCAAAAGCCAGCACGAAGTGCGGAAGCTGATCGCCGGTCCGACGGTGTTCATCTGCGATGAATGCGTCGAACTGTGCATGGACATCATCCGCGAAGAGCACAAGACGACCCTCGTCAAATCCCGCGATGGCGTCCCCACGCCGCGCGACATCTGCAATGTCCTCGACGACTACGTGATCGGACAGGACCACGCCAAGCGCGTGCTCTCGGTTGCCGTCCACAACCACTACAAGCGGTTGTCGATGGGCACCAAGAACAACGACATCGAAATTTCGAAGTCGAACATCCTGCTCGTCGGCCCGACCGGCTGCGGCAAGACGCTGCTGGCGCAGACCCTGGCGCGCATCATCGACGTGCCGTTCACCATGGCGGACGCGACGACGTTGACCGAGGCCGGCTATGTCGGCGAGGACGTCGAGAACATCATCCTGCGCCTCCTGCAGGCGGCCGACTACAACGTCGAGCGCGCCCAGCGCGGCATCGTCTACATCGACGAGGTCGACAAGATCAGCCGCAAGTCCGAGAACCCGTCGATCACCCGCGACGTGTCGGGCGAGGGCGTGCAGCAGGCGCTGCTGAAGATCATGGAGGGCACGATCGCCTCCGTGCCGCCGCAGGGCGGCCGCAAGCATCCGCAGCAGGAGTTCCTGCAGGTCGACACGACCAACATCCTGTTCATTTGCGGCGGTGCGTTTGCCGGCCTCGAGAAGATCATCTCCCAGCGCACGCGCGGGACGGCGATCGGCTTCGGCGCCGACGTGCGCGCGGCCGACGAGCGCCAGACCGGCGAGATCCTCAAGGAGGTCGAGCCCGAGGACCTGCTGAAGTTCGGGCTGATCCCGGAGTTCATCGGCCGTCTTCCGGTGGTGGCGACCCTCAACGATCTGTCCGAAGACGCGCTCGTCGAGATCCTCATGAAGCCGAAGAACGCGCTGGTGAAGCAGTACGCGCGGCTGTTCGAGATGGAAGGCATGCGCCTCGGCTTCTCGGACGACGCGCTCCGCTCGGTCGCCAAGCGCGCGATCGCGCGCAAGACAGGGGCCCGCGGCCTGCGCTCGATCATGGAGAGCATCCTCCTCGACACGATGTTCGACCTGCCGAGCATGAACGGCGTCGAAGAAGTGGTTATCAACAAGGAGGTCGTCGAAGGCCGCGCCAAGCCTTTGCAGATCTACGCCGATCGCCGCAGCGATTCGGTCAGCGGAAGCTCCGCCTGACGCCGCTTCCGGCAGGCACGGACCTTGAACGGTCCGTGCCGGAATGCCACATAACCACTGCTTGACGGCAACCCGCCTCAAGAGTCGACAATTATCGGCGGGTTTTGCTCACCCGCCGGCCGGTCGGCCCATCACAGCGGGATCAAAGCCGAAATCGAGGTACCATGACTGAGACACCCCGCGGCACTCTCTATCCGGTCCTTCCTCTTCGCGACATCGTGGTCTTCCCCCACATGATCGTGCCGCTCTTCGTCGGCCGCGAGAAGTCGGTCCGCGCCCTCGAAGACGTCATGAAGGACGACAAGCAGATCCTGCTGGCGACCCAGAAGAACGCGAGCCAGGACGACCCCACCTCCGAGGACATCTTTTCGGTCGGCACGGTCGGCACCGTACTGCAGCTCCTCAAGCTGCCCGACCAGACGGTCAAGGTGCTGGTCGAGGGCGGGGCGCGCGCCAAGATCATCAAGTACACGGACAACCCGGCCTTCTTCCAGGCGTGGGCCGAGACCGTGCCCGAGAAGGTGGGCGATCAGAGCGAGGTCGAGGCGCTCTCGCGCGCGGTGATCGGCCAGTTCGAGCAGTACATCAAGCTCAACCGCAAGATTCCCCCCGAGGTGCTGGTCTCGATCAACCAGATCGAGGACCCCGGCAAGCTTGCCGATACGGTGGCCTCGCACCTGGCGTTGAAGATCCCCGAGAAGCAGGAGCTCCTGGAGACCGAGACGGTCACCCAGCGCCTTGAGCGCATCTTCGGCTTCATGGAAAGCGAGATCGGCGTCCTCCAGGTCGAGAAGCGCATCCGCAGCCGCGTGAAGCGCCAGATGGAGAAGACGCAGCGCGAGTATTACCTCAACGAACAGCTCAAGGCGATCCAGAAGGAGCTGGGCGAGATCGAGGAGGGCAAGGACGAGTCCTCGGAGATCGAGGAGCGCATCAAGAAGACCAAGCTGTCGAAGGAGGCGCGCGAGAAGGCCATGGCCGAGCTCAAGAAGCTCAAGACCATGAGCCCGATGTCGGCCGAAGCCACGGTCGTGCGCAACTACCTCGATTGGCTGCTGTCGATTCCGTGGAAGAAGCGGACCAAGGTCAAGAACGACATCAAGCTCGCCGAGAAGGTGCTCAACGCCGACCATTACGGCCTCGAGAAGGTCAAGGAGCGGATCCTCGAGTACCTCGCGGTCC
The DNA here is from genome assembly GCA_035506575.1 of Alphaproteobacteria bacterium. Classification (GTDB taxonomy): domain Bacteria; phylum Pseudomonadota; class Alphaproteobacteria; order CACIAM-22H2; family CACIAM-22H2; genus DATJPD01. Next base: position 19,136 of record DATJPD010000199.1, read on the forward strand.
AGCAGCGGGTCAGCAAGATCAAGGGGCCGATCCTGTGCCTCGTCGGCCCGCCCGGCGTCGGCAAGACCTCGCTCGGCAAGTCGATCGCGAAGGCCACGGGACGGAACTTCGTGCGCATGTCGCTGGGCGGCGTGCGGGACGAGGCGGAGATCCGCGGCCACCGCCGGACGTATATCGGCTCGATGCCCGGCAAGGTCATTCAGGGCATGAAGAAGGCGAAGTCGTCGAACCCGCTCTTCCTCCTCGACGAGGTGGACAAGCTGGGGGCGGACTGGCGCGGCGACCCGACCTCGGCGCTGCTCGAGGTGCTCGATCCCGAGCAGAACTCGAGCTTCAACGATCACTACCTCGAGGTCGACTACGACCTGTCGGACGTGATGTTCATCACCACGGCCAACACGCTGCGCATGCCGCAGCCGCTGCTCGACCGCATGGAGGTGATCCGCATCCCCGGCTACACCGAGGATGAGAAGGTCGAGATCGCGCACCGCCACCTGATCCCCAAGCAGGTGGAGGCGCACGGCCTGAAGAAGGACGAGTGGTCGATCAGCGACGACGGCCTGCGCGATCTGATCCGCTACTACACGCGCGAGGCGGGCGTGCGCAATCTCGAGCGCGAGATCGCGAATCTCACCCGCAAGGCGGTCAAGGAACTGGTGAGCGACGGCACCAAGAAGGTGGCGGTCACCCGCAAGAACCTCGACAAGTACGCCGGCGTGCGCAAGTTCCGCTGGGGCGAGGCCGAGACCGAGGACCTGGTCGGCATCACGAACGGCCTGGCCTGGACCGAGGTCGGCGGCGAGCTGCTGTCGATCGAGGCGGTGGTGCTGCCGGGCCGCGGCAAGATGAACATCACCGGCAAACTCGGCGATGTGATGCAGGAATCGGTGCAGGCCGCCAAGAGCTACGTGCGCTCGAAGGCGACCGTCTTCGGCATCAAGCCGACCGTGTTCGAGAAGCGGGACATCCATATTCACGTGCCCGAGGGGGCGACCCCGAAGGACGGCCCGTCGGCCGGCGTGGGCATGATCACCGCCATCGTCTCGGCGCTCACCGGAATCCCGGCGCGCCGCGACACGGCCATGACCGGCGAGATCACCTTGCGTGGCCGTGTGCTGCCGATCGGCGGTCTCAAGGAGAAGCTGCTCGCGGCCCTCCATAGCGGCATCAAGACGGTGCTGATCCCGAAGGAGAACGAGAAGGACCTGGCCGAGATCCCGGACAACGTGAAGAAGGGTCTCACGATCGTCCCGGTGACCACGGTCGACGAGGTGATCGAGCATGCGCTGGTGCGCAAGCCGACCCCGATCGAGTGGATCGAGCCGCCGGATGTCGACGTGCCGCCGACCAAGGCGCGCGACGAGGGCGAGTCCGGCGTCATCACGCACTAAGCCACGCCTCTTTGACGGACGACGCGACACCCCCGGCCATCGGCCGGGGGTGTTTGCGTTTGCGCGGACTTTGAAGAGTCTTATCCACGCAACTCACCGAAGCTTCGATTGACAAAATTTAGGGTGCAGCGGAAAGTCGCCGCTTCGCCGACGGCCCGTTGCGCGAAGCGGCGCCGGCCGGTCAAACTCAAGGGGGATTTCCGTTCGTGAATAAGATCGATCTAGCCGCAGCTGTCGCGGCGAAGACGGACATGTCCAAAACGGATGCGGTCGCCGCCATCGAAGCCATGCTCGACGTCATCACGAAGGCGCTTAAGAAGGGTACGGAAGTGCGGCTGGTCGGGTTCGGCGCGTTTTACGTCCGCAACCGCAAGGCGAGCAAGGGACGGGATCCGCGGACCGGCGAGACGATCGCGATCAAAGCCACGAAGCTTCCCAAATTCCGGCCGGGCAAATCGCTCAAGGAAGCGGTGAATTGAGACCGGCCCACGCCGCGCGGCTGGCTCAACGGCCCGCGCGATTCTGCTATAACTGACCCGGCGGGCGATTAGCTCAGCGGTAGAGCATCTCGTTTACACCGAGGGGGTCGGGGGTTCGAATCCCTCATCGCCCACCAGCATGACCTTCGATGGTCGAAGGTCATGCTGCGCGGACTCGGGACGACCCGCGCTTGAGGCTGTTGGGCAATCAGTGCCGATCGTTGCCGTGGCCGTCCCCGTGATCGCCGTGGCCATAATCGCCGTGGCCATGGTTCCCGGATCCTCCGGACGACGCGACGGCGTAGTTCTGTTTCGCGGCTGAGAGCAGGAGTCCCACCGTCGGCGGTGTCACCACCGCGTATTTCCCACAGCGCGCCAGAAAGCTGCGCCTGGCCTCGGACATGTCCTTGTCTTTGCCTGCCATGCTGTTCCCCTTGTCATCGACAGCCGAGGCGAGCCTCGCTCACCCTCCGACCATCGGCCAGCGATCAAGCCGTGTCCGGCTGGCGGAGCAAAACGCGTCATTTTTGGAACTTATGCGTCCGGCATGGCTGCGCTAGTATCGCGGGCAGCATCTCGTGCGGGCAGGATAGATGAAGGTCGACGGCAAGCACTACCGCAGCATCTGGGCCGCCAGCGACGGCGTGTCGGTCGAGATCATCGATCAGACCAGGCTGCCGCACGAGTTCGTGGTGCGGCGTCTGTCGAACCTCGCCGAGGCGGCGCACGCGATCAGATCCATGCAGGTGCGAGGGGCACCCCTGATCGGCGCCACCGCGGCGTACGGAGTGGCGCTGGCGATGCGCGCCGATCCTTCGGATGCCGCACTCGCGCAGGCCTACGACATGCTTCTGGCCACGCGCCCCACCGCGGTCAATCTGCGCTGGGCGCTCGATGCCATGCGTCAGCGGCTCAAGCGGCTGTCACCGGCCTCGCGGCCGGACGTCGCGTGGAGGAGGGCGGCCGAGATCTCCGACGAGGACGTGGAGATCAACCGCGCGATCGGCGAGAACGGCCTTGCCGTGATCCGGGAGCTGGCCGCCAAATCCGCAGGTTCCCGCCTCAACATCCTCACCCACTGCAACGCCGGCTGGCTCGCGACGGTCGACTGGGGCACGGCCTTGGCCCCGATCTACATGGCGCACGATGCCGGAATTCCGCTGCACGTCTGGGTGGACGAAACGCGCCCGCGCAACCAGGGCGCCTCGCTCACCGCGTGGGAGCTCGGCCGCCACGGGGTGCCGCACACCATCATCGTCGACAACGCCGGTGGGCACCTCATGCAGCACGGCCGCGTCGACATGTGCATCGTCGGCACGGACCGCGTCACGGCACAGGGCGACGTCTGCAACAAGATCGGCACGTATTTGAAGGCGCTCGCCGCCGCTGCCAACCACGTGCCGTTCTACGTGGCGCTGCCGAGCCCGACCATCGACTGGACCATCGCCGATGGTGTCCGCGAGATCCCGATCGAGGAGCGCGATGCAACCGAGGTCACGCGCATGGCCGGCCGCGCCGCGGACGGCCGGGTGGTCGAGGTCGAGATCACCGCCCCCGGCAGTGCCGCCGCGAATTTCGCCTTCGACGTCACGCCGCGGCACCTGGTCACGGGCCTGATCACCGAGCGCGGCGTGGCACCGGCCTCGCCCGAGGGTCTGTTGCAGCTGTTCCCCGAGCGCCAGGCGGCGGCTACGGGCGAATAGACCACCCTGGGGATAGGGGGCCTTTCCCTTGACCTCCCGGGCGCCCACCTGTACACCCTGCCGTCCATTGCGCGGGCGTAGCTCAGTTGGTTAGAGCGCCGGCCTGTCACGCCGGAGGCCGCGGGTTCAAGTCCCGTCGCTCGCGCCATTTTCCGCCACATCCCGGCCCCGCTTAACCCTCTTGCGGGGGGCAGAGAGGGGTCTATATTGCGCCGCATATAGCCGCCGTAGGTGTCTGTTTGCGGCGCGGTACCGGGCCCCCGGTCCGGTGCTAAACCTTTGCTTTTCTTGTTTCCGACCGGTCGTTAGACTGCCGGCCGGCAACGCGGAGTCGAGGCGCGCCGGGGATGGCTCGTGCCCGGCGCCTCGAGACGGGGTCCAGATGAACAGTCAGCTCAATCTGCTCCGGGAATACCTCCCGATCCTCATCTTTCTGGGAATCGCGACGGGGCTGTCTGCCCTGATGGTCGTCGTTTCGATGATCGCCGGGCGCCAGAAGCCGGATCCCGAGAAGCTGTCCCCCTATGAGTGCGGCTTCGAGGCGTTCGAGGACGCCCGGCGCAAGTTCGATGTCCGCTACTATCTCGTCGCCATCCTCTTCATCATCTTCGACCTCGAGGTCGCGTTCCTGTTCCCCTGGGCGGTGTCGCTCGGCGAGATCGGCGTGTTCGGCTTCTGGTCGATGGTGATCTTCTTAGCCGTGCTCACGGTCGGATTCGCCTATGAGTGGCGCAAAGGAGCGCTCGAATGGGAGTGATCATGACCCCGCAGGCGCCGCTGCCGCCCGGGCCGCAACAGGACGCTCTGCTCAAGGCGGTCGCCGACGATTTCACCGAGAAGGGCTTCGTCGTCGCTCAGCTCGACAAGCTGGTGGCCTGGGCGCGTTCGGGCAGCCTGTGGCCGATGACGTTCGGCCTCGCCTGCTGCGCGGTCGAGATGATGCACACGGCGGCCAGCCGCTACGATCTCGACCGCTTCGGCCTCGTGTTCCGGCCGAGCCCGCGCCAGTCCGATGTGATGATCGTGGCGGGCACGTTGTGCAACAAGATGGCTCCGGCGCTGCGCAAGGTCTACGACCAGATGGCCGAGCCCCGCTGGGTGCTGTCCATGGGCTCCTGCGCCAACGGCGGCGGCTACTATCACTACTCGTATTCGGTGGTGCGCGGCTGCGACCGCATCGTGCCGGTCGACGTCTACGTGCCCGGCTGCCCGCCGACCGCCGAAGCGCTGCTCTATGGCATCCTCCAGCTCCAGAAGAAGATCCGCCGCACCACCAGCATCATGCGCTGACAGACGCGCTCACCTTCCGCATCGATCCGACGCTCATCTTTCCTATGTCTCTTCCGCCCACCGACACGTCTTCGCTGAAGAATCTTGGCGACCGCATCATGGCGGCGCTGCCGCGCGACGTGCTCGGCTGCGATGTGCAGCTGGGCGAGATGATCGTCACGGTCCAGGCGCCCTCGATCATCAAGGTGCTGACGTTCCTGCGCGACGACCCGGATTGCCTGTTCACCGTGCTGGTCGATCTGTGCGGCGTCGACTACCCGGAGCGCGAGAAGCGGTTCGAGGTCGTCTACAACCTGCTCAGTCTCAGGCATAACCGGCGCGTTCGCGTGAAGGTGATGACGGACGAGAGCACCCCGGTGCCCTCGGTGGCCGGGGTGTTCAGCACCGCCGGCTGGTTCGAGCGCGAGGCGTGGGACCTCTATGGCATCTTCTTCTCCGACCATCCGGACCTCCGGCGCATCCTCACCGACTACGGGTTCGAGGGCCATCCGATGCGCAAGGATTTCCCGCTCACCGGCTATGTCGAGGTGCGCTACGACCAGGAGCAGAAGCGCGTCATCTACGAACCGGTGAAGCTGACGCAGGACTTCCGTACCTTCGATTTCCTGTCGCCGTGGGAAGGCATGACTCGCGAGCTTCCGGGCGACGAGAAGGCCGTGAAGCCGGATTCGGGCACGCCGCCGGCTGCTCCTGTGCCTGCGCCCCCGAAGACCTGAAATGGCCCGCGAGAACCATGGCTGAAGTCCAGCTCAAGAATTTTTCGATGAATTTCGGGCCGCAGCACCCGGCCGCGCACGGCGTGCTGCGCCTGGTGCTCGAGATGGACGGCGAGGTGGTGGAGCGCGCCGACCCGCATATCGGGCTCCTGCATCGCGGCACGGAAAAGCTGATCGAATACAAGACCTACTTGCAGGCCGTGCCGTATTTCGACCGGCTCGATTACGTGTCGCCGATGTGCCAGGAGCACGCCTTCGCGCTGGCCGTCGAGAAGCTGCTGGGCATCGAAGCGCCGCCGCGCGCGCAGTACATCCGCGTGCTGTTCGCCGAGATCACGCGCATCCTGAACCACCTCCTCAACATCACGACGTTCGCGCTCGACGTCGGCGCCATGACGCCGCTGCTGTGGGGCTTCGAGGAGCGCGAGAAGCTGATGGAGTTCTACGAGCGCGTGTCGGGTGCGCGACTGCACGCGGCTTATTTCCGGCCGGGCGGGGTGTCGGGCGACATGCCGGTCGGGCTCACCGACGACATCCTCACATGGGCCGACGGGTTCCCGAAGATCATCGACGACATCGAGACCTTGCTGACGGACAACCGCATCTTCCGCCAGCGCACCGTCGATATCGGTGTCGTGACCGCGCAGCAGGCACAGGACTGGGGCTTCTCGGGTCCGATGCTGCGCGGCTCGGGGATGGCCTGGGACCTGCGCAAGGCGCAGCCCTACGACGTCTACGACAAGATGGATTTCGACATCCCGATCGGCAAGAACGGCGACTGCTTCGACCGCTATCTCGTGCGCGTCGAGGAGATGCGCCAGAGCCTCAAGATCATCCGCCAGGCGCTGGCGCAGATGCCCGGCGGGCCGGTGCGCGTCAACGACCGCAAGGTGGCTCCGCCGCCGCGCGCCGAGATGAAGCGCTCGATGGAGGCGCTGATCCACCACTTCAAGCTCTACACCGAGGGCTATCACGTTCCCCCCGGCGAGACCTACACGGTCGTCGAAGCGCCCAAGGGCGAGTTCGGGGTTTACCTGGTCGCCGACGGCACGAACCGGCCGTATCGCTGCAAGATCCGGGCGCCGGGCTTTGCCTTCCTGCAGGCGATGGACTTCATGGCCAAGGGGCACATGCTGGCCGACGTCGTGGCGATCATCGGCTCGATGGACATCGTATTCGGGGAGATCGACCGGTGAGTGCCAACGTAGCCACCCCGCGGGCCGACCAGCCGGAGGTGTTCGCCTTCACGCCCGAGAACCTGGCGAAGGCGAAGGCGTATATCGCGAAGTATCCGGCGGGCAAGCAGGCGAGTGCCGTGCTTCCGCTACTCGACCTCGCCCAGCGCCAGCACGACAACTGGCTGCCGCGCGCTGCGATGGATTACGTCGCGGGGCTCCTCGATATGGCGCCGATCCGCGTGTACGAGGTTGCGACGTTCTATACGATGTTCAATCTCGAGCCGGTCGGGAAATGGTTCTTCCAGGTGTGCACCACGACGCCGTGCTGGCTGCGCGGCTCCGATGAGGTGGTGAAGACCTGCGAGCAGAAGCTCGGGATCACCTTCGGCGAGACCACGCCCGACCGCCTGTTCACGATGCGCGAGGTCGAATGCCTCGGCTGCTGCGTGAATGCTCCGGTCATCCAGGTGAACGACGACGTCTACGAGGACCTCGACGCAAAGACGACGGCGCAGCTCATCGACGCCTGCCGCGCCGGGAAGGCGCCGCCGGTGGGCTCGATGGCCGGCCGCAAAGGCTCGGCGCCCGCGTCAAACCAGACCACCTTGCTCGACGTTCCCGCGGCGGGAGACGACTAATGCTGCAGGACAAGGACCGCATCTTCACCAACCTCTACGGCCGCCACGACTGGCACCTCGCCGGTGGCCGCAAGCGCGGCGACTGGAGCCAGACCAAGGAGATCATCCAGAAGGGCCGCGACTGGATCGTCAACGAGGTGAAGGAGTCCGGGTTGCGCGGCCGCGGCGGCGCTGGGTTTCCGACCGGCATGAAATGGTCCTTCATGCCGAAGCCCACGCCGGAGAAGCCCGGTGACGGCCGGCCGAGCTATCTCGTGGTCAACGCCGACGAGAGCGAGCCCGGCACCTGCAAAGACCGCGACATCATCCGCTACGACCCGCACAAGCTGGTCGAGGGCTGCTTGCTGGCCGGTGTCGGCCTGGGCGCCCATGCCGGATACATCTACATCCGCGGCGAGTTCTATAACGAATCGCTGCACCTCCAGGCGGCGATCGAAGAGGCGTATGAGGCGGGCCTGCTCGGCAAGAACGCGTGCGGCGCCGGCTGGGATTTCGATCTCTATCTCCATCGCGGCGCCGGCGCCTATATCTGCGGCGAGGAGACGGCACTTCTCGAATCGCTCGAGGGCAAGAAGGGCCAGCCGCGCCTGAAGCCGCCGTTCCCGGCGGCCTGCGGCCTGTACGGCTGCCCGACCACGGTCAACAACGTCGAGACGATCGCCGTGGTGCCCGAGATCCTGAAGCGAGGCGCCAAGTGGTTCGCGGGCTTCGGCCGGCCGAAGAACAGCGGCACCAAGATCTTCTGCATCCAGGGCCACGTGGAACGGCCCTGCAACGTCGAAGAGGAGATGAGCATCCCGTTGCGCGAGCTGGTCGAGAAGCACGCGGGCGGGGTGCGCGGCGGCTGGGACAACCTGCTGGCGGTCATCCCCGGCGGCTCGTCGACCCCGTGTATTCCGAAGTCGGTGTGCGACACGGTGCTGATGGATTTCGACGCGCTGCGCGATGTGAAGTCGGGCCTTGGCACCGCCGCGGTCATCGTCATGGACAAGTCGACCGATATCATCAAGGCGATCGCGCGGCTGTCGCAGTTCTACAAGCACGAGAGCTGCGGCCAGTGCACGCCGTGCCGCGAAGGCATGGGCTGGGTGTGGCGCGTCATGCTGCGCATGGTTGAGGGCCGCGCCACGGTCGAAGAGATCGACATGCTCGAAGAGGTCACGCGCGAGATCGAAGGTCACACGATCTGTGCGCTCGCGGACGGGGCGGTGTGGCCGGTGCAGGGCCTGATCCGCCACTTCCGGCCGGAGATGGAGAAGCGCATCCAGGCCTACCGGTCGCAAGCCGTGCGCCAGGCGGCGGAGTAGGGA
>DATJPD010000200.1:0-41541 GCA_035506575.1 Alphaproteobacteria bacterium
GCTCGCTGCCGCTCGCGACCTCTCCCCCAAGGGGAGAGGTGAATTTGCAGAGCGTCAACGTCCCGCTCTCGCGCATTAAAAAACAGTTCCGTCGCTGTCGACGGTGATCGGCGGCACGCCGCCGGGGCGGCGCTCGGCGGCGAGCCGGCGGCCGGCGGCCCACGTGCCGCCTTCGAGCACCTTGGCGAGCGGCAGGTCGCGGCCGAGCTCGCGGCCGATCAAGGGGGCGATGCGGTCGAGCAGCACGACCGTCAGCGCCCGCCATTCGACGACCACCTCGGAGTCCACCGCGTGCCGCTCGCGCAGCACGCCCTCGTGCCTGGGCACCAGCACGCCGCCGTCGACGAACAAGCCGCCGTTGCGATACTCGGGCAGGCCTGTGAGCTTGTCGATGTCGGTGACGGTGATCCCCGCATCTTCCAGCGGCTCGACCAGCGAATAGGTGAGCCATTGCGAGAGCTTGTGGAAGGGCACGAGGCCGGCGCTGAGGTCCGACCCGCCGATCGCCGGATGGCGCCAGACGTCGCCCAGGTTGACGCCGCCGAGCTCGATGCGGCCCGGCCAGATCGAGCCGAAGCCGTGCAGGACTGCGTCGAGGATCTTGGGTGCCGCGACGCGTCCGGAGGCGGCGAGATAGTCGAACAGCGAGCCGACCCGCGGCGGCGCGGTGCCGAACAGGTCGGGCGAGACGCGCAGCGCGCTCGCGAGGCGGCGCAGCAGCTCGGCCCGCCCTTCGAGCCCGATGAGCTCGTTGCCGGGTCCCACCTGAAAGGCGGCGGCCAGCCGCCCGGCGGTCATGCGCGCGAGCCCGTCCGCGTCGCCGCGCAGCGTCCGCTCGGGCATCGAGGAAAACGCGCCCGATGCGAACAGATCGAAGCTCGCGACGGCCAGGCCCTCGGAGCGCGCGTAGGTCTCACCGGTCGCAGGCTCCCGGTAGCGCCAGGCCGGCCCGGCGCCCGCGTCAAGCAGCACGCTGGTCACCGCGAGGCTGAAGCGGATACGCGCGAGCTCGGCGGGCGACTCACCGCTCAGCTTGCGTGCGAGTCCCCCCCACCGGTCATGGCCGCCGACCGCAAAATGCCGCCAGCGTGCGTGATACGGGATGTCGAGGCTCGGATAGGCCTGGCGAATCACGCCGGCGACGAAGCGCGCCAGCTCGGGCAGGCGCTCCGGCCGATAGGCGAAGTGCCGCAAGGCATCGCGCTCGGCGGCGGCGAAGATGACGCCGCAGCGCTCGCGGATCGCCTCGGGCGTTCGCAGCCAGGCGACGGCCGAGCTCGCAGTTTCGAACATCACTCGGTCAGCGGCCGGCCCTTGGCGACGGCCAGCTCCACCGCGTCGGGCACGCGCTCGGGGGTGTAGTAGCCGGCGGCGATCTTGGCGTCGATCTCGACCCTGGCATCGGCCGGGATCAGCTCGTCCGGGATCGGCACCCGCTCCACGACCTCGATGCCCGAGCGCACGATCGGCTCGAACTTCATGTCGCTCATCGACACGAAGCGGTCGATGCGGGTGATGCCGAGCCAGTGCAGGACGTCGGGCATCAGCTCCTGGAAGCGCATGTCCTGCACGCCGGCCACGCACTCGGTGCGCTCGAAATATTTCTCGGCGCGGTCCCCGCCCTCCTGGCGCTTCCTCGCGTTGTAGACGAGGAACTTCGTGACCTCGCCCAGCGCGCGGCCTTCTTTCCGGTTGTAGACGACGAACCCGGCGCCGCCCTCCTGGGCCGTCTGGATGCAGACCTCGATGCCGTGCGCGAGATACGGCCGGCAGGTGCAGATGTCGGAGCCGAACACGTCCGAGCCGTTGCACTCGTCGTGCACCCGGCAGGCGAGCTTGCGCTTGGGATCGGTCATCGCCGCCACGTCGCCGATGATGTACACGGTCTGGCCCGCGATCGGCGGCAGGAACACCTTCAGATCGCCGCGCGTCACGAGCTCGGGGAACATGCCGCCGGTCTGCTCGAACAGGCCGCGGCGCAGGTCGGTCTCGCTGATGCCGAAACGCTCGGCCACGCCGGGCAGGAACCACACCGGCTCGATTGCGGCCTTGGTCACGCGCACGTCGCCGTTCTCGAGCAGGATGCGGCCGTCGGCCTTGAGCCGGCCGGCGCGCATCGCATCCTTGAACTCCGGCATGTTGATGTGCGCCTTGGTGACCGCGATCGTCGGCCTTATGTCCCAGCCCTGTTTCAGGAGATCGCCGAACGCCTCGCTCACGAGATGGCCGTACGGATCGAGCGAGACGATCTTCTTGGCGTCGGCCCATTGCGGAAACGGGCCGATGCGCTCGGCCGGGGCCGTGTTCGTGAGGTCCGGCACGTGGATCGGGCTGAGCTTGCCGGCCGCGATGGCGAGGGCCCGGTAGAGCGCGTAGGACCCGGCGTGCGCGCCGATGACGTTGCGCCGGGCCGGGTCGGTGAAACTGCCGACGACCGGGCCGCGCTCGGCGGGTGTTGCAGCACCCCAATGGACGGGAACGTATTTGCCGCCCGACCTCGCGGGGTGCGAGGTCAGGACGATGTGCTTCGACTTCTTGCTCTGACTCACGAGGGCTCCCTCGCTTAAAACGACATTATAGGGCTTTCTTCCCGCCGTACAAGACAGCGGCCAAGCCCCGGCAAACGCGTTGCGGCGGAATGGCTTATACGGGGACGCGCGCGGCCGGCGCCTATCGGCAAGCACCGGGGACCGAGTCCACCCCTGCGGCCGCGCGCCGGCCAGCCGCGCGGCGACCTATGTTCGAAGACATCGACCGGCCGTCGCTACAACCAGCGGACGGCATCCTTAGCCCAAAACGCAAAAATCTTTGCGCCGGCAGCCAACTCGGCCGGCTCCGGCGCGTCAATCATGATGCGCGATCCCGATGCGGTTTGCGCCAGAATTCGGGCGAATGAGCCGAGATGCAAGACTTGTCGCACCGTACATTTCAGCGCCGGAAATTCCGGCCTGTTGGCCCGCCAAGCCACGCGCTCGGGCCGAACGATGAAGCGAGCTGACTTATTCACTGGCAACGATACGTCGTTCGGCGATGCGACCTCGAAAACCTTGTCCGCCAGCTTGACGGTCGCCAAACCTTGCGTCACCGACAACAGCTCGACTTCGAAAACATTGACCTCGCCGACAAACTGGGCAACGAACGGCGTCTTCGGCCGATCATAGATTTCGCGGCCGCTCCCGACCTGTTCGACGCGGCCCTCGGACATGACCACGATGCGATCCGACATGGCCAGCGCCTCGGTCTGATCGTGGGTCACGTAGATAAAGGTGATGCCGAGCTCGCGTTGCAAAGTCTTCAGTTCAAGCTGCATCGCCTTGCGCAACTGCAGGTCGAGGGCCGCCAGCGGCTCGTCCAGGAGAAGGACGCTCGGCTTCGTCACGATCGCGCGCGCCAGTGCGACGCGCTGCTGCTGGCCGCCGGAGAGCTGCGACGGCTTGCTGTCGATCTTCTCGGAGAGCTGCACCATGGCGAGAGCAGCCAGGACCTGCCGGTCCCGTTCGGCGCGGGGCACCTGACGAACACGCAACCCGAATTCCACGTTCTGGCCCACGGTCATGTGCGGGAACAGGGCATAGTGCTGGAAGACCATGCGCGTGCGCCGGTTCCGCGCGGGCGTCTGCTCGACCGGCTCGCCCCCGACCAGGATGGTGCCACTGTCCACGCCTTCGAGACCGCCGATCAGGCGCAGCAATGTCGTCTTGCCGCAACCGCTCGGGCCCAGCAGCGTCACGAACTCGTTCTGATCGACGGTCAACGACACGTTCTTTACGGCGTGGGTCGAGCCAAAGCTCTTTCTCACGTCGCGCAGAACGATGTGGCCTGTTCCCACGCGCGATCGGCCCCTAGCCGGCTTTCACTTCGTCCCAGGTGCGCTGCCAGGTCGGGCGGTTCGGGATCAGCTCCTTGAACTTGAGCAGCTTCAGCCGCGCGGGGTCGATCCCGGCTTTCGCCACGAGGTCAGGCGACATCTTGGCGCGCGCGAGATCGCTTGTCGTCGCGTAGCCGGTCTTTTCGGCGAGCCGAACGCCATAATCGGGGCCGATCAGAAAGTTCGCGAACGCCTCTGCATCCTTTTTGCGCGCCGTGCCCTTGATCGTGCACTGCCCGTTGAAAAAGCCGAGCACGCCTTCCTTCGGCCAGACCCAGCCCATGTCGATCTTGGCGTTGCGCAGCGGGTCGATGATCGCAAGCTGCGACCAGGCGACGGAGATCTCGTTGTTGGCGAACAGCGTCTGCAGGTCGGCGACGCTCTTCCAATAGGAGCGGATCAGCGGCTTCTGCTTGAGCAGCAGCTTCTTCACTTCCTGCAGCTCGGAATCGCCCATTTTGAACGGCTCTTTGATCCCGAGATAAAGCGCCGCGACGGCGAGCGAATCTTCCGGATCGTCGCGCATCGAAACGCGCCCCCTGTTCTTTTCGTCAAACAGGGCGCTCATGCTGGTGACGTCCGGGATGTCCTTCTTGTTGTAGGCGATCGCGTTGGCGCCCCAGATCCAGGGCACGCCCCACAACTTCCCATCCGCGTTGACATACGGGCTGGTCCTGAATTCCGGGAAGACCGCGGAAAAATTCGGCACGTTCGCCAGATCGATCGCATCGATCAGGCCGTCCTTGGCGACTTGCTGCACGAATTGCTGCGGTATGGAAGCGCAATCGAAGAGCTGGGAGCCGCCGCCGCGCAACTTCGCCAGCATTTCGTCCGCACCCGTCCAAGGTGTCTCCTTGACCGGGACCGCCGCTTTGACGAACGGCTCGAGCAGGTATGGATCGGAGTAGGCGGTGCCGAACGCAAACCAGTTCAGCGGCGCTGCCTGCGCGAAGGCGTTCGGAACCCCCTGCGCGCTCAGGACCGATGCGCCGGCCAGAGCCATGAAGTTCCGCCGCGATACCGTGTTCGTCAGGATTTGATCGAGTTCCATGAGATTCTCCCTTGCCCTGTTTCAATCATCGCCCTGTTCAAAACCGCTGATTCCGCTGCAGGACTTGCGCCGCGGCGATCAAGACGAGCGTCGTCCCGATGATCACGGCGCCGATGGCGTTGATCTCCTGGCTGTAGCCGTAACTGACCATGGACCAGATCACGACCGGCAGGGTGCTTTCGGTGCCGATCGTGAAATAGGACACGACCATTTCATCAAAGGAGATGGTGAATGCGAGAAGCGCCGCCGCCACCACCGCCGGCGCCAGCAATGGGAGCAGCACCGAAACCCACGTGCGCAGAACCGAGGCGCCCAGATCGGCCGCCGCCTCTTCCATCGACGGATCGATGCCGCGCAGGCGGGCGGCGATGATCAAGGTCACGAACGGCAGGATCAGAACGACGTGGCTGAGCGTCACCGTAACGAGGCTCGGCCGTATGCCGGCCAGGCTGAACAGCAGCAGGAGCAACGTCGCGAGGACGATCTTCGGCGTCTGCATCGGCGCGCTGACGATTGCGGCGAGGGCGCCGGCTGCGCGGCCACGCGCCTTGCGGACCAGGGCATGGGACAGAATGAGCCCGAGCGGAACGGCTATGGCGACCGCCGCGACGGCGACCATGATGCTGTTGCGCAGCCCTTCCATGAGATGCTCGTCCTCAAAGATCTTCGCAAACCACCGCAGCGTCACGCCGCGCAGCGGCAGCACGGCAAGATCGGAATCGTTAAACGCCAGAAGAACCATGACGACGATAGGCGCATACAGATAGACGAACACCAGCCCCGTCAGCGCGGAGAGTGCCGCATTGCCGCGCTGCGTCAGGGGCGTCATGGCGACAGCCTTGCTCATCGTGTTTCCCCGCCGAGGCTGTAGCGGCGCAGGATGAGGGTCGCGAGCACGACGATGATCGCCATGATGACGACCGACATCGCAGAGCCGAGCGGCTGGTTCGACAAATCGAGATATTGCACGGCGATCCGCTGGCCGATGAGCGTGCCGCTGGTGCCGCCGAGCAGCGCCGGGGTGACGTAGGAGCCCATGGCCATGATGAAGACGAACAGCGAACCGACCGCGACACCCGGCGCGCTCAGGGGCAGGAGCACGTACCAGAATGTCTGCGCCCCGCTGGCGCCGAGGTCGTCGGCTGCCTCGAACAGCCGGCCGTCGAGACGCTCCAGGACCGCGTAGCACGGCAAGATCATGTACGGCAGATACACGCCGACGAGTGCCACGACGACGGCAAAATTCGAGTACAGAAGCCACGTGACCGGCTGGTCGGTGACCCCAAGCGCGAGCAGCGCCTGGTTGATCACGCCGTTCCGCGACAGGATCGGGATCCAGGCAAAGCTGCGGATCAGATAGCTCGTCCACAGCGGAAGGACCGCCAGCACGATCAGGACGCGCCGGAAGCGCGTCACGCGGCGCGCGACGAAAAAGGCGGTTGGATAGCCAATGGCCGCGGCCACGACGGTCACGACGATAGACAATTCGATGGTCCGCCACAGCACGCGCGCATTGAGCGGCGCCGTCAGCGCCTCGGTGTAATTGCCGAGCGTGAACGCGGGGACCAGATGATAATTGTCGACGCGCCAGAAGCTGATCACCAGCATCAGCGCGAGCGGCACGAAGAAGAAAACCAGAAGATACGCCAGCGGAATTCCGAGCAGCCCGTACCGGCGGATCGCCGATTCCCCATCGCGCGTGAGCAAGAGGCTACGCACGGACGGGCGCTGTTTTGGGGTTGCGCAGCGCCGCCGTCGCGGCGACGTCGAGCCGCGGCGTGCCCGCCCCGCAGTCCAGGACGACGCGATAGCGGTCTCGTGCCGCCTCCACCGAGACTTTTCCATCGAGGACGTCGAGCAGGACGAGAGCCGGGTCGCGCTCGATGGCCGGCCCGAAGCCCCCCGATCCCGGCGTGATGAAACTCACGAGGTCGCCGCTGTCGAGCGCGACATTCGCGGCCTTTCCGTTGACCCGCTTTTCCTGGGCACTACCGAGATTGATGATCTTGCGGCCGGCGAAGCCGGCCTCGCCGCCATGCGCTCCGGGCGGCGGAACAAGCTCGGTGTCGGACGAAATGCTCAGGACCGCAGGGCTCTGCACGCGCACATCGCGGCGCAGTCCGAGGCCGCCGCGCTGCCGGCCGGCCCCGCCCGAATCCCTGACCAGCTCGAAACGCTCGATGCGCACCGGGAACGCCGCCTCGGCCTCTTCGATCTGCAGGCCGACGCACTTGCTCATGTTGACCTGGATCGCGTCGATGCCGTCGCGCGTTTTGCGCGCGCCGAAGCCGCCCCCCATCATTTCGTATTGAATACCGTCGCCGCGATAGACGATCGTGTAGTTGCACGTGCTGCCGCAACTCGCCGCGGCAGCGCGCTCGGGCGCGATCTGGGCGAAAGCCTGGATCAAGAGGTCGGCCATCCGCTGGGCCATCGGATGCTTGCCGGAGGTCGCAGCCGGCGGCGTCGGATTCACGATGCTGCCCTCGGGCAGCACCATTTCCACCGGGCGATAGCAACCCTCGTTTTCGAGGACTTCGGGGTCGCTGATACAGCGCGTGACGTAGTAGCAGGTCGCGGCCACGGCCGATTTGACGCAGTTGACGTTGCCGCGGCATTGCGCCGCGGAGCCGGTGAAGTCGTACGTGACGCCGCCGTTGCCGAGCTTCACCGTGATCACGATCTTCAGCGGGCGGTCGAGATCGAGACCGTCGCTGTCGAGATAGCCCTCGATGCGGTATTCGCCCTGCGGCAGCCGCGCGAGTTCCGAGCGGATGCGCGATTCGGAGTGGTCCATCTGGCGGTTCCACGCCTCGGCAAGGGTCGCCGCGCCGTAGCGCCGGAGCATCTCCTCGAGGCGCCGCACGCCGAGCTTGTTGGCTGTGACCTGCGCGCGCAGATCGCCCTCGACGAGATCGGGCCAGCGCGAATTCGCGCGCAGGATCTTCACCAGCGTCTCGTTCACCTCGCCGCGCTCGTAGAGCTTCACCGGCGGAATCAGCAACCCTTCCTGGAACATGTCCGACATCACGCCGATGCCGCCGGCCTGGATGCTCCCGAGATCGATGTGGTGGGCGATGCTGGCGGCGAAAGCGACGAGCCGGCCCTCCCAGAAAACCGGCGTGAACACCATGATGTCGGGCGTGTGCGTGCCACCGATGTAAGGATGGTTGGCCAGAAGGACGTCGCCCTCGTGGATACGGTCGGGACGAATGTGATCGGCGAGGGTTTCCTTGAGCGCGAGGTGCATGGACCCGAGCAGCGCCGGGATCATATCGGCCTGCGCGACGAGGCGGCCGCGGCTGTCGAAGATCGCCGCCGAGCAGTCGCGCGAATCGCGGACGACGGTCGAATAGGCCGTGCGCCAGATCGTCACCCCCATGTCGCAGGCGATCGAATGCGAGCCGTTGCTGATGACCTCGTAGGTGATCGGATCGAGCGCGCCCATGGTCACGCTCCGTTCCGTTGCGCGCGGCGCATGATGAGATTGCCGAAGCGATCCACCTCGACCCGCCAGCCCGGATAGACCACGACGGTCGAGTCCATCTCCTCCACGACGGCCGGGCCTTCGAACCGGTGGCCGGCTTTCAGCGCATACCGATCGTAGATCGCGCACCGCTCGACGGGCGTTGCGGCCTCGAACCAGACCGGACGATGGCCGGTGAGCGCCTCCCCGGCCGCGCCGAGCGCGGGCTCGACCTCATGCAGGCGCGGCTTGGGCACCAGGCCGCTCGCGGTGACGCGAACGCTGACGATCTCGACCGGAAGGCCGGGCGACGAATGCCCGTAGGTCGTGTGGTGAAAGTCGTGGAAGCGCTCGGTCAGGCGGGCCGCCCAGGCCGCGTCGACGCCACCGGCGGGTGCCGCGACAGTCAGCTCGTAGGCCTGACCTCGATAGCGCAGATCGGCCGATACGGCGAGCAGCATGCGGTCCGCAGCAAACCCTTCGGCGGCGAGATCGTCGCTTGCCCTGGCTTGCAGCCGTGCCACCAGATCGCGCACCTCGCCCAGGTCGCCGCCCTCGGTCGGCACGATGCAGGTCCGCATATAATCGTGCCGCACATCCGTCACCAGCAGCCCGAGCGCGCAGGTAACGCCCGGGCTGCGCGGCACGACGACCACCGGAATATCGAGCTCTTCCGCCAGCTTGCCCGCATGCAGCGGGCCGGCGCCCCCAAAGGCGACCAGGACGTAGTCGCGCGGATCGTAGCCGCGCACGGCCGAGACCAGGCGCAGCGCGCGCAACATGTTCGCGTTGGCGATCTCGAGGATCCCGAGCGCGGCCGCATGAAGATCGAGGTCGAGACGATCGACGATCTCGCTCTCGATCGCGCCGACGGCCCGCGCCGGCGCGAGCGTCATCTTGCGACCGAGGAGATGGCCCGGGTTGAGGCGCCCCAGCACGAGATGCGCATCGGTCACCGTCGGCTTCGTGCCGCCGAGATCGAAACAGGCAGGCCCCGGATCCGCGCCGGCCGAGCGGGGGCCGACCTTGAGCGCGCCCCCGCTGTCCACCCAGGCAATGCTGCCGCCGCCGGCACCGACCTCGACGAGGTCGATGACCGGCAATGTCACCGGATAGCCCGCGCCTGTTTCGTACTGACCGGCGCGCGCGGTCGCGCCGACCTCATAGTCCGGCATAATCTGAGGCTCGCCGTCCTTGATCAGCCCGACCTTCGCGGTCGTCCCGCCCATGTCGAAGGCGAGCACGTTGCCGAACCCGGCGAGCTGGCCGATGAACGCTGCGGCAATGACGCCGGCTGCGGGGCCGGACTCGATGATATTGACCGGCTGCTTGCGCGCGTGCCGGGAGCGGATCAGCCCGCCATTCGACTGCATGATATGCAGCGGAGCCACAAACCCGCTCGAATGAAGATCGCGCTCGATCGCCGCCAGATAGCGATCGACGATCGGAACCACCGCGGCATTGACCACGGTGGTGCTGACGCGGCCGAACTCGCGGAACAGCGGCGAGATTTCCGCTGATGTCGAGACATAGAGGTTCGGGGATTCCTGACGCAGGATCGCGGCCGCGTCTTCTTCGTGGCCGGCGTTGCGATAGGAATTGAGAAAGCACACGGCCACGGATTCGATTCCCTGCTCGCGCAAATGGCCGGCGGCCGCGCGGATCGCGTCGCGGTCGAGCGCCACGAGCTCGTTGCCGCGGGCGTCCATGCGTCCCTTCACGCCCAGGCGCCAGCGCCCCGGCACCAGCGGCGGGTTCTTCTCCTGCTGCAGGTCGTAGAGCTTGGCGCGCTGCTGGCGGCCTATTTCCAGGACATCGGTGAAGCCGTCATTGGTGATGAGCCCCGTGCGCGCGGTCTGCCGCTCGATGATGGCGTTGGTGGCGACGGTGGTGCCGTGGAACACGTGCACGATCTGCGGCGGCTTCGCGGCACTTTCCTCGACCAGGAGCACGAGGCAGCGCGCAAAGCCTTTCGACGGATCGGACGGGGTGGACGGCGTCTTGGTGATCCAGAACTCGCCAGTGTCTTCGCGCATGATGACGCCGTCGGTGAAGGTGCCGCCGATGTCGCAGCCGATGCGGAACCGCGGGACGGCCGGTGCGATCATGCGGAGCCCCGCTCCGACAGCGCATCGTCGAGCGCCGGGCCCGCATCCACGAGCAAGCGGTCGATATCCCGGTCGGTCTGCACGACGCAGGTGTAAAAGTGCCGGCCGGGCAGCAGGAAATGGCCGCGGTTCACCAGCCCGAGGTGAAAGCTCTGCAAGAGCTTCTGATCACCCTTCTTGATGTCATCCGGGGTGTGGATGGGCTGGTCGCCGAAGACGATGCGCGCCACGCAGGCAAGCCCGATCACCTGCGCCGGAACACCGGCGCGGGCGGCCACGCTTTTCAGGCCGTCGCGCAGCTTCGCGCCCAACCGCGCCGCGTGCTCGATCAGCTTGCGGTCGTCGAGCAGATCGAGCGTCGCCTCGATCGCAGCCAGGACGACCGGGCTTTGCCACGCGCCATGGTAGACGTAGTCGCCGCGATCGCGGTCGGTGACCTCCATCCACTCGGCGCCCCCGACCAGCGCGCCCGCGACCGAATAGCCGCCGCTGAGGCATTTGCCGAGCACCGCCATGTCCGGGGCGACGCCGAAGAACTCCTGGGCGCCGCCGCGCGCCAGGCGGAAATTCGAGACGCATTCGTCGAAGATCAGCGCCGCACCGCAGTCACGCGTCAGCGCGCGCAGCCGGGTCAGGAACTTCGGATCCGGAGGAATGGCGCCGGCGTTGGTCGAGTACGGCTCGAGAATGACGGCGGCGAGCTTCTCGCGGGTGACCAGTTCGGCGAGCGCGTCCGCGTCGTTGAAGGGCAGCACGATCGTGTGCATCTGCAATTCGGGCGGAATCCCGATGCCGCGCGCATAGGGCGCGTAAAGCTGGTCCTCCCAGCCGTGGAAATGCCCGCGGAAGGTCGCGATCTTGATGCGCCCGGTCTTCGCTCGCGCGACGCGAACCGACAACAGGCAGGCATCAAGCCCGGTGTTGGTGAACTTGACCATCTGCGCGCACGGCACGACATCGCGCAGCTTCAGCGCCACGCGCGTCTCGCGCTCGTAATGCAGGCCGAAATTCGTCCCGTCCTGCATCTGCCGGCGCACCGCATCGATCACGGCCGGATGCGAGTGGCCGAGGAACTGGGCGGTCGCGGCCTGGAAATAGTCGACGTACTCGTTGCCGTCGACGTCGGTGATGCGCGCGCCGCGACCGGACGCAACGACGATCGGATAGGGCGCGTAGTGGCGGCTCCCCTGCACCAGGCCGCCCGGAATGACCTCGTGCGCGCGCTCCATCGCCGCCTTGGAGCGCGGCGTGCGTCTCGCGTACTCCTGGACGATCTTCGACGGCAACACAGGCACTGCGTTCATGGATGGACCCTCAGCCGTCGCCCACGCCGTAGACCAGCTTGCGGCGCGGATTGGCCAGCTCGATCATTTCCAAGGCCATCGTGCGCAAGAGGCCGACGACACCGAGCTCGAGAGAGCCATCGACACCGTCCGATCCGATATCGACCCAACCGAGCCGCCCGTCGTCGCCGGCCGTGTCGGCGGCGCGCTCGAGGGCCCGCTCGACCACGCGCTCGGCGGGGGCGACCTTCGCGTCGTCGAGAAGGACGGCGAGACAGGCGATGATGCCGTAAACGCCCCAATTCGAGACCGCGGCATGGACGATGAGATCGGCCGCCGCATGCGAGACGACGGTTCCGCCGCAGGGGCATTGGCAGCGCGCGCCATTGGGCCTGATCTGCTCGACGGCGGCCTCGATCGCGCCGTAGCCGAGCTCGTTGCCGCCGTCGCCGACCGCGATCGTCACGATCTTCCGGCGCGCCGCTTCTTCCAGGAGGCAATCGGTCTTCGCGGTCAGGGCCGTCATGTTGAGGCCGCGCAGGTTGTGGTATTCGCCTTTGGCGTTGCCCGACGGCCGCTCCGACGCCATCACGAAGGAGGGCTTGAGACGGTCCATCAGCGCCGACACCTGCCGCAGCGCCGTGGGCCCGTCCTTGGAAATGCCGACCACCGCAATGCCCCTGCCCTTGGGAACGGTCATCGCACGCTCGACGTCGAAGGTTTTGTAGCCGGCGCCCACGCAAACGGCTTCGATGCTCGGCACGAGCTCTTCATCGGTGAGAATGACCGAGCGCACGCCGACGCCCACTTCGAGCGCGCGCGCGAGGCACGCGATGCCGACAGGGCCGTCCTGTTCGCCGCACCAATATGCGGGGGACAGGAACCCCGTGGTCAATATGGCGGTGTTGAGCTGCCCGGGCTTCAGCGACTTCAGAATGGCCTCGGCCGCCGCAAGGCAGAGCGGACGGCCCACGAATTTGCGCGCGGCCTCGTAGAGGCCGAGATGCTGGCTGCGCGTCTGAATATCGACCGTCACGAGACGATCGACGAATTCGCCGAATGTACTCAACCGTGCCGCGGTTAGCCGAGTTTGAATCGCGCCGTTCGCTTCAACCGGTTGGGTCATATTCATGGAGCAGCCACCATCGCCTTGTATTTGTAGAGATCGGACCGGTAGATGGAGCGACCGGTCCACAGCGGATCGCCGACATTCGAAAATGGGGTGATCGAGCGGATGAGGACGGGCGTCCCTTCCTTTACACGCAGGAGACGCGCCGTCGCGGCAGGACAGCGGCCGGCTTCGATCTCGACCTGGGCGCGCGCGATGCGAATGCCGAGCTTCGGCCCGACGATCAGATGAATCGAATGCTGCTTCAGGTCGCTGCGGGTGATCAACGGACTGGCAACTGGCGAGACCCAGCGGTCGTCGACCGACACCGGCTTGTCGTTGAGAAGCCGTATACGCCGAAAGAACAGAATGCGCTCGCGTTCCGTGATGCGCAGGACGTTGGCGATGTTCTGCGGGGGATGCTCCTGGCGAAACTGGAGCACTTTCACGCCGACCTTGTGACCTTGCACCATCCAGTCGTCGAAGAAGTCCCCGACGGGACCTTCGGTTTCGACGGCCTTGGCCGGCGCGATGAAGGTGCCGACGCCGCGGCGGCGGTAAAGCTCCCCGACGCGGACGAGTTCGCTGGTCGCCTGGCGCGCCGTCATACGGCTGACGCCGTAGTGAACCGAAAGATCGCCGTCGGTGAAGAATTTTTGCACGCCGCGTTTGCGCAGCTTTCGGATGACTTCCGTCATTTGCTGCTGAATCTGCGAATAGACCGGGAGCGGCGCCGCGCGGTCGATCTGCAGGCCTGCGAGTTCGTTCGTCTCGGTCATGGCTGCCTAGTAGTCTAGATAACTAGGCTACCGTGGGGCAGAGCACCTGACAAGAACTTCCCTTGCCTCGTCAGAGCCGCCGACGAAAGGGCAGCGCCACCACGCGGCCGGAAGTCCCAAGCGGAAGAAGGAGTTGCGAGCGTCCTCCGGCGATGCCGGAGGCCGGTCAGGCCTTCCCTTTGTCCATGACCTGCCGGATCTTCGTGGCCAGCGCCGAGTAGGTGAACGGCTTGCCCAGCATCTCGACTCCCGGGTCGAGCCGTCCGTGGTGCACGATCGCGTTGCGGGCGTAGCCGGTCGTGAACAGGATCAAAAGGTCGGGCGCCTGCCGGCGCGCCGCGTCGGCCAGCTGGCGCCCGTTCATGCCGCCCGGCAGGCCCACGTCGGTGAAGAGCAGGCGCACGCGCGGATTCTCCTCCAGCATGGCCAGCGCCTCCTTGCCGTCGGCCGCTTCCAAGGTCGCGTAGCCGAGCTCGCGCAGCATTTCGACCGTGTTATCGCGGACAGCCGGATCGTCTTCGACGACGAGCACGAGCTCTCCGTCGCGGCTGCCGGGGGTCGGGGCCGCCGGCTCGACGGCCGGCATGGCACCGCCCGTGAGGCGCGGCAGGTAGAGCTTGACCGTGGTGCCCTCGCCCGGCTCGCTGTACAGCTTGATGTGGCCGCCGGACTGCTTCACGAAGCCATAGACCTGCGACAACCCGAGCCCGGTGCCCTTGCCGACGTCCTTGGTGGTAAAGAACGGATCGAACGCCTTCGCCAGGACGTCCTTCGGCATGCCGCTTCCGGTGTCGCTCACCGCGATCATCACGTACTGGCCGGGCGTCACGTCCTCGTTCTGGCTCGCATACAGCTCGTCGAAGAACACATTGGCCGTCTCGACGGTCAGCTTGCCGCCCCCGGGCATGGCATCGCGCGCGTTGACGGCGAGGTTGATCAGCGCGCTTTCGAGCTGGTTGGCGTCCGCGTTGATCCGCCACAGGCCCGCGGCCAGCACCGTTTCGATGGAAATCGTCTCGCCGAGCGTGCGGGTCAGAAGGTCCGACATGCCGACGACGAGCTTGCCGACGTCGATGGGCTTCGGCTGCAGCGGCTGGCGGCGCGAGAACGCCAGAAGCTGGCTGGTGAGCTCGGAGGCGCGCTGCGCCGCGCGCGTCGCGGAGTCGATCAGCCGGCCGAAATCGCCGCCGCCGGCCGCGCGGCGACGCAAGGTCTCGAGATTGCCCAGCATCACCTGCAGCAGGTTGTTGAAGTCGTGCGCGATGCCGCCGGTGAGCTGACCGATGGCCTCCATCTTCTGGACCTGGCGCAGCGATTCCTCGGCTTTCATGCGCTGCGCGATCTCCTCCGCGACGCGGCGTTCCAGGGTCTGGTTGATCTCACGCAGCGCTTCCTCGGCCCGCCGGCTGGCTTCGGCGGCCTGCCGGCGGGCCCGCGACAGGTCGATGTTGCTCGCCACCCGCGCCAGCAGCTCGCGCGCGCTGAACGGCTTCACAAGGTAATCGTCCGCCCCCGCCTCGAGCCCCTCGACCTTGGCCTCTTCGCCGGCCCGCGCGGACAGCAGGACCACAGGCACGTCTTGCAGCGCCGGATCGGCACGGACGCCCCGCAGGACGCCGAACCCGTCCAGCCGCGGCATCATGACGTCGCTCAGGATGAGATCGGGCCGGCGGCCGCGGGCGGCCAGCAGCGCCGCCTCGCCGTCAGGCACCGCCTCGACCTCATAGCGCAGCGCGAGCAACCGGCAGACATAGTCGCGCATGTCGGCGTTGTCGTCGGCCAGGACGACGAACGCCCGCTCGCCGGTCGCGGGGGCGGCAGAGCCGAGGCCGAACAGCTCCTTTTCGACCTCTACGTCGCCCCCGGTCTCGCCAGGCAGCCAGCGCAGCGCCTCTTCGAGATAGGCCTCGGCGCGCACGCTGCTCGACACCTGGGTGCGCATGGCCCCGATCCGGTCGGGCGGCAGATGTGCCCTGCCGGCCGGGATCGTCACCGTGAACGTCGTCCCGCGGCCCGGCTTGCTCTCGACCCGCACCTGGCCTTCGTGCAGCCGGATCAGCTCCTGGACCAGGGCGAGCCCGATGCCGGTGCCCTCCTGGGTGCGCCCCTGCTGCCCCTCGATGCGATGGAAGCGCTCAAACAGGCGCGGCAACTCGTGCGGCGGAATCCCCACACCCGTGTCCCCCACCGCGAGCTCGACGTCGCGGCCGTTCGCGGCCGGCCGCAGCGACACGCGGACCTCGCCCGCCAGGGTGTACTTGAAGGCGTTGGACAGGAGGTTGAGCACGACCTTCTCCCACATGTCGCGGTCGACATAGGTCGCAACCGGGAGCGGCGCGCAGTCGACGACGAACCGCAACCCCGCCTTCTCCATCGCCGAGCGGAACGTACTGGCAAGGTCGGCCGTGTAGGCCGCGAGATCGATGTCCTCGAAGACCGCCTGCATGCGGCCGGCTTCGATGCGCGAGAAGTCGAGAAGCGTATTGACGAGCTTCAGGAGCCGCAGACCGTTGCGGTGCATCAGCTCGAGCTCGGAGCGCGCCACCGGGACGGAGGCGCCCCTCGACGACCTGGCGAGCGAATCCTCGAGCGGACCGAGCATCAGGGTCAGCGGGGTGCGGAATTCGTGGCTGGCGTTCGAGAAGAAGGCCGTCTTCGCGCGGTCGATCTCAGCCAGAGCCTCGGCGCGCCGGCGCTCTTCTTCGTAGGCCCGCGCGTTCGCAATCGCGGTTGCGAGCTGTCCCGCGACGAGGTCGAAGAATCCGCGATACTCGTCGTCGAGGCGTCGTCTCGGATTGATGCCCGCCACCAGCACACCCGTCGTCCCGGCCATCTGTCCCGATTTGCTCACGGGCAGCACGATCGCGGAGTTGGTCGGCTCGGGCCACCCGCCGCCGGGTACGTACCCAAACCGTGCAACGAGGCCCTCGTGGACGACGGCGGTCCCGGTATCGAGCACGCTGACGACTCCCCAGGGATCGCCGGCGCGCGACACCCGCTCGGGCGCGATCGCGCTCCGCGCCCCCACACCCGCGCTGGCGACCAGCCGCGCCGTCCCGGGCTCCGTCTCGCCGAGGTACAGAAGCGCAAAGGGAATGTCGGGGTTCTCGGCGCCCAACACCCTGGCAAAGACCTCGCAGGTTGCATCGACGCTTTTGGTTTCCGCGGTGGCCTCCGCGAGCTCGCGCAAGATGCGCAGCCGCCGTTCGCCCAGGACGCGCCCGGTCGTCTCCGTCACCGCGGAGAAAACGCCGCCGATACGCCCGTCCGCGTGTTTGATCGGGCTGTACGAATATGTGAAGTACGCTTCCTCGAGATAACCGAAGCGGTCGACCGGGAGCAGCAGGTCTTCCGACCAGCTCGCCTCTCCCGCGAGAACCTCGGTCATCTGCCGGCCGATGATGTGCCAAATCTCGGGCCAGGATTCGACGCCGGGCCGGCCAAGCCCGGAGGGATGCTTGGTCGTGCCGAGCACCGGCCGCCAGGCATCGTTATAGAGCATCACGAACTCGGGCCCCCACCACAGCACCATGGGAAAGCGCGAGTTCAGACAGATGCTGACCGCCATCTTGAGCGCGTCGGGCCATGTATCGGGCGAGCCGAGCGGCGAGCGGCTCCAGTCGTGGGCGCGCATCAACTCGCCCATCTCGCCGCCGCCGGCAAGAAACTCGGTCCCTGCGGCCGCGCGCGACCCAGGACGCTCGAAACTCGCACTCATGGTGCCAGGACTGCCGTGACCGGCCGAGCGCCGGCGGCTGAAGGGCTGAATGGGGGCATGGGCAGACGCGAATGGAGCCGCAGACCGCGGCGCCTCCCTGGCCATCGACGACATTTGCCCCGCGGTACTATCGCAAACGGCCGTCGGCGCTTCAACCGTCCCCGCAGAGCTTCGTGATCCCTCTTCATGGCGGCAAGATGTCCCTGAGCTTGTCGGCAAGCCGGGTGATCGTGAACGGCTTGGCCAGCAGCTCCACGCCCGCATCCAGGCGCCCTCCGTGCACCAGCGCCTCCTGGGCGTAACCGGAGGTGAACAGCACCTTCAGGTGCGGACGGAACCGGCGCGCCCGTTCGGCGAGCTCGCGGCCGTTCATGCCGGGCAGGCCGACATCGGTGAACAGGAGGTCGATGGCAGGTCCGGCCTGAAGGATCGACAACGCCGCGGCACCGTCTTCCGCTTCGAGCACGTCATAACCGAGCTCGCGCAGCAGATTGGCGCTGTGCGCCCGGACGTCCGGATCGTCCTCGACCACGAGAACAGTGCCGTGCGGCAGATCGGCCGGCGTGGACACGACGCTGTCCGGATCACGCGCAGCCGCATCGCTGGCATCGGCGCGCGGCAGGTACAACGCGACCCGTGTCCCGCGCCCCGGCTCGCTGGCCATCTCGACATGGCCGCCGGACTGCTTCACGAAGCCGTAAACCTGCGACAAGCCGAGGCCGGTGCCGCGGCCGATGGGCTTCGTGGTGAAGAAAGGATCGAAGGCCTTGGCCAGAACCTCCGGTGTCATGCCGAGGCCGTTGTCCACGACGGCGATGCGCACATAGTGGCCGGGCGGCACGTCTCCGTCCGGGGCGGCACCTGCGGCAAGCTCGACGTTGGCGGTTTCGATCATGAGGCGGCCGCCCTGGGGCATCGCATCGCGCGCGTTGACCGCAAGATTGAGGAGCGCACTTTCCAGCTGGGCCGCATCGACCGCCGCCGGCGCCAGATCCAGAGCCAGGCGCGTATCCACCCTGATCGTCTCGCCCAGGGTCCGCGACAGCAGCGTCGACAGGCCCAATACCAGACGGTTGACGTCGATCGAGGCCGGCATCAGCGGCTGCTGGCGCGAAAAGGCGAGGAGCTGCTGGGTCAGCATCGCCGCACGCTCGGCCGCGGTGAGCGCCGCCGTGAGGCCGCGGTCCCGGTCCTGCCGCGGCGCATCGGGCCGCCGCTTCAGGCGCTCGAGGCTGCCGGTGATCACCTGCAGGATGTTGTTGAAGTCGTGCGCCACGCCGCCGGTGAGCTGGCCGATGGCTTCCATTTTCTGCGCCTGGCGCAGCCGCTCCTCGACCCTGGCCCGCTCCTGCATTTCGGCCTGCAGGCTGCGGTTCGCCGCATCGAGCGCATCCGCGCGCCGGCCGAGCTCGGCATTGGCGCGGGCCAACGCTGCGCGGCTGGTCCCGAGCACGGCCACCAGAAGCGAAGCCATAGTGACCAGGAGAGCAAGGAGGCCATAGCGCGAGATGCGGCGATAGAACGGCTCGCTTTCCGCCTGCAGGTAGACCGAGCCGATGCGGCGCCCGTTTTCCAGGACGGGCGATACGGCGACGATCATGCCGGATTCGTAACGGCTGCCGTCGGCGGGCACGGCGCGGGGCGGTGTCGCGCCGCTGCGCATGTAGGCCGCAAACCGGGTTCCGGCCGCATCGTAGATGGCGGCGGTCTCGACCTCCGGGTTCGCCGCAAGGGCGCCCACATATTCCTGCGCCGCCCTGCGGTCGTCGAACTGCAATGCCGCGGTCACGATCGACGCCACGATATCGGCCTGCACGCCGACTTCGCGCGTCTTCTGAGCGCGATACGAGATCTCGCCATACGTGCCGATGCCGATGCCACCGAGGAGCAGGGCGATCGCCAGCGCGATCGCGAGGCTGGCTCTGAGGCGGCTCAAAAGCGGGGTGTCGGCCATGCTCACCCCACTCCGCCGGCCAGCGGTACGGCCAGGCTCTGCAGCTTCGAGCTGATCGAGAGGCCGGCGGCAGCGGCGGCGGCCGCGTCGATCTCGAATCGAACCCGGTTGTCGCGGATCACGAAATTGATGATCCCGCGATCACGGGCACTTTGGGCACCATCGGTGATGGTCAGCATCGGCTCGCCCTTTACGGCCGCCAGTGCCTCCGCCGCGGATTGCGCGGCCGAGCCACTGACGAACGCAATCATGCAGCCGGACGAGGCGTCGAGCCGCGGCAGCCGCCGCACGACGAACGCGCGGCCGTCCACCTCCTGGCCGCGCACGGCGCGGTCGATCACGTCACCGAAGGGGTCTGTGCCGACGATGCACAATTTGAGCGGCGCGGGTGCCGGAGGCCACGCGCCGGACGGCCAGCTGACATACGGCCCGAACTTGTACAGATAGGTAGCCTTGATCGTGTATTCCGGCGCCGCATCCTGCGCCGCGACCGGCCCGCCCGCAGCGAAGAAGAGCAGCAGGCCGAGGATCGCCGATCGAAACCCCGAGCGCGCCAGCACGGCTAGAACCTCACACGCGTGCCCAGCAGAACGGTGCGCGAGATGTAGCGCTCGGGCGTGGTGCTCGGATCGTTGTATTCGACGTGCTTGGCGTGCAACAGGTTCGAGCCGTCGAGCGACACCTCGACCGCAGGCGTGACGTGCCAGCCGATGCGCGCATCGGCTTCCACGTACTGCTTGACCGCGGGCGTGCTGATCAGCTCGTGATAGACGTCGCCGACATAGCGAAGCGCCGCGTCGAACTCGACCGTCGCGGTGAGGTTCATCTCCGAGCGCAGCTGCGCCTGGATGTCGGGGTCCATGCCGGCCGACTGCAGCTGCGAGAAGTCGGTCGCACCCGTCTTGAGGCTGAAGACCTTGTGCATCCAGTTGACGCTCGGGCGCAGCCGCCACCAATCGGTCATCGCGTAGCTGCCCCACGCCTCGATACCGTAGGTGTGCGCCTGCAAGCCGTTGCTGAGGACCACCGGCAGCGTGCTGCCGTGGACGAACGCGTCGGTGCGCAGGTCGTCGTAGATGTTGTAGTAGGTCGAGATCGACACCGTGGAGCGCCCGGTGGGCTGGGCGCGATAGCCGAGCTCGAAGGCGGTGAGCGTCTCGGGTTGGAAATTCGGCGACGGCACGAGGATGCCGTTCGCCTGCAGCTCGCGATCGATGCGCGACGGCGCGCGGATCGCACGCGATACCGCCGACCACACGAACTGCCGGGGGCTCGCCTGCCAGCCGAGGCGGATGGTCGGCAGCGGCTCGAAGCCGGTGTAGGTGTAGTCCTCGCCCTTGAGACCGAGCGTGAGGGTCCAGTCCGGGTCGAGGGTGATCTCGTCCTGGCCGAACACGTCGAACACGTTCAGCGTCTTGATCGGCTGGGCGAAGAAGAACGAATTCGTCGAGACGATGTCCTCCTTCGAGACCCGCTCCTCGAGACCGGTCACGAGGTGGTGGCGGCCGAGGACGACATCGTACTGCGCCGAGGCGTCGTACTGCCGCAGGTCGTCGGTCAAGGTCGGAAGGCGCCGCGTATCGTCGCTCACATAGCTCTGGACCTGCAGCGAGGAGCCGTCATCGAGCCGGTGCGTCCAACGGCCGAGCAGGTTCTCGCCATAGGGATGGTTGGCGTCGCTCGTCACGTGGCCGCTGTAGTAGTCGCCCTGCAGGGTGTAGACGTCGGCCTGCTGCGTCGAATCGACGCGAAAGCCGGTCTGGCCGCCCTCCCACGCGTCGACCGTGTGGTCGGACGAGCCGACGGGATCGGTGCGGCGCCGATCGAAGCCGTTGCCGTAGACCCTGTAGCTGGTGTTGCCGTCGAAGCGGCCGCCGTAGCGGACGCCGCCGTCGCGCTCCTTGTTTCCCACCGCCCCGTCGGCCAGAGCGCCCTGGGTGTCCTCGGATTTTTTGGTGATGATGTTGATGACGCCGTTGACCGCGTTGGCCCCGTAGAGGGTCCCGCCCGGACCGCTGATCACCTCGATGCGATCGATGTCGGCGAGCAGCGGATTGATCGTCTCCCAGAAGACGGTCGAGGCGAGCGGCGTGTAGACGCTGCGGCCGTCGACCAGGACCAGGATCTTGTTCGCCGATTCCGGCGAAGCGAAGCCGCGGGCCGTGATCGTGTACTGATAGGCGTTGAGGCGGAACACCTCGAGGTTGGGCGCCAGGCGCAGGACCTCGGGAACGCTGGTCGCACCCGAGCGGCGGATGTCGTCGCTCGTGATGACATACACCGACGCGGCGGCGCGGCTCAGCGGCTCAGGCCGCTTGGAGACCGAGGTGATCTCGATCTTTCCGAGCTCCTCGAGCGACAGGCTGCGCAGGCTCTCGACCGGCGTCTGCGGGACGTCGGCCCGGGCCGCACCGGCCGCCAGCATCAAAGCGAGTGCAGCGACGCCGAAGGCGCCCGCCCGGGCCTCCGCGCGTCCCGGAGTCGCCGCCGATCGCGGCCGTAAATATCGGTTCACAGCGCCCCCACGTCCGGTCACCGGCGCTGCTGGATTTCCCCGCCCCGCGCCCGGCGCGAGCTAAGCAACCGTCGCGCAGGCCTTCAATCGAAACAGAGGCCTTAGGTGTTTTCTTGTCTTAATTTCAGGGTTTTCCCTAATGTGCCCGACGCAAAAAGATCATCGGTCGCAGAGTGATCCAAGTGCCGCTGACGGTCGTCGTACTGCAGCATGACGGCCCCGCCCACGGAAGGCTCACGCGACGGCCCCCTACTCTGTTCCGTACAACCACGCCCGCGATACCAAAATACAGCGGGACGCGCCGAACGCGGCCCACGGAACGAAGGGTCAAGGGGTCTCTCATGGCAACGATATCGGCGCCGGCTAGAGCGACCGGTTTCGCGACAGGCGTGCTCTCTCTCCGCGGCCTGCTTGCCCTGACGGTCGCCACCGCGCACACGCTGGGGTTCACGATCCCGGCCGACTACAGCGCCTCCGTGTTCGACCAGCCGAACCTTCTCGCGTCCATCGCCAAGACGATCGGCACGGCGATCAACGTGCCGCTGCTCTTCTTCGTGATCAGCGGGCTCTCGATCGCGCGCTCCCTGGACCGCAAGCAGGATCAAGGCCACGGACCGCGCGCTTATGTCACCTTCATCGTGCGGCGCGCACTGCGGCTGTACCCCGCGTACATCGTGGCGACCGTAGGGGTGCTGGGCTTCGCGTGGATGTTCCTGATCGGCCGGCCGCCGCTCAACCCCTCGCGATTTCCGTCGATGGGCTACGATTTTCTGGCGGACTGGCTCAACGGCGCCGTCTTCAACCCGCTCAAGGCGCGGAGCGTCATTGCGAACTTCGCCGGCCTCTCCTGGTCGATGAACCTCGTCATCTGGTCGCTCTATGTGGAAGTCTGCGCCGTTCCTCTTCTGCCGCTGTTCCACGGCGTCGCGCGACGGAAAAACATCGGTGCCGATGTCTTGACGCTGGCGGCACTCGTCCTCTTGTCGATGAGCCTGTGGAACGTGATGGCGGTACGTTACCTGTTCGCGTTCTACCTGGGCATGCTGGTCCAGACCCGCGGTCGGCACTGGACGCGCGAACTCGTCCGCCGGGCCGGCGGCGCGTCCACGGCCATGGCGTGGGCCTGGTCGGCCGTCTTATCGACCTGCCTGCTGCCGACGGATCTGCCGGCCTGCCTTCTCATCCAGAGCGTCGCGGCGTTCGCCATCATCAGCCTGCTCGTCTGGCCGGGCGACGAGCATCCGTTCGGGTGTCTCGACCGGCGCTGGATGCACTGGAATGGCCGCCTCTCCTATTCGTTCTATCTGTGGCACTACATCATCCTGACGGTGACGATGCGCACGGCCTATGCGGCGGACGTCGCCGCGAACCTGCCGCAGCGCCTGACGCTGTTCGCGGGAATCGAGCTGCTCACCTTCGCGACCGCCCTCGCCGTAGCACAGCTCTCGTATTCCTATGTCGAGGGGCCGTTCATCCGGTGGGGACGGCGGCTGGACGGATGGGCGCGTCCGGAGGCCGGTCGTCCGCCACGGACCGCGTTCGCGGCCCGCAGTGCCAGTCCGCCCCACAATGCCAGCCCGCAAGGTGCCGACTGAACGTAGGCCGCCGCGGCCGGACTAGCGATGCAACATCTCACGCTGCCGCTGAAGGAAGCGACGGACTGCCGGATCGGGTTCGAGCCCGATCGCCAGCTGGTAGGCGTGATCGGCGGCGGCGGCGGCACCGGCGCGCGCGAGCAGGGCGGCGCGCGCCGCCCAGTAGGGCTGATACTCCGCGAGCCGCGGATCCCCGGCCAGGGCATCGAGGAGGGCGAGGCCGGCGTCCGGTCCGCGCGTCTCGGCGGTCGCCACCGCGCGGTTGACCGCGACGACCGGCGAGCCGGTCACGGCCACCAGCGCCTCGTAGAGCCGCTCGATGGCCGGCCAGTCTGACCGGCCGGTGCGCCGGCGCACCACGTGCGCCGACTGCACGGCGGCCTCCAGCTGGTAGCGCCCGATCACACCTGAGTCGCCGGCGCGCACCAGCTGCGCCTCGGCCTCCTCGATGAGGGCCGAATCCCACAGCGCCGGATCCTGATCGGCGAGCGGGACATACTCACCGCCGGCCGTGCGTCGCGCCGCGCGTCGTGCCTCGGCGTAGAGCATCAGGGCCAGCAATCCGCGCGCCTCCGGCTCGTCCGGGAGCAGGGCCACCACGAGCCGGCCGAGCCACAGCGCCTCCTCGGCCAGATCGCGCCGCCGCGCCTCGCTGCCGGCCGGGTCGGACCATCCTTCGGCGAACGCCGCGTAGATGGACTCGAGCACGGCGTCCAGACGCCCGCCGAGCTCGGCCGGCTCGGGCACGCGAAAGGGAATGCCGGCTTGCCGGATCTTCGCCTTGGCGCGGACCAGGCGCTGGCCCATCGTGGCCGGGGCCACCAGGAAGGCCGAACCGATGGTCGCCGCATCGAAGCCGAGCAAGGTCTGCAGTATAAGAGGAGCGCGGATCGCAGGGTCGAGGGCCGGATGGGCGCAGGCGAACATCAGGCGCAGGCGGTCGTCCGGGATCGGCGCGTCGGCGGCGGCTGCGGCCTCCAGCTCATCGGCGATCAGCCGCACATGGTCGGAGGCCGCCTCGCCGGTGCGCCGCCGGCGCGCGGCATCGATCGACCGGCGCCGGGCCGCCGTCAGGAGCCACGCCTCGGGGTTCTCGGGAGTTCCGCTCACCGGCCAATCCCGGAGTGCCGCCGCGAATGCTTCGGACAAGGCATCCTCCGCCCCCGCGACGTCGCGCGTCCGCGCCGCCAGAAACGCGAGGAGCTTGCCGTAGCTCCTCCGCGCCACCGCTTCCGCGGTGGCCCGGGCCGGAGCCTGGCCGGTCGGCGCCATGACGCGCTCTACATCTGCCAGATCGGCCGGACTTCCATGACCCCGTGGCCGGCGCCGGGACAGCGCGCAGCCCAGGCCAGGGCCGCGTCGAGATCGGGCACGTCGATGAGGAAGTAGCCGCCAAGCTGCTCCTTGGTCTCGGCATAGGGCCCGTTGAGCACCTTGGTCTTGCCGCCCTCGACGCGCACCGTGGTGGCGGCGGTCGACATCTGCAGGCGGTCCATCGCAAGGATGACGCCGGCCTTCTTAAGCGCCTCGATATAGGCGCCGTAGGCGGCAAGCCTCTGCTCCATGTCCGGCTTGCTCACGGACTGTACTTCCCGTTCGTCGTTGTAGATGAGCAGCATATATTTCATCTCAAGATCTCCTTGGCAGGTTTGTGGCGACGGTGGTTCGCCGCCACTCCCATGACGCCCGGGCAGGGGCGTTTTCGACACCGGGCCCGCAAGAAATTCCGTTGTTCCGTCCGGACATTACCAGACGGCGTGGCCGCGCCGTACCGGGCGGACGGGGTCGAGATCACTTGACCGCGGGTGTTGCGGATGCAAGGTGTCGCCGCGCCATTCTCCCCGCCGCGCCCAATCTTTTCGAGACTTGGGCGCGCGTGGAGCAGAGGCGGCCGGTCCGGCTCCCGCCCGAACCGGCCGCCTCACCCGCCCCCCTGACGAAAGGGCGGGGCGCCCACCTGATGCCCGGTTAGCCCGGGCGTCAGATCTTCTTCGGCTTGATCGGCACCAGCGAGTGCATGCGCCGCTCGAGCTCGTCGGTCACGTCGCGCGCCTCGTCGGCGTCGTGCACGATCGTGGGGGTAAGGAGCACGAGGAGCTCGGTGCGCTTGAGGCCGCGATTCGTGTTGCTGGCAAGCGCGCCCAGGATCGGGATGTCCGACAGAAGCGGGATGCCGCTCTTGGTGTTGTTCTTCTGCTCCTGGATCATGCCGCCCAGCGCCAGGGTCTGGCCGTTGGGAACGGTGACGACCGTCTTGATCCGCCGCTGCGAGATGGTGGGCGAATCGATGGTCGAGCTCGTGGTGTTGGTGGGCGAGCTGACCTCCTGGTCGATCTCCAAGGTGGCGACGCCGTTGGCGTTGACCCGCGGGGTGACCTTCATGATCACGCCCGTGTTCAGGTACTGCACGCTGTTGACGACGGGAGCGCCGGTGGTGACCGTGCTCACCGCCTGCTGGCTGACGATCGGCACCTCGTCGCCGACCTGCAGCACCGCCGTCTGATGGTCGAGCACCATGAGGTGCGGCGCCGAAACGATGTTGACCGAGGTCACGTCCGAGAGCGCGTTCAGCACAGCTTGCGCGCTGTTGCTGCCGAACACCGCGCTGAAGCCGGGGAACGCGCTGTTGAGCGCCCCGCTGGCAGCGGTGCTCAAGGTCGCGTGCATGCCGTGCTCCTTGAAGAACCACTGGAGCCCGTAGTTCAGGCTGTCGTTGAGCGTGACCTCGGCGATGGTCGCCTCGATCAGCACCTGCTGCGGCAGGATGTCGAGCTTCTTCAGGGCGCCCTCGATCTTCCGGTACTCGGCAGGCCGGGCCCGGATGATCAGCGCGTTGTTCTTCTCGTCGGCGACGATGCGGGTGGCCTGCGAGCCGCCCTTGCCGGTTCCGCCCATCAGGCTCGAGCGGTCGTCCACCCCGACCGGCGGCGGCAGAGCCCCGGTCGTCTCGCCGCTCGTCGTGAGGCCGCCCGCCCCCGTCGCCGAGCCCTGCCCGCCGGCCGCGGGCCCGCCGCCGCCCGGAAGCGGGCTTGCACCAGCACCGCCCAGCACCGGTGCCGGCGTGCCGGCCATGCCGCCGCTCAATCTGCCGCCGAGTCCAGCACCGGCATTGCCGATGCCGTTGCCCGGCGTGATCGAGGCCAAGGAGGAAATGTCGTTGCCCGGTGCCACCTCCTGCTCGTTCGCCACGGTGCCGCCGCCGTACATCTGCCCGAGCACCTTGGCGAGGTCGCTCGCCCGGCCGTTCTGGACGTAATAGACGTAGAGCCGGGCGGCACTTTCATCGACCCCGCTGTCGAGGCGGTCGATCCAGTCCTGCGCCTGTTGGATGTATTTCGGCTGCGCGGACACCACGAGGATCGAGTTGATGCGCTCGAGCGGGATGACGCGGACGGCGCCGTTCGAAGCCCCGCTGTTGGCGCCGTTGAGGATGGTCGCCAGCTCCTTTGCCACGCTTCCTGCAGCACCCTGGTGCAGCGGGAACATGGCGAAGGACATGCCGTTCATGCTGTCGACGTCGAAGACGTTGACCATGCGGATGAACTCGTCGAGATCGCCGCGCGTGCCCGAGACGAGCAGCAGGTTGCGCGAATCGTCGACCTGCAGGACGCCGCCGGTCGGCACGAAGGGCTCCAGCACCTTCTGGAGCTGCACCGCGGACGCGTATTTGAGCGGGATGATCTGCACGCCGTAGCCGGCCTGGCCGACGCTGCCCACCGACACCTTGGCGCCGCCGGCCTTGGCGGCCCCGGACAGCGCCATGACGCGATAGAGATCGCCGGTCTGCACCACCGCGATGCCGTTCGCCTGCAGGACCCCTTCGAGCAGCGGCAGCACGTCGTCGCGCTTGATCGGCTTGGCGGTCTGCATGGTGATGGCCGCCTGGAGCTTCGGATCGATCGTGTAGTTGACGTGCAGGGTCTGGCCGAGCACGGAATCGACGACGTCCTTCACAGCGGCGTTCACGAAGTTGAGCGTGATGTCGCCGTTCTCCTCGGCGTGCGAGCTCGCGGTCGGCGGCTGCTGGACCGCCTGGCCGTTGCCCATCTTCACGTAGGGCTTCTGCGCGGGGGCCGCTCCGACCTCGCCCGAGCTGCCGCTCGTGCTGACGCTCCTGGTCTTGGTCGAGATCGGCTGGGCGTCGACCGGCGTTCCCTCCCAGCCGCCGGGCGGCGAGCACGCCACGAGCACGCCGACCGCCGCGATGGCGGCCGAGGCGCGCAGGCGCGCCTTGAGCGTCCTTCGCCCCGCGGACCTCAGGACCGAGATTCGCGGGTCGGGATCAGGATGAGGATGCTGAGGGTGGAAGCGGCGCGCTGGGGCGGGGAGCCCGAGGCGGTGCTTCTCCAGGGACAATTCGGACGTCATCTCGTTCACCTTTCGTCAGTAAGGGTGATGATCGTGAGACCGACATGACAGCCCGGATGCCGATCGGCTTTAGGTTCAACCTCCGCTCAGTGTTGGCCGGTTTGGGGAAACCGGCGGTTGGTAACCCGGCGGCATCTGGGAGGAGATGCCACCGGCCGTGGAAAGCCCGGGAGAAGGCTTGCCATTCGCTTTCGGGTCGAACAGCTTCACCGCCGTTTCGACGCCGTTGACGCTGAGCACGACGCGGTCGTGCAAGATCCGGGTCACGGTCCCGCGGCCGAGCGCCTGGCCCTCGGTCACGCGCTTCGTGGTCTTGCCCTCCTCGACGAGGGCGTAGGCCGCGGCCGGCTGGATGACGATGCCGCGCAAGGTGAACGGCTCGTCCACCGCGGCCGCCTGTACCGCTTCATGCGCGCGGCGGTCGGATGCGAACAGCGGCCGGCGCAACACCTCGGCGTAGGTGTCGAGCGGCGCCATGCGGAAGCCCGCAGCGCCCGCCGGCGCCTCCGCCGCGGCCGGCTGTGCGACAGCAGGACGCGCCGCAAGAGCCTCTGCGGCGCCCGGGGGAGCGCCCGGCAGGATGCGGACCTGCGTCTCCACGGCGCCGGCCGGAGCGCCGGCGATCAGGACCGCAGCCGCGGCCAGAAGTGCCATCCTCATGTGCCGCTCCGCATGTAGCCGTACACATCGAAATGGACGTCGAGCGCCGCATCGCCCTCCGCCGAGTCCGGCCCGCGCGGGCCGACCAGCGGCCGCACGTCGAGATTGTCGATGAAGAGGTAGGGCGAGCCCGATTCGAGCGTGTAGAGGACGCGCTGCAGCGATGCGATGGTCATCTGCATCTGCCCGCGCACCACGACGCGGCGCGTCTGGCCCTTCTCGGTGCCGGCCAGCACCTGCGTGCTGTTGAGCCGCCCGCCGGTCTGCACGACGGCACTCTTGAGGCGCTCCTGCAGCGCCGCCGCGACCAGGGTTTCGTTCTGGCCGTCGAGATAGCCGGCGGCCGTCGCACCCCGCTGATGCAGGGCATCGAGCTGCTTCTTCAGCGCAGGGATCTCGCCCCCGACTTCCTCGTAGCGCGCGAGCGCCGCGCGCGACTCCGCGGCCTGCCGGCGGCTGTCGGCGTAGCTCGCCAGCAACGGCGCGGCCGCGAAGGAATAGAGCGCCAGCAGCACGAGAGCGAGGAGGCCCACGGCCACGATGCGGCGCGAGCGCAGCGAGAGGGAGGCCATCATGAGATCGACCTCTTGGCGATTTTGGCCGTGATCTCGAACTTCTCCTTGCCGCTCGCCTGGTCCTGCGTCACCGCCGAGCGGAACTGCGGGCCCGCGAAGACCCCCGACTGCTCGAGCAGCTTGATCACGGTCGAGGCCGATTTCGAAAACCCGCTGATGCGGACCTCGCCGGCGGCCACGTGCAGGTCGTTGACCCAGGTGTCGTCCGGCAGGACGCGCGTCAGCTCGAACAGGATTTCGGTGGCGCTCGGCGTCTCGCGCTTGCCGCCGACCAGGAACTCCTCGGCCTCGGTCAGCTTCGCGACCTCGTCCTTGAGCTTGCGGCCTTGCAGCGCCAGCTCCTTGGCGCCCTGCATCCGGTGCTGCAGCCCGTCCGCCGTGCGGCGTGCCGCGTAGATCGGCTGATAGAGGGCCGCGAGTGCCGCGAGCGCCAGGCCCGCGACCGCGGCGCGCATCATGATCGTCGCCGGACGACGGTGCTGGTCCTCGTGTTCCGGAACGAGATTGCCCGAGGACGCGCCGCCCGGCGCCGGGGCGGCGACTTCGACGGCCGACGGCCGCAGGCCGATCGCACGCCCCAGCGCGATCGCCGCGGCCACGACGCTGCGGGGTACGACCGTGAGCTCCACCTCGAGCAGCTTGGCCGCATCGTCGCGGCGGACGACGCGGTGCGCGAAATGAACGGTATCCGCCTGGAACGGCGTGCGGCGGTCGAGCTGGAACGCGAGCACCTGGCGCAGATTCTGCTCGGCCGCGAGCGGCAGGGCGAGCTGGGTGCGCAGCGCCTGGTCGGCCGGCAGCCGGAGAGTCACCGGAACGC
Organism: Alphaproteobacteria bacterium; assembly: GCA_035506575.1. GTDB lineage: Bacteria > Pseudomonadota > Alphaproteobacteria > CACIAM-22H2 > CACIAM-22H2 > DATJPD01. Next base: position 29,869 of record DATJPD010000200.1, read on the forward strand.
GGCCGGCGGCAAAGCGCTCGCGGAGGCCGGGCACACGGCCCAGCAGCTTTAGAACCTTGGCGCTGGCCGCTTTCGTCGCCTCGGCCGGGATCTGGCCCAGCTCGCAGGCCTTGCCGGCGACTTCATGCGAGAGAGTGGCCTGGCCGCCCTCGAGGGCGACGGCGAGGACGTCGTCCGCGCGGAGCCGCTTGCGCAGCAGCTTGGGGACGAGGAACGCGAGCTCGGCCGCCCACCAGCGGAAGAAGGCGCGCGCGGACTCGAGCGCTATGGCGAGATGTCGTGCCATGACGAGAAACAAACCCGGCAGTGTCAGGGAAAGAGCGGGACCGGCCGTGACCGCTGGAGAGACGGTCACGGCCTGCCCCCTACGGCCGGCCCCTTAGAACGTGCCGCTCATCACGCCGGTAGGATTGAGGTTGCCCCACGGCGACGGACCGTCGCAGTTGTTGGCGAACCACTTGACCCCGGAGCCCCACACGCCGTCGAACCCGCCGCTGCAGTTGGTCATGACGACCGCGGCCTGGTTGTTGCCGTTGAGGTTGACCAGACGCGTCTTGCCGGTCGCCTGGACCGCACCGCCGCTCCAGTTTGTGCAGTTGTCGAGGATCATGCGCTGCATGAACCATCCTTTGACCAGGTACGTGGAACCGGTGAACATCGCGAAGCCCGTGCAATCGCGCATGTTCATCTTCACACCGGCATAGACATGCGCGCCGTTCGCATCACCAGGCTGAAGGGCCTGAGAGTTATTCTCGAACCCGCAGTTGATGAGCGCGCCCGTGCCGTCGCCGTTGTTGAAGTAGAACCCGTAGTTCTGGTTGTTGCGGCAGTATCCGCCATAGACGCGGACGTCATACGGGCCGCCGTACTGGTTGTTGTAGTCCAGCGTCATGAACCCGTAACGGCCGTTCTGGTTGAAGAAGCAGTTCACGATGTTCACGGTGGAGACGACGCCGCCGCCGCTATTGGCGAACTGCGCCCCGTCCTGCTTCATGTCCTGGAAGTACGAGTTCGCGATCGTGCACTCGAACACGTCGCCCTCGAGCACGAGGCCGTTCTTGCCCATGCGCTCGACCGACAGGCCGTCGACCAGGAAGTTGTAGAAGCCGGCCGTGTTGCTGGGTGATGCGATGTGGACGCCGTTGCCGTCGCTGCCGCTGCCGACGATGCTCAAGCTGCCGATCAGCTTGAAGTAACGCACGGTGCTGCTGCCGTTGGACAGCAGGTACATGACGTTGCCGCCGTTGGTGATGCGCGACTGGAGCGTCGCACCCTGGCAGATCAAGCCCCAGCCCTGCCCGACGTTCGCGCCGTTCGAGGTCCAGGTGATGGTGTTCGCGATGCCGTACTTGCCGGCCGGCACGATCACGCACTGCGCGTTCTGCGAGGCCCATGTCAGCGCCTTGCTGAAGGCAGCACTGTCGTCCGTATACCCGTCGCCGACAGCGCCGAACTGGTAGACGGTCGGGCTGGTGGCCGAACCGGCGGCGAGAGCAGCGCCGGTGTTGCTGGTCAGAGCCGCAGTTGCCGCTGCCCCGGCGGCAACCAGACCCGTACCTGCGGTGATAAAGCTGCGTCGATCCATAATTGGACTCCTGGTTCAGAGCCGCCCCCTATTGACGACTCTGGATTGACGACAGCCACGACGCGACCCTAGCGACCGAACCGTTAAACAACGGTTTAAATTTTCCGGGTTTTGTATCTATCGCGAAGCTGGCCATCGATTGAGAGCGGTACCTTAGTAAATATTTTCGGAAAATTTTGTGCGAACGCGCATTGAGCGCGTGCGCGTGAGAAAATTTTTCGAGTCGCGGCGAAAGATTTCTGGCCCCGCGATGTCGCGCAGCACCGACTCGGGCGGCACCGCCTCACCGCCCGTGGAGCCACAGCTTTGACACGAGAGGCCCCGAGCGCTTCGTGTTTGTTGTTCGTCTCTCGCGAACCAGGAGCGGGTCCGTGACGACGACGGTCGGCAAGAGCGCGCTGGAAGAAGAATGGGAGCGCGCCGTGCGCTCGCACACGCGGCGGCGCGCCTGGGCGTGGCCGCGCCGCGACGGACGGCCGGGCCAAGACTCGTGCATGCTGTGCCAGGGACCGACCGAGATCGTCCTCGATGACACGCAAGACACGCGGCTGGGCCTCCCCGGCCGCTGGGACATCGTGCGCTGCCGCCAGTGCGGGTTCGAGCAGACATCGCCGCTGTTGTCGGCGGCGCAGCTGACCGATCTCTACGAGGCGCACTACAACCACGGCGGCGAGCCGGGCACGCGCTACGCGAGACTGCGTGACCGGTTTTTCGCATCGCCGCTCTACCGGCTGATGTTGTGCCTGGACGGCGACATCTCCTTCCACACCGAACGCGGCGCGGGCCGCCGGCTGCTCGATATCGGCTGCAACGAGGGCCGGAACCTCGAGTTCTACCGGCGGGCCGGCTTCGCCGCCGAGGGCCAGGAGATCAACTCCGTCGCCGCGCGAACGGCGTCGGATCGCGGCTTTGCCGTGCACACCGCATCGCTCGCGCAACTCCCGCCCGCCACCTACGACCGGGTCGTGATGTCCCAGGTGCTCGAGCACGTGCTCGATCCGGTGGATACGTTGCGGCAGTGCCGGCGCCTTCTCGCCTCAGACGGCGAGCTGTGGATCAGCGTCCCCAACGCGCGGAGCTGGCAGCGCCAGGTGTTCGGCCGGCGCTGGATCAACTGGCACGTGCCGTTTCACGTCTCGCACTTCACGGCGCAAAGCCTCACCGACGTTCTGCACAAGGCGGGCTTCTCGATCGTCGCCATCAAGAACGCCTCGCCCGCGGCGTGGATGGCGCAGTCGGTCATCGCCTCGATCCGGCGCAAGCCGCGGGGCCGCTCGGCTCTCCTGCTCGGCGCGCTCATGCTGATGGCGTATGCGGTGGTGCCGCTGCTGTGGCTCGGCAACCGGGCCGGGCGCGGCGATTGCCTGATCGTGAAGGCCCGGACGTCGAGGTGAGGACCCGGAGCCGCGAGAGGCTTCGATCCTCCCGCGGCATCCCCGGCGGGCGGCCCGCAGAAACGGTAATGAAATCCCGCGCTCAAAACTTTCGCGAACGCCGCCGGTGCGCGCCTGTGGCACCGCAGCGGCCACAGGTTTGTCACGAGAGGCCGCGGGGAGTTCATGCTTTTTTTCGACGCCGCATGTCACGCCCCATTGGGGAGACAGGGCTGCGCGGACCAACCCGCGCCCCAGTTTGGTCACTTCGGCTGCTTCCGATGCGCACTTAGATTGGCGCGGAACAGCCACCTTTGCAAAAGCCGCCGAGGTCAAGCGCATGGTTGCATCGCCCGATATCTATGACCGATTGACCGGAGTGTTTCACGACGTCTTCGACGACACCGAGATCGTGCTTGCCCCGCAGTTGACGGCGGACGACGTCGACGGCTGGGACAGCCTCACGCATATCCGGCTGGTCCTGTCGGTGCAGAAGGAATTCGGCGTCACCTTCTCGTCCGGCGAGGTGGGACAACTGAAGAACGTCGGCGAGCTCGCGGACCTGATCGCAAAGAAGCTCGGCGTCCAGGCGCACGCCTGAAGACCACGCGGGCGGGGAGCATTCCATGGCGATGACTCTTTACACCGAGCTGGCCTGGCTGCCTCGGCCGGCGGCGGTGTTCTCCGACAGCTGCAAGACGGCCCTGGCGGCGGAGGAAGGCCTCGGCCGCCGGCTGCGCATGCTCGCCACGCAGGCGCTCGATTCAAACCAGCTGACGAAGCTCGCCCGCGTCATCGCCCGGGCGCGGGCCAAGGGAGCATCGCTGGCGCCGCTGGTCCCGTTCCGCCTGGGCGTGGTCAGCAACGCCACGACGGATCTGCTCGTGCCCGCCCTGGTCGCCACTGCGGCCCGGCACGGCATTGCCCTCGAGTGCATCGCGGCGGCCTACGACCAGGTCACCCAGGAGGCGTTGTCGCCCGATTCGACGATCAACCGCGCGCGGCCGGACGCGGTGCTGGTGGCGCTCGACCACCGCGGCCTGCCGTTCCGCCCGGCGCCCGGCGACCCCGCAGCCGCGGCGCGCATCGTCGACGATGTCGTCGGACACCTGGACACGATCCGGCAGGGCTTCCGGACGAACAGCGATGCGATCTCGATCGTCCAGACGATCGCCCGCCCGCCGGAGCGGCTCTTCGGCAGCCTCGACGCGGGCACGGCGGGAACGCTCGGCCACATGATCGAGACGGCGAACCGCCGGATCGCGGACAGCGTCGCCGCGAGCAAGGACCTATTGGTCGACGTCGCAGGCCTCGCCCAGACCGTCGGTCTCGCCGGATGGCACGACCTCACGCAGTGGAATCTGGCGAAGCTGCCGTTTTCCGACGCGATGGTCCCGCTCTACGCGGACCATGTGTGCCGGGTGATCGGCGCGCAGAAGGGCAAGAGCCGGCGCTGCCTCGTGCTCGACCTCGACAACACGCTGTGGGGCGGGGTGATCGGCGACGACGGGCTCGAGGGCATCAGGATCGCCCAGGGCGACGCCGTCGGCGAAGGCTTTCTCAACGTCCAGCGCTTTGCGCTGGCGCTGCGCGAGCGGGGGGTCGTGCTCGCGGTGTCGTCGAAGAACAACGACGAGGTGGCGCGGCTGCCGTTCCAGAAGCATCCCGAGATGCTGCTGCGCGAAGAGCACATCGCCGTCTTCCAGGCCAACTGGAACGACAAGGCGAGCAACATCCTGGCGATCGCCGACGTGCTGAAGCTCGGGCTGGAATCGTTCGTGCTGCTCGACGACAACCCTGTCGAGCGCGACCTCGTGCGCAAGATGCTTCCCGACGTCGCCGTGCCCGAGCTGCCGGAGGATCCCGCCCTCTACGCGCGCACGCTCGCCGCCGCCGGCTATTTCGAGGCCGTGGCGTTCTCGGACGAGGACCGCAAGCGCGCCGCCTTCTACCAGGACAACGCGCGGCGCCTGTCGCTGCAGAAGCAGGCCGGCGACATCGAGAGCTATCTCGCCTCGCTCGAGATGGAGATCACGTTCCAGCCGTTCGACGCGACGGGCCGGGCACGCATCGCGCAGCTGATCAGCAAGTCGAATCAGTTCAACCTGACGACGCGCCGCTACACCGAGGCGCAGGTCGAGCAGCTGTCGCACGATCCCGCCCGCTGGACCCTGCAGGTGCGCCTGGCCGACAAGCTCGGCGACAACGGCATGATCAGCGTCATCATCTGCCGCAAAGAGGGTGCCGACTGGGAGATCGACACCTGGCTCATGAGCTGCCGCGTGCTCGGCCGGCGCGTCGAGCAGATGGTGCTGCGCGAGATCCTCGATCATGCCAGGCGCGAGGGGGCGGCCCGCCTGGTCGGAGTCTACTGCCCGACCGAGCGCAACAAGCTGGTCGAGCAGCACTACGGGAAGCTCGGCTTCGCGCTGGCGCGCACGGAGCCGGATGGGACGACCATCTGGCACCTGGACGTGGCCGCGGCGTCGGTGCCGGCAGCACCCATGGCGGTCCGCCGCGCCGGGTTCGACGCGCCGACGGCCGGAATCGCCGCATGACCGACATCGCGGCCGAGGACGTCTCCGGCGCGCACCGGCCGGGCGCAGGCTCGGCGCTGAACCCGCCCAACGGACCGGCGGGGAGCCTTCCCCGCCGCGACCTGATCATCCTGCCGCTCCTCAGCCTTGCGACGTTGATCGTGCTGCTGATGTTCAGCGAGATCGGCGCGCGCTTGTACTTCGCGGAAGCGATCGACGATTCGTGCCGCATCCACGGTACCGCCCCGGGCGAGACGCGCGACCTGCCCAACTGCCGGTCACAGCTGAAGCTGCCCGAAGGCCGGATGGCGACCTACAGCTACAACGAATGCGGCTACCGGACCGACGCGCCGTGCGGGCCGCGGCCTGCGGGTGTCGCCCGGGTCGCCCTCATCGGCTCGTCGATGGTGCAAAGCTACGGCGTCTCCTACGACGAGGCCTTTGCTACGCAGGCCGAACGCGCCCTGGAAAAATCCTGCGGCCGGCCGGTGCAGATGGAGAATCTGGGCGCGGTGGGGAATTCCATTCTCGGAATGCACCATCAGATCGGCGAGGCGCTGGGCCTGCATCCGGACGCGGTGGTCATGATGGTCGATCCGTTCGACGTCTGGAGTCTCAGCACCTATCCGGAGACGGCCTCGCCGACCGATCCACAGACCGCACCACCGCCGGAAGCAGCCTCGCCCGATCTCGTGCATCGCGTGGAGATGGCGCTGAAGTCGAGCCGAGCCGTCTTCCTGATGCAGCACTTCCTGTTCAAGAACCGGGCCTTCTACATCAAGGCCTACCTGCTTTACGGCGACAAGGCGGACTTCCTGCGGTCGCCGCTCACACCGGCCTGGGATGAACGGCTCGCGAGGTTCGAATGGCTGGCCGCCGACATGGCCAGCCAGGCGCACAAGGCCGGCGTCCCGTTCGTGCTTCTCCTGGGGCCGCAGCAGGCGCAGGCGATCCTGATGTCCGACAGGCATCCGCCGGCGGGCGTCGACCCGCGCGCCTTCGGCCGCCGCATGGCCGAAATCGCCGGGCGGCACGGCATGATCCTGATCGACAGCGCCGAGGCGTTCACGCCGGTGAAGCATCCCGAAGACGACTTTTTCCCCGTCGACGGCCACCCGGATGCCGAGGGGAACGCCGTCATCGCCCATGCGCTGGTGCACGGCCTGGAGCAGGGTGCGATGGCACCGTTCGCCGCCTGTGACGCCAGCCGTACGGCCGCTCACTGAGGTCCCGCCATGGCCACTGCCTCATTCGGCTTCCTCGCCCTGGCCGCACTCGCAGCCCTCCTCCACAATGCCTGGAGCAACCAAGCCTGGCGGGACACGACCTTCCTCGCGGTCAATCTCGTGTTCCTCGCGAGCTTCTCGACCGACCCGGTCGCGTTCGCCCCGTTGGCAGGATTCCTCGCGCTCGGCTACGCGGCGATCCAGGTCAGCCGCGCGCGCCCGTCAGGACTCGTGTTCGGCGTCCTGGTCGTCGCCATCGTCGCGGCATTTGCCTGGTTGAAGCGATATTGGGTGTTTGCCCCGATCGGCTTCATCGAGACCGCCTATTTGACGCTCGGCCTGTCGTACATCTTCTTCCGGGTCCTGCACCTCGTCATCGATGTCCGCTCAGGCAGCATCGAACAGCCGATCGGCCTCCTGTCGTATCTGAATTACACGCTGAACTTCGCGACGCTGGTCGCCGGCCCGATCCAGCGCTATCAGGATTTCTCGCGGCTTCATCAACGTCTGACGATCATCGCGGCCGGCCGTGCCGTCGAGCGCATCGTCATCGGCCTGTTCAAGGTGCTCGTGCTCGCCATGATCCTGTCGACCGTGCAGACCCAGGCGACAGCCGAGCTAGGGCCGGGCCTCGGTCTGTGGGACCGCATCGGCACGGCGCTGGTGTCGATCGGGATCTACCCCCTCTACCTCTACTGCAATTTCTCCGGCTACACGGACATCGTCATCGGCGTTGCGCGGTTCATGGGGCTGGAGCTGCCGGAAAACTTCGACCGGCCGTTCTCCTCGCTGAACTTCATGGAGTTCTGGTCGCGCTGGCACATGACCCTGTCGAGCTGGTTCAAGGCCTACGTCTATACGCCGCTGATCATGTTTCTCATGTCCCGCTTTTCGTCGCCGCGGCTCGATCTCGCCGTGGGCACGGTGACCTTCTTCATCACGTTCTTCCTGATCGGACTGTGGCACGGCCAGACCTTCATCTTCGTCGTCTATGGCCTTCTCCTGGGTCTCGGGGTGAGCGTCAACAAGATCTACCAGACGGTGCTCGCGCGGTGGCTCGGCCGGAAGCGCTACAAGGCGCTGGCCGCCGATCCGTTGTATCGGAGCTTCGCGCGCGGGCTCACCTACACGTGGTATGCCGCCACGATCGTCTGCTTCTGGGCGAGCGGCGAGGAGGCGCTGCGGATCCTCAATGCGCTCGGGATCGCCGGCGCCTCGCTGGGGTTCGTCGCGCTGTTCGCCGCCTCCACCCTCGTTCTGGGCGTCTACGAGGCGTTGCGCGCCCGCATCCTGGCGGTCTCCTGGCAGGACGCGCCGCTGATCCTCTCGCGTTATCTCCGCACGGTGTGGGCGACGACGCTCGCGTTCGTCGCCGCAGCCTCGGTCCTGCTTGCCGCAACGCCCGCTCCCGACATCGTCTACAAGGCGTTTTGAGCCGTGACACTTGCCGCTGCCGACGCGCCCGTGCTCGACATGCAGCAGCGCCTTCTCATGCGCCTGGATCATATCGGGATCGTCGTCCCGACCCTGGGCGCCGGACGCGAGAGCCTGTCGCGGCTGTTCGATATCCGGCGCTGGACGCAGGAGTTCGGCGACGAGGTGAACCGCGTCTACGTGCAGTTCGGGCGCGACCCGGCCGGTGTGTGTTACGAGCTGATCGCACCCCTGGCGAAGGACAGCCCGGTCAGCGCGGCGCTGCGCAAGGCGGACCGGATCCTGAACCACGTCGCCTACATCACGGCAGACCTGGAGGCCGCCCGCGCCAAGCTGTCCGACGCCGGCGCGCTGGTTCTGGATGCGCCCAAACCCGCGATCGCCTATGGCGGCCGCCGCATTCAGTTCTTTTTCACGCCGCTGCAGTTCATCGTCGAGCTGGTGGAAGCCCCCGACCACGTCCACCGCTTCTGACGCCGGAAATCAGGCGGTGCCGGTCATCGTCCCGGCCACCTGGAGCGCGCCGCCGGGCGACGGACCGATGCAGTTCTTGGCCTCCCAGGTGACGCCGCAACCGCTCACCACGTCGAGGCCGCCCGCGCAACCGACCAGGTACACATGCGCGCCGCGCTGGCCGTTGACCTGGATCAGCCGCGACTTGCCGGTGGCCTTCATCGCGGCATCGGCACCTTGCGTGCAGCCGTCGAGATAGGTCAGCGCATTGCACCAGCCGCGCAGCAGATACGTGGCGCCGCCGTTCTGGTTGTAGCCGGCGCAGTCCTTCATGCGCATGCTGCCGAGCCCGTAGACATGCGCGCCCTCGGGATCTCCGGGCGTCTTGCTGCGGCAGTTGTTCTCGAAGCCGACCTGGATAAGCGACGCCTGCGCCGATCCGTTGTTGTAGTAGAAGCCGAAGCCCTGGTTGTCGCGCGCATAGCCGCCGTAGACGCGCACGTCGGTCGGCCCGCCGTATTTCTCGTCGAAACTGGTCGTCGCCAGGCCGTACTGGCCGTTCTGGTTGAAAAAGCAGTTCATGATGTTCACGGTCGAGATCACGCCCTTGTGCGACTGCGCGAGCGTAAAGCCGTTTTGCCGCATGTCCTGGAAGTAGGAGTTCGAGATCGTGCACTCGAACACGTTGCCCTCGAGCAATGCCCCGTGCGCGCCGCAGCGCTCCACCGACAAGCCGTCGACGAGGAAGTTGTAGAAGCCTTCGCTGGTGCCGAGGGCCATGATATGGAGCCCGTGCCGCTCGCGGCCGTTGCCGACGATCGAGAGGCTCCCGATCAGCTTGAAGTAACGGACGGTGTGCCACGAGGCGAGGCTCATCACGTCCGCATCGCCGCTCTCGATATGCGACAGAAGGGTGGCGCCCTCGCATAACAGGCCCCAGCCCTGCCCCACGTTTCCCTCCGACTTGAACGCGATCGTATGGCCGACCGCATAGCGGCCGGCGGGCACGACGACCATCGTGGCGTTCGCCGCCGCGTGCTCCAGGGCCTTGCCGAAGGCGCCGCTGTCGTCGGTGTGGCCGTCGCCTGCGGCGCCGAAATCGAACACGGTGGGCGTGGATTTGGGGAGCGGTGCGGCGATGGCGGAAGACGGGTGCCCGGCGGCGGTGACGCCGGCCAGAGTGGCGAGGCCCGACCCGGCGGCCAGAAAGCGGCGGCGATCCATGTCTTGCTCCCGCGATCGTGGAATCGCGGCCAGTATCGGCAATCGGCCGTGCCGCGCCCTGCGACAAATCGGGGGCGGCGGGGCTTCCCTTCAGGACGCGGCCCGGTTCGAGAGGCTGAACACGTTCTCCTCGATATGCACGAAATCGCGGTCGAGGGCCGCGATGGCCTTCAGGAAGTTCCGCGACGTCCCGCGTCCGGGGAACAGCCAGTCGTGCAGCTCGATGATGAGAAGGGGGAACCGCTCGATCCACGCGATGTTCTGCGAGAACAGCTCGTGCTCGAACCCCTCGATGTCGACCTTGATGATGAACGGCTGGCAATCCGCGCAGTCGGGCCGCTCGAGAAGGCTGTCGACCGAAAGGAGATCGATCGTCCCGCCCGGATCCGGGTCGACCCGGAACGAATCGTTCCCGCGGCCCGGGTCGACGACGCGGCCCTTCTTGCATTCCGAGGCAATGCCGGCCCGCACGAACTCGACCATGGGAGACCGGCAGTTGATGCCGGCCAGCCGCAGATTGCCTTCGTTCGGCTCGATCGCGATGATCTTCGCGCGCGGAAACTTGGCGGAGAAATAGGCGGCGGTAAGGCCGATATTGGCGCCGCAGTCGACGATCAGCGGTGTCCGACCGGCCGCGAGGATCCGCTCGTACCAGGCCGCGATCTCGGGCGACCGCGCGAGGCGGGCCAGCCTGAAATTCTCCTCCAGAAACGTGTTCTCGAGGGTGCAGTAGTCCGACTCGTCGCGCACGCGGAAGGTCATCCGCCGGCGCGTGCGCCGGTCGAACACCACCTGCCGCGTCAGGAAGGGCGGCGACAACGCGATGTAGTCCGAGCGGCCACCGGTGAGGCACGTGCGCATGGTCCGCAGGGCCCAATGCACGAAGCGCCCGGCGCTGTGCCCGAGGGAATTGGGCACGAGGGGACCGGGCTCGGCGCGAAACGTCTCTTCGTGCGGCTCGATGTCGGCCAACATGGCGCGGGCCCTGCCGGGGCTAGAGTTGGGCCGTGACCAGCACCCGTCCATCCCGCGGCATCGGGGCCGGGTTCGCCTGCCGTTGGGCGATGGCACGGTTGACGCCGACGCAGTCGCACTCGATGAGGCGCAGCCGCCGGTCGCGCTGCACGGGAAAGAATCCCGTGACGTCGAACGCGTGCTCGCCCAGGAACCTGATCGCGTCGAGATAGCCGGGCATGCCGTGATAGATGCCGATGACCGATGCCTCGGTCTGCAACGCGCAGATGCGGGGCAGCGACTGCAGCCCGCCGCGCAGGACCTCGAGATCGTAGCCCTGGGTGTCGAGCTTCAGATACGGAGACCTGAACCCGAGGCGCCGCTCGAGCGATGGAAGGACCTCATCCAGCGTCTTCATCGTGACGGTTTCGGACGCCTCGACCGTGCTGCAGCGATCGTCCCACGGTAGCTTGGTGTAGTCGGGCTGGAGGAACGAGCTGTATTCGGTCTGCGCCATCACGTTGATCGCGCGGGTCCCCTCGTCCGCCGCCAGGGCATAGCCCTCGACCACCCAGTGCCGGTCACCGGCGGCGCGGCGGCGAAGGATGTCGAGGTTGCGCGAGACCGGCTCGAAGGAGACGATCAGGCCGCCATAGAAGACGCGGTCGCGCAGGAAATCGCGGTACTGGCCGACATTGGCGCCGACATCGAGGACGCAGTCGATGTCGAACTCGGCAAACAGCTCACCCAGATGTGCCGCGAGCTCGCACTGGCTCATCTCGCGCAGCGGCACGATGTCGTAGCCAAAGGAGCGCGACACTCTCCGGATGAGATCCTTGGCGAGCTTGAGCATCCCGCAGTCCCGCGATTATTGCTGCAGGAGAGAC
>DATJPD010000201.1:0-33231 GCA_035506575.1 Alphaproteobacteria bacterium
TGGAGTTACAATCTTTTGCGATTTTTGTTGTTTGTTGCGCCGATTCTCGGGGTGATATACCCGCTCGAATGGGCGCGGATTTTAGTCAGCCCGCACCCCAGGCGATGAAGTCGGGGTTTTTCAGGCCCGGCTTGCCATAGAGCAACGGTCCGCCGCTGAGGGTCTCGATGCGCCCGCCCGCGGCCTCGAGCACGGCCTGACCGGCGGCCGTGTCCCATTCCATGGTCGGTCCGAAGCGCGGATAGAGGTCGGCCTTGCCTTCGGCGAGCAGGCCGAACTTGAGCGCGCTGCCACTCTGCTTGAGGCCGGCGACCTTGTGCTCGGCGAGGAACGCATCGAGGGCGGCCCGGTCGCCGTGGCTGCGGCTGGCGAGGACGGTCGCCCCTTCGGGCGGAGTGCGGCGCGCGCGGATCGGCTTCGGCGCGGCACTGCCTCGCCACACGGCCGCCGTGCCGGGTCCGGCCGCGGCCCAGGTCACGTTCGCGACAGGGCCGTGCACGGCACCCAAGATCGGCTTGCCGCCGTCGACGAGGCCTATGTTGATCGAGAACTCGCCGTTGCGCGAGGCGAACTCACGCGTGCCGTCGAGCGGATCGACCAGCCAGAACCGCGGCGGCGGAGTCTTCCATGTCCCGGAGGCACTCATCTGCTCTTCGGAGGCGGCCGGAATATCGGGCGTGAGCTTCTTCAGGCCCGCCAGGATGAGCTGCTCCGATTGCTCATCGGCGACAGTCACCGGCGTCGCGTCCTTCTTGGCCCGCACGTCGAATTCGCCGGCATAGACCTTCATCACGATTTGGCCGGCCGCGCGCGCGAGGGCCACGATTTCGGGCAGCAGTGCCGCGAGGTCGGGATCGCTCAAGCCAGGCACTCGGCGATCCGCGGGCCGAGGCCGAGCAGGGCGAGGTCGCCGTCGATGCCGCCGATGAACTGCACCCCGACCGGCAGGCCGTTCGGGCCTTTGCTGACCGGGAGGTTGAACGTGGGCACGTGGAGCAGGGTCCACATCCGGCTGAAGACGGGATCGCCGGTGGCATCGAGGCCGGGCGGCGCCTCGCCGGGGGCAGCCGGCGCCATGACCGCGCTGTAGCGCTGGGCGATGGTGGTGAATTCCTGCCGCGCGCGCGCCATCCTCCGGCGCTGTTCGAGATAGTCGGCCGGCGTCAAGGTCCAGCCGCGCTCGACCATCGCGCGCAGCGGCTTGCTCAGCTTGTCGCGGTTCTGTGGCTCGTACTCGAAGGCCCAGGTGCGTGCGGCCTCGTAGTCGAGGACGAATTTATGCGTGTCGATCAGGCCGTCGAACAGCGGCGGCAGCTCCAGCTCCTCGAGCTCGAAGCCGCCGGCGGCGAGCTTTTGCCCCGCCAGCGTGAACGCCTCGCGTGCCTCCGGCGCGGCGGCGGACCAGAAGGGCGTGCGGCACAGTCCGATGCGGGGCCGCGTTGGCGCGGGCGGAAGCGTCGGCGGGTCGCCCGCCTGCAGCACCCGCCACATCAGGAGCGCGTCCTCCACCGTCCGGCCTATTGTACCAAGCGTATCGAAGCTCGGCGCCTCGGCCTTCACGCCGGACCAGCTGTAGGTGTTGTAGCTCGGCTTGAAGCCGACGACGCCGCAGAACGCCGAGGGCCGGGTGATCGAGCCCGCGGTCTGCGTGCCGAAGGCGACCGGCACATGATGGTCGGCAACCGCCGCGGCCGAGCCGCTGGAGGAGCCGCCGGGCGTATGCTTGGGGTTGTGGGGATTGGCGGTCTTGCCCGGGAAGAAGGCGGCGAACTCGGTCGTCACCGTCTTGCCCATGATGATGCCGCCGGCGCGCCGCACGAGCGCCACGCACGCCGCGTCCGCTCCCGGCCGGTGGCCCGTGTAGATCGGCGAGCCGTAGGCGGTCGGGAAGTCCGCCGTGTCGATGATGTCCTTCACGCCGACGGGCACGCCATGCAGCGGCCCGCGTGGCGCCTCCGCATCGCGCGCCCGCGCCTCGGCCATCGCGCGCGCGGGGTCGAACTGCTCCCACGCCTTGACCACGGGCTCGCGCGCCTCGATCCGGGCGATGCAGGCGGCCACGAGGTCCGCCGATTTCAACCGGCCGGCGGCGATGGCGGCCGCCGCCACGCTCGCCGAGAGTTCGTTCGGTGCTGTCACGCCTGCGATTAAAGGTGCTGGGCCGCGCTTTGGCAAGCTCAGCGCGGTTTGTCGGCAGCGACCTGCGGCGGCACGCGGAAGCCGATCATGAGCCGGTTCCAGCTGTTGATCACCGCGATCGCCAGGCTCAGCTTCACCATCTCCTCCTCCGAGAAGTGGCGGCGGACCTCGGCGTAAAGCTCGTCGGGCGCCGCCTCGGGCCCGATATGCGTCAGCGCCTCCGCCCAGGCCAGGGCCGCGCGCTCGCGCTCGCTGTAGAGCGGAGCCTCGCGCCACGCCGGCAACATGTTGAGGCGGGGCTCGGTCTCGCCGTTCTTGCGGGCGTCGGTGTAGTGCATGTTGAGGCAGAAGGCGCAGCCGTTGATCTGCGACACCCGCATGTTGATGAGCTCGATCAGGGTCGGCCCGAGCCCCGAATTCTTCGAATAATTCGACAGCGCGCGCATGGCCTGGATGGCTTCGGGGGCAGCTTGCGAGGCATTCAAGCGGGCTGTCATGTCGGGTCCTCCGTTCGTCTCGGTGCGGCACGTCGCCACATTCCAATGCCGCAGAAATTTGACGGCGGCAACGGGGCTGGCGTGGCATACTGGCTGCCATGTGCGGCCGCTATAGCTTGATCACCGATGTAACACAGCTCCGGGAGCTGTTTGAGTTCATCGGGGCGGCGATCAACCTGCAGCCGCACTGGAACATATCGCCCACGCAGGAAGCGCCGGTCGTCCGGCTGGAGAACGGCGCGCGGCGGCTGTCGATGCTGCGCTGGGGCCTCGTGCCCTATTGGGCCGAGAACGCCTCGATCGGCAGCCGCATGATCAACGCCCGCGGCGAAACGGTCGCCGAAAAGCCGGCATTCAAGGCTGCATATCGCGCGCGCCGCTGCCTCGTGATCGCCGACGGGTTCTACGACTGGCCCGAATACGGCGAGGACAAGCGGCCGATGCTGTTCCGCAAGCGCGACGGCGGGCCCTTCGCCTTTGCCGGCCTGTGGGAGAGCTGGGTCCCGAAAGAGGGCGGGGTGCTGGAAACGTTCACGATCGTCAACTGCGCTGCGGGCCCCTTCATGGCGCGCATCCATTCGCGCACGCCGGTCGTGCTGGCACCCCAGGACTACGCGGCCTGGCTCGACGTGACCAATGACCCTCAGGGGCTGATCAAGCCGCCGCCGGACGACCTGTTCACCGCCACGCGAGTGTCGACCTACGTCAACAAGCCGGCGCACGACGACGCCAACTGCTTCACCCCGGCGGTCGACGAGCCGGCGCTGGTCGTGGCCAAGGCCGACTTGACCGAGAAGGCACCCAAGAAGAAAAAGCCCAAGCCGGTGGACGAGCGGCAGACCAGCCTGTTCTAGCGGTAATCGAAAATTCCTTGCCCGGTCGGGGCGGACGGCGTGACCGCGCCGTCCGGCAGGACCGGCGTCAGCCCGACCAGCTCGGCCGGTGACATATCGGGAAGCCGGCGCACGAGCTCCGGAAAGCGCTCGTGCTCGGCAGTTGTCACCAGAGCGCCGGCCAGGGTCTCGAATTTGCGGAGATAATCGGGCCAGGTCCATGGCCTGCGGCCATTGGGGTGCGCATCCGCGACCGCCTTCTCGCCGGCGATGACGCGGCCGTCCTTGAGGCGGATCGTCACCTGGCCGCCGAAGGCCCGCTTGCCCGGATCGGGCTCGTGGTAGCGCTGCGTCCAGGCCGGGTCCTCCACGGTGCAGATCTTGCGCCATAGCGCCACGGTCGACGGACGGTGGCTGCGCTCCTGCGTGTAGCTGTTCTCGTGGTGCCACTGCCGGTCCTCGAGGGCTACGGCCAGGATGTACATGAGGGAGTGGTCGAGCGTTTCGCGGCTCGCACCGGGATCGAATTTCTGCGGATCGTTGGACCCGCTGCCGATCACGGAATGCGTGTGATGGCTGGTCGCGACCACGATCTCGTCGACCGCGTCGACGGGGCCGATCTGCGGGGCCAGCTCGATCGCAAGGTCGATCAGTGCCTGTGCCTGGTACTCGGCGGAGTGGGCCTTCGTGTAGGTCTCGAGGATGCCGCGCGGCGGCTCGCCGGGTGCGGGAAGCTCGACCGTGTATTCGGCCTCAGGTCCCCCGAGCATCCAGGCGATCACGGACTCCTCGCCCTCGTAGATCGGCGCCGGTGACGCCTCGCCGCGCATGGCGCGGTCCACGGCCTCGATGGCGAGCTTGCCCGAGAATCCGGGCACGAACGCCTTCCACGAGCTGATCTCGCCCTTGCGCGACTGGCGCGTCGAGAAGGCGAGGTGGACCGCCTGATTGACCGCCTGGTAGGTCACGGCAGCCGGCAGTGCCAGCAGCGCTCCCAGGCCGGCCACCGTCGCGGGTGCGAGATGCGCCACGTGATCCTTCTTGTACCGGTGCAGGCTGATCGCCTTGACCAGCGCCACGTGGATCTCGTAGGCGACGGCGATCGCGCGCAGGAGGTCGGAACCGCTCCGCCGCGTCTGCTGGGCGACCGCGATCAGCGGCTGGATCGAATCGCCCGGATGCGCGTAGTCGGCGGCGAGGAACGTGTCATGGAAGTCGAGCTCGCGCACCGCCGTCGCGTTCGCCCATGCCGCCCATTCTGCATCCACGCGCATCTGTGGCGAAAGCCCGATCAGGGTGGCACCAGCTGGGCGCGGATGCGCGAGCGCCATGGCACGTGCGGCCGCGACCGGCGGCCGGTTGATGGCGGCAAGCGCCACGGCCGCGTTGTCGAGGATGCGGCACCGGACGAGCTCGACGGCCGCGTCGTCGAGCGCCCGCGTGGTTTGCGCCACATCGGCGATCTTCCACGCGAGCTGGGCCTCGCGCGGCAGTGCCGCGGCGGACGGGTGGACCCTGACCCGATGCTTGATCATTCCTGAGATCAGGCTGGCGCCGGCTTTCCCGCCGAGATTTCCTCGAGCGCGAGCCCGTTGGTGCGCGGCCCAAAGCCGCCGATCGAGATCATCACCATCAGCATCGCGAACGCGATGAAGCCGAACACGCCGCCGGTGCCGAACTCCTGCAGGAAGAAGCCGATCATCAGGCTGGTGAACACGGTCGACAGGCGGCTGAAAGAGTAGACGAAGCCGACCGCGCGGGCGCGGATGCGGGTCGGGAACAGCTCGGCCTGGTACGCGTGGTAGGCGTAGGAGAGCAGGTTGTTCGACGTGGTGATCAGCACGCCCAGCAGGATCAGCACCCACGGTGCGGCGTGCGCCGACTGCCAGAACAGCAGGCCGAACACGGCCGTGCCGCAGGCGGCCCCCACGATCTGCCATTTGCGCTCGATGCGGTCGGCGATCAGGCTGCACACCAGCGGCCCGAACGGATAGGCGATGGCGATCGCCGCGGCATATTCGGTGCTCTTCGTGAGGGCGATGCCTTGGGCTGCGATCAGCGCCGGCACCCAGTTGCCAAAGCCGTAGAAGCCGATGGTCTGGAAGAAGTTGAACACCGACAGCATCACGGTGCGGCCGCGGTAGGGCGGCTGCCAGATCTCGGAGAAATCGGCGCTGCCGGTCTCGACCACCGGCGGCTCCGGCGGCGGCAGGGGCTTGCCGATCTCGGCCGCAACCTTCGACTCGATGGCCGCGGTGGCCGCTTCGGCCGCGTCGGCGTGGCCATGCTGCGCCAGCCAGCGGGGCGATTCCGGCACGGAGAGGCGCACCCACCACACGATCAGCGCACCCAGGACCGGCACCAGCGCCACCCAGCGCCACCCGTCGATGCCGAGCGGAGCCCGATCCACAAGAAGCCACGACAGCACGGCCACGATCGGCACGGCGCTGAACTGAATCGCCTGGTTGATGGCAAAGCAGCGCCCGCGCATCGTCTTCGGCACGAGCTCGGTGATGTAGGTATCGATGGTGACCAGCTCGACGCCGATGCCCACCCCTGCGATGAAGCGCCACAGATCGACGCCGTTACGCGTGCTCTGGGCGGCCATGACCGCGGTCGCGGCCGCGTACCAGAGGAGAGAGAAGATGAACACGCTGCGCCGCCCGAACCGGTCGGCCACCTGCGCGAACAGGATCGTGCCGATGAACAGGCCGGCGAAGGTGACCGACGCGAACGCCGCCTGGTCGGGCAGGCCGAACAGGCCGTCTTTGGCGCTGAAGATGCCGGCCTTGATCAGGGCCGGGCTGACGTAGCCCGTCATCAACAGATCGTAGAGCTCGAAGCAGCCGCCCAACGAAATCAGCACGACGAGCGTCCACACGTGGCGCGAGGCCGGCAGACGGTCGAGCCTTGCCGTGATGGTGGCGGCGTGTTGCTGCGATGACATCGTTTCCCCCAACGTTCCGGTCGCCCTCAGGCGGTGTGCGGCCTAGAATAGCCCGCTGAACCGCCGTTCGTGGAGATTTCTATGCCCGCAACACCGCCGTCGACCAGCCCGCGCCGCGTCGTGCACACGGCCAAAGGCATGCCGGCCAGCGACGGCGCCGGCGTGAAGCTGAACCGGGTCATCGGCCAGCCCGCCTTGCCCGATCTCGACCCGTTCCTGATGCTGGATGCGTTCGGCTCCGACGATCCCGATGCCTACATCGCCGGCTTTCCCGATCATCCGCACCGGGGTTTCGAGACGGTGACCTACATGCTCGCCGGGCGCTTGCGCCACCGCGACAACAAAGGAAACGAAGGCCTCCTCACCGCCGGTTCGGTGCAATGGATGACCGCCGGCCGCGGCATCGTGCATTCCGAGATGCCCGAGCAGGAAGAGGGGCTGATGCAGGGATTCCAGCTGTGGGTCAACCTGCCGGCCAAGGACAAGATGACCGCGCCGCGCTACCAGGACATCGCACCCGAGCGCATTCCGGTGATCGATCTCGCGGCGGGCGTGCGGGCGAAGATCATCGCCGGTGAAGCGTGGGGGGTGCGCGGCCCGGTTCAGCCTGGAGCCACCGAGCCGCTGTTCCTCGATCTGCACATGGCGGCCGGCGCGGACGTGACGGTGCCGCTTGCCCAGGACCACAACGCGTTCGTGTACGTCTACGAGGGCGAGGCGAATGTGGGCGAGCCGGCGAGCCGCATCGCGCAGGGTGCCGTCGGGGTCCTGTCGCTGGGAGATTCGATCCCGATTGCGGCGGGAGGGAAGGGGACCCGCCTCATCCTGGTCGCCGGCAAGCCGCTGCGCGAGCCGGTCGCGAAGTACGGCCCGTTCGTGATGAACACCCGCGCTGAGCTCGAACAGGCGTTCCACGACTACCAGGCGGGAAAGTTCTAACTGACTGAAAAATTTGGTTATTCCTCCGCACGGCATGGTGGTTTAAATAAACGATACGCACCTGTTGCGTTTTGTTTCTAGGTATGCCATGTTGGAAACGGCATAGGGTCAGGAGGAGATCTCTCATGACATTCCGAGCTGCAGCGATGATCGCTCTTGTGACGGCCGGGCTTGCGGCCGCCCCCCTTTCATCCGCGTCGGCGCATGGCTGGCATCATGGCGGCCACGGCGGAGGCCTCGTGCTCGGTGCGGTCGCGGGCGTTGCGGCTCTTACTGCCGCCGTACTGACGGCTCCGTTCGCCGCCGCCGCCGCGGTCGCCCCTCCGCCGCCGCCGGCCTATTACGCGCCGCCGCCCCCGCCCGCGTATTACGCGCCGCCCGCGTATTATGCGCCGCCGGCGCCGACCTATTACGCACCGGCGCCCGCGTACTATGCCCCGGCCCCCGGCTACTACTACGGCCGCTGATCCGGCGGCGGACGAGGACAGCGAGGCGAAGCGCCGAGGCGGGCGGCCGTCGCGCGAAGCGGCGGCGCGCCTTGGCGAGCAGATCCTCGACGTCGCGACCGAGCTGTTTCTCGCCCACGGTTACGGGGCCACCTCGATCGAGGACGTGGCACGGGCCGCCCGGATATCGAAGCGCACGTTCTATCACCGCTATGCGGACAAGCGGGAGCTGTTCGGCGCGGTCATCACGCGCATCGTCGAGCGCCTGCGCCCGGCCAACGTCGATGCGTTGTTCGGCGACCACGGGCCGCTCGAGCAAGCCCTGCTGCGCCTCGCGCGCGTCATCCTGCACGCGGCCGTTTCCCCCCAGGCGGTGGCACTCTATCGGGTGATCGTGGCCGAGGCCGCGCGGTTTCCGGACATCGCGGCCGTGGTCGGCCAGCAGGGCCGCAGCCAGGCCGCAGTGACCCAGATCGCGGCACTCCTGGCACATCACGACGGCCCCGCCCGTTCCGCAGCGGCCTGCGAATTCGCGGCCACGCAGTTCCTGCAGATGGTCATGGCGGCGCCGCTGCGTCGCGCGCTTGGCCTGGGCGAGCCGATGACTGAGGCCGAGCTCGACGCCTGGGCGCGCAATACCGTTGTCCTGTTCCTCAACGGCTACCGCGGGATGCCGCCAACCAAGGGCTGAGCGGAACTCGTTCGGCCGGCTGCGTTCATTCTTCATGGCGGGACGACAGCGTCGGCAAGGCCTTGCGGCTCTGCCGGTTTCCCTGAGCACGGCACCGATGGAGGCGAAGCTCGTCGATGAGCTGCCGGACGTGCCGGGCTGGCAATACGAGCCGAAATGGGACGGGTTCCGCCGCCTCGCGTTCCGCGCCGGGAGCGAGGTCGAGCTGCACGCCAAATCGGGCAAGCCGCTCACCCGCTATTTTCCGGAAATCGTCGCGGCCCTGCAGCAGGTGACGGCCGATCGCTTCATCGTCGACGGCGAGCTCGCCATCCCGGTCGGCGACAGTCTCTCGTTTTCCGCCCTGCAGATGCGACTGCATCCGGCCGAGAGCCGCATCAGGAAGCTGGCGGCCGAGTCACCCGCCGTCTTCATCGTCTTCGACTGCCTCGCCACGGACGATGACGGCAGCCTGGCCGACGCGCCGCTGCAACAGCGCCGCGCCGCTCTCGAACGGCTCTACAAATCGCTGGCGCGGGTTCCGTCGTTTCGGCTGACACCCTACACGCGCGAATGCCGCGAGGCGAAGCGATGGCTCGACCGCGCCGGCGGCGCGCTCGACGGTGTGGTCGCCAAACGTGTCGACGAACCTTACAAGTCCGGCGAACGGACCATGCTCAAGGTCAAGCGGCTGCGGACGGCGGATTGCGTGGTCGGCGGTTTTCGGTACGAGCAGGCCCGGCGGCGCGTCGGCTCATTGCTGCTGGGGCTCTACAACCGCGAGGGCTGGCTCGACCATGTCGGCTTCACGTCCACGATCCCGCATGCCGAGCGTGCGGCGCTGACGAAGCGCCTCGAAAAGCTCGCAGGCCCGCCCGGCTTCACGGGTAACGCGCCCGGAGGGCCCAGCCGCTGGAGCACCGAGCGCTCGGCCGAATGGACGCCCCTGAAGCCGAAGCTTGTCGTCGAAGTCCGCTACGACCACGTCACCGAGGGACGCTTCCGGCACGGCACCACGCTCGTGCGCTGGCGACCGGACAAGGCGCCCGCTCAGTGCACCACCGGGCAGATCGAACGCGAGGCGCGGCCCGATCGGCTTATTGCAGCCGTGGAGGCGTAACCGCGGCGGCGTGGCCGTTCGGCGCTTCGAGCGGGGATACGTCCATGGAGGCCAATGATGCGATCGCGACGGCAGCGGCGATCGGCGCCGGCTTCCGGCTCGGTGCTGAGAACGGATTGGCCAGCGGCCGGTCGGGGCGCGGCACGCCGATGAGGCTCGGCGGCGGGGGGACGGGCGAGGCGCCGACATGCTGCTCGAGCGCGTTCAACAGAGCCCGCATCAGGAATGGCTTGCGCAGATAGATGATGTCCGGCGAGCTGCGCATCTCATCCGGATGACCGGTGATCAGGACCGCCTTCTTGCCGTGCGCCACCGCGCGCCGGGCGAGGTCATGCCCGGATCCGTCGGGCAGCCGCACATCGGCCACCAGGACGTCGTGTGCGCCGGTCGCGAGCGCGTGCAGGCCGTCCGCCCAGGTGGGCGCGCAATCGAGCGAATGCCCGACCAGCAGTATCGTTTCCTTCAGGAGCTCGCGAACATCGTCGCGATCCTCGACAAGCAATACGGATGCCATCGCCTTGATTCCCTCTCCCGTGCGGCAGCCTGACGGCGAGGGAGCGTGCCGTATGCCTCTTGTCCGCTGGGCCTCGGAGCGCGTCTGCGCTCTTTGCCGGCTCCCCCGACGCGCGTAAAAGCTAGCAGCGTTGCAGGCCGGCCGAAATACTCTAAACCCCCAGATCGCCGGCGGAGATTACCTAGACCGCGGCAGATTTGCCGCCACGCCGGCTTGCCGCGTGCTGCCCAGGCCCATATGCTCGGTCGCTCTGTGACAATCCTGAGACGGAAGCTCGCCATGGCTCAAGAACGTTTGACCCGTATCGCCTTGTGGATTGTTCTGGCCGCGGCGGCATCAGCGGGTTCGATACCCGTGCGGGCTGCCGAGCCCTACCAGATCGATGCGGTGCTGGCGCTTACCGGCCCCGGCGCTTTCCTTGGCAAGGGCGAGCAGCAGGCGCTCGAGCTGGCGGAAAAGGCGGTCAACGAAAGCGGCGGGCTCAAGGGCCGGCCGTTGCACTTCGTCTTTCACGACGACCAGACAAGTCCGCAGCTCGGCGTGCAGCTCACGAGCGGCTTGGTCGCGAAGAAGCCGGCGGTCATCCTCGGGTCGTCCCTGGTGGCGATCTGCCGGGCCCAGCAGCCGCTGATGAAGAACGGCCCGGTCCATTATTGCTTCTCCCCCGGTTTGCACCCGCCGCCGGGCGACTACTCCTTCAGTCCCAGCGTGTCGACGACGGATCTTGCCGACGCCACGGTGCGCTATTTCCGCATGAAGGGCTGGACGCGGCTCGCCTTCATGTTCTCGACCGACGCGACCGGGCAGGAGTTCGAGGAGGGGGTCAAGGGGATCCTCGCCAAGCCCGAGAATGCACAGATGAAGGTGGTCGCGGCGGAGCATTTCGCGACCAGCGACGTCAGCGTCTCGGCGCAGATCCAGAACGTCAAGGCCGCCAACCCGCAGGCTTTCATCGCGTGGAGCACCGGCACGCCGATCGCCACCATCTTCCGGGGCATGATCCAGGCCGGGCTCGACGTACCGATGGCGACGACCGACGGCAACATGACCTACGCGCAGATGAAGCAATACGCGGATTTCCTGCCGAAGCGTCTCTACATTCCGGCCGGGCAGTTCATCCAGCGCGACACGTCGGGGCAGCCGCCGGCGGTCGCGAAGGCGCATGCCGAGTTCTACAAGGCGTTCGATGCGATCGGCGCCAAGCCCGACGAGCCCTCGGAGCTCGCCTGGGAGCCGGCGATGATCGTCGTGCATGCGCTGCGCACCTTGGGCACCGAAGCGACGGCGGCGCAGCTCCACGATTTCCTCGTCCACCTCAAGGGCTATGCCGGCGCCGACGGCATGTACGATTTCGAGCATGTGCCGCAGCGCGGGCTCGACGTCTCCAACGCCGTGATGACGTTGTGGAGCAACACGGCCCAGACCTGGGAGGTCGTCAGCAAGCCCGGCGGCGAGCCGCTGCCCTGAGGCCGGGGCTCGGGCTGGCGCGCTTGACGCCTGCCGCCGCGCATACGACCATGGCGCCCCAGGCTTTGGGCACGTCGTGGCAAGGGGGGAACGGCCGATGATTCTGCTGATCGACGACAGCGATCACGAGCGCGCGCTGATCCGCAAGATGCTCGAATCCGGTGGGCACCAGGTGCACGAAGCCAGAGGCGGGGATGAAGGCATCAGCCTGTTCGGCACGTTAGGGCCTTCGCTCGTCCTCTGCGATCTGATGATGCCGTTCAAGGACGGATTCGCGACCATCGCCGATATGCAGACGGCGAGTCCGCAGGCCAAGATCATTGCGATGTCCGGGGTCTGGTACGGAAAGGCCGATCACGACGCGATGGCCCGGGACCTTGGCCTGGTGGCCGTCATCGAGAAGCCGTTCGAGCGGGCGCAGCTGCTGGAGATCGTCGGCAACGCGCTGAACCCGAAGCCCAAGGCGAAGCGAAAGGCAAAAGCCAAACCGAAGGCCAAAGCCAAGTTGCGGGGGAAAGCGAAGACGAGAGCGAAGGCCAAGCTCAAGGCCAAACCCAAGGCCAAACGCAAAGCTTCAGCCAAGCGAAAAGCCAAAACGTAACCGGCGCTAGGTCTCACCGCACCGCAGGCTCGAGCCAGCCGAAGGCGGTCGCGAGCCATCCTGCCACGCACGAGCCGGCGACGAACCACGCGGCCAGACCCGCGGTCAGCAGCCACGCCGTACGCAGGATCGGCTTCGGGCGCGGCCCGCTCGCAGGCGGCGGCGCTTCCCACTCGCGCGCGTACCAGTCCGGATCGACATCGAAGGGTGCCATGCGTGATCTCCCGATCGCGGCCATTCGCATGGTGCAAATGTACGGATTCCGAGACTTGATATAATGGGCTATGCTGTGAGGTGATTATTCACATCTGGTGATGAATTATGCAGGACCTGAGAGCGCTGACGATCTTCGTGAAAGTGGCCGAGCGGCGCAGCTTCGTCCGTGCCGCGACGGACCTCGCCATCACGCCGTCGGGCGTCAGCAATGCGATCGGTCGTCTCGAGGACCAGCTGGGCGTGCGTCTGCTCGCCCGTACCACGCGCCGCGTCGGCCTGACCGAGGATGGTGCCGCGTTTTTCGAGCGTTGCCGGCAGATCCTGAGCGAGCTGGACGAGGCCGAGCTGATGCTGAAGGAAGCCCGCGGCAAGCCGGTCGGGCGGCTGAGGATCGACCTGCCGATATCATTCGGGCGGCTCAAGATCGTGCCGCTCTTGGGACCCTTCCAGGCCCGCCACCCGGCGCTCCAGCTCGCGGTGAGCTTCACCGACCGCTACGTCGACCTGGTCGAGGAGGGGATCGACGTCGCAGTCCGCTTCGGACCGCTTCAGGACTCGACACTGATCACGCGGCGGCTGACTCAGACGGGGATACGTGTGGTCGGCGCGCCAAGCTATTTAAAAAAGCACGGACGGCCGAAGACGGTCGGCGATCTCGCCAGCCATAACTGCCTGGCACTGACATACCCGGCGACCCGGGAGACGAGGGTCTGGCGTTTCCGGCGGCGCGGCCTCGAACAGACGTTCACTCCGGCCGGCACGATGAGCTTCACCGACGGCGCGTCGGTGCGCGATTCGGTGTGTGCCGGCTACGGCATCGCCCAGCTCCGCGACTACTACGTCGACGACCGCATCAGGGACGGGGTGCTCGAGCCCGTCCTCGAGCCTCTGCGACCCCCCGCCGATCCGGTCTGGGTGGTCTATCCCCAGACCCGTCACCTGTCGCCCAAAGTGCGAGCGTTCATCGATTTCATGGCCGCGCAGTTCTGAGCGGCACTTCGCTAGGCGAGCGGCGGTCTTCGGGGCTATGATCGTCCCATGACCAGCCCGTCGCTCGACGAGCTTGCGGCCCGTATCACGCCGGGAACGCTGGTGGCGATTCCGCCCGATTACAGCGGCGTGCCCATGGCGCTGACGCGCGCGCTCGTGGCGCGCAACGCACGAGATTTGCACGTACTCGCCGTGCCGACCTCCGGCATCCAGATCGACGTCCTGATCGGCGCCGGCTGTGTGGCCGGGCTCGAAGCCGCGGCCGTGACCCTCGGCGAGTTCGGGCTTGCCCCGCGGTTCACGGCAGCGATCCGTGCGGGCTCGATCCGGATGCGCGACACGACGTGCCCAGCCGTGCACGCCGCCTTGCAGGCGAGCGAGAAGGGCGTGCCGTTCCTGCCGCTGCGCGGTCTGATCGGCAGCGACATCCTGCGTCACCGCGCCGACTGGAAGCTCGCCGACAACCCCTTTTCATCCGGCGATCCGATCGTCTATCTGCCGGCCATCAAGCCCGACGTCGCCATCTTTCATGCGACCAAGGCGGACCGCGACGGCAACGTGTGGATCGGCCGGCGCCGCGAGCTCGTGACCATGGCGCATGCGGCGGCGCGAACCCTCGTGACGGTCGAAGAGATCGTCGAGGGTTCTCTGCTCGACGACGAGACAAT
Source organism: Alphaproteobacteria bacterium (assembly GCA_035506575.1). Taxonomy (GTDB): domain Bacteria; phylum Pseudomonadota; class Alphaproteobacteria; order CACIAM-22H2; family CACIAM-22H2; genus DATJPD01. The sequence goes on from DATJPD010000201.1 coordinate 14,048, forward strand.
CGCGGCCGGCGTGCTGCCGGGCCTGTATGTCGAGGCGGTTGCCGAAGCGCCGCGGGGCGCCTGGCCCTTGGGCCTGCAGGACCTCTACGCCGCGGACGAGGCGGAGCTCGCGCGCTATGCCGAGGCGGCGCGCAGCGAGGCCGGTTTCCGCGCCTGGCTCGACCGGTTCCTTGGCGCCTGGCCCGCGGCCGCGTGATGGATATTGCGCGCACCAGGCTGCTGATCGCGGTGATCTCCCGGATGCTGGCGGGGTGCCGCACGGTGGCGGTCGGCAATTCCTCGCCGATCCCGGGTGCTGCAACGTTGCTGGCGCGCGCCATGGGCGCTGGGAGCATGCGCGTCCTGATGCTAGGATCGCTGCAGAACAATTCATTCACGGATGGCGGCCGCGAGCTTTTCGACTGCGCGGCACAGGGCCGGATCGACGCATTTTTTCTCAGCGGAGGGCAGATCGACGGCGAGGCCAATCTGAACCTCGTCGGCGCCGGGGAGTACCCGCGCTGGCAGCACCGCTTCCCGGGCTCGTTCGGCTCCGCCTACCTCTATTACCTGATTCCGCGCGTGATCCTGTTCCGGGAGGAGCACACCGCGCGAGTCCTGGTACCGAAAGTCGATTTCGTGAGTGCCCCGGGCACCAGTCCGCCTGAAGTCTATCGCCAGGGTGGGCCGGCGGCCCTGGTCACCGGGCGCTGCGTCTTCGACTTCGACCGTGCAGCCCGACGCTTTCGCCTCGCGAGCCTGCATCCCGGGGAAACCGCGGAAACGGTGCGGGCCAATACCGGCTTCACCTACGATGCGCCGGCCGACGTGCCAGCGACGCTGCCGCCGAGCGAGGCGGAACTCGCGGTGCTGAACGGTCAGGTCGCCGCGGAAATCGCCGAGACCTATCCCCGGTTCGCCGCGGCGCTGTTCGGTCGCCGCTCGGCTGCGTAACGGGTCCATGGCCGATATCGTCAACCTGCGGCGGCGCCGCAAACAGAAGGTCCGCGAAGCGGCAGACGTCGCGGCGGCCGCCAACCGGGCCAGGTTCGGCCGGCCCAAGGCGGAGCGCGATCGGGAGAAGGCCGAGGCCGAGCGAGCCCGGACGGAGATCGACAACAAAAAATTAACCGGGCCGTGGTCTGACTAGTGACGTGCGTCACTGTTGTCCCCGCTTTTTCCGCGGGATAACGTGGCGATGGGGGGCCGACGCGCATGGCTGATCTGAACCAGGTTCGCGAGGGGCTGCGCGAGATCGATATCGCCGTCCACAATTCGTGGAAGCTCGGCAAGAACATGGTGGTCGGCTGGATGACCGACGAGTCCGGGATCCAGGTCTGCGTCGCACCCTGCTATCGCGTCCTCGCCCAGGCGACGACGAGTCCGCGGCTCCTGCACGGCCGCCGGATGATGGATGCGGCCACCTTCGGGGATGCGTGCAAGGTGCTGCAGGCCCGTCCGCTGCGCCTCGCGCTGCCGTTCAAGATCGGCACCGACCGCGCCAAGGGCGAGGTCGACCCGGATTCCATCGACAGCGTCATCCGCCGCTACTCGATCGTGCAGAGCGAATATCGCGGCGTGATGCTGTTCGACGTCGTCGGCTTTTCGAAAGTGTCGCCGATCGAGCAGGTGGCGCAACTCAATTCGCTTGAATACAGCATCAATAACGCGGCGAAGAAAATGAGCGACGCCGGCTTCGAGGTCGAGCTCGCCCGCTCGACGGTCGGCGACGGCTTCTACGTCTGGAACCGAGCGCGCGGCCTCGAGGCCGACCTCAGGACCTACGCGGCCCTTCTCCTGATCCTGATCGACAATGCGCTGGCGCGCCAGAATGCCGGCGAGGGGAGCAAGCTCGTGCCGCGCTTGCGCGCCTGCTTCAGCGTCGGCTCGCATTATTCGTATCACCAGGTCGAAGGGACGAGGCCGCGCGGCTTTGAGTACATCGTCGGCGACGTCACGATCACGCTCGCGCGCATGATCAGCAAGGCGCTTTCCGGGCAGATCCTGATCGGCAATTTCCAGCGGCCGCTCGATCCGATCACCACGATGCTGGATACGCTCCTGTTCGTCGCGCGCGCCGAGAAGCTGCTGTCACGGCTGGCCGGGTCCATCATCGGCGAGCACGCGATCAAGGAGATCCGCTCGATCGTCACCAGCGGGTCGGTCGCCGGCAAGGCGTATCCGGTCGTCAAATACGTGATCGAGGACAAGCACGGCTACCATCACGAGGTCTTCAACCTGCGCGCCAAGGCGAAGCGCGAAGACTCGGTGCCCATCGATCTCGGCCTTAGGCCAGAACAGCTCGCGAATTTCGGGGCGACCCCGGCCGTCTATGAGATTCCGGTCGCGGTGGATGGCCCGCGCATGGTGCAGAAGGCCGCGACTTGACGAAGATTGGTCGTCAGCTCGCCTTCCGCTGCGGCCTGACCGGCATCTTGGCGCCATCGAGTGCGGTGTCCTGCAAATTGACGTTCGACAGGTTGGCCTCGGTGAGGTCGGCGAAGCGCATGATCGCCTGACGCAGCCGCGCCCCGCGCAAATCGGCGCAGCGGAGCTGTGCGTTTTCGAGATTGGTCGGAAACACGCGCTCCGTCCCGATGACGAGCGGGTCGAGATTGGCGTCGCGCAGATCGGCGTGGTTGAGAAGAGCACCTTGCAGCTGGGCGCCGCGCAGATCTGCCGCGGAGAGACGGCAGGTGCGCAAATCGGCACCGGCGAGCTTGGCACCCTGGAGCATGGCGCCTTCGAGGTCGAGACCGTAGAACGTGGCCTTTTCGGCCTTGAGGGCCGTGAGGTTGGCGCGCATCAGGGACGGGCCCTTGCGCAGATCGAACTCGGTGAGATCGGCGGGTTTGCCCTTTGATCCGCCGGTTTGGACCCATTGCAGATGAAGGCCGACCAGCTCGTCGAGCGGCATGCCGAGCGCATCGAGCGTCTTTCCGACCGGCTTGTCAGTCAGAATATTCTTGAGCGTGGCGCCGTAGAAATCCGCAAGGTCCGTCTTGGCGCCGGTCAGCACCGCGCCTTCGAGGTCGGCGCCGCGCATGTTGACGGCGGACAGGTCGGCCCCCTCGAAATTGACGCCGGCGAGGCGCGCGTTCTGCAGGTTGGCGCGCGTGAGCTTGGCACCGCGCAGAACCGCATCGGTGAAGTCGGTATGCGTCGCGATCACGCCGCTCATGTCGGCGTCGGTCAGGTTGGCGTTGATGAGGCGCGCCTCCGCCAGCTCGGCCGGTCCCGCCTTGATCGCCATCATATGAAGGTTGCCGCCCATATCGGCGGTGGCAATCGTGCCGTTGCGCAGGTCGGCCTTGAACAGATTGGCGCGCGTGAGATTGGCGCCGCGCAGGCTGGCCCCGCGCAGGTTGGCGCCGATCAGCGTGGCATCCTCGAGATCGGCATCGCGCAGATCGGCGCCGAACAGCGTCGTACGATCGAGATTGCATTCGGACAGATTGGCGCCGCGCAGAGTGGCGCCGCTCAAATCCGCTTCCGCGAGATTGCAGCCCGCCATCGACAAGCCGGACAGGTCGGCAAACGCGAGCAGGGCGCGCACGCCCCCCGGGCGCCCGGTGCGAAACCGATGGTGCAGTTCGACGACCTGATGAAGCTCGGCATGGCTGAAGCGCCGCCGGCTTTTCGTGACGGTGGCCGTCATGCTCACGCCACCTGCGTTGCGCGTGCTGCGCCGGTTCGTCTGTTCATGCGCCCCTTAGACCCTTTTCTGGTCCGCCAACCGAAGAAAGCCCGGCCCCCACCGCCGGGTTCGACGTGGTCTCGCCGTTATCTGGCGAGTAGTCGAGACGATATCACAGCGAGGTGAGCGTAGCAAAAACTGGCTCGCCAAAACTTAACGCGTTAACCTTTTGGTTTGACGGCAAGAACTGCGCCTTTTAGGGTCAATCCCGCATGTTGAACCGATCGTTGCTGTTCGTGCCGGCGTTGCGGCCGGAGCGCGTCGCCAAGGCCGTCGCGGCCGGTGCCGATATCGTGTGCATCGACCTCGAAGACTCCGTGGCGCCGGAGCGTAAGGCCGAGGCGCGCGACCTCGCCGTCGCAAGTTTGCGGGCGCCGCCCGCCCGCGCGACGCTGGCGGTCCGCATCAACCCGATTCGCGGCGAGGAGGGCCCGCGCGACGCGGCGGCACTCGCCGCCGCCGGTCGCAAGCCCGCCTTTGTCATGCTGCCGAAGATCGAGGGGGTCGAGGACGTGGCGGAGGCGGGACAGCGGCTCGGCGCTGCGGCAGCCCCGATCATCGCCATCATCGAGACCGCGTTGGGACTCGAGAACGCGACTGCGATCGCGCGCGCAGTGGCGCCCGACGGGCTCCTGTTCTTCGGGGCGATGGATCTGTCCGCCGAGCTCGGCTGCGCGCTCGAATGGGAGCCGCTGATCTATGCCCGCGGCCGCGTCATCCAGGCCGCGGCCTGTGCGGGGATCGATGCCATGGACACGCCGTATCCCGACATCGCGGACGAAGCCGGCGGCATCGCCGAAGCCAAGCGCGCGCGCAGCTTCGGCTTCACCGGCAAGGCGGCGATCCATCCCAAGCACATCGCCGGGATCCACGCGACGTTTACGCCCTCGGTTGCCGAGATCGCGTGGGCCAAGCGGGTGCGGGAGGCGATCGGCGCGTCCAGCGGTGTGCTGCAACTCGACGGCAAGATGATCGACCGGCCCGTTGCACGGGCCGCCGAGCGCGTGCTCGGCATCGCCCAGCGGCTGGGTCTCTAGGAGCTCTCTAGCGGTCGATCGGCGTCGAAAGAACGACGGCAGAGGTGGTTCGCTCGACGCCCTCCAGGGCGCCGATGCGGTCGATCAGTTCGTTCATCTCGTTGATCGACGTTGCGGCGGTCGCGATGATGAGGTCAAAGCTGCCGCTCACCGAGTGAAGCGTGCGGACCTCGGCGATCCGCCGCAAGCTGGCCGCCACGGAGGCTGACAGCTTCGGCCGCAAGGTGACCATCACATAGGCCCTGATAAGGCCGTGCTCGTGTTCGTCGGTGACCCGCACGGTGTAGCCGGCGATGATCCCGCTTCGCTCGAGCCGCTCGATGCGGCTTTGGACGGTGGTGCGCGACAGGCCCAGGCGCCGCGCCAACTCGGTGGCGGGCGCGCGGGCGTTCTCCCGCAGGAGCGAAAGCAGGCGGCGATCGGTGTCGTCGACCTTCGTTTTGTTCGCGCGGTCCGTCATTCTGCCGACCACCCGGGTCACGTTTCGTCGAGATGCCCGTAGCCCCTGAAACGCCGCGCGTCAATACTGACCATGCTCATCGGAGGCTGGCATGGTGCTGAATTCGCGAGACGTGGTCGTCGTGGGCGCCGGCAAAATCGGCTCGACCGTCGCGGAGATGCTCATCGTGCGCGGAAACCACCGCGTGACGCTCGCCGACCGCGACGTGGCCCGGATCGCTGGCATTGACGCCGGCGCCCCGATCGCCAAGGCCGTCATCGAGGTCGACACCGCTCCCGGAGCGTTGGCCGAACTGGCGCGTGGCAAGTTCGCGATCATCAATGCCGCTCCCTATCATCTGACGACCCGAATAGCCGATGCCGCCCGCGAGGCTGGCGTGCACTATCTCGATCTCACCGAAGACGTGGCCAGCACCCGTCACGTCAAGCAGCTGGCCGAGCGTGCCGAGAGCGCATTCATCCCGCAATGCGGACTGGCGCCGGGATTCGTGTCCATCGTCGCCAACGATCTGGCGCAGCGCTTCGACGTCCTCGACAGCATCCGCCTGAGGGTCGGGGCGTTACCGCGTTTCCCGTCGAATGGGCTGAACTACAACCTCACCTGGAGCACCGACGGCGTCATCAACGAATATTGCGAGCCGTGCGAGGCGATCGTCGGCGGCGTCCGCCGCGAGGTGCCGGCGATGGAGGAGCGGGAGGAGTTCGCGCTCGACGGCGTCACCTACGAGGCGTTCAACACCTCGGGCGGCCTCGGCAGCCTGTGCGAGACCTATCTCGGCCGGGTGCGCGAGCTCAACTACCGGACTGTGCGCTATCCCGGCCACGCGGCCATCATGAAGACCCTGCTGCATGACCTGCGCCTGCGCGACCGGCGGCACGTCCTCAAGGACATCCTGGAGTATGCGCTTCCCGCCACCCTGCAGGACGTCGTCATAGTCTTCGTTGCTGTGAGCGGCGTGCGCGGCGGGCGCTATGTCCAGGAGACTTACGCGAACAAGGTCTACGGCAGCGACCTCAACGGGAGGGCACGCAGCGCGATCCAGATGACCACCGCGGCCGGAGTTTGCGGCGTGCTCGATCTCTTGTCCGAAGGTGTCCTGCCGGCACGCGGTTTCGTGCGCCAGGAGGACGTCCCGCTCAACCTCTTTCTGCGCAACCGCTTCGGCCAGATCTACGCGACGTCGCCGGGGCGCCCGTCGCGTTCGCGCCGCCATCCGGCAGCCGCCAAGATAGGCGAGAATGTGGCGATCGCAGGCTGACGCCGGCCACAAAAATGCCACGACCCGACGCCAGAGTTGAGTGGCACCAAATAGTGCGACTCAGCTAGGGGACCTTCGATACTCAGTCATGCCCTGACAGGGGCCCGCGACAGCGCGGATGCGCGGCTGTGGCGCCGGCGTTGCCACGCAAGCGAAGAGGGTAAGCCTTGTTCCAGTATCTCCGAGTTGTCTTGCCGATGACCCTGCTTGTCGCGGTCGCCGGCTGCGGACCGGATTACTCCCCCAACACGTACTCCACGGCCGCCGTCCAGCAGGCGAACAAGGTCGATCAAGGCGTGATAGCCGGGTTTCGCGAAATAAGGATCAGAGCCGATGGCACGGTCGGGGCCGTGACCGGCGGTGCTGCCGGTGGCGTCCTCGGCGCACAGGAGCCCGATGGGGGCGTCATCACGGCCCTCAGCGCGATCGGCGGCACGCTGGTCGGCGGGCTCATCGGGACGAGCGTGGAGCATGCCGCCGACGATACGACGGCGTTCGAATACATTGTCCGCAAGACGGGTGGCGAACTCATTGCGGTGGCGCAGAAAGACGTGACGCCGCTTCCCGTCGGGCTGAAGGTCCTCGTCATCGAAGGCAAGCAGGCACGCATCGTCGCCGATTATATTGCGCCGCTCGAGGTCCCGGGGCCGTCCGCGGCCAAGAACGACAAGCTCGACGGAAGCAGGAGCGAAAAGACGACCAATGTCGCCCCGAGCCCGGTGCCGAGCGATGCTGCGTCGGCTCCCGTGCAAGCATCGCCGCCGCCACCCGACCAACCGGCAGCGGCACCCGCCCGGGCGGACAATGCGCCGGGGATCCAGGCGCCCGCTTCGGCGCAGGCGCCGTCCTCACCAGCGGCGCAACAACCTGAGGCCGCCCCACCTGCGGTTGCGGCACCGGCGCCGGCACCCGACGACCCTAAGGCGATGCCCTAGAGATTGTTCAGCAGCGGGACGTCCTTGACCGCCGGCGGCTTCGGCAGGCTCTGCAGATACGCGTAGATGTCCGCTGCGTCCTTGTCGGGCAGGATCTTGGCTTCGTAGGGCGGCATCTCGGCGCGTGGATGGCGAAGCTGCTCGGTGAACGCCTCGTAGGCGATGGGCGGCGGCCCGAGCCGAAGGCCGGCGTTGCCGCCCTGTCCGACATAGCCGTGGCACTGATAGCAGCCATCGGCGGCGAATAGCTGCTGGCCGTGGGCCGCGTCGCCCGCGGGGGCGGCCGATTGAGCCCATGCGCCGCTGCTGAAGACCGTCAGAGCGAGAGCCGCCGCCGGGATGCAGAGAAACGTCCTCATGTCGCGCACTCCTATCGAGGCTGCGTGACGACGTCGACGAGCGCCGGCTCGCCGCGCTTGACGATGGCGGCCGCGCGCTGCAGCGCCGGACCCAGATCCTTGGGGTCGGTGATCGGTCCTTCGCCGTGCACGCCCATGCTTTGCGCGAGCTTCGCGAAGTCGATCTCCGGATTGACGATCGCGGTTCCGATGCGCGCGGTATCGATGCCGCGATTGTGGCGGTTGGCCATGCGCTGCAGGTGCATGACCTCCTGGTGATAGGCGCGGTTGTTGTGCATCACGGACAGGATCGGGATCTTATGGTGCGCCTGGGTCCACAAGGCGCCGGGCGCGTACATCAGGTCTCCGTCGTTCTGAATGCTCACGGTGAGCCGCCCGTGCTTCTTGTTGGCGACCGCGGCACCGGTCGCCGCCGGCAGCCCGTAGCCCACCCCGTAGCCGCCCGGCCCGCCGATGAACTGATGATGCTTGTCCATGTTCCACAGCCTCTGCGGCCAGTTGCTCACCGACCCAGTCGGCGACACGAGCGACCAGTCATCGTCCTTGATCACCGCCCACAGCTCGGCGCACAGCCGCGCGGTCGAGATGGGGCTCGCGTCCCAGCCGTACGTCGCATCCATCTTCGCGCGCTCGAACAGGCCCTTGTGCGCCGCCGCCATCTTCTTGCCGCGGCCCTCGTAGGCGGATTTGTGGTCGGCGGTGATCTGGCGCTTCACGGCCTCGATCAGCGCCGGCAGCGTCGCTTCCGCGTCGCCGGTGATCGCGAGGTCGACGTCCTCGAAGCGCTCAAAATCCTGGTAGTTGGAGCGCGTGAAGAGATCGACCGAGCTGATGCTCACCAGCTTCGCACCCTGTTTCGTGTCCGGCCAGGAGGTGCGTTCGAGCTGGTCGCGATAGCCGTGGGTCGCACCCCAGAAATCCGTGAGCTCGAGGCCCACGATGACGTCAGCCTGGGAGACGAGGCCGCGGGCGCGCCCGGACTGGTTGAGCGGATGGCGGTTGGGGAAGTTCATCCGTCCGCCCTGGTCGACGACCGGCGCTTGCAGGAGCTCGGCCAGCTCCACGAGCAGGGCCACCCCCTTGGGCGTGCGCGCGCACCGGTCGGCCAGGATCACCGGGTTCTCGGCCGCGACCAGCATCCTCGCGCACTCGGCGACCGCCGCGGAATCGCCCTGCGGCGGCACCGTGTTCGGCAGCTTCGGGATGTAGAAGGTCTCGTCGGGCTTGATCGGGTTTTCCTGCAGCTCGCTGTCCGCGACCAGGAGCACCGGCTCATACGGCGGGGTGGTGGCAATCTTGTACGCGCGCACCGCGGACTCGACGAAGTGCTGGAGCGACCCCGGCTGGTCGTCCCATTTCGTGTAGTCGCGCACCATCGAGGCTGCGTCCTGGACGGTGTGGATCCATTCGACACCCGGCCGGCGCTTGGTCGCATCGATGCCGTTGCCGATCACGATGTAGACCGGCACGCGGTCGCAGAACGCATTGTAGACGCCCATCGAGGCGTGCTGCAGGCCGACCGTGCCGTGTGCAAGCACGCCCGCGGGCCGACCCTCGATCTTGGCATAGCCATGCGCCATGCCGACCGAGGACTCCTCGTGGCAGCACATGATGAATTCCGGATCCTTGTTGCCGCCATAGTCGATGACCGAATCCTGCAGGCCGCGGAAGCTCGAGCCCGGGTTCGAGAAGAAGTATTCGAATTTGAGCTGCTTGAAGACGTCGACCATGAGGTCGCCGCCGCTCTTCCCGCCGGTCAGAGGGGCGGCCGCGTGTGCGGCGGCACCCGCTTCGGCCTGCGCCGTTTGCGCGTTCGGCAGCGGTGTGACGGGCTTGGGTGGCGTGTCCGCGGCTCTGGCCTTTGACGCCAAAGGCGGTGCGAGGCCGGCGGCACCGGCAAGGGCCGCCCCCTTCAAGAAGTTGCGACGGCCGACGCTCTTCGCCCGCTCACCCTTCGACATGTCCGCTCCTCCCGGCGATGTTCGCGATGCGAACATCATCCCCGAATTTGATCCGTCGGAGATTCACGCACGAACGGGACAGGGGTGCAAGGGCATGACAGGTAATCCGACGCCGCAGAACAGGATTGAGGCGGGTCGCAAGCTTCTTTAGCCTCGTGCCATCTAGCCGATTGGGGAAGATCATGCATCTTGTGACGATGAAAAGTGCCGGGCGCGCCGTTCCCGGAGCCCTCGTGGGCGATGAGGTACTGGATCTGATCGCCGGGGCCGCCGTTTTGCCGTCCGCGCGCGAATTGGCTGGTTCCGTGCGGGGCATCCTGGAGCAAGGAGCCGGCGCCCTCGACCTGATCCGGCGACTGACCGATGAGGCCGCCGGAGGTGCCGCCGAACGGCTACGGGAAATCGGCGCGCTTCGGCCGCGCACGACTGCGACGCTGCTCGCGCCAATTCCCGACCCGGCCATGATCCTGTCGTGCGGGGCGAACTATCGCGAGCATCTGCGCGAGATGAAGACGGAGGTGCCCGACCAGCCGCTGTCGTTCACCAAGAGCATCGCCGCTATCATCGGCGATGGTGCGCCAATCGTCTTGCCGAAATCGAATCCCGACATGGTGGATTGGGAGGGCGAATTCAGCGCCGTTATCGGGCGGCCGTGCCACTGCGTCGGCGCCGCCGAGGCCCTGGATTATGTCGCAGGATATACACTCGTCAACGACGTGTCGGCCCGCGACTGGGTTGCCCCGGTGTTCGCTTCGAAAGGCATCATGGGAGCCATCTTTGCCTGGGAGCTGAATCTACTCGGCAAACAGTTTCCGACGTTCTGCCCCATGGGACCGGTGCTGGCCACCCGAGATGAGATTCCGGATCCGGACGATGTCGACCTCAAGACGACGCTCAACGGCGAAGTCGTGCAAGCCGCGAATACCAACGACCTCGTGTTCAACGTCGCGGCACTGATCGCGCACTATTCACGCTTCTACCGCTTCCAGCCCGGCGATGTGATCACGACGGGCTCGCCGGCCGGGGTCGGCTATGGCCGCAGGCCGCAGAAGTTCATGAGGGCAGGCGACCAGATCGCGGTGCATGCAGCGGGAATCGGAACGCTCGCGAATCCCGTTACGAATGCGGTCGAATAGTGCCTACAGCGACTTCTTCAGCAGGCGGCCGAGCTCGCCGATGACCCCGCGGCGGAAGGTGAGCACGCAGACGATGAAGATGATCCCCTGGACGATCGTCACCCACGCCCCCAGCTGGGCGAGGTAATTTTCGAGCGCCACAACGATGAACGCGCCGGCCACCGGTCCGAACACCGTGCCCAGCCCGCCGAGCAGGGTCATGAGCACGACCTCGCCCGACATCGGCCAGTTGACGTCGGTGAGCGAAGCGAGCTGGAACACGATCGCCTTGGTGGAGCCGGCGAGCCCGGCCAAGGCCGCCGACAGGACGAATGCGATCAGCTTGTACTGCTCGGCCTTGTAGCCGAGCGAGACCGCGCGCGGCTCGTTCTCGCGGATCGCCTTCAGCACCTGGCCGAACGGCGAATGGATGGTCCTGTAGATGAGGAGGAACCCGAACAGGAAGATGGCCAGCACGACCCAGTACAGCGTGAGGTCATCGCGGAGATCGAACAGCCCCAACAACGTGCCGCGCGGCACGCGCTGGATTCCGTCCTCGCCGCCGGTGAACTTGGCCTCGAGGCAGAAGAAATAGATCATCTGCGCCAGGGCCAGGGTGGTCATGGCGAAATAGATGCCCTGGCGGCGGATGGCCAGCGCACCGGTGATGAGGCCGAGCAGGGCGGCCGTGGCCGTGCCGGTGACGATCGCGAGCTCGGGCGGGAAGCCCCAGACCTTGGCAGCGTGCGCCGAAAGATATCCGGCAGAGCCCAGGAACATCGCATGCCCGAACGACAGCAGTCCCGCATAGCCGACCAGGAGATTGAACGCGCAGGCGAACAGCGCGAAGCACAGCGCATCCATCAGGAAGATCGGGTAGACGAAGAACGGCGCTGCGACCAGCAGCGCCAGCATCACGGCGAACGCGACGTATTGATGGCGGGCGACGACGGTCGTCGGGGCGGCGATGCTGCCGTTGCTCGTGACGTCGACCATTCTAGTGCGCCCGCCCGAACAGGCCGGTCGGCTTGATCAGCAGCACGATGGCCATGATGACGAAGATCGCGGTGTTCGACGCCTCCGGATAGAATACCTTGGTGAGGCCCTCGATGACGCCGAGCGCGAAGCCGGTCAGGATCGAGCCCATGATCGAGCCCATGCCGCCGATCACCACCACCGCGAACACGACGATGATCAGGTTGGAGCCCATCTGCGGGCTCACCTGGTAGATGGGGGCGGCGAGCACGCCCGCGAAGGCGGCGAGCGCCACGCCGAAGCCGTAGGTGATGGTGATCATCCGCGGCACGTTGACTCCGAAGGCCTGCACCAGCCCCGGATTCTCGGTCGCCGCGCGCAGATACGAGCCGAGCTTTGTCCGCTCGATCACGTACCAGGTGAGGAGGCACACCGAGACCGAGACCAGCACGACCCAGGCGCGGTAGTTCGGCAGGAACATGAATCCGAGATTGCGCCCGCCCGAGAGGGCCGACGGCATCTGGTAGGGCAGGCCGGATGAGCCGTATTTGTTGCGGAACAGGCCCTCGATCACCAGCGCCATGCCGAAGGTGAGGAGCAGCCCGTACAGGTGGTCGAGCTTGTAAAGCTGCTTGAGGAACAGGCGTTCGAGGATCACGCCGACGACGCCGACCCCGATCGGTGCCAATATCAATGCCCACCAATAACTCAAACCGAGATATTGCAGCAGGAACCATGCGAAGAACGCGCCCATCATGTAGAGCGCGCCGTGAGCGAAGTTGATGATGTTGAGCAGGCCGAAGATCACCGCAAGCCCGAGGCTCAGCAGCGCGTAGAACGAGCCGTTGATCAGCCCGATGAGCAGCTGTCCGAACAGCGCCTGGGGGGGTATGCCGAGAAGAGCGAACATCGCGAAAACGAAGAAACGGGCGTGAGACGCGTTGGCGCCTCACGCCCGCATCACGTCAGCCTTTCACGAGCGGGCAGCCGCCTTCGCTGAGCGGCCGGAACGCCTGGTCGGCCGGGATCGTCTGCCGGACCTTCATCAGGTCCCATTCGCTCTTCGACTCCTCCGGCTTTTTCACTTCCATGAGGTACGCTGGATGGAGCACGCGGCCATCGACACGGACGGTGCCCTTGCCGAACAGCTGGTCGTCGGTCGGCAACTTCTTCATCTCGTCGACAACCGCCTTGCCGTCAGCGTCGCTCTTCAGGGCGCTCACCGCCTTGAGATAGTGAAGGACTGCGGCGTAAACCCCCGCCTGGCCCATTGTCGGGTATTTGCCGTCGTGCTTGGCCGCGAATTTCTTGGCCCATTCGCGCGACGGATCGTTGAGGTCCCAGTACCATGCGGTCGTAAACAGGAGGCCATGAGCCGTCTGCAGGCCGAGCGAATGAACGTCGGTGATAAACAGAAGCAGGCCGGCAAGGCTCTGCCCGCCCTGCACGATGCCGAACTCCGACGCCTGCTTGATCGAGTTGATCGTGTCGCCGCCGGCGTTGGCCAGGCCGACGACCTTGGCCTTCGAGGCTTGGGCCTGCAGGAGGAAGGACGAGAAGTCGGATGTGTTCAGCGGGTGGCGGGCCGCGCCGAGCACTTTGCCGCCGTTCGCCTTGACGACCTCCGACGTATCGGCTTCGAGCTGATGGCCGAATGCATAGTCTGAGGTCAGGAAGAACCAGGTATCGCCACCTTGCTTCACGATCGCGGTACCCGTCCCGTGGGCGAGCATCCAGGTGTCGTAGGTCCAATGCACGTTGTTGGGCGTGCACGCCTTGCCGGTGAGGTCGGACGTTGCCGCACCGGAGATCAGGAACACCTTGTTCTTCTCTTTCACGACGTCGGCGACCGCCAGGGCCACCGAGGAGGTCGGCACGTCGGCGATGGCATCCACGCCATCCTGGTCGAACCACTTGCGGGCGATCGCCGAGCCCACGTCGGGCTTGTTCTGGTGATCGGCGGAGACGATCTCGACCTTCAGGTCCTTATGGGTAGCGGTGAAGTCATCGGCCGCCATTTGCGCTGCGAGCACCGAGCCCGGCCCGCCAATATCGGCGTACAAGCTCGACATGTCGTTCAGCACGCCGATCTTGACGGTACCGCCCGAATACTGGGCGTGCGCGGCGGTCGCACACAAGGCGACGGCGGCCGACAATAGAAGACTCCGAGCGAATTGCATGACCATTTCCTCCAGTGTTGCTTCGTTTAGACCCCGAGATACTCGTGCAGCTTGTCCATGTTGGCGTCGAGCTGCGGGTTCGGGATCATGTCGATCACCTTGCCCCGGTCGACGACATAATGGCGATCGGCCACCGTGCCCGCAAAGCGGAAATTTTGCTCGACCAGCAGGATGGTGAAGCCTTCCTGCTTCAGGCGCTGGATGGTGCGGCCGATCTGCTCGATGATCACCGGCGCCAGCCCTTCGGTGGGTTCATCCAAGAGCAAGAGGCGGGCGCCAGTGCGCAGGATGCGCGCGATCGCCAGCATCTGCTGCTCGCCGCCCGAGAGCTTGGTGCCCTGGCTGCGCAGGCGCTCTCTCAAGTTGGGAAAAAGATCGAAGATCGCATCCACCGAAAGGCCGCCCGGCCTGACCGCGGGCGGCAGCAGCAGGTTCTCTTCGACGTCGAGGCTCGCGAAAATGCCGCGCTCTTCCGGGCAGAAGGCGATGCCCAGGCGGGCGATCCGGTTCGAAGGCAGATCGATCGTCTCCTGCCCCTCGTAATGGACCGAGCCCGTACGCTTGCCGACCATGCCCATGATCGCCTTCAAGGTCGTGGTCTTGCCGGCTCCGTTGCGCCCGAGGAGAGTAACCACCTCGCCCTGCTGCACGTTGAATTCGACGCCGTGCAGGATGTGCGATTCGCCATACCAGGCGTGGAGATCGCGGACCGACAGCAGCGTATTGCCGGCGCTCGCATCAGGCATGGCCAGACCCCAGATACGCCTGCATCACGTCGGGATGGCGCGAGACGGTCGCGTAATCGCCCTCGGCCAGCACCTCGCCGCGCGCCAGAACGGTGATCGTGTTCGAGAGCGTGGCGACCACGCTCAGATTGTGCTCGACCATCAGGACCGTGCGGTTGGCCGCCACGCGCTTGATGAGGGCGGCGATGCGGTCGACGTCCTCATGCCCCATTCCGGCGGTCGGCTCGTCGAGCAGCATCAGCTCGGGATCGAGCGCCAGGGTGGTGGCGATCTCGAGCGCCCGCTTGCGCCCGTAGGGGAGCTCGACCGCCTGCGTGGCCGTGAACTCGGAGAGGCCGACTGCAGCGATAAGCTCGTGAGCGCGGTCGTTGAGCACGTCGAGGAGCTTGTCGGACCGCCAGAAGTCGAACGAGCGGCCGCGCTTCTTCTGCAGCGCGATGCGCACGTTCTCGAGCACCGACAGATGCGGGAACACGGCCGAGATCTGGAACGAGCGCACGAGACCGAGCTGCGCGATATCGGCCGGCTTGGCGCCGGTGATCTCGGCGCCTTTGTAGAGAATACGCCCGCGCGTGGGTGCCAAAAATTTGGTCAGGAGATTGAAGCACGTCGTCTTGCCGGCGCCATTGGGCCCGATGAGGGCGTGAATCGCCCCCCGCCGAACCCTCAGGTTGACGTTGTTGACGGCCACGAACCCGCGGAACTCCTTCGTGAGCCCCTCGGTCTCAAGAATGTACTCGGACATGCCTCCCTTTTTCGTCTGCCGACGTGCCCTGTTCCGATGTGGTTATGTTTTTTGCACCGGCGAATGCCGGTGTGGGCCCCGAGTATACAGGCAGAAAAGCCGAGGTCCACCTCGCCTTACGGCGAGGAATGCTAGTGGGAAGGACCGGCCGCGAGATCCAGGCGATCCAGGGCGGCCCTGGAGCCGGCGACGTTTTGTGCGGCGGCCCGGCTGTACCAGGCGCGCGCCTGGGCCAGGTCCGGTGTCGTCCCCTGTCCGAACTCATACATGACGCCGAGGTTGTATTGCGCATAGCCGTGCCCCTGCGCGGCCGCCTTCTCATACCACATGAAAGCAAGATGCAGGTCCGCGGGGATACCTTTGCCGAAACGATAGAGCTGTGCCAGATCGAACTGGGCCGCGGGATTGCCCTGTTGCGCGAGCCCCCACAGACGGAACCAGGCGCTGTCCCAGTCACCTCGGGCGTAATCGGCCAGGGCGGCCTGCAGGGCCGCATCGGGCCCGGCGCCCGGCAGGTCGCTCGCGCGCGGCTGGGCGGCGACGCCGAGTGCGCACACGACCCCGAGTGCGCACACGACCCCGAGTAGGGCTGCGCGATACATCTGTCCGTTCCTGGCTCTCCTGCGGGTCTTTATAGACCACGCAGGCACACGGCGTCAGGCCGGCAGCGGCAGCGGGTAGAGCGGCTGGTGCCGGCGGTCGGGGCTGTCGGCCCGGTCTCCTATGATTCGCCGGTTGCTGAGCGTCCGGCGATCGCCACCCAGCAGGCAGGCGACCCGCGCGCCCAATTCGCCGAGGGGGACGGGGGGCCGTGCCCAACCCTTGGCGCCGCTGCGCGCCAGGAGGCGGGCATTGTCCTCGGTCGTGAACGGCGACACGATCAAAGCGCCGCGGACCCGCGGCAAGCTGGTCACACAAGCGACCATGCGGGCGAACCGTTCGGGCGCGATCGCAGCGTCGGTCCACACGGCGACCACGGCATCGTACGCGCTGGCGTTGCCGAAGAAGGCCGAGCCCTCGGTGTAGTCGGCGTACACGATCTGCCAATAGCCGAGCGCGTTGAGGGCGCCCGCGTACTTGTTGCGGGCATAGGGACGAGACTCGAGAAGGAGGAGGATTTCGTTACGGCTGCGCATCGAATGACAGCTCCGTGTCCGGGTCGATTGACGCGGAAGCGAAGCAGGCGGCGTGCCATCGCCGGAGAGTTGAAAAGCCCTAAAGAATCAGCGGCCGATACTGACAGGGCTCGCGATCGGTCCGGCAGAGTCAGCCGGAACTCGGCAGTTTTTGCCGGGAGGATTGGTGGGCACTACAGGATTTGAACCTGTGACCCCTGCCGTGTGAAAGCAGTGCTCTACCGCTGAGCTAAGTGCCCGACCTGACGGGCGGGAAACTACGCAAGTAACGGCGCGGTTTCAAGGCCCCCTGGGGTGCTAGCCGAACCCCAGAAGCCGGGGCAGTTCCTCGAAACTGTCGATGACCGCATCGGCGCCGAGCTCGATTGCGGGGGTGGTCGTATAGCCGAACGTGACCGCAATGACCTTGATGCCGGCCGCCTTGGCCGCGGCGACGTCGTTGATCGAATCGCCGATCATCAGCGACCTTCCGGGGGCGACGCCAAGACGCTCGGCCACGGCGAGGATGTGGCGCGGATCGGGCTTGCGGGCCGGGCCGTCGCCGCCCACCACCACGCCGAAGTAAGACGTGAGATCGAGGGCCGCAAGCAGGTCCTCGGTGAGCCGGGTCGTTTTGTTGGTGCATACGCCCAGGCGCGCGCCCGCGGCGCGAAAGCGCTCGAGGCAGGCGACGGCCCCTGGAAAGGGCTTGGTCTCCTCGGCGATGCGGCCCTGGTAAATCTCGATGAAGCGGCGCACCAGGGCGGCGAAATCCTCCGGCACCGTCCCCGACGCAGCGAAGCCGCGCTCGACCATCTTGGCCGCGCCGTCGCCGATCATCGGCCGCAGGCGCTCCAGCGGCATCGTGGGCCGACCGTGCTCGGCCAGGAGCACATTCAACGTGCCGCACAGGTCCGGAGCCGTGTCGAGGAGCGTCCCGTCGATATCGAAAATCACCGCATCAGGGCGTGCAAAAGAGACTAAGGGCATGTCATAACGAGTAATATTTCGTGACAGCGACGACGTTGCCGCATGCTCAAGGCTTGTGGCAGAAGCCTCCTGTCGTCGCAACAGGAAAGCCATGCCCAAATCCAACCTCGCCGTCGTGGTGCTCGCCGCCGGGCTCGGAACGCGCATGCGCTCGCGCCGGCCAAAGGTGCTGCACGAGGTCGCCGGCCGGCCGCTGATCGGGCACGCGGTGGCAAGCCTGGCTCATCTGGCACCGGCGAAGACGGTTCTGGTCATCGGTCCGGGTATGCAGGCGGTCGCCGAGGCGGCGCGCGCGGCGGCCCCCAAGCTTGCTCTCACATCGGCCGTGCAGCGCGACCGGCGGGGCACCGGGCATGCGGTGCTGCAGGCCAAGGCGGCGCTGTCGGGGTTTCGCGGCGACGTGTTGATCGTCGTCGGCGATGCGCCGCTGATCCGGCCCCAGACGTTGAAACAGCTGGTCAGCGCGCGCCGGGACGGGGCCGCAGTTGCCGTGCTCGCGATGGATCTCCGCGACCCGGCTGATTACGGCCGCATGGTCACCGGCCCGGACGACTCGCTCGAGCGCATCGTCGAGGCGCGCGACGCGACCGATGTGGAGCGCGCGATCACCTTGTGCAACGGCGGCATCATCGCGGCGGACAGCGGTGTTCTGTTCGAGCTGCTGGCGCGGGTCAGGCCCGACAATGCCAAGCGCGAATACTACCTGACCGATATCGTGAGCCTCGCGCGCGCCGCCGGCCGTCGTTGCACCTGGACGGAAGCGCCTGCCGAAGAGCTGATCGCGGTCAATACCCGCGCCGAACTCGCCGCCGCCGAAGCGGCCATGCAGGCGCGCCTGCGGGCCGATGCGATGGCGAACGGCGCCACGCTGATCGATCCGGCGAGTGTATGGTTCTGCCATGACACCGTGCTGGGCCAGGACGTCACGGTCGGGCCGGGCGTGGTCTTCGGCCCCGGAGTGCGGGTCGCTGACGGTGCCGAGATCCGCGCCTTCTGCCACTTGGAAGGCGTGCGGATCGGGCCGGGAGCGGTGGTCGGCCCGTTCGCGCGGCTCCGGCCGGGAGCGGAGATCGGCGCCGAAGCGCATGTCGGCAATTTCGTCGAGGTCAAGAACGCGCGGCTGGGGGCCGGCGCCAAGGCCAATCACCTCGCCTATATCGGCGACGCGCGCGTCGGTGCCGGCGCGAATATCGGGGCCGGCACCATCACATGCAATTACGACGGCGTTGCCAAGCACGAGACCGCGATCGGCGAGGGCGCCTTCATCGGCTCGAACTCGACGTTGATCGCGCCGTTGCGCGTCGGTGCCCGCGCCGTGGTCGCCGGCGGCTCGACGGTCACCGAGAACGTGCCGGCCGATGCTCTGGTGTTCGGACGCGCCCGCCAGGCCATGAAGAAGGGCGGCGCCAGGGTTTTGCGCGCGCGCCTCAAGCGCGCCGCCAGGAAGAACGGGGCTTAGCGATCATGTGCGGTATCGTCGGCGTCGTCGGCACGGCCCCCGCGGCCCCCCTTTTGCTCGAGGCCCTCAAGCGGCTCGAATATCGCGGCTACGATTCCGCAGGGCTTGCCACGATCGTTGGCGGCCATATCGAGCGCCGGCGGGCCGAGGGCAAGCTCACGAATCTCGAAGCC
>DATJPD010000202.1:0-25400 GCA_035506575.1 Alphaproteobacteria bacterium
CAAGGGCCTCGAAGTCATCGAGGCCCATCATCTGTTCCGCCTGCCCTCGGAGCGCATCGAGGTGCTGGTCCATCCGCAATCGGTCATCCACAGCATGGTCGCGTATGCGGACGGCTCGGTGCTGGCGCAGCTCGGGACTCCCGACATGCGCACGCCGATCGCCTACGCGCTGGGGTGGCCCAAGCGCATCGCGGCGCCCAGCCCGCGACTGGACTTGGCCGGGCTCCGCCGCCTGACCTTCGAGCCGCCGGATGAGGCGCGTTTTCCGGCGCTGGCACTGGCGCGAGACGTCTTGCGACGCGGCGGCGGCGCTCCTACTATCATGAACGCCGCGAACGAAATCGCCGTCAGCGGCTTTTTGGCCGGTGAAATCGGCTTTCTCGACATCGTCCGCAGCGTTGAAGAAACGCTGCGGATGTTGCCCCACTCGTCGCCCGCCACGCTCGATGATGTGCGCGATCTGGATCTGGAAGCGCGGCGGACGGCGAACGACGTCATGAGGAATTTGGCGCGGGTTTGAAGCTCTGCCGGCGCTGCCGGCCGGCCCGTTGATCGACGAGGAAACTGCATCTCATGGAAGTATTCGCCGGATTGTGGACCTATGTGCTGCCGTTCCTGATCGTGCTGACCGTGCTCGTGTTCGTGCACGAGCTCGGTCATTACTGGGTGGCGCGCCGGAACGGAGTGCGCATCGAGACGTTCTCGATCGGCTTCGGGCCCGAGCTGTTCGGCTGGCACGATCGCGCGGGCACGCGCTGGAAGCTCAGCGCCATCCCGCTCGGCGGCTACGTGAAGTTCTTCGGCGACGCCGATGCGATGAGCACGCCCGGCGGCGACCTTCCGACCCTCACGCCCGAAGAGCAGAAAGTCTCGTTCCATCACAAGCCGCTCGGCCAGCGCGCCGCGATCGTCGCCGCGGGCCCGATCGCAAATTTCCTGTTCGCGATCGTCGTCTCGGCGGCGCTGTTCGTCCTGATCGGCCAGCCGTTCACCCCGCCGGTCGTCGGCGGCGTCATGCCGGGCAGTGCGGCGGAAAAGGCCGGCTTCGAGGCCGGCGACCGCATCATCCGCATCAACGGCGAGCAGATCAGCCGGTTCGAGGACATCCAGCGGATCGTGCAGCTCGACCTCGACCAGCCGCTCAAGATCATCGTGCAGCGGGGCGGGCAGGAGGTCGGCCTGACGGCCGTGCCGTCGATCATCGAAGAGACCGACCGGCTGGGCAATAAGGTGCGCATGGCGCGACTCGGCATCCGCGGGGGCGGGATGGAGTACATCCGCCGCGGACCCGGCCAGGCGCTCTGGCAGGCGGTGGCCGAAACCTACGAGCAGACGACCGGGACATTGAAGGCGCTGGGCCAGATCGTGACCGGGCATCGCAGCAGCGACGAACTCGGCGGACCGCTGCGCATCGCGCAGATGTCAGGCGAGGTCGCCAAGGGCGGGGTCGCCAACCTGTTCGCGTTCATGGCCTTCCTGTCGATCAATCTCGGCCTGATCAACCTGTTTCCGGTCCCGGTGCTCGATGGAGGACACCTTTTGTTCTACGCGTTCGAAGCCGTGCGCGGCCGGCCCCTTGGTCCCCGCGCCCAGGAATACGGTTTTCGGATCGGCATGGTTTTGGTATTCAGTCTGATGATTCTCGCGACCTGGAACGATCTGGTTCACATCGGCTTCGTCCAGCGTTTGGTGGGGTGGGTGTCGTAAGTACCGTTAGATCGATCGCGGGGCTTTAGGGGACTACAGCGTGCGGGGAGTGGGCTGGCCAGGGGTGCTGCGCCTCGGCGCTGTGATGGCGTTGGCGCTGATGGCGGTGACGCCGCTCCGCGCGCTCGCGCAGGATCAGGTGCCGCCGCAGCCGCCCGCAACCGAAGTTCCGACCGTCAACAGCGTGCCGCCGCGCGAGCCCGGCACGGGTCCCGCGCCATCGGCCGCCAGTCCGGCACCGGCTCCCGCACTTCCGCCGATGGTCCAGAGCGCTGGCACGGTGATCCGGCAGGTGGATGTCGAGGGCACCCAGCGCATCGATCCGGACACGGTTCGCTCTTACGTGCTGCTGAAGCCGGGCGAAGCGGCGACCCCGGCGGCCCTCGACAAGTCGCTCAAGGCTCTGTTCGCGACCGGCCTGTTCGCCGACGTCACCCTGCGTATGCAGGGCGACCATCTCGAGGTGCGGGTGGTGGAAAACCCCATCATCAACCGCATCGCCTTCGAGGGAAACCGCAAGCTCACCGACAAGGTGCTCACCGATGAGGTGCAGCTCAAGCCGCGTGTCGTCTACACGCGGACGAGGGTCCAGAACGACGTGAAGCGCATCCTCGAGCTGTACCGCCGCAGCGGCAGGTTCGCGGCGACGGTCGATCCCAAGGTCGTGCAGCTCCCCCAGAACCGCGTCGATCTCATTTTCGAGATCAATGAAGGCTCGATCACCGGCGTGGAGCGGATCGCCTTCGTCGGCAACCAGCACTTCAGCGATGACACGCTGCGCGGGGTGATCCGCACGGTCGAAAGCCGCTGGTGGCGCATCTTCTCCAGCGACGACAATTACGACCCGGACCGGGTCTCCTTCGATCGCGAGCTGCTGCGCAAGTACTATCTGGCCCACGGCTACGCGGACTTCCGCGTCGTCTCCGCCGTGGCCGAGCTGACGCCCGACCGCAAAGGGTTCTACATCACGTTCACGCTCGACGAGGGCGAGCGGTACCGCTTCGGCGACGTGAACGTCGTCTCCCACATCAAGAATCTCAACGGTGACGATCTGAAGGACGCCGTCACGACGAAGAAGGGGGACTGGTACGACGCCGACGAGGTCGAGACCAGCATCAATGCCCTGACCACGGCGGTCGGCACCAAGGGATATGCGTTCGTCGAGGTGCGCCCGCGCATCAACCGCGATCGCGAGGCCAAGACGGTCAGCGTCACCTACGACGTCCAGGAAGGCCCGAAGGTGTACGTCGAGCGCATCAACATCACCGGCAACGTGCGCACGCTGGACAAGGTCATCCGGCGCGAGTTCCTGCTGGTCGAGGGCGATGCGTTCAACACCGCGAAGATGCGGCGGTCGCGCCAGCGCATCCAGAATCTCGGGTTCTTCGACAAGGTCGATGTGACCAACGTGCCAGGCACCGCATCCGACAAGACCGTGATCAACGTCGACGTGAGGGAACGCTCGACCGGCGAGATCTCCTTCGGCGTCGGCTTCTCCACGGCCGACGGCGCGCTCGGCGACATCGGCCTCGAGGAGCGCAATCTTCTCGGCACCGGCAAGAACCTCCGCCTCGGCTTCCTGCTGGCACAGCGCCGAGAGCAGATCGACCTCAGCTACACCGACCCTTATTTCCTCGACCGCAACATCGCGGCGGGATTCGATCTGTTCGACTGGACGCGCAACCTGCAGAGCATCAGCGGCTACGACGAGGAGAGCTACGGCGGGAGCCTGCGCGCCGGCTACCAGGTCACCGACACCGTGCGTCAGAACCTTCGCTACCAGATCCGCTCCGACAAGCTGACCAATTTCGTGAGCACCGTCTCCCCGTACGTGCTCGAAAACGCCGGACAGACCCTGACGTCGAGCGTCGGGCAGGACCTCACATACGACCGGCGCGACGACAGGTTCGATCCGCGCAGCGGGTATTTCCTCCGCCTGTCGACCGATCTCGCGGGCCTCGGCGGCGACCAGTACTTCGCGCGCAACCGCCTGCAGGCAGGCACCTATTATTCCGTTGTCGAGGACTACGTCGTCAGCCTGACCGGCGATGTCGGCTATATCGAGCCCCTCAGCAACGATCTCGTCCGCATCTCCAACCGCTTCTTCCTGGGTGGCGATTCGCTGCGCGGCTTCCAGACCGGCGGCGTGGGCCCGCGCGATACCGCAACGGGCTCGTCGCTCGGCGGCAAGGAGCTCTATTCCGGGTCGGCCGAGTTCACGTTCCCCACGGGCCTGCCCAAGGAGATCGGCATCCGCGGCGCGATGTTTTCCGACTTCGGCGCCCTGAGCAATTCGGGCGAAAATGTCGCGGTCGGCGGGCCGATCAACGACTCGAAGTCCCTTCGGGTCAGCGCGGGTATCGGGGCGCTCTGGCGCTCTCCGTTCGGACCCGTCAAAGTAAGCATCGCCAAGGCGATCGTTAAGGAAAACTTCGACCGGACCGAGCTTTTCCGGTTCAGCTTTGGATCTCGCTTTTGAGTGGAGCCGTCATGATGATGAAATTCACCCGGTCTTGGGTCGTCCTCGCCGGACTGAGCGCCGTGGGCGCGCTGCTGTCTGGCGGGGCATGGGCGCAGCAGCAGAAGTCGCCGGCCGCCGCTCCGGCTCCGGTGATCCGGCCGCTGCCGCCCAAGGGGTCCCAGTTCGTCTTTATCGATCAGGGCGAGATCGAGACGGGGGCCTCGGCGTTCAGGGGCCTCCTGACCGAGCGCGACAAGATGGCCACTGGGCTCCAGGCCGAGATCAACCGGATGGAGAAGGACCTGCGGACGGCCGATGAGGAATTGAACAAGCAGCGCGCGGTGCTGTCGCCCGACGCCTACACGCAGCGCCGGCGCGACCTCGACAAGCGCTTCTCCGACGCGCAGACCACGGTCAACAACCGCAAGCGCGACATCGATCAGGCGGTGGGCGACGCCTACAACAAGGTCATGAAGCAGGTCTTCGACATCGTGGCCGAGATCGTGCGGGAGAACGACTACAAGGTCGTGCTGGAGCGCAAGGTCGTGGTCGTCGCCGAATCCTCGCTCGACATCAGCGGCGAAGTCGTCAGCCGCCTCAACAAGAAGATGCCGAGCGTCGCCGTCGCCGTTCCGAAATAGCGCGCCGTGGCGGACCCGCGGTTCTTTCCGTCGGCCGGTCCGTTTACGCTGGCCCAGCTGGCCGAGATCGCAGGGGCCAAGCTCGGCGGGCGCGCGGATGCCAACGCATCGTTTCGCGACGTCGCATCGCTGGAGACCGCCGGCGCCGACGAGGTGAGCTTTCTCGACAACCGGCGCTACGTGCCGGAGTTCTCGGCCAGCCGTGCCGGCGCCTGTCTCGTCCATCCAGATCTCGCCGGGCGCGCTCCGCCCGCGATGGCGCTCCTTCTCACCAAGACGCCCTATAAGGCGTATGCGCTGGTCGCGCGCGCCTTCCATCCGGAGGCGCCCGTGGCCGCTGGCGTGCACCGGACGGCTGTGATCGATCCGACGGCGCAGCTCGGCAAGGGCGTGGCCGTGGAGGCGGGGGCGGTCATCGGCGCGAAAGCCAGCGTCGGCGACGGCTGCCGCATCGGGCCCAACGCCGTCATCGGCCCGAACGTCGTATTGGGGACCGGTTGCTTGGTGGGGGCTGGCGCGTCGCTGGTCTATTGCGTCTTGGGCGACCGGGTTGTCATCTATCCGGGGGCACGCATCGGTCAGGACGGGTTCGGCTTTGCGACCGACGCCGGCACCCACCTGAAGGTCCCGCAGCTCGGGCTGGTGCTGATCGGCGACGATACGGAAGTCGGCGCCAACACCTGCATCGACCGCGGAAGTGCCGGCGATACTGTGATCGGCCCCGGCTGCATGATTGATAATTTGGTACAAATCGGGCACAACGTCCGCCTTGGTCGTGGCTGCGTCATTGTGTCGCAGGTTGGCATCTCGGGTTCGACCCAGCTGGACGATTACGTGCAGGTCGGCGGCCAGGTCGGGTTTGCGGGCCATCTGCAGATCGGCGCGGGGGCGAAGATCGCGGCGCAAAGCGGCGTGCATCGCGACATTCCGGCCGGACAGGCGGTCGGCGGCTATCCAGCGGTCCCGGTCCGCGAGTGGCAGCGCCAGGTGGCACTGCTGAAGCAGCTTGCGCGAAGAAAGGGCGGGTAGGATGGATACGAAGGCTGTCGAGACCCAGGCGGGGGAGGCGCCCTCCACGATCGACATCACGCGGCTCATGCAGCTGCTGCCGCACCGCTATCCATTTCTGCTCATCGACCGCATCGTCGACGTGGTGCCGGCGGAGAGCTGCACGGGGATTAAGAACGTCTCGATCAACGAGCCGCACTTCCAGGGGCATTTTCCGCAGCGCCCGGTCATGCCGGGGGTCCTTATCATCGAGGCCATGGCGCAGACCGCGGGCGCGCTCGTCGTGCACAGCCTCGGCCCGGGCGCCGAAGGCAAGCTCGTCTATTTCATGACGATCGAGAATGCGCGCTTCCGGCGCCCGGTCGTCCCCGGCGATCAGCTGATGATTCACGTCGTCAAGGAGCGGAGTCGCGGGAACGTGTGGAAGTTCAACGGCGAGGCCAAGGTCGCCGGTGTCCTGGTCGCTGAAGCGACGTACTCCGCCATGATCCTGGACGAGTGATGGTCGAAGTCAAAGCCGTCGCATCCTCCGGGGTGCAGATCCATCCGACCGCGATCGTCGAGAAGGGCGCGCGCCTCGGCGAGCGTGTCCGCATCGGGCCCTATTGCGTCGTGGGCGCGGATGTGACGCTCGGCGACGACGTCGAGCTCGTGTCGCACGTGGTCATCGCCGGTCACACCAGCATCGGCGAGAAGACGAGGGTTTATCCGTTCGCCTCGCTGGGCCATCCGCCGCAGGACCTGAAATACAAGGGCGAGCCGACCCGCCTCGTGATCGGCAAGAACAACGTGATCCGCGAGCACGTGACGATGAATCCGGGCACGGCCGGCGGCGGGGCTTTGACCGAGGTCGGCTCCAACGGGCTGTTCATGGTCGCCATTCACGTCGCGCACGATTGTCATGTCGGCGATCACGTGGTCATGGCCAACAACGCCACCCTCGGCGGCCACGTGCATGTCGGCGACTTCGCCGTACTCGGCGGGCTGTGCGCCGTCCACCAGTACGTCCGCATCGGCCGCTACGCCATGATCGGCGGCATGTCCGGCGTTGAGAACGACGTCATTCCGTTCGGCTCGGTGATGGGCGATCGCGCGCGGCTGTCGGGCCTCAATCTCGTCGGACTCAAGCGCCGCGGCTTCTCGCGCGAGGAAATCCACAACCTGCGAACGGCATATCGGCTGCTGTTCGCGCAGGAAGGGACCATGGCCGAGCGGCTCGAGGACGTGGCGGGCCTTTACAACAAGAGCCAGCCGGTCATGGATCTCGTCGACTTCATCCGCGAAGACTCGACGCGGGCCCTCTGCCAGCCCAAGCCCAATCAAGGTGACTAAGCTCGGCGTGCTGGCCGGCGGCGGCCAGCTTCCGGTCCGTGTCATCGCCGCCTGTCGCCGGCAGGGCCGGCCCTATTTCGTGATCGCGTTCCGCGGCTTCACCGAACCCGCGACGGTCGAGTTTACGCCCCATGCCTGGGTGCCGCTTGAGAAGGTGGGATCGGTCCTGCGCCGCCTGCACGCGGAGGGGGTCGACGAGGTGGTGCTCGCCGGCCCGGTTCGCCGGCCCGCGGACTGGCTGGCCCTGCGCCCGGACTGGCGTGCGGTACGGCTTCTGCTGAAGATGTTCCGCAACTGGCGGGGCGACGACCACGTGCTGTCGCTCGTCGTGCGCGAGCTGGAGGGCGACGGGTTTCGCGTCGTGGGGGCCGAGGCCGTGGCAGCCGATCTCCTCATGCCGGCCGGGCCGATCGGGCGCCATCCGGCGTTGGACCGGCATCAGCGGGACATCGCCGTGGGGATAGCCGCCGCGCGCGAGCTCGGGGCCCGCGACCGCGGCCAGGCTGTGATCGTGTCCGGCGGGCGGGTCCTGGGTCTTGAAACCGCGGGAGGCACGGCGGCACTCTTGAGCGGCAGCGTGCGCGACCCGGCGACCCGCGGAGGAGTGTTGGTGAAGATCGCCAAACCGCATCAGGAGCGGCGCGTGGACCTTCCGAGCGTCGGCGTCGACACCGTGCAGCAGGCCGCCGCCGCCGGACTCGCCGGGATTGCGCTCGAGGCCGGCGGATCGCTGGTCATCGGGCGCGAGGAGGTGGCCGCCGCCGCGGATGCGGCGGGCCTGTTCGTCGTCGGCGTGCCTGTCGCATGAGCGCCAACCCTCCCTGGCGCGAGGGCGACAAGATCTTCCTGATCGCCGGCGAGCCGTCGGGCGATGCGTTGGGCGCCCGCCTGATCGCAGCCTTGCGCCGCGCCACCGGCGACCGGTTCCAGTTCGTAGGCGTGGGTGGAGAGCGCATGGAGGCCGAGGGCTTCTCGAGCCTGTTTCCGCTGACCGACATCGCCGTCATGGGCTTGACCGAGGTCTTGCCGCGCCTGCCGCTGTTGCTGCGGCGGATCGACGACACGGCCGCCGCGGTCTGGCGCGCCGGTCCGGCCGCGGTGGTCACGATCGACGCGCCGAGCTTCGGCCTGCGCGTGGCCGATCGCGTCCGCCGCTCCGGCGTCCCGCTCATCCATTATGTGGCGCCCCAGCTGTGGGCCTGGCGCCCCGGGCGCGCCCGGTCGCTCGCACGCCGGGTCGATCAGCTTCTGGCCCTTCTGCCGTTCGAGCCGGAATTCTTCGGCAAGCTCGGGGTGCCCTGCACCTATGTCGGCCATCCGGTGCTGGAGGACGCGCTGCTGCCGGCATCCGGCGATGAGTTCCGCATCCGCCACGGCATCGCCGCGAGTGCCCCGGTCGTGATCGCGATGCCGGGGAGCCGCATCGGTCTTGTGCAGCGGATGTGGTCGGTGTTCCGGGCCGCCCTCGACCATCTCGCGGCGCGCGTCGCCGGGCTTCATGTCGTGCTGCCGGCGGTCGCCGGCACCGAGGCGTTCCTGCGCGAGGCGACAGCGGGCTGGGCGCTGCCGCACACCCTGCTGAGCACCGCCGACGAGCGTCGCAGCGCGTTCGCGGCGGCGGCGGCCGCGTTGACCGTTTCGGGGACCGCGACCATGGAGCTGGCCGTCGCCGGCGTGCCGATGGTGGTCGCCTACCGGGTGAGTGCCCTCACCGAGTTTCTCGCCCGCCGCATGATCGCGGTCCCCCATGTCGCGATGCCCAACCTGATACTCGGCCGCGCCGCGGTGCCGGAGCTGCTTCAGGCCGATTGCACGCCCGAGCGGCTGGCGGCGGAGCTGGCCGGCCTCATCGACGGCGGGAGTGCCGCACAGCGGCGCGATCTCGCCGAGATCTGCCGCCGCCTCGGCCTCGACGATATCCGCGCCGGCGGCCCCAAGCCGAGCGATCGCGCGGCCGCGGTCATTCTCGATGCCGTCCGCGAGCGCCGGGTGCGCGCGGCTGAGCCGCGCGCACCGGAACCGGGCGCACGGGCTCGGTAGATCGGCGCTCTCAAATTCCCGACGCTGAGACCCGTTTGAGGCTTTCGGTCAGCGAGGCCGTGACTTTCATCGCCGTTTCGAGCGCCCGCCGTCCGTCTTCGCCGCTGACCAGCGGCGGGGTGCCGGATGCCACCGCCCCCAGGAAGGCCGCGATCTCGGCCTCGAGGTCGTCGCCTTCGGCGAAGCTGCGCTCCTCGCGGTCGATCGGCGGCAGGCCGGGGAACCAGGCCTTCCCGGAGCCTTTGCGCAGCAGCGTGTATTTGCGGTTGTGCAGGTCGATCGACACGTAGGCGTCGCGCTGGAAGATGCGCATCTTGCGCTCGGTCTTGAGGCTGACGCGGCTCGCGGTGATGTTGGCCACGCACCCGTTGGCGAAGCGCAGCCGCGTGTTGGCGATATCCTCGGTCGGCGAGACCACGGGCGCGCCCACCGCATCGACCGCGGTCACCGGGGCCTGCACCAGCGCCAGCACCATGTCGATGTCGTGGATCATGAGGTCGAGCGTCACGCCCACGTCGGTGCCGCGCGGCTTGTAGGGGGCGATGCGCACCGCCTCGATATAGAGCGGGTTCTTGATCGCCGTGTCGGCGCCCAGGCGCTGCAGCAGAAAGCGCTGCAGATGGCCCACCTGCAGCACCCGCTTGTGCTCGGCCGCGGCGCGGATCAGGGCGTCGGCCTGCGCCAGGGTCTCGGTGATCGGCTTTTCGACCAGGACGTGGATGCCGGCGTTGAGGCAGGCGAGGGCCACCTCGTGGTGCATCTGTGTCGGCACCACGACGCTGACCGCGTCGACCTTCCCGAAGAGCGCCCGGTAATCGGTGAACGGCGCGCATTTGAGCTTGCGCCCGACCTCGGCCGCGCGGGCCGGGTCGGCATCGACCACGCCGACGAGCTGCGACTGTGCAAGGCGCGCGTATTTGTCGGCGTGGAAGCGGCCGAAATGGCCGAGCCCGATGACCGCCGTTCGAATCCTGTCTGTCATGATGCGGTCACTTTACCGGCCGCGGGCGACCGGGAATAGGGAAGATCGGCGCCGTCAGGGGCCGTCGCTTGACGCTTCCGGCGGGCGGGTGCGATGCTCGCACCACGTCCGAAATCGGAGGCTCCATGAACGACATACAGACGCAGGCGAAGTCCAGTGCCGCCGCCGCGCAATTTGCGCAGTCGCGGTTTCTGCACACGATGATCCGCGTGTTCGATTTGGAGAAATCGCTCGATTTCTACACCCGGCTGCTCGGCATGAAGCTCCTGCGCCGCAAGGACTTCCCGACCGGCGAGTTCACCTTGGCCTTCGTCGGCTACGGCGACGAGACGGATTCGACGGTGGTCGAGCTTACGCACAACTGGCCGCAGAAGGAGCCCTACCAGCTCGGCAGCGCCTTCGGGCACCTGGCTCTCTCGGTCAAGGACATCTACGCTGCCTGCGACGCCCTCAAGGCCGAAGGGGTCAAGATCCCGCGGCCGCCGGGGCCGATGAAGCACGGCGGCTCGGTGATCGCGTTCATCGAAGATCCCGACGGCTACAAGATCGAGCTGATCCAGCGCAACTGAGCGCGTCAGCCGAGCGCCATCCGCAACAGCCACGCGAGCGCGGCACCGATCGCGACGAACAGGATCGCTCGCAGGATGCGCTGGGCGGGCGCCATGGCGTTGTCGTTCGCGGGCGAGAGCAGGTGCCGGCGCGGCGATGCCGGAGGCGCCGGCGAGGCCGGTGCGCCGGTTCCGGCGGGCGGGCCCGACCGCTTGCGCTGACCGATCGCCACGTCAGCTCCGCTTGTTGAGCGGCACGTAGGGGCGCTTGGTGGCGCCGGTGTAGAGCTGGCGCGGGCGGCCGATCTTCTGCTCCGGATCCTCGATCATCTCGTTCCACTGTGCGACCCAGCCGACGGTGCGGGCGACGGCGAACAGCACGGTGAACATCGAGACCGGGATGTTCATCGCCTTGAGGATGATGCCGGAATAGAAGTCGACGTTCGGGAACAGCTTGCGCGAGACGAAATAGTCGTCGTGCAGCGCCAGCTTCTCGAGCTCCATCGCGAGGTCGAGCAGCGGCTCGTCGCGGATGCCGAGCTCGTCGAGCACCTCGTGGCAGCTCTCGCGCATCACGGCCGCGCGCGGGTCGTAGTTCTTGTAGACGCGATGGCCGAAGCCCATGAGGCGGAAGGTGTCGTTGGGATCCTTCGCGCGCTTGATGAACTCGGGGATCTTCGACTTGTCGCCGATCTGGTTCAGCATCTTCAGCACCGCCTCGTTGGCGCCGCCATGTGCCGGACCCCACAGGGACGCGATGCCGGCCGCGATGCACGCGAACGGATTGGCGCCCGAGGAGCCCGCCATGCGCACGGTGGAGGTCGAGGCGTTCTGCTCGTGGTCCGCGTGCAGGATGAGGATGCGGTCCATCGCCTTGGCGAGCACCGGGTTCACCTTGTACGGCTCGCACGGCACCGCGAACATCATGTGCAGGAAGTTCGAGGCGTAATCGAGGTCGTTGCGCGGATAGATGAACGGCTGGCCGACCGAATATTTGTAGGCCATCGCGGCGATGGTCGGCATCTTCGCGACCAGCCGGTACGAAGCGATCATGCGCTGGTGCGCGTCGTTGATGTCGGTTGAGTCGTGATAGAAGGCCGAGAGCGCCCCGACCACGCCGCACATCACCGCCATCGGGTGCGCATCGCGCCGGAAGCCCGAGAGGAAGCGCGGGATCTGCTCGTGCACCATCGTGTGCAGGGTGATGTCGCGCGTGAACTTCTTCTTTTCGGCGGCCGTCGGCAGCTCGCCCTTGAGCAGGAGGTAGCACACCTCCATGAAATCGCTGTTCTTGGCGAGCTCTTCGATCGTGTAGCCGCGATGCATGAGCACGCCGGCCTCGCCGTCGATGTAGGTGATCTTGGACTGGCAGCTGCCGGTCGAGGTGTAGCCCGGGTCGTATGTGAAATACCCGGTCTCGTTGTAGAGCTTGCGGACGTCGATGACCTTCGGGCCCACGGTCCCGGGAATCAGCGGGAAGTCGAACTTCTTGTTGTTCGGCGTATCGGCGAGCGTCACGGATTCATTGGGCAGGGGCTTGCTCTGGGCCATGGGGTTCGTTTCCTTGCTGCCGCTTAAGCGGGTCGAGATTGATAGGGGAAAGAATAGGCGTTCGGGGGTGCTAAGGCAATTCGCTGCATTGCGGCAAGTTCCCGCACCGAAAGGTTAATGAAGCCCTACCGCGTCGGCGAGCCGGCCCTGCGTCTCCTCGCGGCCCAGCACGGCCATGACCTCGAAAATCGGCGGCGAGGCGGTGTGGCCGCACAGGGCGGCGCGGAGCGGCTGGGCGAGATCGCCGAGCTTGGCTCCCGCCTGCGTGGCCGCCTCGCGCACCGCGGCCTCGAGGGTGGGGGCGCTCCAGTCCGTGATGCCCGCCAAAACCGGCCGCAAGGCCGCCAGCCGCTGCAGCGCCTCGGGTCCCAAGAGCTTCTTCGCCGCATCGCTGAGCACGAGCGGCCGAGGCCGCACGTAGAACGCCCCGGCCTCGGCCAGCTCGACCAGGGTTTTGGCGCGCGGCTTGAGACCGCCCATGCCGGCCTTGAGGCGCGCGCGCCGGGCCTTGTCGATCTTGAGCCCCAGGCTGTGCTCGAGGCGCGGCACCACGAGGGCGGTGAGCCGCTCGTCGTCGGTCTCGCGGATGTAGTGGCCGTTGAGGTTGGCGAGCTTCACGAAATCGAAGCGCGCGGCCGAGCGGCCGACCGCATCCAGGTCGAACCACTCGATGGACTGGCGCGTCGAGATGATCTCGTCGTCGCCGTGGCTCCAGCCGAGGCGCAGGAGGTAGTTGCGCATCGCCTCGGGCAGGTAGCCCATGTCGCGGTAGGCGTCGACGCCGAGTGCGCCGTGGCGCTTGGACAGCTTGGCGCCGTCCGGCCCGTGGATCAGCGGGATATGGGCATAGACCGGCACCGGCCAGCCGAGGGCCTCGATCAGCTGCATCTGGCGCGCCGCGTTGTTGAGGTGATCGTCGCCGCGGATGACATGCGTCACCCCCATGTCGTGGTCGTCGACCACGACGGACAGCATGTAGACAGGCGTCCCGTCGCCGCGCAGCAGGACCATGTCGTCGAGCTGGTCGTTCGAGATGACGACGTCGCCCTGAACCACGTCCTTGATCACGGTCTCGCCGGTCTGCCGGGCCTTGAGGCGGATCACCGGCTTGACCCCGGGCGGGGCGTCCTTGGGGTCGCGGTCGCGCCACCGCCCGTCGTAGCGCATGGAGCGTCCCTCGGCCTTGGCCTTCGCCCGCATCTCCTCCAGCTCCTGCGGCGTCGCATAGCAGTGATAGGCCTTGCCCGCGGCGAGCAGCTGGCGGGCCATCTCGGCATGCCGGGCCGCGCGCGGGAACTGGTAAACGACCTCGCCGTCCCAATCGAGCTCGAGCCATTTGAGGCCGTCGAGGATCGCCGCGGTCGCCTCGGGTGTCGAGCGCGCGCGGTCGGTGTCCTCGATGCGCAAGCGGAACTGCCCGCCGTGGTGGCGGGCGAACAGCCAGTTGAACAAGGCGGTGCGGGCACCGCCGATATGCAGAAAGCCGGTGGGCGAGGGCGCGAAGCGGCAGACGATGGACATGTTTGCGGATGTGCGAGAGAGGTCAGGGCGGGATAGATCGGATATAACATATCCATTGGCGATTTCAGGGGGTGAAGGTGAGCGAAGCCGCCGCAAGCCCTGGCTCCGCCGGCGAGACGCGCCTCGCGGCGGCGCTTGCCGAAAAGCTCGGCGCCGAGCGCGAGCGGCTCGCCTTGTGGCTGCCGGTCGCCTTCGGCATCGGCATCGGCGCGTATTTCGCTCTCTCTCGCGAGCCTGCCCCCTGGATCGGTCCCGCCACCGCACTGGCGGGGCTTCTGCTCGCGGGCCTGGGCCGGCGTGCGCCGCTGCTGCTGGTTCTGGCGAGCGTCATCGTCACCGCCGGGCTGGGCCTGACCGCGGCGCAATGGCGGACCCGGTGGGTGGCGGCGCCGGTGATCGACAAGCGCATCGGCCCGGTCGCGGTCGAGGGCCGCGTCGTCGAGGTGGAGATCCGCCCCGACAATCGCCGGGTCACCCTTGACCGGTTGACCGTCGCGGGGCTGGCGCCGGAGCGCACTCCGGCGCAGGTGCGGTTGGTTGTGCGCAAGCCGGCCAATGACCTGATCCCGGGCCAGCACGTGACCACGCGCGCGGTGCTGCTGCCCGCTCCGGCACCCGCTGCTCCCGGCGCCTACGACTTCCAGCGCGATGCGTGGTTCATGCGCCTGGGCGGCGTCGGGTTCACGGTCGGCGACATCCAGACCCAGGGCGGGCCGGAGACCCTCGCCGGAAGTTGGACGTTGTGGTTGAACGCGGCACGGGTGGCGGTGGTCCAGCGCACGCTTGCCGTCATTCCGGGGGCCGCGGGGGCGCTGGCCGCGGCATTGCTCACGGGCGAGCAGGGTGCGGTGCCGCCCGATGTGATGGGGTGGATGCGCGATTCCGGCCTCGCGCATATCCTGTCGATTTCGGGCCTGCACATCAGTCTCGTGGCCGCGATCGTGTTCTTCGCCGTGCGCGGCGGCCTCGCGCTCGCGCCCTACGTGGCGCTGCGCTATCCGATCAAGAAATGGGCGGCGGTCGCGGCCTTCGTCGCCATCACGCTCTACACCTTGTTCGCCACCCCGGGCGTGCCGACGCAACGCTCATGGCTGATGACCAGCGTGGTCCTGTTCGCGGTCGTGATCGACCGCACCGCGATCTCGATGCGCCTGATCGCCTGGGCTGCGTTCGCGGTCCTTCTGCTGCAGCCCGAGAGCATGCTCGGGCCCAGCTTCCAGATGTCGTTTGCGGCCGTCGTGGCGCTGATCGCGGCGTGGGAGGTCTTGCGCGCGCGGTTCTCGCAATGGCGCGCGGGCGGCGGCTGGACCCGGCGCATCCTCCTCGAGCTCGCGGCCGTGTGCGCCACGACCATCGTCGCCGGCATGGCCTCGGCACCTTACGCGCTCTACCACTTCAACCGCTTCACGGCCTACGGCCTCGCTGCCAATTTCATCGCCGTACCGCTGACCAGCGTGTGGGTGATGCCCTGGGCGGTGGTGGCCTTCCTGCTGTTCCCCTTCGGGCTCGAACGGTTCGCGCTGGTGCCCATGGGCTGGGGATGCGAGGCGGTGATCTGGATCGCGCGCGAGGTCGCCGGCTGGGGCGGGGCGGTGGCGCTGTTCCCGGCCATGCCGATGTGGGGGCTCGTGCTGGCGACGCTGGGGGGCTTGTGGCTGTGCCTGTGGCAGACGCGCTGGCGGCTGTGGGGGGCTCCTGTGGCGTTGATCGGCCTGCTGTCGATCGCCGCCGTGCGGCAGCCCGACGTGCTGATCTCGGCCGATGCGAAGCTGATCGCCGTGCGCGGCGCCGATGGGCTTCTGGAGGTTTCGGCGCGGCGTGCGGCGAAGCTGACGCGCGAGACGTGGTTGCGCCGCGCGGGGCAGGACGACGCCGAGGCGTGGCCCACGGCGGGCACCAGCGCCGACGGGCTCCTCACCTGCGATCCGTTGGGCTGCATCTACCAAACCGCGGGCCAAGTCGTGGCCCTGGTGCGTCATGAAGCGGCCCTACCCGAGGATTGCCGGCAGGCCTCCGTGATCGTGGCCGCGGTGCCGGTGCGCGGCACCTGTCCCTCCGCCTCGCTGGTGATCGACCGCTTCTCCGTGTGGCGCGACGGCGGGCATGCAGTCTGGCTCGACCGCGGCGCGGTCACGGCCGAGAGCGTGCGTGCGGCGCGCGGCGAACGGCCGTGGGTGCCCCCGCCGCCGACGCCGGCGTCGCGCCCGCCGCGCGGTGCGCCGGCGGACAGCGCAGATTAAAGCGGCCGGCGCAGATCCTCGGGCAGCCAGCTCTGGTCGACGATCTGCGACCAGTCGATCGGCTTGTCGGCGTTGCCGATCAGGACCTCGGCCTGCGACATGATGGCAAGGCCGTCCTTGTTGAACTCGCCATGCGTCCACTCGCC
Source organism: Alphaproteobacteria bacterium (assembly GCA_035506575.1). Taxonomy (GTDB): domain Bacteria; phylum Pseudomonadota; class Alphaproteobacteria; order CACIAM-22H2; family CACIAM-22H2; genus DATJPD01. The sequence goes on from DATJPD010000202.1 coordinate 16,178, forward strand.
CGGCATGTCGAAGTATTTCGGCAAGAGGCGCTGCGCCTCCTCGGGCGGCAGGTTCCAGACCTCGGCGTAGATCTTCGTCGCCTCGGCGCGGTTGGCATAGAGGAAGTCCACCGCCCGGCGGTAGGCCTTGAGGATCGCACGCAGCTTCTGCGGCTCCTTCGCGGCAAACTGCGCGGTCGTGATCCCCACCAGCCAGGTCACGCGCGGGATCTGGTCGGCGAAGGCGAACAGCACGTGATATTGGTCCGCCTTGAGCGTGAGCCCCGGATCGTTCAGCGGCGCCGCGTCGACCGCATTCTCTTTCAGCGCCGTCAGCCCGGGCGCGAAGCCCCCCATGGGGATGATCTGCGCCTGGCCGGCGAGGCCGTTCCTCTCCAGCACCATGTGCGTCATCCAGTCGGTCGTCGACTTGGGCGAGGTGATGGCGATCTTCTTGCCGGCGAGATCCTTGATCGAGCGCAACGGGCTGTTCGGCAGCGTGACGAGCGCGATCTCGCCGATGTTGTCGCTGACCGTGTTGACGATCTTGAGCGAAAGTCCGGCGCGGATACCGGCGAGGGCCGCCGAGGTTGCGACCACGCCGTAGGGCAGGTCGCTCGCCATCATGTTGCGCACGGCCGTGGCCCCGCCCTGGCCGGGGATGATCGCATCGATGCCGACGCCCTCGTCCTTGAAGAAGCCTTTCTTCAGCGCGATCGCCCACGGGAGGTCGGCGTTGACCGCGCCGTATTGGCTGATCGACAGGGTTTCCGCGCGCGCCGCGTGTGCGCCGATCATGAGGAGCGCGATCGCTATCGCGCCGGCTGCCAATTTCATGTCCATCCTCCCCGCAAGTGTCGTTATGTCGCCGCCGGAAACCCGTAAACCGCGCACGGATTGTCGACCAGGATCTTGCGCCGGACGCCCTCGTCCGGAACCCAGTCGGCGATGAGATCGACGAGGTCGCCGTCGTTCGGCATCTGGCGGTCGTTCATGTTCACGTGCGGCCAGTCGGATCCCCACAGGAGCCGCTCGGGTGCCGCGCGCACCAGCGCCTGGGCAAGCGGCGTCACGTCGGCATAGGGATAATCGAGCCGCGAGCAGCGCATGGGACCTGAGATCTTGACCCACACGCGGCCCGTATCGAGGAGACGCAGCAAGGTCTGAAAGGCCGGCTGGGCGGTGCCGCCCGCGGCCGGCACCGAGGCGAAGTGGTCAAGCACGATGGCATTGGGGAGGGCAAGAAGCGCATCCGCATGCTCGATGAGGTCGGTGCCGGCCGGGTAGAACTGCACGTGCCAGCCGAATTCGGCTGCGCGCCGCGCCACGTCCGCGTTGAGATGCGGCAGGTGCGCGCCGCGCGCCGCGCTGACGAAGCGCAGGCCGCGCACGCCGAGCCGGTCGAGCTCGCGGATCTGGTCGGGTGTGGCGTCCTCGGGCAGGAGTGCCACGCCGCGGAACCGGCCGCCCCAGTCGCGCGCCAGCACGTCGGCCAGGTGGCGCGCGTTGGGCCCGTAGCCGCCGCCGCTGACGATCACCGCCCGGCTGAGCCCGAGCCGCGTCTGCAGCGCGACATAGGTCTCGGGCAGCGCATCCTTGGAGATGTACGGGCTCTTGGGATCGAAGGGATAACGGTCCGCCGGCCCGAAGAGATGGAGATGCGTGTCGCAGGCCCCCGGCGGCAGCTCGAGCCGGGGCGTTTTGGGCGATGGATCGGGGGGCTGGGTGAGGACTGGCATCTGGATCCCGATTGCCGAGGATGGGGCGACGCTATAGCAATGATCCTTCGCCTGTCGATGGCTGCCAACACCGCCCGAAGACGGGCATGCGAGAGGGATGCGTCCCATTGCGGATCGCGGTCAACCCCACGACAATCGAATCAGCGCCGCTTTTTATGGCCGGCCAGATGCTGGCCGGCGATGTGGAACTCATCGCCGGCAAGATCCCGCGTCTCCTCGACGGCAGCGCCGAGGCGGCCACCAACGCCGAGACCCAGGCGCTGCTGTTTTCCCTGGAGCGCGCGGACATCCGCATCATCCTCACCGTGTCGGAATGCGCCTACCGCATCGTGGCGCCGCGTGCCTCGGGCGTCCGCGCACCGGCCGATCTGCGCGGCAAGCGGATCGGCACCTTGCGGCACACGTCGAGCCACTTCTACGCGGTGAAGACCTTGCGTGCCGCGGGCCTGAGCGAGGCTGACGCCGCGATCGTCCACGTGCCCCTCGAGGACATGCCGGCAGCCCTCAAGCGCAGCGACATCGATGCGCTGTCGATCTGGGAGCCGGTCGCCGAGGCCGCAATCGAGGCGCTGGCGGGCGATGCCGCGGTCCTCGAGGCGCCCGAGCTGTTCCGCGAGCGCTTCAACCTGAACACGACCGCGGCCGTTCTGCGCGATCCGTCCCGGCGCGCCGCGCTTGTGTCGTTCGTCCGCACCCTGATCGAGGCGGCGCGGCGCGTCCGCAGTCAGCCCTCCGCGGCGTGGCCGCTGCTGTCGCGCAACATCAACCTCGCCGTGCCGGCGATCGAAAAACTGTGGCGGCAGTTCCGCTTTCCCGCGGCCCTGCCTTCGGACCTGCTGCCGCTGTTGATCGAAGAGGAGCAGTGGCTGGCGGCCGGGCAGCACCGGCGGCCGCGGTCCGATGCGGCCCTCGCGGCCTTGATCGACGACAGCATCCTGCGCGAGGCGCAGGGGAGCGCGGCGTCTTAGACGTGTGTTTGCTCCGCTCCTGCGACTTGCGATAGCATCTCACTCGGCTTCACTGTCGGGGGGATGCCATGCCGAGATTCGTGGCGCTTGCCGTACTCGTCGTGCTCGCCGGCTGCGCGACCGCGGCCCAGCGGCAATACCAGGCCATGAACCAGACCCTTCAAACGTCTGGAGCGCAAATGCAGGCCTGCCTGCAGGCGGTCTACAATGCGCCCGAATCGGCGCCGATCAGGCCCCACATGCCGCTGGACGTCCGTGTCGCGACCATGGAGCAGCTGACGGACAAGAGCATGGCCACGGATGACGAGATCAAAGCCGTGCTGGCGCAGCACCCCCAGGCGCAGGCCTGCAAGACGGCCTTCTTCAATCAGGTCGCCAATGCGGTCCCGACGCTGGTCCCGCTGTACGCCGAGATGATGACGAAGAGCGAGGACAGTCTGATCGATCTCGTCCAGCGGAAGCAGAGCTGGGGCGACCATGTCCGGCGTGTCAGGGACGTCTTTGTCGAATTGCAGCCCAAGGTCACGGCCGAATCCCGGCGCATCACGTCGGAACTGAACCAGGAGCATCAGGCCGAGATGGCGCAGCGGCAGGCGGCGCTCAATGCGCTGGTGCAGTACTACGCGACGTCCCAGATGGTCACGGCGATGGCGAATCAGCAGCCGGCCTATCAGCCGCAATTCATAACCCAGCCGCAGGGTCCTGCGATGCCGGCCGAAGGACCGCAGCCGTTTCGGCCGAATCCGACTCTCGGGATGCAGGGGGCGCCGCCGCCCAATTATTTTCAGCAGCGGCCGGCGACGGGCGGCTTCAACGTCATGAACCTGAACAACGGCAACATGACGAGCTGCCGGATGAACGGGAACGTGATCAGCTGCTTCTGAGCGGCGGCCCGCTGCGACGTTAGAACCGCCGGATCAGACCGACCACGCGGCCCTGCACGCGGACGCGGTCCGGCCCGAAGATGCGGGTCTCGTACGCCTTGTTGGCGGGCTCGAGCGCGATCGAACCCTTGTTGCGGCGCAGGCGCTTGAGGGTCACCTCGTTGTCGTCGATCAGCGCCACCACGATCGCACCGTTCTCCGGCGCGTCGTCGCGGCGCACCAGGACGGTGTCGCCGTCGAAGATGCCCGCGTCGACCATCGAATCGCCGGCCACCTCGAGCGCGAAGTGCTCGCCGCGGCCGAGGAGCGAGGCCGGGACCTCGACGGTGTTGCTGGTATCGGCCAGCGCTTCGATCGGCTGACCCGCCGCGATCCGCCCGTAGAGCGGGAGCGACACGGCGTCGTTGGCCGACGGTGGGGCCGCCACGCCCGAAAGACCCGGACGGAAGTCGCCTTGGATGACGTTGGGGCGGAAGGTGCCCGTGCCGCCGTTGCCCGCGATGGCATGTCCGCCATTGCCATTCCCCCCAAGGCCCATCCCTGGGCGGGCAGGGGCGGCGGAGGCTGCGGCGGCGGGGGCGAGGTTTTCAGGCAGGCGGGCGATCTCGAGCGCCCGCGCGCGGTGCGGGAGGCGGCGGATGAAGCCGCGCTCTTCGAGCCCGGTGATCAGGCGGTGAATGCCCGATTTGGACCGCAATCCCAGCGCTGCCTTCATCTCGTCGAACGAGGGCGACACGCCCTGCTCGTTGAGGCGCTTATTGATGAACAGCAGCAGCTCGTATTGCTTCTTGGTCAGCATCTGGTCTTCCCCCGTCCCAGGCTGTCGGCACCGCACCCGGTCCTGTTTGCGGATTCCGGTGTCCCACTTCAGGCCATCCCACTCCGGGATGGCCCAGGACTTGGTCACCCGCCGCACAATATCTGGGAACAAATGTGCAACTCGGGCGCATGTTCTAGTTTGGTTCTTGGGAAAGGTCAAGGACATTGTGCATAACTCGTAGCCAAGCACCTTGGCGACGGTGTTTTCGGCCGGGGATTGGGGTGGGTCAGGGCAGGGTCAGGCGCCGGTAGCCCAGGATCACCGGTCCGTCATTGCAGGCCGGAAGGGTCGGGCGCAACTGGATGCGCTGCACGCTCGGGGTGCGCTGCGCCGGCTGAATCCGGATGACCGGGATCGGCATGACCTCATCCGAGGGGGCGGCCGGGGCGGGCGCCGACAGGGGAATGCCGAGCGGGGTTGGGATGGGGGGTAGTCCCGCCAGTGCGCCGCCGCCTCCGGCCGTGGCCCCGCCGCCGATGCCCGAGCCGTTCAGGGCGCCGGCCAGGTTCCCGTTGACGCTGGTCAACGTGCCGGTCTGCAACATGACTCCGAACGTGTTCGAATCGAACAGCCCCGGGCTGTAGCGGATCTGGTAGGGATTCTTGAGATCCGGCAGCGCCACGGTTTTCTCGGACTGCACCGGCACACAGGCCGGCGGGTTTTCGGCCGAACTGCCCTTCAGCTTGCCGCCTTCGACCAGGGTCGTCTTGGACGAGATCTCCACGAACAGCGCCGGCTGATAGATGATGACGCCGGCCACCCAGTGCTCGGTGTCGGTCATCCGCTCCGGGGACAGCTTGCGCGTCTCGATATCGCCGGAGCATGCCGCCACCGTGACGGCAGCGACGCCCAGCGCCAGCGCGGTTTTCGCGAATGCCATGAACGCTCCTCGCCATGCCAACGCGGCATCGCGGTGTTTGGGAGCGTGCTAAAATTCTGTCCGCAACATGCCGGCGGTCAGGTCCGATCAGGCCGAGCGCCGCCCGGCGCGCGGATCGAGGGGAATGATCTCGACGGCCTCGCCGGCCTTGGCCGCCGGTGCCAGCGGCGGGCGTACGACCAGGCAGTCGGCCTTGGCGAGCAGCGACAGCATCGAGCTGTCCTGCTTCTCGAACGGAGTGGCGACGAGGCGACCTGCCGGATCGGTGGTGAGTGTCGCGCGGAGATAATCCTCGCGCCGGTCGTTGGCCTCGAGATCGCGTCCGAGCCGCGCCGTCGGCCGCTCGCCGGCCGCAGGCTCGGCCAGGCCCAGCATGCGGCCGAGTGCTGGCCGCAGGAAGACGAGGGCGCACACCAGCGAGGACACGGGATTGCCGGGCAGCCCCAGGAGCGGCGTGTCGCCGATCTTGCCGAAGATCAGCGGCTTTCCCGGCCGCATCGCGATCTGCCAGAAATCGAGCACCAGGCCGCGCTCGGCGAGCGCCGAGCGCACGAGGTCGTGGTCGCCGACGGAGGCACCTCCGGTCGTCACCAGGAGGTCCGCGCCGCGCGCTCCCTCGACCATTTTCTGCAGGGCCGCGGCCGAATCGGGTGCGATCCCGAGACTCACCGGCTCACCGCCCGCCGACGTGACGAAGGCCGCCAGCGCCGGTCCGTTCGAGGACACGATCTGGTTCGGCCCCAGCGGATCGCCCGGCAGCACCACCTCGTCGCCGGTCGAGATGATGGCAACGCGCGGCCTGCGCACCACCTTGAGCCACGGGTGGTTCATCGCTGCGGCAAAGCCGATGTCGCGTGCGTTCAGCACGCGCCCCGCCGCGATGCCGACGTCGCCGGCTTTGAAATCGAGACCGGCGCGGCGTACGTAGCGTCCGGCGGCCGCACCCTCGCGCACGGTGATCGTGCTGCCCTCGGCCGTCGTGTCCTCCTGGATCACCACGGCGTCGGTGCCGCGCGGCATCGGGCCGCCGGTGAAGATGCGCACGCATTCTCCCGGGCCGACCGTGCCCTCGAAGGCGCCGCCGGCGGGGGCGGCGCCGATCTGGCGCAAGGTCGCCGGGACCTTCGCCACGTCGGCCGCGCGCACCGCATAGCCGTCCATGGCCGACATCGCGACCGGCGGCTGGGTCACGCGCGCCACCACGTCCTCGGCCAGCACGCGCCCCAGCGCATCGCCGAGCGGCACCAGCTCGGGCGTCAGCCTGTGGAACGCAGCCAGAATCCGTTGCTTGGCTTCTTGGACGGGAATCATGCGCCTTCGCGCCTCCGGCGCTTCGGCGCACAAGTGCGCCGACGAAATAGTGGGCTTGCCCGCCGAAGCCGAGCGTAGCGAGGCGAAGGCTGGGTCATGATGCTTTGTACGTCCCCGACTTGCCGCCGCTCTTGTACCGCAGGCGGACGTCGGCGATCGTCATACCGCGATCGATCGCCTTGCACATGTCGTAGATGGTGAGGGCGGCGACGGAAACAGCGGTCAGCGCCTCCATTTCGACGCCCGTCTTCCCGGCGATCTTCACAGTGGCCGTGATGTCGACGGCATGCCGCTTCCGGTCCGCCGTCAGTTCAATCGAAACGGCGGAGAGCGCCAGCGGATGGCACAGCGGTATCAGCTCGTGCGTGCGCTTGGCGGCCATGATGCCGGCCAGGCGTGCCACCGCGAACACGTCGCCTTTCTTGATCCCGCCGCCGAGGATCGCCTTGAGCGTGGCAGGTTTCATGACGACCGAGCCGGTGGCCACGGCCGTCCGTTCGGTCACCGCCTTCTCGGTCACGTCGACCATGATCGCATTGCCGCCGCGATCGAAATGGGTGAGTCGCTTGGCGACCATCAGGTCACGCCGGTGCCGTGGCCGGCGACAGCAGCGCCCGTGTCGCGGCGGCGACGTCGGCCTGCGCCATCAGCGATTCGCCGATCAGGAACGCGCGCGCGCCGGCGCGCGCCAGGCGCGCCAGGTCCGCCGGCGTCTTGAGGCCGCTCTCGGCGACGAGGAAGCGCTCCTGCGGCGCCAGCCGCGCCAGTCGCTCGAACGTTGCGAGATCGACCGCGAGCGTCTTGAGGTTGCGGTTGTTGATGCCGAGCAGCGCATCCTCGAGTGCCAGCGCCCGCGCGAGCTCCGCTTCGTCGTGCACCTCGGCCAGCACGTCAAGCCCGAGCTCGCGCGCCAGCCGTGCCAGCGAGCGCGCCGTCACGTCGTCAAGGGCGGCCAGGATCAGGAGGATGCAGTCGGCGCCGATCGCACGCGCCTCGATCACCTGGTAAGGATCGAGCATGAAGTCCTTGCGCAGCACCGGCAGGTCCACCGCCGCGCGCGCCGCTGCGAGGTGCGCGTCGCTGCCCTGGAAATACGGTCCGTCGGTGAGCACCGACAGGCAGGTAGCACCCCCATCCTTGTAGGCGCGCGCCAGGGCAGGAGGATCGAACTCGGCCCGGATCAGGCCGCGCGACGGCGAGGCCTTCTTGATTTCCGCGATCAGCGCCGGCCGCGGGCCAAGCGCAGCCTCTTTCAGCGCGCGCGCGAACCCGCGCGGCGGCGGTGCGCTCCGGGCGCTGCGCTCGAGCTCGGCCTGCGGCAGGCGCTCTTTGCGGCGCTCGACCTCGCGCCGCGTGGCCGCGCAGATCTCGGCCAGGACGTCGGATCGGCCTTCCATGTCACGGATGCGCGGCTGGCGGCGGGGGCGGCGGCGGTGTGGTGGTGATGGCGACCAGCCTCGCCAGGCACGCGCGCGCCTTGCCGTTGTCGATCGCCGCCGCGGCCAGGTCGGCGCCGGCCTTGAGGTCCTTGGCCTTGCCGGCGATGACCAGGGCTGCCCCGGCGTTCAGCCGCACGATGTCGCGGAACGGCCCGGCCTTGCCGTCGAGGAGGGCGCGCACGGCCGCCGCGTTGTCGGCGGGCAGGCCGCCCTTGAGGTCGTCGAGCGTGGCGCGCGTGAGACCGGCATCCTCGGGGGTCACGTCGAACGTGCGGACCGTACCGTCCTTGAGCTCGGCGACGTGGCTCGGCCCGGTGGTCGTGAGTTCATCAAGCCCATCCGATCCATGGACCACCCACGCACGCAGGGCCCCCAAATTGCCGAGGGTCTTGGCCATCGGCTCGATCCATTTGCGGGCGAACACGCCAACCAGAAGGCGCTTGACCTCGGCCGGGTTCGAAAGCGGGCCCAGGATGTTGAAGATCGTGCGCGTGCCGAGCTCGCCTCGGGTGCCGTTGACGTGGCGCGTGGCGCTGTGGTGCCGCGGCGCCATGAGGAAGCCTACGCCGGCTTCCACGATCGCCTGCTCGACCAGGTGCATGTCGCAGTCGAGGTTGACGCCGAGTTCCGACAGCACGTCGGCCGAGCCCGCGCGCGAGGAGAACGCGCGGTTGCCGTGCTTGGCGACCGGCACGCCGCAGCCCGCGACCACCAGCGCCGAGGCCGTGGACACGTTCCAGGTCCCGATATTGTCGCCGCCGGTGCCGACGATATCGATCGCGTTCTCCGGCGCTTTGACGTGCAGCGCCTTGCCGCGCATGGTGCGCGCCGCCCCGGTGATCTCGTCGACCGTCTCGCCGCGCACGCGCAGAGCCATCAGGAACGCGCCCATCTGCGAGGGCGTGGCATTGCCGCTCATGATCACGTCGAAGCCGAGCCGCGCCTGGTCTTCGGACAGCGTCTGTCCGTCGGCCACCACGGCGAGCAGCGCCTTGAGCTGTGTCATGTCGGCGGTCATGCGCCGCCGCTCCTGTGGGAGCTCCGGCGCGCGGGTCGCGCCCGCCGTAGCTTTGGCGAAGGCTGGGTCATTGCGCCTTACACCTATCGGACGGCCGATGCGGGATCAAGGGCGGCCCTGCCCGCCGCAGCTTTTGGCGAAGTCGGGCTCATTTGCCGCTTCCGCCCTCGTGCCGCAAGGTCACG